>JANMBU010000015.1:0-240933 GCA_031360575.1 Gemmatimonadaceae bacterium
TGTCGCGGCGCACACTCCGCACCCGGAGTCAGCGTGGGGGCGGGACCGTTCACGGTTCCGCCCCCTCGCGCTTGCGCGGGGGGAATTCCCGCGCGAACGTCAGGGATGATCACGCGACGCGGTCAACGCCGCGCCGCGCACGATTCACCGTCAACAGCCACCGAATGTCACGCCGTCTCAACTTGGCTCTGGTCGCCCCGCTCCTCCTCGCGGCCTTTCCCGCCTGCTCGGCGCAGCAGCCGAAGCCTAACGCTACGGTGGCCGCGGTCAGCGGCCGTCCGATCACGTTCGAAGACTTCGTCTCGATCCCCAGCGTCTCCGACCCGCAACTTTCGCCGGACGGGGCGCAGCTGCTCTACGCGGTGCGAACGGCCGACGTCACGGCGAACAAGCGGACGACGCGGACGTTCATCATGCCGGTGGCCGGCGGCGCGGCGAAGCAGTTCCCCGATGCGACGACGAACGTCAATGAGGCGCGCTGGTCGCCCGATGGCAAATGGGTTGCGTACGTGACGGGCGGCCAGCTCTGGGTGGCCGCGGCCAGCGGAGCCGACAAGCGCCAGCTGACGACGATCAATGGCGGCGCGAGCGGGCCGATCTGGTCGCCTAACGGCGACCGGATCGCGTTCACCACCGCGGTATACGCCGACTGCAAGGACGACGCGTGCAACGTGGGGCGGTCCAAGGAAGCCGACAGCAGCAAGGTGAAGGCGCACATTGCCAACAACCTGCTCTACCGGCACTGGACGGCGTACAGCGAGGGCACGCGGTCACACCTCTACACGGTGGCGGCCAGCGGCGGAGGACCGGTCGACCTGACCGCCGGCGCGGACTACGACGTGCCGCCGCCGCCGTTCGGCGGAAGCGAGGCGTACGCGTGGTCGCCGGACGGACGGGAGATCGCCTACAGCGCAAAGGATCAACGTCAGGGAGATGCGTGGACGACGGACCTCAACGTCTATGTCGTCCCGGCGGACGGCCGCGGCTCGGCGGAGGTGATCACGGCGGCGAACAAGGGCGCCGACCAGAATCCCGTTTACTCGCCGGACGGTCGCTTCATCGCTTATCAGTCGCTGGCGCGCGCCGGATTCGAAGCGGATCGTGGGCGGCTCATGCTCTACGACCGCACGGCAAAGACGAGCCGAGAACTGCTTCCGGCGTGGGATCGCAACGCTGACGGCTACGCGTTCGCGCCCGACATGAAAACCATTTATGTCGCAACGCTCGACCGCGGCCGCGACAAGCTGTTCCGGGTAAATCTCGATGCGCGCGGCATGGCCGCCGGGCCACCGACGGTCGCGATCGGCGACCGCAACAACAGCGCGTTCGCGTGGTCGCGCGACGGTCGCGTGGTCGCGTGGCAACGCGACGCGGCCGACCGGCCGACCGAGGTGTACGTGTCGCGCCTAACGGCGAACGGATGGGACGCGCCGCGGCAGCTCACGCACGAGACCGACGCCAAGGTCGCGGGGCTGGCGCTGCGCCGACTCGAGGAGTTCTGGTACGTCGGCGCGGGCGGCGACAGCGTTCAGGGCTTCGTCATGAAGCCACCGCAATACGTCGCTGGCAAGAAGTACCCGACGGTGGTGCTGATTCATGGAGGACCGCAGGGAGCGTTCATCGACAACTGGCACGGGCGGTGGAACTACGCAATGTTCGCCGCGCCGGGGAACGCGATCATGTTCGTCAACCCGCGTGGTTCAACCGGGTACGGCCAGCGGTTCGTGGACGAGGTGTCGAAGGATTGGGGCGGCAAGGCGTACGAAGACATCATGAAGGGTGTCGACGCAGCGACAGCGCGCTACGCATTCATCGATTCGACGCGACTGGCGGCGGCTGGAGGATCGTACGGCGGCTACATGGTGAACTGGATCAATGGCCACACCAATCGCTTCAAGGCGATCGTCTCGCACGCTGGCGTCTTCAACCTCGAAGCGATGTACGGCGCGACTGAGGAGATCTGGTTCCCCGAGTGGGAATTCGGCGGTGCGTACTGGGATGCGACGGCGTCAGCGGAACAGTACCGCAAGTGGTCGCCCCACCTGTTCGCCAACCACATGAACACGCCGACTCTCGTGGTACATGGCGAGATGGACTACCGCGTGCCGTATACCGAGGGGCTGTCGCTGTTCACCGCGCTGCAGCGGCGCGGGGTGCCATCACGGCTCGTCGTGTTTCCCGACGAAGGGCACTGGATCGGCAAGCCACAGAACCAGCGGCTGTGGTGGCGCGAGGTGAACGGCTGGATCACGCGATACACGCGGGATCCGGTGATGTGATCAGCGCTGATGCAGCGCACCGCTAGATCTCGAGAGTGAGCTGTTCGGGAAAATCCGGGCGCGCGGCGGCGGCGAGCGGTCCCTCGGGCGATTCGCGCTCGTCGTCGAGACTGGCCGCCGGATCATACCGCCCTCCGCGGATGCGGTACTTGCGACAGAGCTTGCCGAAGAAGTTGGCGAGGCCTTCGCGATATTTTTCCCCGGCGTTGTAATCGTGCGTGTACGTGTTGCGATAACGCTCGGCGAGATGCGGAAACTCGGCGGCGATCCACGGCAGGTAGCGCTTTCGCGCGGTGGACTGAAGGCGGAGCGCGCATGCCGACACGTGTGTCGCCCCGGCGGCACTGACGCGCTGGACCAACTCCTCGAGCTGGGATGGGTTGTCGGTGATACCAGGGAGCACCGGCATGCAGTTGACGCCGACGTCGATGCCGGCCTCGCGCAGGCGCGCGATCGCACGAATGCGCGACTCGGGCGTCGGCGCGCGCGGCTCGATGCGGCGGGCGAGCTCGCGATCGATCGTCGTGATCGTCAGGTGAATCGACAGCCGCGATTGGCGATTGATGCGCGACAGGACATCGACGTCCCGAGTGACCAGCGGGCTCTTCGTGATGATCGTGACGGAGAGGTCGGGATGCTCGGCCAGCGTCTCGAGAATTCCACGGGTGATCCTGAACTTGCGTTCGGCCGGCTGGTAGGGATCGGTGGCGGTACCGATGACCATCGTGTCGCCGTGGATGAGCGCGCGATGCTTGTCGCTGCCATAGCGGAGCGTCTTGCGGAGGACGGAGGGCGCGTTCTCCTTCACGAACACGTGTCGCTCGAAGGCGAGCCAGGGCGCCATCTCGGTGTAGTCGCGGGCGAGCGCCTCGTCGAGCACTTCGTTCGCGGCAGCTCGTTCCATCGCGTACCGGTGCGCATAGCGCGCGTAGCAATAGGCGCAGCCGAAGGCACAACCGACGTACGGATTCACCGACCAGAAGCCCATGCCGGTGACTTCGGGGCCGTTCAGGACAGTGCGCGCTGGCGCGGAATGGTAGCGAATGTCCTTCTGCTCCCCGATGACGCGCAACGCCCGGACGACCGCGGGATCATCTTCGGGGAAGAGCGCGGACTGGACGAACGGCGGCTTGGGCAGCATGGTTGTTGCACGAAGTGATACTGGTGTACGACCGAATATACACCGAAGATCGTTCGCGCGCGCCACGGTAGCTCGAAGAGACTGTTTTTGCGCCACTTACCGACACGGAGGAGCTTCATGCGAGGAAAACTCGCGATGGTGATGGTTACTGGATTGCTCGGAGCCTGCGCGAGCGCGGGCGGATATCCCAAGGCGATGCCGCTGGAGTCGTCGCATGCGATCACCGACGCGACGAACGCGATCGCGGACGCGCAAACGGCGGGCGCCGATTCGCTGGCCGGCGAATCGTTAGGCAACGCCAAGATGCACCTCGACATGGCGCAGAAGGCGGACCTCGTCCGCAAGCCGAGTGAGGCGATTCTCCACGCCCGTGAAGCAACGGCGGACGCGCGGCTGGCGAAGGCGACAGCGATGCGAACGAGGGCGGACCACGAGCAGGCGAGCGCACAGGCAGCGCTGTCGTCGCTGCCACCGCAGGGAGGCTCACGATGAGCCGCCTGCACACTGTGCGCAACGTGGCGATCGCGTGCGCGGCGATCGCGGCGGGCGCCTGCGCCACCGCCAAGGCACCACAGTACCTGACGCAGGCCGACCAGATCTACTCGGCACTCGCCGCGCGCGGTGGGAATGAAACGGTCGAGGCGGAGATGATCAAGACGCGCCAGGCGCTCGACTCGGCGCACACGGCGCTGACGATGAACCGGTCGCAGAAGTATGTGGACGGGGTGTCGTACGTCGCGCTGCGAGCCGCGCAGACAGCGGAGGCGACCGAAGCGCGACGCGTGGCGATGCGGGCGGCCGACAGCCTGAAGACGGCGCGGTTGAACCGGCTGTTGTCGCTGACGGAAGCGCAGCGGAGCGCGCTGGCACGGCAGCAGCAGCTGTCACAGTCGGAGATCGCCGCGCTGCATGTGCAGAACGCGGCTGCGGAGCAGCGGGCGGATTCGTTACGGCGCGTGGCTGAAGAGGCGAACGCCAAGCTCAATGATGCACTGACGCAGCTTCGTTCGCTGGTCGCCGAAATCACGAACATCAAGGAGACGTCGCGCGGGCTGGTAATCAGCCTGAGCGACATCCTCTTCGACGTGAACCAGGCGACGCTGAAAGCGGGGGCGGCGAACAACGTCCAGAAGATCGCAGCGATCCTCAACCAGTATCCGAACTACAACATCTCGGTCGAGGGTCACACCGACTCGCAGGGCAGCGACACGTATAACCAGTCGCTCTCCGAGCGCCGCGCGGCGGCAGTTCGGCTGCAATTGGTTTCGGGCGGCGTCGCGGAAGGGCGCATCAGCTCGAAGGGATTCGGAAAGACGCAGCCGGTGGCGTCGAACGACGCACCGGCCGGCCGCCAGCAGAACCGGCGGGTTGAAGTCGTCGTGCTTGGCGCCGGCAAGGTTGCCGACGCGTTGCAGAAGACCGGCGCACCGGGAGCGATGGACACGACGAAGACACCGCCGCAGCGCTGAGATGGCACAGCTTCCTGACCTCGACATCCAGCGGGCCCTCGGAAAGCTGCCCGGCTGGGTGCGGCGAGGGAACGCGTTGGTGAAGAGCTACAAGTTCAAGACGTTTCGTGCGGGGATCGACTTCGTGAATCGCGCGGCTGCGGTCGCTGACCGGATGGATCATCATCCGGACATCGACATCCGCTATACGAAGATCGTCTGCACGCTGAGCACGCACGACGCCGGGGGAATCACGCAGAAGGATCTGGCCCTGGCGGCCGAGCTGGAGGGGTTGTCGGCCGACGCACTGGCCTGAAATCGGACGACGAATGAAACGGGCCCGCCCTGCCTAACGGCAGGGCGGGCCCGTTTCCCGTTGATGAAAGCGATGTCCCGTCAGGGGCTCTTGCGGAGTTTGATCGATCCGTTGACGGTGGTCGCGCGCAGCTCGCGGCCGCCGCTGCCGATCTTGCCGCTGAGATGGCGGGGGCTGACGCGACCGCTCAGTGTCATTGGAAAGTCGGTCGCGAATCCGCCGTTCACGGTGCGCAGTTCGATGTCGGCGTTGAGCGCGGCGGGGAGCTCGAGTTCGATCGACCCGTTCACCGTGGAATAGTGCAGGTCACCGGCGCCGGCCGATCGCATGCTGGCGCGGACATCGCCATTGACGGTGGTCGCGCTGACCGGGCCGCCTGACGATGTGGCGCGGACGGTACCATTCACCGAGCTTGCGCTGACTTCCGCGGTCGCGCCGGCGACTTCGACGTCGCCGTTGACGCTGCCGGCGCGCACGTTGACGCCGTTGGGCAACGCGACCTTGAGATCGACTTCGACGTTGTTGCGGCGACCGTGATCGCCGTCGCCGTTGTTGTGGGAATGGTACCCCTCCTCATCGCAGTCCGAGTTTGCGCCCCAGAGCGCGCAGACGAGGATGCCACCGTTGGGGAGCGGACGGGAGACAAAGCGGACGACGGAAGGATCGCCGCCGCGTTCCGCGCGTTTGAGGCCGGTGACCTGCGCGGTGCGGCTCGCTGTTGCCGTCACCGAGACGGGGCCATTCATGTTGCGGACGACGATCCACGCGCCGGCGGGGACGACGCCCGTCCACTCGAAGCGATTGCCGGTTTCGCCGGCTGGCGACGCCGCCTGAGCGGATGCGGTCGCAACGGCGAGCGTAATTGCGAGGGGGAGCGTGCAGGCGGACAGGGTGCGTCGCATGGAAGGTCTCCGGGGAAACGTTAGGCGGTGCTGATCGCGAAGGTCGGTCACGGATTCGATGCTTTCTCGATGTTGATGTCGCCGCTGAAGGTCTCGACGGTGAGGCGGGCGCCGCCCTTGCCAAAGGTGAACTCGAGCCGCTTCGGATGCTCGCCCATCCCATGATCGCCAGGCTGCATGGTCATCGGAAAATCGCTGTCGACCGAGCCGCTGAACGTTTCCACCCTCACGATGCCGCCCGCCGAAGCGGGGAGCCGGAGCCGGATGTCGCCCGACTGCGAGTGAAATTCGTAGCGGCCCTGGGAATCGAGTGTGCCGTCGTACGCGACTTCGCCACTGACAGTTTCGGTGCGCAGCGACTTGAGGTCGGCTTTCGCAACGGTCATCTCGCCACTGACGGTTTCGATTTCGAGGGTGCCGCTGATATCCTGCAGCGAAACGTCGCCGCTCACAGCGTTCACACGCACGTCGCCGGCGAGCCGTGCCGCGGTGACATCGCCGGAAACGCTTACGAGCTCGACGCGCCCGGTACCATCGCTGACGTCCACGTTACCGCTGACCGCACCGGCTTCGATCTCGCCTTTGGATCCGTGCGCGCTGATGTCGCCGGAGACACTCTTCAACTCCAGGCGAACGCCGACGGGTACGGTCACTTCATAACGCGTATCGCCCATCCGTCCGCGGCGGGAATGCACGTCGAGCGAGACCCGTGACGCACTCGCCGAAAACTCGAGCACTCCGCGCTCGCTCCAGGCATGGATCCTCACCTGGTTTCCGGTGCCGGCCTTGACGATGATTTCGCCGGAGACGAGCTGCATGTCCACCGTGCCGCCCCGGTCGATCGTGACGGTGGTGTCGAGCCTGGCGGTCGCTTTTTCCTCGATCCGTTCGGCACGTTCGGCATCCTGGGCGCGGACGGTCGCCGCGAACGCGGCACCTCCCGCCTGGAGCAGTGCGAGAGCGAACAACATGCGGGCCAATTTCATTGCGTGTTCCTCTAGGAGCGCGTCGGAAGCATCGCCGTCGTGCGGAGAAGCTCCACCTTCTTGTCGAGTACATCGGTGAGCCGTCCGTGGAGGAATCGGCTCGCGGGGTCAGCAGCCAGCGCGCCGCGTGCCCGCGCGATAGCGGTGTCGATTACGGCAAGGCTACGTTCGATCGCCGCGACGGTCTTCGGGTCCAGCTCCCGGCGGCGGGTCTGGATGACGGCATGGAGTCGCGCGATCTCACGATCGTAGACGGCGGCAGTATTCAGCGCCCGCGTACTGTTGCGAACGGCCCTCACGTCAGGCGGGGCGGCGCTGGCCGGCGCGCTGGCTGCCGCTCGCGTCAGGCGCGGGGCGACGTCAGGCACCGCCGACGATTCGGGAACGACAGCCACGACATGCGCCGAAGTGCTGCCGACAGCAGGTGCCGCGGTGAGAGAAGGTTGATTCGCCGCAAGCGACGGCGCGGCCGGATGGCGCGATACGGTCAGCTGGTAGGTGATGCCCGCGGTTGCGGCGATAAGCACGACAGCGGCGGCGAGGCCGAGAATGAGCGGCGAGCTGCGACGGGCGCCGATCGGAACCACCGTTGCGCCGATCCGCGACTCGATGCCGCGCCAGAGGTCGCGCGACGGTTCGATGGGACCGAGGGCGCCAGCGCCCGCCACGATCGCCTTGATGTCGTTGAGGATCGGGTGGCAGTGCAGGCAGCTTTCGGCGTGACGCTCGAATGCGTCGCGCTTATCACCCTGGAGGTCACCCTCGAGGTAATCGGGAAGCCGGGCTTCGAACTGCTCGCAGGTCATGGTCATCGGTTCAGTGCCTCCCGCAACAGCATTCGGGCGCGGTGCAGCTGCGACTTCGTCGCGCCGGTCGTCACGCCATTCTGTTCAGCGATTTCTTCGTGCGTGTAGCCTTCCACGTCGTGCAGTACGAACACCCGTCGCGCTCCGGGGGGGAGCAGCGCGATCGCCGCCTCGAGGTCGAGCCGAGCCCCGGGAACTGGAAGCCCGGGTTGCGGCAGCGACTCGCTTTCCTCGTCGATCTGTTCGTGCCGATTGCGATAGCGCCCCTGCTGCTTCCGGCCGTTGAGCACGACGTTCACCGCCAATCGATGCAGCCAGGTCGCGAAGCTCGAGTCACCGCGGAACTGCGCCAGCTTGTCCCATGCACGGACGAACACATCCTGCGTCAGCTCCTCCGCGGTCGCGCGATCGCCGACCATCCGCACGCAGAGGGCGAAGACGCGCCCCGAGTTCGCGTGGTACAGTCGCTCGAAAGCCTCACGGTTGCCGGCCGCCGCCAGGGCGACATCCGACTCGAGGGCGGCGCGAGACGCACTTTCGGTATGAAGAAGAGCCAGGGTCGCCATTCGGTCGCGGTTCCGTCGTTCACGGATTGAGATAGCGCGACGCCTCGGATGGTTTGAAGACTGATTGAAATTTCGCCGCACTCGGAGCGCGGGTGGTGCTGCCGGTCAGGGTGGCGGACCGAGAGCGATGAAGGCCAGTACGGACTCCGCTGCGAATTGTGGCGACTCGCGACGGGCGCGGGTAGTGCCGAGCGCTCCCAGCGCGTCGAGCCATTCCCGTTGCGGGTTGCCCCGAGCCGTGGTGAACTGGCGCAGCGCTCGCTCACGTCCTGCAGCGAGCCGCCCGCTGGCGACGCCGAGTGCCTGTGCGGCTGGAGCGGCGAGCGCGTCGCGCGTCGAGGCCGGGGCGTCGGCGAGCCGGGCGATGGCGGCGAGCGCGCGGCGTCGGCCGTGCACGAGGGGGATGTCCGCCACTCCGGCCAGCGCCGCGGCGCGCTGAGTCTCGAGCCAGGTACCGAGCTGCTCGATCGATTCAGCGACGAACCCGGCGTTTTTATCCTTGGCCCGGCGGGAACCGTTAGGCGCGGCCGCGAGGTCGATGACTCGGCACAGGTGCACCACCAGTGCGGGATCGTCGCTCGTGCGATCGCCAGCGCGTGCGATCAACCGCGCTCGTTCGCCGTCGCCAACCAGCGCGAGCCAGCCGCAGGTCGGCGCAACCAGGCTGGCAACGATGACGCGGCTGCCGGCAGGCGACGCGGGTGCCGCAACGCGCGGCAGCCGGTGCCAGGCTTCGAGGATCGACTCGAGCTGCTCGGCGGAAGCTGTCGGAGGGTCCGCGTGCTCCGGCGCAGGGACCGCGGCTGCCGTGGATGATGCTGGCGCGTGGTGAACGAGCGCAGGGGAATCGGGGAGGAGAATGCCGATGTCCGGCATCACGGCGCCGAGTGTGGCGCGTGCCGCGGTCAGCTTGTCCGCCAGCCGGCGTTTGATGCCGAGCAGGGTGGCCGCGCGGGCGGGAGGTTCCATCGAGTAGACGTGCACGGAGCGATGCGGCGAACCCGGTCGAACAATTCGCCCGAGACGTTGCTCGAGCCGGGCCGGAGTCCACGGCAGGTCAAGATGGACGAGTACCGACGCGTCCTGGAGGTCGAGACCTTCGCTGGCGAGATCGGTGGTGAGGAGCAGCGTGATCTGCCGCGCCGGCCCGCCGCGCGACGAGTGCCCCGGCGCGAAGCTGCCTAACGCTTGGGCGCGAGAAATCGCGCCACTGGCAATACGCGCACCGGCGGCGGTAACGGCGCAAGTGCCGGGGAGGTGGCGGAGCGCGCGCCAATACGCGTCGATCGTTTCGGCGAACTGGCTGAAGGCGATCAGCCGCGCGCCGGGGTGCGTATCGAGCAGGTCGCGCAGTCGCCGAGCGCGTTTCAGATCACGCTCGGGGTCGGCGGCCACGATGCGTCGCAGCGCTCGCAGCCCGGCGGCATGCGCAGCGACGGTGTCGCGAAGGTCGGCCGGGACCGAGCCGGTGTGTCCGGGAGAGAGAATCGCGCCGAGCGCGAGCTGCTGCGCGTCGTCGCCCAGCGTCCAGGCGGCGATCTCGGCGCGGGTTGGATAGCGGCCGTCGTCGAGCGTGGTACTGAGTGCGTGTGCGACGGCGAGTCGGCGACGGATACCGGCGAGGAGGGCACCCTGACTGGAGGCCCATTGCCGCAACAGAGTGACGGCGAGCAACGCGCCAGCGGTTCCTGCGTCCACTGGGGGGAGCGGGGGCGGGAGGGAAAGAATCGCATCGGGGGTGGCGTCGTCGCGATGGTCCGATGGGATAGTGAACGGGCCGCGCACGTCAGGCAGTGTCGTCGCCTCAGCGAGCACGTCGCGCGCTCGGCGGATCACGCATCGCGACAGTGCGGCGCGCTTGAGCGTCGCCGCGCTGCGTCCGAGAAACAGTGCGAGCAGCGCGACGAGGTCGTCGCGGCGGTTGTGGATCGGCGTCGCGGTGAGCAGCAGCACCGGAGTATCCGCAACGATTGCGGAGAGCTCGCCGTAGCGGCGGGTGAGTGGATTCCGCGCATGATGCGCCTCGTCGACGATGACGAAATCGGGCGTAGCATCGGGGCGGCGCCGGCGGCTCAGCGATTCGAATGACGCGAACTGCACGATGCGACCGCCGTGCAATGCTGCCGTGCGCCAGGTCCCGCGCAACGCGGCCGGTGCAACGACGAGTGGCGACGCGTACGGCGCCGCGACGGCGAGTGCGACAAAGGTCTTGCCCATGCCGACGTCGTCGGCGAGCAGTGCACCGCCAAACTCACCGATCGCCGCGCGGATGCGCGCAACGGCGTCGCGCTGGTGTGGCCAGAGCGCGATGGCGCCAAGCGCCGGAGCGGCGATCGGGCGATCAGCGAGCAAGCGATCGGCGATGAAACGGCGAACGTCGTCGAGCGGGGCGACCGCGTGTCCGGCGGTCAGCGGCTCGCCCATTCGACCATCGGGGCAACATCGGACCGGCGAACGCGGAAGGCGGCGATCGCGCGGTCGAGGAGCTCGTGGGGTGAGGGAGGGTCACCGGCCACCCCCTGCGCGCCTAACGGCGCGAGAATATTGCGGGCGCGAGGCCAGTCGGCGGGAATCGGGAGCATCGCCATCGTCCAGCCGAGGTAGCGATTGAAGGAGCCGCGGGCTGGCTCAGCGACGAGGGCGAGCCAGGCCGAGGCGAGCGGAGAATTGAGGAACGCAAGGAGGGCGAGCGCGTCATCCGGCTCGGGACAACGCACGACGTAGCAGCTATTGAGGGCGACCGCGCGATCCCCGGGCGCGAGGAACGTGGCGCGGAGCGACCGACCAAAATCGGCCCAGACGACGCGTGCGAGGTCGGAGCGGGCGCTTTCCGTCCGGAAGAGCGACCACCAAGGCAGCGAACCGCGGAGATCCGAACGGGCGGCAAGCGAGCGCCGATACGGCGCAAGCCAGGTGGCCGCGCCTGACGGGAGGAGCGGAAGCGGCGCACCGTTAGGCGCGTGCGTCCAGACGATTTGCTCAGCCGGAGATACCGTCCATGGGGTGAGGGTCTCGCCGCGGATGAGCGGACGCAGGCAGGCCGGCTCGATGCCGACGGAGTCGCCGGCGAGCAGGAACGCCTCGTTCAGTCCGCACTTGACGCCGAGCAACGGCCGGCCGGCGACGCTGGTGGCCAGGGTCGAAGCACCACGTCGCAGCCGGTCGAAGCCGCGGCGCGGCTCAGGCGGCGCAAGGAGCCACGGGCTGCCCGGCGAATCGTCGAGTGCGAGCATCGCGCGCTCGGTGTTCCAGCGCAGCGGGCCTGTGCGACGACGCAGCGTGCAGCGCACCGACGCCGGCGTCGCGCCTTTCACGGCGACCAGCAACGAGGGATAGACAGCGGCGTCAAAGGCGGCCTCGGATTCAGAGAGATCTTCGATGGCGACTGGCGGGGCGTTCGCGGCGAGGAAGCGACGGACGCCACCGCCGGCGAGCGAGCGCCAGAGCTTCGAGGGAACGAGAATCGAGAGCGCGCCACCATCGGCGAGGAGCGCCACACTCCGCTCGACGAACAGCGCGGAGAGATCGACTTGCGCGGCGAAGCCATGACCGGCTCCGGCGCCGATCGCACCCGGCTCCCACGACGCGAGTCGGAAGACCGCGAACGACTCGCGCAGTCGCTGGCGCGAACGCGCGGGGATGTTGTGCAAGCGGACCCAGGGTGGATTGGCAATGATCAGGTCGAAGCCACCGCGCGCAGCGACGTCGGGGAAGCACGAGGGATACGAGAAGGGAAGTGATGCCCCGTCGCGCAATCCGCGCAGTTCGGCGCGTGCGCTGCGTAGCGCAATGCGAACGGCGTCGCGGTCGGCGTCGCGCCCGCCGTGATGACCGGGGGCGGCGCGGCGGAGGCCGAACAGGTCGCGCTGCCGCTGATTGGCGATGAGCTCGCGGCGCCGCGCCGTCAGGCGCACGATGTCGCGATCGAGCACCATCGTCGCAGCGCACCGTTCGCTGCGCTCGAGCTCGCGGCCGAGCCTCACTTTCCGCGCGCCGGTTGCGCGGGTGTAGCGAATTCGCAGCGCGGCAACCGCGCGACCTGACGCTTGTTCGCCATGGGACGGTGCACCGAACGCACTTCCGGAAAGCGAATCGCCGACGCGAATGTTGTGATCGAGGTTAGGCAGCGTCGGAACGCGCTGCGCACAGGCGACGTCTGTTTCAATCACGGTGGAGAGCCAGAGGCGCAGCTCGCAGAGCCAGACGGCGGTGGGATTTGAATCGACGCCGAAGATCGATCGCGAGAGTGTCTCGCGGCGCAACGTTCCCGCGTCGCGCTGATCGCCGCAGAGTCGCTGCATGTCGGCGAGGCGTTCGAGCGCGTGGACGAGAAATGCTCCGGACCCGCAGGCCGGGTCGAGGATCCGCAGCGACTCGACCCGTGCCAACGCATGGGCCGCGTCGATCGGCGACGGCTCCTCGCCGCCGACGAGTTGCCACGCGCACTGCTCGGGGAGCGCGGGCAGCAGGTGGCGGACCAGTGCTTCGCTGGTGACGTCGGCAACGAGCGCATGGGGAGTAAAAAACGCACCGCTGGCCCGCCGCTCCGGAGAAGCCATCAGGCATTCGAAGGCGCGGCCGAGCATCTCGGGGTCGACGGCCGCGTCGGACCAAGTGGCGCGATCCTCGCGCGCCGTTAGGCGGTAGCGGGCGAATACGCCGTCGAACAGCGTGGCGAGCGCCGTATCGGAACAGCGGGCGGCGCGCCAGCGCTTCTCGAGCGGCGTGCGCGTGAACAGTCCGCCATTGAGGTAGGGCAATTCTCCGAACGCGCGAGCCAGCGGAGCACGATTGGTCGGTCGAGTGTTCAGTGTCCCGAAGAACAGTGGCTCGAGCAGCCGGCGATGAACGTTGCCGCCGCTCTGGCGCGCGGCGGCGTGGACGCGCGCGAGGAAGGCGCGATCGCCGTCGAGCCATCCCTTGGCTTCGAGAAAGGCGAGAAAGAGGAGCCGCGAAACGGTGAATAGCGCGAGGGTGCGGCGATCGGCGCGCGGAATCCGCTCGGGGAGGGAGTCGGCGGCACCGTCGACGCCGGACTCGAGCTCGCGATAAAAACGGCGGCTCAGCGCGTCGCGTCCGAGGATCTCGAGCCAGCGTGCATGCATCAGGAGGTCATCGGGCACCGCGGCGGCAGCAATCGCGCACAGTGTTTCCGCGTCGCTGTCGACGAGGCGCGCCCGCTGCACGGAGAGCGCGGCAACGCGTGGTGGCACCCGCGACGGAGCCCAGGTCGCGATCACTCGCTCGTCGCCGCCCTCGTCTTCGGCCACGACGAGCCAGCGGAGTTGCGGCGTGCGGCTCGCCAGGCGGGTCGCAATGCGCAGAACGGTTTCCCGCGTCGACGCGGTCGCATCGCAGCGCACCACGAGCGCGCGCACCGCGCCGGGGCCGGGGCAGACGCTGACGTCATGCAACGAATCCGGGAGGCCAAGTGCGGCGCGCGCGTCGCGCGCGAGGCGGGCAGGGGAGCCATCGCAACCAGCGATGGCCGCAATGGTCACCAGTGAGGCGATCCCGGGAGGCGCGCCGAGGGCGGCGGCAGCCGATTTCATGTTGAGCACGCGACAGTGTCGCGCTGTATCGCCAGGATCGAGTCACCGCGCCACCGCGCGTCGCGGCGGAAATACGCGCGGTTGACAGCCGCGACGCGGACGTCCAACGTCCGCCGACATGCCACAGCCTTCCTCGCGCAACATTCGCATCCACGGCGACGCCGGCGAAGCGCAGCGCCGCGTGCTGACGCCCGACGCGCTCAATTTTGTCGCCTCGCTGCACAATCGGTTCAACGGCACGCGCGAGACGCTGCTCCGCGCACGGATCGCGCGCCAGGAACTGCTCGACGACGGCGCTCGTCCGGACTTCCTGGCCGCGACGCGATCGGTACGCGAGGGGAACTGGCAGGTGGCAGCCGCGCCGGCTGACCTGAACGATCGGCGCGTCGAGATCACCGGGCCGGTCGAACGGAAGATGATGATCAACGCGCTCAACTCCGGCGCGAAGGTGTTCATGGCCGACTTCGAGGATTCGCTATCGCCGGCGTGGACGAACGTCGTAGCCGGACAGGTCAACTGCAGCGATGCCATCCGCCGGTCGATCGAATTCACCAGCCCCGAGGGCAAGCGTTACACGTTAGGCAGCACGCCGGCGACGCTGGTCGTCCGGCCGCGGGGCTGGCACCTCGTCGAAAAGCATGTCACAGTCGATGGCGCCCCGATCTCGGCGACCCTGTTCGACTTCGGGCTGTACTTTTTTCACAACGCGCGTGAACTCGTCGCCCGTGGCTCGGCGCCGTATTTCTACCTGCCGAAGATGGAGAGCTACCTCGAAGCGCGACTCTGGAACGAGGTGTTCGTGGTCGCGCAGGAAACGTCAGGCATCGCACGCGGAACGATCCGAGCGACGGCGCTGATCGAGACGATTCTTGCGGCCTTCGAGATGGAGGAGATCCTCTACGAGCTCCGCGAACACGCCGCGGGGCTCAATGCCGGACGGTGGGACTACCTGTTCAGCGCGATCAAGAAATTCGGGCGCGAGGGGCCGATCTTCCCGGATCGGAACCAGCTGACGATGACGGTGCCGTTCATGCGCGCCTACACCGAGCTGCTGGTGAAGACCTGCCACCGGCGCGGGGCGCACGCGATCGGCGGGATGGCGGCGTTCATCCCGAACCGGCGCGACGCGGCGGTCAACGACATCGCACTGGCAAAGGTACGCGAGGACAAGCTGCGCGAATCACGCGACGGGTTCGACGGGACGTGGGTCGCGCACCCCGACCTCGTGCCCGTCGCGATGGCGGTGTTCGACGACGTGCTCGGTGCTCGGCCGAACCAGAAGGAACGAACGCGTGGCGAGGTCTCGGTCCAGGCGGCGCAGCTCGTCGACTTCGCGGTGCCTGGCGGTACGGTGACTGAAGCCGGTGTCCGCGCCAACATCGACGTCGCGCTGCAATACATCGAAGCGTGGCTCCGCGGGTCGGGCGCGGTCGCGATCCATAATCTGATGGAAGACGCGGCGACCGCCGAGATCTCGCGCTCACAGCTCTGGCAGTGGGTACACCGACAGGTGCGGCTCAACGATGGGAGCACGATCGACCGCGACCGTTACCGTGCGCTGCGCGAGGCAACGCTGGCCACATTGCTGGCCGAGCGCGGTGACGGAGAATCGCGGCTGCGCGAGGCGGCCGCGCTGCTCGACATGTTGGTGCTCGACGAGACGTTCAACGATTTCCTGACGGTGCCGGGATACCAGCAACTGCAGTGACATCGCGCCTAGGCGATCGTGTACTGGCGTCCCTTCCAGCTCACCCGACGACCGCGGGCGATTGCACTGACAAAGATCCAGAGCAGCACGGCCGCGCCTAACGGGAAAGCGAGAGCATGGAGCGGCGAGCGGCCGGCGCGCCGGTAGATTGCCGCCCAGCCGACGAGCAGCGCAGCCATCGCGACGAGCATCCAGACGAGGACGGCCGGCGGCAATCGGACGCCTAACGTATATCCGGCGAGCACGAGTGGCGGCGCGAGCTCGGTGACGGGCAAGGCGAGCAACAAGAAGGGAAAAACAAGCCGAGCGAGCGGAAAGGGCGGCAGCGCGTCGATCCCTCCGGCGAAGACGTTCTTCCGCCAGCCGCGGACGATCTCGCCGAGCGAACTGTACATCCGCGTCGAGAGCTGCGCGGTGCCGAGGACGAGCGCTGTACGTCGGCCCGCGGTGAACAGCCGCTGGGCGAGCATCAGGTCCTCGGCCACCTTGTCGCGGACGGCCTCGTGCCCGCCAATCGAGTCGTAGGCGGCGCGCGTCACCGTTATGAACTGTCCGTTGGCGATCTTGTCCGAAGGGCGCGGCGAATCATTCACCCGTTCGGTGCCGCCGTAGCGCATCGCGATCAGGGCGAACATCTGCGGCTGCAGCAGCGCCTCCCAGAAGGTCTTCATCTCCTGCGTGCCGGCGACGGTCACCATGTCGGCGTGGCGCGACCGCATGGCGTTCACGGTGCGGGTGAGGAGATCGGGGGCGTGGGTGGTGTCAGCGTCGATGAAGGAGAGGACCTCGCCACGCGCCGACCGCGCGCCCGTGAGGCAGGCCCACGGCTTCCCGAACCAGCGGTCAGGCAGGTCCGGCGCGACGACGATCCGGACGCGTGCGTCGCCCGCAGCGATGCGCGCGGCGATCGCGCCGGTGCCATCGCTCGAGTGATCGTCGACGACGATCACCTCGACATTCGGGTACCCGGTCGCCAGCACGGAGCGCAGGCAGCGCTCGATGTTCGGCGCCTCGTCGCGAGCCGGTATGATCACCGAGATGAGCGGCGCGTCGCTCGGGGCGTCGGGGGACTCGTCGTCGAGCGAGCGCGAGCCAGCAGCGCGCCAGGCGGCGACCAGGGGAGCGACGATCCAGGGAAGCGCCAGCGCCAGCCCGACGATGATGTCGTGCTGCCTAACGATCACGATCGACCGGCACGGCGGTCCGGCCGAGCACCGCGGCGACGGTCAGATCGCCGGTGACGTTGGCGGTGGTGCGGAACATGTCGGGGATCGTGTCGACGCCGAGCAGGAGGCCGATGCCTTCGACCGGCACGTGCGCGGTAACGAGCACGGGAACGAGGACGAGGATCGAACCGCCGGGGATCGCCGGGATGCTGAACGTCGTCAGCGCGACGGTGACCGCGATCGTCGCCAGTTGGAGCGGCCCGAGCGGAACGCCGAAGAGGTGGGCGACGAAGATCACGCTCACCGTTTGGGCGACGGCACTCCCGGCGCGAAAGGTGGCGGTGGCCAGCGGGAGGAAGAAGCCGGTGATCGCCGGCGGGAGGAGCAGCCGGTCGCGCGCGGTCTCGATCATGACGGGCAGCGCAGCCAGCGACGAGCGGGATCCGAAGCCGACCGCCTGCGCCGGGAGGCAGGCCCGCGCAAAGGTCAGCAGCGAGATCCGCCCGCCTAACGCGGCGAGCGGATAGAGGACGAGAATGGTGAAGACGATCAGCAGCGCGACGACGATCCCGATGTACGAGACAAGCGCGCCGGCGGCCGAGGCGCCGGCGCGAATGGCCAGCGGGATGGCGAGCGCGAAGACTCCGATGGGTGCGAAGGCGAGGATCCAGCGAACGAGGAGGATCATCGCATCGTTGATTCCCTCGAACAGCCGGATAACGACGGCGCCCCGCGCCGGCGCGATGCGGGCGAGGGCCGAGCCTAACGCGAGGGCGAAGACGATCAGCGGGAGCATCGCGCCGTCGCTCGCTGCCTTGAACGGATTGGCGGGGACGAGATCGACGATCCATTGGCCGATGGTCGGCGTCGCCGGCGCAACGGCGGTCGCGATGCTCGCGGTCGACGCCCGCAGTGCGGCGGTGGCCGTCGGGTCGATTGCGACGAGCGAGAACAGCGGGGGCGCG
Source organism: Gemmatimonadaceae bacterium (assembly GCA_031360575.1). Lineage (GTDB taxonomy): Bacteria > Gemmatimonadota > Gemmatimonadetes > Gemmatimonadales > Gemmatimonadaceae > JABFXC01. The sequence continues at coordinate 17,836 of JANMBU010000015.1, forward strand.
AGGAGCGCGGCGAAGATGGCGCCGGTGAACAGCACCCCCAGGAAGAGGACCAACGCGCGAAATCCAACGACGCCGACGGTGCGCGGATCGGGGGCAGTAGCAACGGCGACGACGAGACTGGATACGACGAGTGGGATCACCGTCATGCGGATCGCGCTGACGAACAGCGCCCCAGCCGGCTCGGCGATCGCGAGCGCGACACGGGTCGCGCGCTCGCCGATCGCGACGAGGAGCATGCCGAGTGCGAAGCCAGCGACCAGTCCGACGAGAACCTGCGCGGCGAGGGGGAAACGGGGTCCGCGCGGGATGGGGTGGGGCACGCGGCAATTGTGGTGACGGTCGTCGTTCGCGTCCAGTGTGAACTGCAAGGCGCGAAAAAAAAAGCGCTCCGGCGTGAGCCGGAGCGCTTTGCTCTGAGGGATCGGCGATCAGCGACCGCTGCTCTTTCCTCCCGAGCCGGAGCCGCCCGAGCCACCGGACGAGCCGCCCGAAGAACCACCACCGCCCATTCCGCCACCGGAGGAACCACCGGAGCCGCCCGACGATCCGCCACCGCCCGAGCCGCCCTTCGAGCCGCCGCCGCCCGTCCCACCACCGGATCCGCCGGATCCGCCGGATCCACCCGACGATCCGCCGGAGCCTCCCTTCGACCCGCCGCCGCCGCTCGAGCCACTACCGCCACTACCGCCACTACCGCCACTCGAGCCACCACCACCACCGGGCGCGCCGCTCATTGCGCCGCTCCCCTCGTTGCCGCTCGAACCGGTCTTGCCGCTGCTGCTGCCGCTCGCACCGCCTGAGCCACTCGCCGCGCGCGAGCGGGACTCGACGTCACTTTCTTCTTCGTCGCCGATCCGTTCACTGCTGTCCGACGAGTCGCGGCCTGAGCCGCCTGACGCTGCGTTGCGCGTCGCCGAACTGCCGATGCCTTCATCACCCATGTTGCCGCGGTCGGTCCGGCCATTGCCGGGCGACGTGCTGCCTGACGATCCACTGGAACTCGTGCTGCCCGTCGCGCCGCTCTGCGAAGAGCCCGACCCACCCGCAGCGTCGAATCCGCCGCCCTGCTGTGACCCGCTCTTACCCGTCTCACGTCCTGACGAGTCTGACGCGCCACTTCCGGACGATCCGGTGCGACCGCTTTGCGAGTTCTGGTCCTGTTCCCGATCCGCCATTGGTCCTTTCCTCCATGCTGCGTAAGGATGACTCTGGCGGCCGCCGCCCGGCATGATGTCGCTGCGGTGCCCGCCGTTGGGAACATCTGGTTGCGCAAGGCAAATGCCACCTGCCGTCCATCCGCGCCGTTGACCGTATACCGCGCGATCCCTACGTTGCGCACTCCAACATGTCCGCGACTACACGCACCAGGACGCACCCTCGCGCATCGTTGCGCCGCCCGCCGCCGCTCGCGCCTGGCTCACGTGTTGCGCTCGTCTCGCCGGCTGGACCACTGCGGGGCGCGGGCGATCTCGAGCGGGCGATCAGCAATGTCGAAGCGATGGGGTGGGAGCCGATCGTCGGCGTGAACGTGCTCGCTCGCCGCGGCTACTTCGCGGGGAGCGATGAGGAGCGCCTAACGGACCTCGACCGCGCGCTGCGCGATCCGGCGATCGACGGGGTCTGGTGCGCGCGGGGTGGTTATGGCTCGATGCGGCTGCTCGATGCGCTTGACTATGCGGCAATCACCCGCCGCCCGAAGACACTGCTCGGCTTCTCCGACATCACCGCACTGCACGCCGCGATCGAGACGAGGAGCGGCATCGCGACGTTCCACGCGCCGACCGCGCGCGGCGTGCTGAGCGCCTTCTCGCGCGACTCGCTCCGGCGGGCGGTGATCGATGCGGCTGATTCATGCGGCGCGATGCCGGCCGCGCGGACGATCCGCGGCGGCGTCGCTGAAGGACGCCTGGCCGGCGGCAACCTTGCACTGCTTGTCGCGCTCCTCGGCACTCCGTATTTCCCGGCGCTCGACGGCGCGATCCTCGTGCTCGAGGATATCGGCGAGGCGGTCTACCGCCTCGACCGGATGCTCACCCAGCTGCGGCTTGCCGGCGCCCTCGCCCGCGTCGCCGGCATCGTTTTCGGCGCGTTCACCGATTGTCCCGAGACCAGCGAAGACGGAGTCCGCCGGCTCGACGAGGTGCTCGACGAGGCGGCCAGCGCGGCCGGCGTCCCGGCCGTCGCCGGCGCGCCGTTCGGCCACGTCGACGAACAATGGACGATACCGTTAGGCCTGACGGCGACGCTCGACGCGGCCGCTGGCACGCTGCACGTCCACTGACCACCTCCAACCCGCGGCGTCCGAGCATGGCCAAGTCCGGCACCGACCTCGTCAACGAGGCGAAGCAGCGGATCACCGAGATCGATGCCGACGACGCGCGTGATGCGCTCGCCGCAACCGCGACAGCGTTCATCGACGTCCGCGAACCGAACGAGTACAACCTCGGTCGCATCCCCGGCGCGATTCCGCTGCCGCGGGGGACGATCGAGGTGCGCGGTGAAGGGATGCTGCCGCGCGACCGCGACCTTGTCGTCTATTGTGGCGGCGGCAGCCGGTCGGCGCTCGCTGCCGACACGCTGCAGACGATGGGCTATCGTGTGCGCTCCCTGCGCGGCGGCTACCGAGCGTGGGTCGAGGGTGGCGGGCCGGTCGAGAGCTGACGGATTTGCCGACCTCTCGGCGCTGAATGCGATACCAGCGGCGTGCGGCGGGGTGCGGTTCGTGCGACGGCTCGTGTCGTGATGATCAGCAAGACACTGGAGCACCGCGAACTCGCGCGCATCGCCGGCGCGCTGGCTGCACACACGCCGGCGACTGTGCTCAGCGACGCTGGAGAGCAGCCACTGCATGCGGCAGTCGCACTCGTTCTCCGGCCGGACGAAAGGGGCGGGCTCGAGCTGCTGATGATCAAGCGCGCCAACTTCGAGGGTGATCCGTGGAGCGGCCAGATTGCGCTGCCGGGGGGACGTCGCGAGTCGGGCGACGCCTCGCTCGAGCGGACAGCGGTCCGTGAGACGTGGGAAGAGACGGCGGTCGACATCGAGCGCGACGGCGCGGTGCTCGGCGCGCTCGACGAGGTCTCGCCACGAACGCTCACCGTCAGGCGGGTGATCGTCCGGCCCTATGTTGCCGCGGTCTCGGCGGATGTGGCCGTCGTCGAGAGTCCGGAGGTCGCAGCGGCGTTCTGGGTACCGCTGGCCGCACTGCGCGACGTCGCAGCGTGGATTACCGCCGACGTCGTCGCGCACGGCCGCTCGTTGCAGGTTCCCGCCTTCACCCACGGCGAGTACATCGTCTGGGGCCTCACCGAGCGGATTCTCCGCGACTTTCTCCGAATCGTCCGCAGCTGAGGTCGCGGCGTTCGCGCGGCCTTACGGCGCGTGGATCGGCGTGAGCTGAAAGGCGACCGGCTGCCAGCGGCCCCGCCGCCGCACGTAGACCGCCATGTAGTGTGCGCCTGCGCCCGCCATCTCACCGCCGAGCCGGAGGTGCCCCGTCGACACGAGCGCATCGCCGTAGCCGCGAACCACGCCGTCAGTGAGGACGAATCGATCGGAACTCGCCGCGAGACGGCTCATCTCGGCGAGATACTCCGACTTGCTCGCGGTCCGGCGATCGTCGATGTCGGTGAATTCGTCGGCGAGGAGTTCGCGCAGTGCGAAGGTATCGCGCCGCATGTATGCGTCGGCCCAGTAGCGCTCGATCCGGCCGACCTCCTCGCCGACGTTCTCGCGTTCGACCAACGCTCCCGACTTCGCAGCGGGGCGAGCCATGCACCCGAGCGCGAGAAGGGCCATCGAGATTGCGAGTGTGCGTTTCATGGGAGTCCTCCGCTGAACGAAAGTCTCCAGCAGCACCGGACGGGCGCCGCTGGCCGCGCTGATCGTACCTAACGCTTTTCCCGGCCGGGCCACCAGTTCCAGTGTCCGGCCAGTCGCAGCAGCGACGGGCCGAGCGCAAGCCTGATGATCGTGACGTCGATGAGGACCGCAACTGCGAGCGCGAAGCCGAGGATCTTCATCAATACGAACTCGCCCATCATGAAGGCGGAGAAGACGACAATCATGACGAGCGCCGCGCTGGTGATCACGCCACCAGTGCGCGACACGCCTTCGACGACCGCATCGCTCTCGTTGGCGCCGCGCTGCCGCGCCTCGCGCACTCGCGAAACGAGAAACACTTCGTAGTCCATGCTCAGCCCGAAGACGGTGCAGAACACGAGCAGCGGCACCGCCGGGAATATTCCGTCGAGCGGATGATCGAGACCGAGCAGTCGCGACCCATATCCATCGTTGAACACCAGGACCACGGCGCCAAAGGCGGCGCCCACCGAGAGCAGGTTGAGCGTGATAGCCTTAAGGGGAATGAGCACCGACCGGAAGCCGCAGAGCAGCGCGACGAAGGTCCCGATCACCACCAGCGCAACGACGCGCGGCGTCGCGCTCGAAATACGCTGGCCGTAATCGAAGTTGAAGGCCGGCAGTCCGCCGACCACGAGGTGGGCGCCAGGAATCCCGGTCAGCGCGGCTGCATCGATCGCGCGAAGCTCGCGTACCAGGGACATCGCGCTGATGATGCCGCCTGACTCCGACGGCATGATCTCGAGGAGCGCGAGCAGCCTGTCCGAACTGACAAATCCCTTGAGCAGCGCGGCCGGCGCGGCGGCAAGCACATTGTCACTCGGTGTCGAGCCGAGGATTCCAGTGAGCGATCGAACGCGCGCGACGCGCGCATTCGCCGCGATCTTCTCGGAGACGCGTGCCACGGCGCGCCAGCCATCAGGCGAGTACACCGAACTGCCTGACGGCAGCTCGACTACCACGCGAACGCTCTGGACGATGCCGCTGCGGTGCATTGCCTGCAGTGCGTTCAGCCCGCGCGCGGACTCGATCGACGACGGAAGCCAGTCGCCGCTCGGCGTGCGGGTTTCGAGGCGCCTCCACTGCCACGCCAGCACGATCGCGGGAAGGCCGGCAAGGACGAGCACGAGCAGCGGGCGCCTGACGACCGCGGTGCTCCAGCGGCGCCAGAAATCGGTATTGGCGTCACCGGACGCGCGGTGCTTGCCGATGCGACCGAACTCGATGCGTTCGCCGAGCGCGGCGAGCACACCGGGGAGCAGCGTCGTCGCGAGAAGGACAGACAGCATCGTCACGACGGAGCCGCCGATCGCGATCGATCGGAGATCGGTAAGTGGAACAAGCAGCAACGAGAGAAATCCAACGAGCACCGCTGCCCCGGAGAGCGCGATGCTGTGGCCGGCCTGGGTCGCTGCTTCGATCGCTGCCGCATCGGCGTCGAGCCCGCGCCGGCGCGCCTCGCGGAAGCGGCTGACCATCAGCAGGGCGTAGTCGATCCCGAGGCCGAGTCCGAGCATCGTCGCGACGTTGAGGACGAGAATCGAAACCGGCGTCACGCGGGTGAGCAGCGCGATACAACCGAGCGTCAGCGCGATCGCCAGCGCGCCGAAGCCAACCGGGATCACCGCGGCAGCGAGCGCGCCGAAGGCGAGAACGAGCAGCGCGAGCGTCAAGGGCAGCACGCGCCGCTCGGCGCGACTCGCGTCGTCCGCACTCACCCGGCGGAGGTCGACGGTCAGCGGCAGCTCGCCGGTCCAGAGCAGCTCCACAGCCGGCGATGTCGGGTGCAGCGTCGGCAGCAATCGCTCGGTAGTGCGACGGAGCGACGGAACGACCGAATCGATGTTGGCGACATCCGGGCGAAGGCCGACGACGACGAAGGTGCTGCCGTTCGGCCCCACGAACAGGCTGTCAGTCGAATTGAGCAGCGAAAACGTCCCAGCCACGGCTCGATTCGCCGCGACGGCATCGACAATCGTACGGAGCGTGGCGCGCCCCCGGTCGGTCAAAGCGTTAGGCGTGCCCTGAACGACGAGCACCGCGTAGCGGGCGAATGGCGACGCGAATCGCGTTGCCAACAATTCAGTGACGTGGGTCGATTCGCTTCCCGGTACGCGGGCACCGGTATCGAGTCGGCCCTCGACGCCACGCGCCATCGGAAGAATCGCGGCGACCACCACGATCCAGGCCAGCAGCACCCGGCGGCGCTGCCTGACGACGAGCGACGGGATGGCTCGAATCCAGCGCATCAGACGAGCGCGGTCTCGTGGTGCAGGGGCAAGCCGCGGAGTCGCTGCGGATCGCCGATTCCCCGCGCGCTGCTGACGTACGCGTGCACGGTCGTTGGCTGGCCGAACAGTCCGCGCGTCGCATCGAGCAGCGGATCGGCGACGTCGAGGCCGACCGTGATGAATCCGAACCGCCCGCCGCGATGGCGACGGTGCGCTTCGAGGATGAGCGCGCGCAGCACCGCCGGGTCATCGGCGCACAGGTGGACGGTTGCCAGGGCGGGCAGGGCGCCGCCCGGTTCCGGGAGTGGCGGCGCGCCGGTGAGTGGCGCGATCAGGTTGATCCCTCGCCGGACAAGCGACAGTCGCGGCGAATAGCTCACGACTCGCATCTGCTTGAACGCCGTCTGGTCCCAGACGCCGACAAAGCCGACGACACGTCCCCTGCCATCGACGGCGAGGAGGTAATCATGCAGCGTTAGGCCTGGCGCGTCGGCGATCCAGAGGGCGAGTTGCCCGGCGTCGAACACCCCGGCGAGCTGACGGGTCGGCGCGCGGCCGTTCCAGAGTGCGGCCATGTCATCGAGATCATCGACCGTGGCGCTGCGCACGGTGACACCAGGTGAGCGCTCCCGCCGCTCCCAGAGCAGCGGTATGGCGACGACCGAGAGCGTGGCGAACCGCGACAGCGCCGGCATGCCGCGCGGCCCCCGCGCGCGTCGCTCCATCGGAGTATTCCCGCCGAGAATCGTCAACACGCAGGGCGCGTCCATTCCGGCCAACTCGCCCGACGCGTCGCGAGCGTATGCGGTCAACAGGTCGGCGACCCCGCTGCCACGCGCCGACGGATACACCTTGAGATCGCTCACGTAGCAGATCGTCTCCGCCGAGCCGTTGACGTACGCGCGCCGTCGCGAGGCGGCGACGCAGCCGACAACCTGCCCGTCCTTGCTGGCGACGATGCCGACGCGGGTCTCGTCTCCCTCGAGTCGCGTCAACGCGAAGAAATCGGGCGAACGATCCATCCGCAGCGCGATATCACCGCGCATCGTGCAGGCCGCGGTCAGCGCGACGAGCGCCGCGTTGTCCGCGTCGGTCGCGTCGCGAACAACGAGCGCCGGCGACATGGCGACGGAGGTCATCGGTCCGCCCGTGCGCGGCAGAAGACGACGCGCGATTGCACGACGCTTCGATCACCGCGCAGCAGCGCTGGCCCGGCTGCGTGATTCTCCTCGAGCCGGCGGACGCCGGCCGGCAACTCGGTCCAGCCGACGAAATTCCGGAAGACGATCCGCGCTCCAGGCGCGGCAACGCGCTCGACCTCGGCGAACAGCTCGTCGATGCCCGCTTGATCCATCCATTCGCACACATTCGACAGGGCGAATCCATTGACCGAGCGATCGTCGAGCGTGCCGAGGTGCTCGGTGATGCTTCCGTCTACGATGAGCAGCCGGTTCCGTCGCGACGCGATCACGTCCGCGCCCGACTCGCCGAGGTAGGGCGGCACGCCTTCGTCCCGGTCGGTCGGGTAGAAGCCGGTCAGCATCTGATGGAGGAAATAGTTGTCGGCGACCGGAATCTCGGTCAGCGCGTGCCTGGCGAGCTGGCGGAAGTGCTCGGCAAAATCAGCACGACCGATCTTCTCGAAGAAGCGTGGATCGTATGCCCGAGACATCGACCAGCGGTTGAGCAGCACGCTGAACAGCGCGCGCCAGGCTGCAGTATTCCATTCCTCATCGAACAACGCACGCTGCGCCTCGAGCGTACGACAGTCGAGCATCCGCCGCACGAGACCGGGACGGTGAACGACGTTGCGCACCGCATAGCAAACGACCCGGATGAATCGTTCACTGACCCCTGCGTTGATCACACCGTCTTCGATCGCACCGGCGCGCACATCCCAGTACGCCGCGGTGTCATCCTGCAGGTGCTGCCGCATTTCTCCGTAACGTGCGAGCCGGTAGCGGCTCGGCATCACGGATCCGCCGAGGAAACCGATCGCTTCGTGGCGGGCGAGCTCGCGCAGCGCGACGGTCTTCAATTCAGTGAGATTGTTCTGGCTTCGATTCGTGTCGACCGCGTGCACCTCACCCGCACCGGCGCCGAGCAGCGACAGTGCTGTGCACCCCCCCGACCCGACGACGACGACGGTATCGGACGCACGCGGTCGAATCGCGGCGAGCTCGACCCGCGGATCCTCGCGCACCTGCGCGAAGAACAGCTTGTCGTCGATCGCGCTGGAAAGCCTGACGCGATCGACGCGTCCCGAGGGCAACCAGGTGAGCGGACGCGGCGCGGTGCGCATCGGTTCGAGTGCCGTGGTCATGCGGCTACCCTCCACCCGAGCTCCAGGGTGAGCGCGTCGTACACCCGGCGGTCAACCTCTGCGTAACGTCGCATCGTCTCGCCGACGATCGCGCCGCGAATGACTGCCTGACGGTCGAGCCACTGCTTCACCCAGCTGAGATGTCCGCGCTCCTCCGCGAGCATCCGGATAAGCGTCGCTTTCACCGCAGCGTGCGTTCCCGGGCGGCGCAGGTGCGCGAGGAAGTGCTGATAGACTCGCCGCTCGAAGATCTGCGTCAGCGCGAGCACATGGAGCACGCCGATCGGACAGCCGATCGCCTCGGCGTACCGCGTCTGGTAGGTCTCTCGCACCGGATGCAAGCTGCCGCCGACCACGAGGATCGTCTCGGTCCACAACCGCGCGTGCGCGACCTCCTCGGCGGAGTGCCGCAACAGCTCGACCGTCAGGGGACCGTCGCGGGTCCGGCGTGCCACCTGGCCGAGGATCAGTCCTCCGTGCAGCTCGGAGGCGCGATAGAAGTTGAGCACCCGCAGCTCATCGTCAGATATCTGCTGCTCGGTACGCGCGATGGAGAGCGTCACATGGCCTCCTTGAGATGATCGACATATCGAATGCCGCACAGCCGCTCGATGCGGCGCGCAAAGGTGCGAATGGCGAGCGGATCGCCGGGCAGCGCGACGGGCACTTCCCCGATCGCGCGCTCGCCGAAGTGGCGAAAATGAGTCGCGGCGTCGAGCACTTTCGACGCGAGCCATGGCTCGACGGCGATCCGCTTGGCGAGCAGGTCGGATGCGCTCTGCGCGTGGCGTACTTCATCGGCGGTGATGAGCCGGAGCATGGCCGCGAGCACAGGTTCCTTCGTCTGTTCGCTGATCCGCCGGAAGAAGTAGGCAGCGAGATGTTCGGACAGCATGAACTCGACGAGCCGGTCGATGAGGTCGTACGGCGCGTCGTCCGACTCGCGCGCGGCGCGGCGCATCTCGACGATCTCGTCGTCGCTGAGCGCTGGCTGGTAGCCGACGACATCGAGGTACGTGCGCAGCGCGTGGAAGTGCTTGAAGCCTTCGTACAGCTCGAGCGAGAACACGACGCCGGCATCGACATCGTCCCAGGTCTCGGCGAGCAGCTGCTGCAGGTGTACCGGGTGATAGGCCTCGATCAGCGCGGCGGTTCGCAGGGCGTCGAGTATCTCGCTCTGGCCGCGCAGGCGCACCGGGTCGATGTCGCACCAGGGCACATCGCGTTCGACCGACCAGCGGCCACGATCGGCCGCCTGGGCATGACGGGCATAAAGTCGGTTCATACATGTACCTCGCGGCGCGGAGTGATAACGTTAGGCGCGGTGATCACGGCGGGGTCCGATGCGCCGGCGACGAGCGAAGCGAGCAGCCAGCGCTCGACCCCGAAGGCGATGCAGGCGGAGAAGGCAGGCGATCCGTCGTCCAGCCGGATGTCGAACGCCTCGCCGAAGAACTGCTCGTGCAGGTTGAACGACGCAGCGGCGACGGTGTCGCCATCGCCGATCGCCAGCCGCAGCTCCTGCTTCAATCCGTTGATGCGCTGGAACAGCGCGCGTCCACGGGAGGTCGGCGCGAAGAACGGGTCTTCAGCCGTGGCCAGCTCCCCGTCGAGCTGCAACTCGGCTGCGAGCGCGAGTGCCGCGGCGATGCCTCGGTCGCGGAAGCGAACGCAGTCTGACTCGCTCCCGATGCAGATGACCTCGCGCATCGTGAATGCCCAGCCACGTTCGAGCGCGGCGTGTCGATCGCCCTCGTGCCGCCAGCAGGATCCCTGCGCGGTGACGAGTCGCGGCGAGCGGACGGCCGAGCCACTGAGCGCGGCGTAGACGTGATAGCAGACAGCCGGCGGCAGCGCAGCCGCCGCCGGCGCGCCGGTCACCGCCGCATCGCGGGCCGGGGTGGCGCTCGACGCAATGCGCTCGAGCGCGCCTTCGTCGCCGGTCAGGTGCGAGGCCATGGTGAGCCAGTGCGGGAACGACGCGAAATAGCCGGCACGTTCGAGGGTCTCGAGCGGCAGCGCCGCCGGTACCCGCCAGTCGTCGCTGGTCTCGGCGACGCAGAGCGCCGTTAGGCGTGCCTCGATCGCCCGCAACTCGACGAGCGCGTCGCCGCGGAGACCGAGATGTCCGGGCGCCGGTTCCCACAGCTCGCCGCGCGCCTTCAGTGCGTCGATGATCCGCTCACGCTGCCGCATCTTCCTCCTCCGCAACGAAGACCGCCGCGATGCGCGCGACCGTTCGAAAGTTGTCGAGCCGAATTTCCGAGTCGCTGATCTCGCGACCGATCGCGCGCTCCGTCCAGGCGATCAGGTCGAGCACCTTGATCGACGTGATGATCCCGTCGGCGAACAGCGCACTGTCCGCGGCGACGATGGTTCCGGGTGGCGCCAGCCGCCGGCTGATCCAGTCGGTGGTCGAGGCGATGAACTGCGCGCGGTCGGTCATGCGACCTCGCGCGTCGCCGGCGCCGCAATGAGCGTGTCGACCATCTGTTCCCAGTACGACGCGACGTCAGGCGCCGCTTCGCCGAGCAGGGCGTCGGCGCCGGTGGTGTCGAAGTGTTTCGGATAGGCGAGCTGCGGGACGAAGTGCCCGAGCGAGCGGACGGCCTGCCTGACGCGTTCACTTCCCGCATCCTCGACCGCGGCCTCGAACATCCGATACGTCTCGAGGTCGGTCCGCACCGGGCGTGCGATCCCCTTCCGCCGCCAAGCCGGCGCGCGGAGGAAGGATTCATAGGTCGCGTCGAGCAACTGTCCGAGCGGCATCGCGCCGTTGCCGGCGCAGAAGTGGAAAGCGCGGCGTTCAACATCACGCGCCATGACGAGCCGCGCGATTCCGCGCGCCGCGTACTCGGTTGTCACCACGTCGAGTCGCGAGTGCTCGGCGGTCGGCAGCATCGCGGCCAATCCACTGAAGTAGAGTCGCAGCGCGCGGTGCACCGCGTTGACTTGGGAAATTCGTCCAGTCGCGTCGTCGCAGACGACCGTGGCCGGGCGGGCGATTGCCCAGTCGTCGCGTGCATCGCGGACGAGCGCCTCCGCTTCGGCCTTCGACTGTTCGTATCCATTGGCCCAGTCGCTGGTGGCGATATCGGCCTCGTCGATGACGCCGGTGCGCAGGCCGGCGACGAATGCGGTGCTGACGAACACCCACCGCCTGACGTGCGGCCAGTCGGCGGTGACTTCGAGCAGGCGTCGCGTGCCCTCGGTGTTGGTTGCGCGCGCGACATCGAGTGGCTGCGAGAACGCGGTCGTGGCCGCGCAGTGCACAACCGTCGTGACCTCGCGCGCCAGGCGGTTGCGTACCGGGCGCGCGATGCCGAGGCCATCGCTGAGCATGTTGCCACCGACGGGCACGATGCGCTGCGAGCCGCCAATGATCGGCGATCGCGTCAGAGCGTGGATCGTCCCGACCCCCGGCTCGCTGACCAGCCGCGCAACGACCTCGCCGCCGAGCAATCCGGTCGTACCGGTAATGAAGCAGGTCATCGGTGTCATCGCTCAGGCCTCCAGGGCGAGGCCGGTCCAGTGCGCGCCATAACCGTACGCGAACAGCAGCAGCTTGTCCCCGGCCGTCACGACGCCGGCATCTGCCGCGTCACGCAGGTTGATGAAGTTGTCGCCAGCCAGTGTGTGTCCGATGCGGGCGATGTTGTCGCGATAGAGTCGAGCGTTAGGCAGAGCCGCAATGCGGAAAAGGATGTCCCAGCTGGTGGCGCTGACGTTGTGCGGCATCACCCAATCGACGTCGGACGGCTGCCAACCCGCGGCAGCGACCGTCCGCCGCATCACGTGCGCGGCAGTCGGGAAGTACGACGCCATCACTTCATCGCGCATCGACGCAGCCCTCCAGAAGTAGCCCTTGGTGACCGTCGCGCCAGCGACGATTCGATTGCGCGGCGAATTCCGCTCGACGAGCACCGCACAGGCGGCGTCCGAGGTGCAGTTGGTAATTGCCTCGCGGCCGGCCGCCGCCGGATAGAACTCGCTCGAGACGCAGAGCACGCGCTCGAGGCCTTCAGCGATGCAGAGCGCTCGCGCGACGCGAACCGCGCCGAGGATCGTCGTGCAGGCCAGCTGGTCGAGACCGAGCACCGACGCGTTCTCCATGCCGAGATCGAACTGCAGGCGCGTGCCTGGATACTGGAAGCGGCGCACGTCGCAGAGCCCGCGCGCTTCGTCGGCGGCGTCACGCGGGTGCGAGAAGGCGATCGATCCCGGCGCGCCTCCATAGATCAGCGCGTCAATGCTGAGGGGATCCAGATCGTTCTCGCGGAGCAGCGCTGATGCGGCCGAGAGCGCGAGGTCGTACGGAGTTTCGTCCACGGCGAGGCAGACATGCCCGAAGCCGAAGCGCTCGAGCATCGCCGGCTCGGACTGCAGCGCGCCGGCCGCCGCCAGCTGTCGGACCGACGGCGAAGCGGCGGGCAGCGCATAGGCGATCGCGGCGATTCCTGGCGCCGCGCTCACGCGACTTCCTCGAGGACGACCGCGACCATCACATAGCCGGCCCATGGTACGCTGACCGCCGAAACGGCGTCGTAGCGCCGTCCATCGCACGACACCGCGGTGAGCTCGGCGGTGCTGTTCATCGCCAAGTCGAGGCCCTTGAACCCGACGCTCCCGTCGAGCTGCAACGCCTTCCACGCCGCTTCCTTGAGCGCCCAGAGGGTCGTGCCGTCCGTGCCTAACGCGACGCGACGCTCGTCGGCCGAGAGGAAGTAGCGCTGGTGCTCGGGACGCACCGCATCGAGCCGCTCGATATCGATCCCGATCCGCGTGCCGGCCGGCGCGGCGATCGCCGCGGCGCGACCGTCGCGGTGCGTCAGCGCGATGGCGACGGAAACGACGTCCGACGCTGCGTTGCGGACGCGCGCGATTGGCGCGCGCTCCGCGCGACGCCGGATCTCGATCGTGACGTCGTCGCCGGCAAGCCGCCGAATTGCCCGGCGGGCGGCGATCCGCGCCACGCGGCGCTCGGCGTCCGGGCGGCTGCGGCTGTTCGGCGGAAGATCATCGATGGTCGCGAGTGCAACGGCGACCTGCCTGGGGAGCGATCGAGCGAGCATGTGCCTCCGGAACGGGGTGCACACGCAAACTCGGGATCAGCGAGGACTCAAGACATCCGTCGAGCTACGTAGAGGCCAGGCGAAAATGACGTAGAGGCCGAGTGGCCGGTTCGCTCGCTGCTACCCCGCGCGAAGGGCGATCGCCTCACCTAACGCGTCGACCGCGCGAGACCCCACGACACTGCGGGAGTCGGCGCTGACCAGATATTGGCGGATCATCACCGCCAGGGCGCGCCCCGCGGTCCGGTCGTGCGCAGCGGTCTGGTCGATGAGGTCGAGAACGCAGCCGGTCGAGTTGGCGAGCAAGCCATCGAGCTGGACGGGGAGGTGCCGGGCCAGCTCGCCGTACCGCTCAGGCGAGAGTACCGGCCGTCCGCTGCCTAACGTGTCGGCGTAGAACCGGGCGCCGAGTTCCAGCGCGTAGGCCAGATCGGTCCGGTACATCCAGGACAGCATCGGCAGCGCGCCTAGGTGCTGCAGACGCAGCTCCTCGCGCAGGTAATCCCGGCACATTTCGAACGCGTTCGAGCACCCGAGCCGGAGCATCGCGAGCACCACCGCGTCCGACCACTCGGCGGTGCGCTCTTCCCCACCCAGCATGCGGACGAGGGCGCGCCCGATTTCGGGCGTCCCCGTCCGGACGATGGCCTCGAGCGCCATCGGCCAGACCCCGACCCGCGCCTGGTCGACCAGGTGGAGCAGGTGGCGGTGCAGCTCTTCGCGCCCCGCAGGCATCAGGCCGCGGGAGTGGCGAATGACCTCGCGGACGAGGCGGTCGCCGCCGTCGTTGTCGGCTCGGTGCTGCTCGAGCAGCAGCTCGAGCGCGGCGGAGTTGGGGTCAGCCGGCATCGTCGGAGAGCAGTCCAACACGAGCGCGGGCAAGCGGTTCACACGTCATTGCGGATTTTTTTGTATGTACTAAATTGATAGTTCTTGTGAACGAAAAACCCTGATCCACGAGCCACCGATGGCCGCTGTCCCGCGCATCGTCCGACCTTCCGAAACCGGTGAATCCGCAATCGAGCCTGGATGGAAGCGGGCGCGACTCACCCCTACACTCTCCGAAGTCTACAAGACCATCCCGGTCGCGGGAGTCGGATTCTGGCGAAAAATCTTCGCCTTTGCCGGCCCGGGGTACCTCGTAGCCGTCGGCTACATGGATCCAGGGAACTGGGCGACCGATCTCGCTGGCGGGTCGCAGTTCGGGTACACGCTGCTCAGCGTGATCCTGATGTCGAACCTGATGGCGGTGCTTCTTCAGGGGCTCGCCCTCAAGCTCGGAATCGTGACTGGCCGCGACCTCGCCCAAGCCTGCCGCGATCACTTCAGCCCCCCGGTCAACTTCTTTCTCTGGGTGCTCTGCGAGATCGCCATCGCCGCCTGCGACCTCGCGGAAGTGATCGGGTCGGCGATCGCGCTCAACCTTCTCTTCCACATTCCCCTCGCGTTCGGGGTACTCATCACCGCCGCCGACGTCCTCGTCGTCCTGCTCCTTCAGAACAAGGGCTTCCGGTTGCTCGAGGCGTTGGTCATCACCTTGATTGGCACCGTCGGCGCCTGCTTCGTCTTCGAGCTGTTCGTCTCGCACCCGCAGTTCAGTGCGGTGCTCAGTGGCTTCGTGCCGCGGGCCGAGGTGATCAGCAATCCGGCGATGCTCTACATCGCCATCGGCATCCTCGGTGCGACAGTCATGCCACACAACCTCTACCTCCATTCGTCGATCGTCCAGACGCGTCGCTACGAGTCGACGTCGGCCGGCAAGCGCGAGGCGGTCCGCTACGCGTTCCTCGACTCGACCATCGCGCTTTCCTTCGCGCTGTTCATCAACGCGGCCATCCTGATCGTCGCGGCCGCGACCTTCCACTCCAGCGGCCAGACCGGCGTCGCCGAGATCCAGGACGCCTACAAGCTCCTCGCTCCATCGTTAGGCGTGGCCGCCGCGAGTACGGTGTTCGCCCTCGCGCTGCTCGCCTCGGGCCAGAACGCGACGCTCACCGGCACGCTGGCCGGCCAGATCGTGATGGAGGGATTTCTCAGCATCCGGTTGCGACCGTGGGTCCGCCGGCTGATCACCCGCGGCATCGCCATCGTGCCGGCGGTGATCGTCGCCTGGCTGTATGGCGCCGAAGGTACAACGCGGCTGCTCATCCTCAGCCAGGTGGTTCTGTCGCTCCAGCTATCCTTCGCGGTCATTCCACTGGTCATGTTCACCTCAGACCGCAAGAAGATGGGTGAATTCGTCAACGCGACCTGGGTGAAGACACTCGCCTACAGCGTCGCCGCGGTGATCGCGGTACTCAACGTCTGGTTGATCGGGACCACCGTTCGCTCGTGGGTGAGCTGATGTACCGGCGCATCCTGGTCCCGCTCGAGAACACACCGACCGACGCGGCGATCCTCGAGCACGTCCGCATGCTGGCCACACACTGCAAGGCGTCGGTGGTGCTCATCCACGTCGCCGACGGGTTCGTCGCCCGCAACTTCCAGTCGCTGACGCTGCGCGAATCCGAGGAGATGCGCGCCGACCGCAAGTATCTCGAGGAGTGCGCCGAGTCGCTCTGCGAATTGGGCATCGACGCCGACTCGGTGCTGGCCGGCGGCGACCCGTCAGTCGAGATCACCGCCGCCGCCGACCGTGAAGGCTGCGACCTGATCGCGATGTCGACGCACGGCCACCGCTTCCTCAAGGATCTGCTCTTCGGCAGCGTCGCCAACGAAGTGCGCCACCGGGCGCGCGTGCCCGTCCTCTGCGTGCGCGCCGGCATCACCGGCTACACCCCGTCAGGCGGAACACCGGTCTTCAAGGTATGACCGCGCCGCTGCCTAACGGTGGACTGACGGCGCCGGCCGAAGATTGCCTGAAGGCGGTCTACGAGTTGGAGCGGGCCGGCGCCGGTGCGCCGGTCACCACCAACGACCTCGCCCATCGCCTCACGCTCGCCGCGGCCAGCGTCACCGGGATGGTCAAGCGGCTCGCCGGCCAGGGGCTGATCGATCACGCGCGCTATCACGGCGTGCGACTCACCGAGCAGGGGCGGCGGACCGCGCTCCGTACCCTGCGCCGGCATCGCGTCATCGAGACGTATCTCGTCAGCGTGCTCGGTTTCGGCTGGGACACCGTCCACGCGGAAGCCGAGCGGCTCGAGCACTCAGCGAGCGACGAGCTGGTTGACCGGATGGCCGCCGCGCTCGGCGATCCCGCGGTCGATCCACATGGCGCGCCGATCCCGACGCGCGACGGTGGAATCGTCGAGGGGCCGGCGGGTCGGGCGCTGTCGGAGCTGGCACCAGGGGAACACGGCCGCATCGCTCGCGTTGAGGACGACGACGCCGCCCGGCTTCGCTACCTCGACTCCCTCGGAATCCGGCCCGGCGTCGAGTTCGAGCTCCTCGAGCGGGCTCCTTTTGGCGGACCGCTCACCGTGCGCGTGGAAGGCGCACCGCGGCAGATCGGCCCGCAGCTCGCGGCCCACGTCGTGGTGATCCAGCCATCGGAACACTCCTTGCGAATTGGCGGCGCAGAGCACTGACCGCGACGCCCGTCGCGCCCGCCCGGAGGCACCCGTGACCGTATCTCGCCCGACGATTTCCGGAATCGATCCCAACATCGGCATTCCGGATCTCATCCACCGCCTCACCGACGATTCGAAGCGACTCGTCGGCGACGAGATTCGCCTCGCCAAGCTCGAGATGAGCGAGAATGTTCACGCTGGCGCCCGCGGCGCACTCTGGCTGACGCTCGCCTTCGGGGCCGGCGTCGTCGGACTCGTCGCGCTGACCCTTTTGGTCGCGACCGCGATCGGGCGCATCGCGAATGGGCACATGTGGGTCGGTGCGATCGTCGTCGGAGTGCTGGAGCTGGGCGCCGCCGCGATACTCATCAAGCGAGGCGTCGGGGCATTTGGCCGTCCGTCGTATTCACTCGAGGAGACGCGCGAGTCGCTGAAGGATACGACGACGTGGGTCGCGCACCCCCGAGCTGACTGATTCGGGCGAACGATTCCGCGAACGAGTTGGGGGTGCGCTGGGCGAGATGCGGTTGCCCGCTGCACCCCCTCTGCATTTCCTCGGCTGGCGGGGAACGCATCACACTGCCGCGCCGTTAGCGGCGGGACGACCCCGCCGATGAAACTCCCCGCACTCGCCCTCGCTGCACTCGCACTCTGCCTCGGCAGTGCCGCCGCGGCGCAGGACAGCGCGATCGCGGCAGTCGGCCTGACGACTCGCGCCACTCTGCCGGACAATCGTGCGCCGGCGATCCGCACCATCGCGATTGACTCGCGTCTCGCCAGCGACGCCGCGCTCAAGCTCGGCGATATCGTGGTGTTGAGCGGGCAGCCGGGTGAGGTCGGCGATTCCGTGCGTATCGCCGCGATCACGAAGCCGAGTGCGGATCCGAGCGAGGTGTCGCGGCAGGAGTACCGGGTGCGGCTCCATCTCGATCAGCTGCAGGCGCTCACGCATTATGGGGATCGCGTCCATCGGTTCGCCGTACAGACGCGCGGCGGCGCGTCGCTCGACCGCGCCGTCGCGGCGATCGATGCCGCCGCCTTCGGCTTCGTTGCACACCGCTCGAAGGACGTCGCCGTCGAAACCTCGGCGACATTCGCCGTCGTCAGCCGCTTCCACCGGGCGATCGGCGTGATCACGATCGTCGCCAGCGCGATCTTCCTGCTTTGCATCCTGCTGCTCAAGGTGGATGAACGCCGCCGCGACGTCGCCGCGCTGCGGCTGTCCGGCATCTCGCGAGCGACGATCGTCAAGTCGATCGTGATCGAGGCCTCGGTCATAACGCTTTTCGGCACTGCGTTCGGGGTGCTGCTCGGGTGGGCGGCGACGGCGATCGTCAACGTGCACTACCAGTCGGTCTACCGCACGCCGCTGCGGTTCGCGCTGCTCACTCCGCAGACCGTGCTCTTCGCGTTGACACTCTCGATCGTGCTCGGTATCGTCGCCGGCGCACTGGCCGCGCTTCGCCTGGCCCGCGCGCACCCGCTTGCGCTGCTCGGTCGCCGCTGATGATCCTCCGACTGGTGGTCGCATCACTCAGCGGGCATCGCGCGCGCACCATGCTTGCCGTCGCCGGCGTCGCGGTGTCGGCGGCGCTGCTGCTCGACATGGTGATGCTCTCGAGCGGGATGCGCGAATCGTTTCGCTCGCTGCTGACGAGCCGGGGCTTCGAACTGCGTGTCGCGCCAAAGGGAACGCTGCCCTTCGATACCGAAGCGACGATCGCCGACGCGACCGCGACGCTCGCCGCGCTTCGCGAATCACCTGACATCGCCGCGGTCGCGCCGGTGCTCGGCGCCACGATCCACCTCCCGCGCGCCGATGGCAGCGCGACAAGCACCGCGGCCCTCGGCATCGATCCGCAACTGCAGGGCGACTACGTGCTGCTGGCCGGCCACGAGCCGGCCGATGGTGAGATCATCGCCAACGACGACCTGCTCGCAGCGAGCGGGTATCGCGTCGGTGATACGCTGACCATCGCCGGCGACTATGACCCCCAGCTCCGGCGGTTCGCGTTGTCGCGGAAGGTGACGATCGCCGGCCGGGCGCGATTCGTCTATCTCTCGCGGGGCCAGCGCGCCGTTGCCATGCCGATCGCCTCGCTCCAGGCGTTAGGCGGTGCAGCGCGAAGGGACCGCGCTTCGCTGATGATGATCCGCGCCCGTCCCGGCGCCGACGTCGAGGCGGTTCGCGACTGGATCGCCGCTCGTCTCCCGAAGGTGACCGCGATTTCGACCGCCACCGCGATCGCCCAGGTGGATGAGCGTCTGAGCTACTTCCGGCAGCTCGCCTTCATTCTCGGGAGTGTCAGTCTCGTCGTCGGCGTGCTGCTCGTCGGCACGCTGGTGACAGTCAGCGTGAACGAGCGCATCGGCGAGTTCGCCGTGCTGCGGGCGATTGGCATCGCGCGGCGGACGATCACCGCGCAGATCATGATCGAGGGCGCGGCACTCATGCTGGCCGGCGCACTGCTCGGCCTCGGGCTCGGCCTCGTCACCGCACACTATCTCAACACGATCCTCGTGAGCTTTCCCGGACTGCCACAGTCGATCGACTTCTTCCTCTTCCAGCCGCGCGCGGCCTGGACTGCACTCGGGATGCTCGCTGTTGCCGGCGTCGCGGCCGGCGCGTGGCCGGCCTGGCGCGGCGCGTCGTTGCCGATCGCCCGCGTCCTCCGCGAGGAGGCCGCGTGAGCGAGCCAGTGCTGCGGCTCGATGCCGTCGAGCGTCGCTACCTGATGGGCAGCGAGGAGGTTCGCGCGGTGCGCGGCGTCTCGCTGACGATTGATGCGGGCGATTACGTCGCGATCGTTGGCCCGTCGGGATGCGGCAAGTCCACGTTGCTCAACCTCCTCGGCGCCATCGACCGGCCCGACCGCGGCCACGTCTATCTCGATGGCCGCGACGTCGGAGCGTTAGGCGACGGCGAGGCGACCGCGCTCCGCCTGCGGCGGATCGGCTTCGTCTTCCAGCGCTTTCACCTGCTGGCCGCACTGAGTGCGCGCGAGAACGTCGAGCTTCCGATGTCGGAAGCCGGGGTCGGCCGCACCGAGCGCGCAGCGCGGGCACGCGAGCTGCTCGCCTACGTCGGGCTGTCGGCCCGCGAACGCCATCGGCCGCCGCAGCTCTCGGGGGGCGAGCAGCAGCGCGTCGCGATCGCCCGCGCGCTCGCCAATCGCCCCGCACTCGTCCTCGCCGACGAGCCGACGGGCGAGCTCGATGCGCGAACCGGCGCTGAGATCTCGGCGCTCTTCCGCCGGCTCAACGCCGACGGGACGACGCTGGTGGTCGTGACGCACGACGAAGACCTCGCCGCCGCGGCAAAGCGGACCATCCACATGCGCGATGGGCTGGTCGTCCGCGACGAGCGCGCCGCGCCCGTCGCACCGGCGCCGGGCGCGACGGCCGAAGTCGCCCCGCGTTAGGCAATGTACGCCCGGCTCGCCTTTCGCCACCTCGCGCTCCGGCCGGCCCGGACGCTGCTCCTGCTCGGCGGCTACGGCGTTGGGGTCGCGGTCATGATCGTGCTCCTCTCGATCGGCGAGGCGCTCCTCGCCCAGGCGCGTGACGAAAAGCTCGTCGGCGGCGGAGACGTCACCGTTCTGCCCGAGGGGATCGACGTCGAGGTGATGAAGACCGGCGGGCTGGGCGGGATGTACTTCTCGATCGACCATGCGCGATTCATCCAGCTCCAGCTCCTCGTCTCCCCGCGGCTCGCCGCCGACGTGCAGGCGGTCGCACCGCAAATCGATGGGACGCTGCTCTACCTTCGGACAGCGGGCGGCAGCGAGCGCACCGTGCGCGCTGCCGGCGAGATCCCGTCGGCGACGCGCGCCGTCGGTGCACTCCCCGCGCTCGCCGCTGGCGCATGGGACGACGACGCCGGCGACGCACGCTGGGCGCGGCCCACTCCGGCGCAGTTGCGCGACGATATCGATCATTTTCATCTGCCGCCCGACGAACTGACTGCGGCCGAGCGCGCATCGTGGGCCGAGTGGCATTACTTCAACGTGCTCTCGGCCGACCGGAAACGGTGGGCGTTCATCACGCTCCTCGCTGGCGGCGATATTCCGAAGGGACGCTGGGGCGGCGAGACGCTGGTGACGCTTCGCGAAGAAGGAAAGAGCGAGCGGCGCTTCGTCGCCTACGCGCCGTCGAGCGCCGTGTCGCTCTCGACCACGCGCGCCGATCTCGCGGTCGGCGAGTCGCGCGTCACCCTGCTGCCTGACGGTCGCTACGACGTGCACGCCATCGCCCGCGCCGCGAACGGAAGCGGCGAGACGGCGACGGTACACCTCGTGGTCAGCCCGGCGCCGCGGGCTTATTTTCCCGGCGCAGCGTTAGGTGGCGCGATCGTTTCCGGGTACGCCGTCCCGGCGCTGCGTGCCGATGCGTCGGGTGAAATCTGCGCGAGCGGCGCTTGTGAACGCTTCGATGCCGCCCAGGCCTACCACGACCACAACTGGGGGGTCTGGCAGGGTGTGACGTGGGAATGGGGAGCGGCGCGCGCCGGCGACTATACCTTTCTCTACGGCCGCGTCGATACGCCGGAGAGCGATCACGGGTCGCTCATTCTCTATCTTGTTGACTCGCTCGGCTTTCGCTCACTCTTTCGGCCGTCGCGCATCGCGTATGAGGACGCGCGCACCATCAGCGTGAACGGGCGCAGCCTACGCGTCCCGGCGACCGCACGAATGATCGACGTTCGCGGCGACGACACACTGCGCGTCGAGCTGCAGGTCGAGGACGCAATCGGCACCGACATGCGCCGCGGCAACGAGCGTGGTGGGCGGGGCGCCGCGATGGCTTACCCCTACTTCATTCAGATGAAGGGCATCGCGCGCCTGACGGGCCGGATCGGGGGACACCCGATCAGCGGGACCGGCGCGGGATTCTTCGAGACCTATCGTTAGGCGTGCCCGCCGCTTCAGCCGGGGAGCGGATCGGACGCGCCGGCACCGCGCGTCGCGTCGCTCGGCGGGTTGCTGGCCTGCGACGCCGCCGCCGCGCTCGCGTCCACCGCGCGAACGTAGGCCGTCCGTGCATAGTTGCGCATCGCGGACCAGTCGCCAGCTTCCGTAGCGGCGTTGCCATTCCAGCCGAGCTCGAGCTGCGGCTCGATGTCCTCGAACGACCGTCCGGCATATTCCGGATTGCGACTCGCGAGATAGCCCAGCTGATAGGCGGGGCGCACCAATTCGTAGGAACGGTGCGGGGTCGACGCCACCGCGTCCGCGTGGGTTTCGAAGTCGGAGCGGAATTCCTCGTCGTCGCTGTGCGAGAAGTTCGACGCTGCCTCGGAGATCGCGCGCCCCGTCCACCATCCGCCGACCGCGCCCGCGATGCCACCGATCACAGTGCCGATCGGGCCACCGAGCGAGCCGATCGCCGCGCCGGCGAGCACACCACTGATTCCGCCGGCCGCTTCCCCAAATTGATCGCCCACCGACGGCGTGCGGTCGTCATCGGCGAGGTCCCTGTCAGCCGCGCGTTCAGTGGCGCGCGGCGTGCGATCCGCCGGTGTTGGCGACGCGTCGAACGCCGAGTCGTCGCGCACGAGCGACTCAGCGTGGGTGGATGCACCGTCCGCGCGCTCCGGGTCAGCGCCGCGGAGCCCAGCAGCGCGTTCGTTCTGGCCACCGGCGAGGTTGTCGTTCTCTTCCATGGTTCCTCCAACAATGCTATTTGCCGCAATATCAGACCGGCTCCTTCGTCCTGAATTGGCAAAACCAGTACCAAGCGCGGAACGTCCCCAGGGCGCGATTCGCACACGCAACTCCGTCCGATTTCGCCGATGACCGCGCGCGACGACGCGACCGCACCCGCGCCGATCCGGATCGGCGCGCAAGGCTGGAATTACGACGCCTGGCTCGGGGGGTTTTACCCGTCAGGCACTCGTCCGACTGATTTCCTCTCGGTCTATGCACGCGCCTTCGACACCGTCGAGGTGGACTCGACGTTCTACGCGATCCCGCCCGAGACGACGATCGCCGGATGGGCGAAGCGTACGCCGCCGAATTTCATCTTCACGCTGAAGCTGCCGCAGTCGATAACGCACGACCGCCACCTGCGCACATCCGAAGAAGAAACCGCACTGTTTGTCGCTCGTGCGCGCGGACTCGGCCCCAAGCTCGGGCCCATCCTCATGCAGCTCGGCCCCGACTTCGGCATCGAGGAGTACCCCGCGCTCGTCACGTACCTCGCCGCCTGGCCGCGCGATGTCGCGCTCGCGGTCGAGTTCCGCCAGCGTGCGTGGATCACGCGTGACGTGCACGCACTGCTCGCGGAACACAGCGTCGCGCTCGCCCTCAGCGAGGGTCCGTGGATTCCGCGCGACACGCTGCTCGAGCTCGCCGACAAGCCGACCGCGCCCTTCCACTACATCCGCTGGATGGGACCAGACCGCGCGATCACCGACCATTCGCGCGTGCAGCGCGATCGCTCGCGTGAGATCGAAGGCTGGGCGCGGGTGATGACGCGCATGGCAGAGTCGGGGCGCGCGGTGTACGCCTATTCGAGCAACTACTACGCTGGGCACGCCCCGCAGACGGCGCGCGATGCGCAACTCGCCGTTGGACAGCAGCCAGTTCCCCCCGATACCCTAGGCACCCAGATGTCACTCTTCTGAGCACCGGTGCCATATTCCAGCATGACCGCGCGTCTCGTTCGCACCGCCGCCCACCGATGAAGGCGCGGACCGTCGCCTTCGTCGCTGCGTCGCTGGTCGGCGCTGCGACATTCGCCCGTCTCGGAGTCTGGCAGCTCGCCCGTCTCCGCGAGCGCGAGCAGCACAACACTGCGATGCTCGCTCGCCTCGCGGCCGCGCCGGTCGCGATCGACTCGATGACCGGATCGGCGGACTCGCTTCGCTACCGGCGAGCGCGAGTGAGCGGGATACCCGACTACGCCAACGAAGTACTGCTCGTGCAGCGCACGCACGACGGGTCGCCGGGCGTGTTCCTCGTGACGCCGGTCCTCACTCCCGGCAGCGACTCGGCCGTCGCTGTCGTCCGTGGCTGGGTGTATTCGCCTGACGGCGTGCGAATCGACCAGGCTCGCTGGCACGAAGGCGATCGCCTAACGCTCGACGGTTACCTCGATGTCCTGCCCACTGGGGAGGTTGCCGGCACCGTCACCGGCGCGATCGCCGGCCAGCCCGCGGCGGTCCGCCGGTTGTTCCGCAGCGATCTCGCCCGCCGCGCTGGACGCCCCATGCGCACGATGTATCTCTGGACTGTGGGCGACAGCACAGCGCCGGCAGGGCAGGCACCCGCACGTTTCACGCTCCCCGTTCTCGACGACGGGCCGCATCGCAGCTATGCGATCCAATGGTTCTCCTTCGCGACGATCGCGCTGGTTGGCGCGGCCCTCGTCGTGCGCGGCGACCGCCAGCAGCAGCAACCGAGTCAACACGGCGCCGACTCACCGGCGACGACGTCCTGATGTCAAATCACGAGCAACACCCGGTGCCTGCACCGCGGAGGAACTGATGGCCGAGCAGACGAAGGTACTCGCGTCGGAAAAAGAAGCACGCGACGTCGCCGAAGCAGCACGCGAAAGCGAATGGGAACACCCGAGCTTCGTCCGCGAGCTCTTTCTCGGTCGCTTTCGCCTTGACCTCATCGATCCGCATCCTCCCGTGCGCAATGCGGAAGAAGAAGCGCGCGCCAAGCCGTTCATGGACAAGCTCGACGCGTTCCTCCGCCGCGTCGACTCCGAGGAGATCGATCGCACCGGCCACATCCCCGAGGAAACCGTCCAGGAGCTGCGCGACATGGGCGCCTTCGGCATCAAGATCCCGAAGGAATACGGTGGGCTTGGCCTCTCGCAGATGAGCTACGTGCGCGCGATGCAGCTCGTCACCTCGAAGGACGGATCGCTGGTCGCGCTGCTGTCGGCGCATCAGTCGATCGGTCTCCCACAACCGCTCAAGCTGTTCGGCACCGACGAACAGAAGAAGAAATTTTTCCCGCGCATGGCCAAGGGCGCGATCTCCGCTTTCGCGCTCACCGAAGTGGACGCCGGCAGTGACCCGGCGAACATGCACACCTCGGCGACGCTCAGCCCCGATGGCAAGCATTGGCTGATCAGCGGTGAGAAGCTGTGGTGTACCAACGGCACGCGCGCCGAACTGTTCGTCGTCATGGCCCGGACGCCTGACGTCATGGTCAACGGCAAACCGAAGAAGCAGATCACCGCGTTCATCGTCGAGGCGAGCATGCCCGGCGTCTCGGTAAAGCATCGCTGCCGGTTCATGGGCCTCAAGGCGATCGAGAACGGCGTCATCAAGTTCGAGAACGTGAAGGTGCCCGCCGAGAACGTGCTCTGGGGAGTGGGGAAGGGACTCAAGCTCGCGCTGATCACCTTGAACACGGGGCGCCTGACGCTTCCCGCCAGCGCCGCCGGCGTCGGCAAGGCGATGCTGCAGGTGATGCGCACCTGGGGAAACGAGCGCGTGCAGTGGGGCCAGCCGATCGGCAAGCACGAAGCAATCGCGAAAAAAATCGCCCGCTGCGCGGCCGACACCTTCGCGATGGAGTCGATCGGCGAGCTTGCCTGCGCACTGTACGAGAAGGGCAACTACGACATCCGCCTCGAAGCCGCGATCGCCAAGATGTGGAACACCGAAGCCGGCTGGCGCATCGTCGACGAGACGCTCCAGGTGCGCGGTGGGCGCGGGTACGAGACTGCGGCTTCACTCGAGGCGCGCGGTGAAGCGCCGATCCCGATCGAGCGCGCGATGCGCGACTTCCGCATCAACCTGATCTTCGAGGGTTCATCGGAGATCATGCGCTTGTTCATCGCCCGCGAAGCAGTGGATCACCACTTCAAGACCGCGTTCGCGCTCGTCGCTCCGGAGTCGAACATGGGCGAGCGCGCTGCCGCGGCGACGCGCGTCGCGAAGTTCTATCCGACGTGGTACGCCGCGCGCTGGCTGGGGAAAGGACAGATCCCGCTCAGCTATGCGTCGTTCGGAAAGCTCGCCAAGCATCTGCGGTTCATCGAACGCAACACGCGCCACCTCGGCCGCTCCATCTTCCACGCGATGGTCCGCTTCGGTCCCAAGCTCGAGCGCCGCCAGCTCGTCCTCTTCCGCGCGGTGGACATCGGCGCCGAACTGTTCGCGATGAGTGCATCGATCGCGCGCGCCAAGATGCTGGCGAAGGAAGGCAACAAGGAAGCGACCGAGCTGGCCGACTATTTCTGCCGCGAAGCGCGCCTCCGCATCGAGCAGAGCTTCCGCGAACTCTACGGCCCGAACGACGACGCGATGCGCACCGTCTCGCGCCACGTGCTCGCCGGCGAACACACCTGGATCGAGCGCGGCATCGTCGGACTGATGGCGGCTCCCTCTGTCAAACTGCCCACCGTGGTGGCCACTGAAAAGCAGCCGTCTAACCCGCAGCCGTTAGCCTTTAGCCGTTAGGGTTGAGCAGCGGCGGAAGCTGGTGCGGGAAAGTAAAGCGACTGCGGCCCGGGAACCCCCCCCGAGCCGCAGTCGCTCAACGCTAACGGCTAATAGCTAACAGCTAATACCTAAGCGCCACCAGAAAAACGTTAGGCCCGCGCCGCCACCGCGTCGCTCTCTGCGGCGCCCAGCGCGCCGACCGCGGTCAATGCAACGCCGAGCACTGCGTGCAGCGCGATGTCGTTGCCGCCGATCGGAATCAACCCGAACACCTCAGGCAACACGAACCCCAGCCCGGCCAGCACGAGATAGATCGCGCCCGAGAGCAGGCAATAGCGGCGCGCGCCAACCGGCGAGCGAGCGGCCAGCAGCCCCCAGATCCCGAACAGCAGGTGCACCGCGTTGTGCGCGGCATTCACAGGGAAAATTCCGAGCAGACGAGTCGCCGAGGACATGTGTGCATCCATCGACATCCCGCCTGTCACGAACCCGAGCAGTGCGATGGCGACGAACACGATGCCAAACAACGCTGCGACCTTCTGGACAATACGCATGGAGAACGCTCCTGATCGTTGAGTAATCCGGGCCGCTGCATTCTACCAGGTGGCGCACCCGGTCAACCTCTACGTGGCGGACTCGTCCAGCGGATGTGCCGAGACGGCTCCGCTTCGGCTAACCTGCAGCAGTGTGACCGCCATCGCAATCGCGACCCCGCCAAGCAGCGTCTCGACCCCGAGGGTCTGGTGCAACACGACAGCGCCGAGCAGCGCTGCCCAGAAGGGCTCCACCGTCGAGATGATCCCGGTGCGCACCGGTCCCAGTACCGCGAGCCCGCTCAGGAAAACGATGAACGCCACGGCCGTCGACACCACCGCCAGCGTAGCGGTCGCGACCCACGCTGCCGGCGCCATCATCGCGGTCACCGTCAACGTCTCTCGCGTCGCCGCCGACATTACGGCTGGCGCGGCCACGTGCAGCACCGCCGCCAGCGCGCCCGCTGCGATGAAGCAGACTCCCGCCCCCAGCGCGACGAACGCCGACGCAAGTCGCGCCGATACTCCGTCACTGAGCGCGCCGATGAACGGCACGTAGAGCGCGTAGATGAGGGCCGAGCCTAACGCGAGCGCGACACCCGCCGGGTGCAGCGTTGCGGCGCGCGGAGCGCCGACCATCAGTACGATCCCCCCGAGCGACAGCCCGAGCGCGCCGACTCTCGTCGCATTGAGGCGCTCAGTCCCTCGGGCCGCGGCGATCACCGCGATCCACGACGGATAGGTGTAGAACAGGAAGACCAGCGTCGCCACCGGGATCCAGCGCAGCGCGAGCAGGCTGGTGAATCCGATCACCGCCTGGCCCCCGCCGCCTAACGCGAACAGCCGGAGCCGCCGTCCGCGAGCCAGCTGTTGCGCGCGCCACCCACCAGAGAGCGCGACCAGCGCCGCCGCACCGAGCAGGTAGCGCCAGACGAGGATCGTCAGCAGCGGCGCGCCCGCTCGCTCTGCAACCGTGACGAGAATGGCAATCGACCCGAAGCAGCAGGCGGCGAGAATCACCAGCGCGGTGGCTGTCGCCGAAGAGCGGCCCGTCGCCTGAACCGTGGCTACAGGTCCAGCAGCCAGATCGCGATCCTGAAGTAGACGATGATTCCCGCGACGTCAACCAGCGATGCGACGAACGGCGACGACGCGATGGCCGGATCGAACCCGACCTTCGTGAACACTAGCGGCAGCATCGCGCCGACAATCGTCCCGATCACCACCACCGCGACCAGCGTCAGCGAAATCACCGTCGCGACCGGGACACCGTTCCCCCACATCAGCGCGCGAAAGAATCCGATCGTCCCGAGGAATAACCCGAGCACCACACCCTGGCCGATCTCGCGCGACAGCACGCGCACCACGTCGCCGATCTTCACATCACCGACAGCCAACGCGCGCGTGATCAGCGTCGCCGACTGCGAGCCGGAGTTGCCGCCCGAGCTGATGATCAGCGGCACGAAGAACATCAGTGCCGTCACCGATTCGAGCACGCCCTGATAGTGCCGAAGCGCGGTGCCGGTGAACATCTCCTCGATGAAGAGCAGCACGAGCCAGCCGCCGCGCTTGCGCGCCAAGCTCCAGAAGCCAGCCTGGAAGTACGGCTCCTCGAGCGGCTGAACCGCGCCGAGTCGCTGCACATCCTCGGTCTGCTCCTCGACCATCGCGTCGAGAACGTCATCGACCGTCACCACGCCGAGGATCCGGTTGTTCTCGTCGACCACCGGCACCGCGACGAGATCGTACTCGCGCACTACACGCGCGACTTCGGATCGGTCGGACGCCGGCGGCACGGTGACGACTTCTTCCCACGCGATGTCGGCCACGCGCGCGCCCTCGGCAGCGGCGAGCAGTTCGCGGATCGACATCACCCCCTGCAGGCGGCCCTGAGGATCGGTCACGTAGATGGCGTGCATTGCCTCCTTGCGGCCAGCCCGAGCGAGCGCGCGCACTGCCGCCAGCGCTTCCTCCACCGTCATCGATGCACCGACGGACACGAACTCCGTCGTCATGATGCCGCCCGCACTCTCCGGATCGTAGGCGAGCAGCCGCTCGGTTTCGCGCCGCGCCTCGGCCGGGATCTCGGCGAGGATGTCGTCGGCGTGATCTTCCTCGAGTTCCTCGAGCACGTCGGCGCGATCGTCAGGCGTCATCGCCGACATCAGCGACGCGGCCTGCGTCGCGGTCATCTGCTCGAGGACCTCGGTGCGCAGTTCCTCGTTCATGTACTCGAGGACGTCAGCCGCGCGGTCCTTCGGCAGCGCGGCGAGCAGCAGCGGCACCATCTCGCGCGGAATCGCCTCGGCGACATCGGCGAGATCGGCCGGGTGCATCTCCTCCGTCTCGGCCGCGACGTTCGCCGGAGATTCCTCGAGCATGACGAGGATATCCGGCGCGAGAAGCGCGGCGACGGGACGCTCTTCTTTTCGCTGAGGTGGAATCATCGCGTCGCTCGCCGGGAGTTCGAAAGCGGCCGTCGTGATCGGCGCCGTGTCGCGCGTCACGTGAGGGTAATCACGTATACCACGCGAGGCGTCAAGTTAGGCTCGGGCGGCGTGGCGAACAAGCCGCGCCACGCGTCTGAATGAGACGCCGCGAAGCAGCGGCTCCTCCCACCTCAGCTCCCCTCCATGCGCGTATTCGTCACTGGCGCCGCGAGCCCACTCGGCCGCGCCCTCGTCACCGCGCTCAAGCGACGCGGAGACCACGTGATCGGTCTCGTCCGGCGGCGCGGCGGCGAGCAGCTGCTCAAGAATCTTGGCGCCACCCCCGTGATGGGCGATGTGCGACGCTCGGAATCACTCGCCCGCCAGATGGCCGGATGCGACGCGGTGTTCCATGTCGCGACCTTCTTCGATTTCTGGGCGCGCGACAGTCGCACCTTCGACTCGGTGAATGTCGGCGGCA
The DNA here is from genome assembly GCA_031360575.1 of Gemmatimonadaceae bacterium. Taxonomy (GTDB): domain Bacteria; phylum Gemmatimonadota; class Gemmatimonadetes; order Gemmatimonadales; family Gemmatimonadaceae; genus JABFXC01. The sequence continues at coordinate 47,684 of JANMBU010000015.1, forward strand.
CGAAGAACGCGATCGCCGCCGCGCTGGTCGCACGGGTGCCGCGCGTCGTCCACGTCTCGAGCGCACTCGCGATCGGCGAGCCGCGCGGCGAGGTCGGATACGAGTGGACACGCCATCGCGGCGAGACGCGGAGTGAATTCGAGCGATCGAAGCTCGAGTCGGAGCGACTGGCGATGCGTCTTCGCGGAAAGGGAATCGAAGTCGTCGTCGTCGAGCCCTCGCTGGTACTCGCTCCTGGCGACATGGGCTGGGTCGGGCGCGTGCTTTCCCGCGCTGTCGCTGGCGGAGCGCGATTTGGAACCGATGCGATGATGTCGTGGATCGGTGCCGACGACGCCGCGCAGGGGATGATCCGCGCACTCGAAGCTGGAAAGAACGGCGAGCGCTACATCCTCAGCAGCGAGCGCATGACCATGCGACAGATGCTCGACAAGGTCGGCGAGCTGACCGGTCGTCGTCCCGCCCGCGCGTGGACCGGTCGCGCACTCGCGATGATGTCGAAGCTCGCCGGTGCGATCGCCAGTCCGCTCGGGAACCGTCCGCTCCTCGCGCCGGACGAAGCGCGCTTCCTCGTTGACGGGCTCAAGGTCGATGGCGCGTGGGCGCGCGGAGAGATCGGCGTCAAGTACACGCCGATTTCGTCGCTGCTGCCTGGTGTCGTGCAGAGCTACCAGAGCGCGCTCGGCCGGTTCGCGACCTGAGTTCTTGTCAATGAATGCACGCGGCGCCGGACGAAACGTCGTCTGGCGCCGCGTGTCGCGTTCCGGTGAATCGTCAGGCAGCGTGTTGAAATGTGCCGGCGCGCGAAACTCACGAACAAACCCTTTCGTAGGTCACGATGTCACATCACCCGACGATCGGTTCCGCGTCGGGTTCGACCTTTCTGTGGAAATACGCACCGCCAGCCACTCCCCTCATGCGCAACATCATCCTTCTCAGCGCGCTCCTCCTGCCGTACGCCGCACACGCGCAGGCGACCGTTGCCACCCAAATCGGGCACGCACCCGGCGACCAGGCGGCTGTGGCTGCGCAGGTTCGGAGCGTCGTCACGCCGATGGCAGCGACCGCGGTGCGAGCAGCTTCGACCCCGGTAGTCGATGGACGCGGTGACGATGCAGTCTGGGCATCCGCTCCGGAAATCAGCGCATTCCGGCAGTTCGAGCCTAACGATGACGGAAATCCGACCTATGAAACGACCGCCAAGGTCGCGTTCGACGATCGGAACCTATACGTCCTCCTCCACGCGAAGGACCCGCATCCCGATTCGATCGTTGCCCAGCTCACCCGGCGCGACCAGCGCAGTCCGTCCGACTGGCTGATGGTGCTGATCGACTCGTACAACGACAAGCGCACCGGCTTCGAATTCCATGTCAACGCCGCCGGCGTCAAGCGGGACGTGTCGATCGTCAGCGATGGTGACGAGGACAACTCGTGGGATGCGGTCTGGGATGTCGCGACCGCGATCGGCAGCGATGGGTGGACCGCCGAATTTCGCATCCCGCTCAGCCAGCTGCGTTTTCCGCCTAACGGTTCGCCGACGTTCGGCATGGCGTTCATCCGCAACATCGGCCGCAGTGGCGAGCGGATCTCGTGGCCGGCGATCCACAAGGCGAAGAGTGGACTCGTCTCGCAGTTCGCCGAGGTCTCCGGCTTCGCCGGTCTCACCAGCCCGCGCCGCCTCGAGATCACGCCTTACACCGTGGCCAAGTCGGTGCCGCAGCATCAGCTCGACGGAAACGGCGCCACCGCGGGTTACGACCGGGCCAGCCGCAGCACCGTCGGTGCCGACATCAAGTACGGGCTCACGTCGAACTTCACGCTCGACGCGACGATCAATCCCGACTTCGGCCAGGTCGAGGCGGATCCATCGAATCTCAACCTGACCGCGTTCGAAACCTTCTATTCCGAGCGGCGGCCCTTCTTCCTCGAGGGTGCGGGGCTGTTCCGCTTCGATGTGAACTGCAACGACGGCAATTGCAGTGGCTTGTTCTATTCACGCCGCATCGGCCGGCGTCCGCAGCTCAACGACAACATCCAGAGCAACTATGATCCGGCGGCCAGCGTGAGCCAGTCAACGCCAATCATCGGCGCCGCAAAGCTCACCGGACGTACCGAGTCCGGGTTGCAGGTCGGCATCTTCGACGCTGTCACCGACCAGCGCAAGGCATACGGTCCTCAAATCGGCACGCTGACCGCGGAGCCGCGCACCAACTACCTCGTTGGTCGTCTCGCGCAGGATTTTCGAAAGGGCAAGTCGAGCATCGGCGTCATGCTGACCGCGACCAATCGATCGCTCGACGACTTCAGCGCGATCTCGCTCGCCCGGTCGGCGTACGTCGCCGGACTCGATGCGCGGCATCGCTTCGCGAAGGACAACTACGAACTCTCGGGCTTCGTCGCAGCCAGCACGGTTCGCGGCAGCAGCAACGCGATCAACTCATTGCAGCTCAATTCGCGCCACGGATATGAGAGGCCGGACGCCAATCTGCCTTACGATTCGACGGCGCGTCAACTCGCCGGCAGCGCCGAGAACGTATCGTTCAGCAAGATCGGCGGCGGCATTGTTCGCTTCAACGTCGGTTATCGCGAGCTATCGCCGGGCTTCGAACTCAACGATGTCGGCTACCTCTCGCGCGCCGACCAGAAATTCCAGTCAGGGTGGATGGGCCTGCAGTTCAACAAGCCGCGGTCATGGTATCGTCAGGCACGGCTCAACGTCAACCAGTGGGCCGGCTGGACGACGGAGGGATTGCCGACGGATCTCGGCGGCAACGTCAACGGACACGTGCAGCTCCCGTCGCTCTGGTGGATCCACGCTGGCGTCAACGGCAACAACTGGGTGGCGACGTACGACGACCGGGCGGCGCGCGGGGGCCCGGCGGTCCGTAACTCGAAGAACACCAGTGCCTGGGCCGGCGTCGAGGGGGATTCGCGCAAGCGCTTCACGCCCTTTGTCTTTGCCCGCGCCTTCCAGGCTGATGGCAATCGCTCGCACGGAATCGGTTTCGACCCGCAACTCGACTTCCGCGCCTCCGACCGCCTAACGCTTTCGGCTGGCCCGAGCTTCCAGCACGACGTGATCGACAACCAGTGGTTCGGCCGCTTCCGGACGATGAATGCCGACTCGTCGTCCGGGACGCACTATGGCTTTGCCCGCCTCGACCAGCGCACGCTGTCGATGACGACGCGCTTTGACTATACGGCGACCCCGGCGCTCACCTTCCAGATGTACCTCGCCCCCTACGTCACCGTCGGCCACTACACGCGGCTGCGCGAGCTCGCCGACCCGCGCGCCGCGGCGTACGGCGACCGCTACCGGGACTACACGCCCTTCGATTTCGCCAGTCCGACCGCCTACGCCGGTTACGGCGCGAGCGCGGGTGACTTCAACTACAAGGCGCTGAACACCAACGCTGTCGTTCGCTGGGAGTACCGGCCCGGCTCGGCCATCTTCCTCGTCTGGCAGCAGGGCCGGGAGCAGTTCGACCGCAATGCCGGGACATTTGCCGCCGGGCGCGACTATCGCGACCTCTTCCGCTCGCATCCCGACAACACCTTCCTCATCAAGGCGTCGTACTGGCTCAGCCTCTAGGCGCGCTGGTGCGCTTCAATCGCGCCAGCCGGTGAAACGTTAGACGGTGCACTCGCGCGCCGCACGGACATATCAGAGGAGCGGCAGCGATCGCTGCCGCTCCTCTGTCGCATCCAGCAGCTCGTAGCCGGCAATCGCGATCGCCGCGCGCAGCGCGGCGGTGGTCGCCCGCCCGTCGTGGTCGACGATCGCGCGGCCAACCACGACGTCGGCGGTCTCTACTCCCGGGACCGACGCCAGGGCGGTGTAGACGGCGCGGGCACAATGCACCGAGCGCATCCCGGCAATGGTGGCAGTGGTCGTGAAGCGGGGCACGTCGCAAGATAATCCAGGCACCCGCCCTTCCGCCGCGCAGTGAGTGGTGGCGAAGTTACGGCGTACCCTCGCCCCGAAATCTCACATGACTCGCGTTGCATTCCTTGGACTCGGTGCCATCGGTACCCCGATGGCCCGACATCTCGCTCGCCGCTACGACCTCGCCGTCTGGAACCGCACCGCATCGCGCGCCGTCGCCTTCGCCTCGACGCACCACGGCGCGACGCAGGCCGCGACCCCTGCGGAAGCGGTTGCCGGCCGCGACATCGTCATCACCTGCCTCTCGACGTCGCAGGACGTCAACGCGATCCTCGGCGGTGCGACCGGATTGCTCGCCGGCGTCCAGCGCGGTGCGCTCGTCGTCGATTGCACATCGGGCGACCCCGAAACCTCGCGGCAGATCGCGGCGCGGCTCGCCGAAGCTGGAGTCGGCTTCATCGACGCGCCGGTCAGTGGTGGGGTCAGCGGCGCCGAGCAGGCAATCCTCACCGTGATGTGCGGCGGCAGCGCAGCGAACGTCGAGCGCGCCCGTCCCGTCCTCGAGGCGTTCGGGAAGAAGATCGTCCACTGCGGTGACATCGGCGCTGGCGACGCGATCAAGGCGGTGAACAACGCGATGCTCGCCGTGCATATCTGGGCTGCCGCCGAAGGCTTCGCCGCGCTCGCGAAGTCGGGCGTGAGCCCGAAGATCGCACTCGATGTCATCAACGCGTCGAGCGGCCGCTCGAACACCTCGGAGAATCTTTTTCCGGAACGCGTCCTCACGCGCGCGTTCCCGCGCACCTTCAAGCTCTCGCTCCTCGACAAGGACGTTCGCATCGCCGCCGATTTCGCGCGCGAGCAGAAAGTCGTCTCGCCGCTTCTGCAGCTCACCTCCGAGCTGTTCCGTGCCGCCCGCATCGCGCTCGGCGAGGAGGCGGACCACGTTGAAGCGGTGAAGATCGTCGAGCAGTGGGCGGGAACGGAAATCCGATGACTTCGGCGCTCGTCTCCGGCTCGCATCCCAGCCAGCACCCCGGCGCCGCCGGCATCGCCGAAGTTCGCTCGCACTTTCCGGCGCTCGACCGCACGCATCTCGGGCACCCGGTCGCCTACTTCGACGGGCCGGGCGGCACGCAGGTGCCGCGCGAGGTCGTGCAGGCAATGTCGGATTACCTGCTTCACCACAACGCCAACACCCACTGGTCGTACCCGACCAGCATCGAGACCGACGCGATCGTCGCCACCGCCCGTGAGGCGCTGGCCGATTTTCTCAACGCGTCGCCGTCCGAGATCGCCTTCGGGCAGAACATGACGACGCTCACCTTCCACCTCGGCCGAGCGTTAGGCAGGCAGTGGGGCAAGGGCGACGAGATCATAGTGACCGAGCTCGATCACCGCGCCAACGTCGATCCCTGGCTGGCCCTCGAGCGCGACCGCGGCGTGACGGTACGCATGGCCCGCGCCGATGGGCGGTCGGGGACGGTCGACCTCGAGCATCTCGCCAGCCTGGTTGGCCCGCGGACGCGGCTGGTCGCCGTCGGTGCCGCCTCCAACGCGTTAGGCACGATCACCGACGTCGCCGGCGTCTGCCGGCTCGCCCGCGCGGCCGGCGCCCTCAGCTTCGTCGACGCCGTGCATTACGCCCCGCACAACCTCGTCGACGTCCAGGCGATCGGCTGCGACTTCCTCGCCTGCTCCGCCTACAAGTTCTATGGGCCGCATGCCGGGATTCTCTTCGGGCGCAAGGAACTGCTCGAACAGCTCGACGCGCCGAGGCTGCGCCCAGCGCCCGACTCGTCGCCGGAGCGGATGGAAACGGGCACCCAGTCGCATGAATCGATGGCTGGGTCGGGCGCCGCCGTCGACTTCCTCGCCAGCCTCGGTGCCGGTGCGACGCGGCGCGCCCGCCTCGAGCGCGCCTTCGCCGAATTCCACGGCCGCAAGCGCGAGCTGTTCGGGCGGCTCTGGGATGGACTGGGCACCATCGCCGGCGTCACCCGATTCGGTCCCGCGGCCGACGCGCAGCGCACCCCGACCGCCGCCTTCACGGTGAAGGGCGTCGATTCCGACCACGTCGCCCGCGCGCTCGCCGACCGCGGCGTGTTCGCGTCGCATGGCGACTTCTACGCCTCGACGATCGTCGAGAAACTCGGCCTCGCCGACGAAGGCCTCGTCCGGGCCGGCTGCGCGATCTACACGACCCCCGACGAAATCGATCGCCTGCTCGAAGGCATCGCCACCATCGCGCGTTAGGCGAGCATCACTCGCCCGCGGAGCTTCCTGGCTCAACGAGGGGCGTTCGAATTGAACTACAGAGAACTGCCGCCCGTGCGACTGCTCGCGGTCCCGGGCGAGCTACTGGCTGTTGTTGTTGGGCGTTAGGCGGGATGATCCCGCCCGACGTGCCCAAAAGTCATTCGGCCGCGCCACCAAGATCCCCCGTGCGCCGCGGCAGTTCTCTGTGGTTCACTGCAGTTCAGGCGGCCGCCCGATCCCGCACTCAGCGGATCCGGCGCACCGTCACCAACTCGCTCACCGCGGCTTCGCCGTCCCGCTATCGGCGTGCGGAGCCGCCGTCTTCAGCGCCTTCACCGCGGAATCGGCGACCGGCGTCGCCGTCACCGAATCGCCGGCCGGAACCGCTGGCGTCGCGCCCGCCGCCGGCGGGTAGGGTTTCGCGCGGCGCTCGAGCGTCTTCTCCAGCCCGGGAATGAACAGTTCGTACTTGGAACCGGGATTCCAGAGCACCCAGCCGTCGTAGCCCGCGGCGTAGATACCGCGCTTCTGCGCTTCGAGCTCGGCTGGACCGTAGGCAGGGGCGCCTAACGTGAAGGCCTGGATCCATGGTCGGACGTGCTCCGGCTTGGTGACCTTCAGCGCGATGTCGCGATCATGCGCCCGCGCGACCGCCATCCGCTGGATCTTTTCCGGTTCGGCGTTGGGCCGCGCCGCCCCGAACGAGCCGCGCGGGTAGTGTGACGGATAGGTCATTGGCAGCAGCACGTCGACCGGTGGCGAGACCTTCTCCCACTCCTGCCCGATCTCGAGCGGGCCGCGCACCGTCGTCACCAGACCAAAGATGTCCGCCGTGCAGCGGGCGCCTAACGCGTTGATCCGCTTGCAGGCGGCGCCGAGGAAGTCGGCGAGCGCCTGCTGGCGCGATACACCATTCGCGTCGGGAAACGTCTGCTTCGGCAGGCTCGGATACGGCTCCGGGAAGCGGACGTAGTCGAACTGGATCTCGTCGAATCCCATCCGCGCCAGCTCCTCGGCGACTCGGATGTTGTACTCGCGGATCATCGGATCGTACGGGTCGACCCACGTCAGTCCCTGCTTGTCATGCCACGCCGAATTATCCGGCTTGCGAATGGTGTGCTGTGGATTCGCTCGCGCCGCAACCGAATCCTTGAACGTCACCTGCCGCGCGATCACCACGACGCCATGCGCGTGGAGCGTGTCGATCAACTCCTTCAGGTGCGCAATCGTACCGGAGTGCCCCGCGTTCCGGGAGACGGTCGTGTCCCTGGATGCAAAGTTCAGCCCGAACTCGTCCTTCAGGTCGAGCACCATGCCGTTGATCTCCGTTTCGTCGGCGATCGTCAGCAGCTCGCGAATCCGCTTCGGACTCTGCGACGCCCAGCGATTCACGTAGATCGCGCGGACCGTCGCCGGCGCGTCCTTCAAGTGATCGCCAGCGGTGAACGCTACGCTCGCCGTTCTCGCCCCCGCGGCCCGCCGCGACGGTGCGAGCGCCCCGCGGGCGCTGTCGCCGACGAGGACCTTCGCCGAATCGGCGTGCCCGCGTTCTTGTGTGGTGCAGCTCGCGACGATCGTCGCGAACAGGAAAATGACCGGACGGATGCAGCGCATGAATCGAAATTGCTCAGGTAGACAAAACGTGAAGCAGAAAGTTATCGACCTCGCTCGCCGGTGTGGGATCGCCTCGGCGGTATATATTGAGCCTCGATGAAACGCCTCCCTTCGCTTGCCTGCTCTACCGCGATCGCCGCCTTGGCCGCGACTGCCTGTGGCGATCGCGATCGACCCGCCGGCCCGCCGCCCCCTCGCGCCGAATTCCTCGTGGCCGCGGGCGACAGCACGTACTGGGTGCTCGCCTCTCCGGACGGGATTCGCCGGCGCGGCTCGTCGATGATGCTGGCCCGCGTTGATGGCGACTTTTACGAGATCTACACCGCCGATGAGGACCGTTCATTCTTCGATGCACTCTTCGTCGGGCAACGCGTCTATCGGCGGGACCTGGTCACCGGCGACTCGGCCCTCGTCTACCGTGACACCATCGTGCCGGACGCGCAGCACCGTTGGGCGGTGAACCATCCAGAGGATTCGCCGCTCCTCCCCGATCAGGACGCGAGCGAGCGGCCGGCATCCAACGCCACTGCCGAAGTCGAACTGCTCGATGTCCATGATGCCTATCTGTCGCTCGAGCATCACACTGATCTTGACGTCGGCGGCGTGAGGCACATGCACCGCACTGTCCGCCGGGTGGTCGACCTGCGGTCGCGCCGCGACGCGACGGTACGTGCAGCCTTCGGAGACTCCGCCGGCCAGGCGATCGTCGGTCGCGGCGCCGCGCTCTTTGCCGCGGCGCGCGACTCGATCCGGGAAACCCGCGATCCCCGCGCCGACGAGGCGCGCGACGCAGCCACCGATCTCGTCTTCGATCCGAGCAGCTTTTCGCTGAGTGACATCGACGGTGAGCCCGCTGTGACCTTCGTCGTTCCCGGAATTGGGATTCACACCACCGGGACTGCGCTTCCACTCGCGCCGATCGCCGCGAGCGCTCCCTCCTGGTGGTCGGCGGTCATGCCGACGCTGCCGTCCTCGCGCGATTCAATGGAAGATCGTTGGACGGGAAAGGGCTACACCGTGCGCGCGCGTTATCGACCGAGCGGCGAGTTCGCGCTGCTGTCGCTGTCGGATGCCAGGGGCCATGAGTGGTTGCTCGGGCGCATCCCTGTCCCGGTGCGACGCGTGCTCTGGCTCGACGCGCCCGCGCTCGATTCGCTGCACCGCGACGCGCTCGCTCGCGCCTTTGACGATGCGGTGCTCTACGATGACGCAGCTCGACTCGCCCGCCGCGGTGCCGATGCGGACAGGGGAGGGTCGCATCTGGTTTCCGCGCGAGCTGCGCATCGCCAACGCCTGCACGCGCCGGCAACACTCCCCGTCAGCCGCCGGCTGCACCGGCCACGAATCACCCGCCCGCGTCACATTCCGACATGACCTCCCCATCTCCGGCCCAACACCCCGCGAGCCGCGCGGTTCGAGAGAGCCAGCATGAGACCTCCGAACTGATGATGCCGCAGCACGCCAACGTGCTCGGCCACGTCTTCGGCGGGGTGATTCTCTCGATGATGGACACGACCGCCGCGGTTGCGGCCTTCCGCCACGCCCGCAATGCCTGCGTGACGGTCTCGATCGACCGTGTCGACTTCCGCGAGCCGATTCACGTCGGTGACCTGATCATCATGAAGGCGAGCGTGAACTTCACCGGTCGCACATCCATGGAGATCGGAGTTCGCGTCGAAGCCGAGGACATGATCACCGGCCGGCGGCGTCATACCAACTCCTGTTACCTGACCTTCGTTGCGGTTGACCGCAATGGACGTCCAATGTCGATCCCTGCGGTCGTCCCCGAGACGCCCGACGAGGTTCGCCGCTTCTCGGCCGCCAAGGAGCGGCGACGCCGTCGGCTCGAAGAGCGGAACGAAGAGGGCAAATGAAAATGGCCACAGTGCCCACGCTGACCAGCGAGGAGTAACTTCCATCATGCCCTTCACCGTCGATCAGGCGAATCGCACGCTGCCGCTGGTCAGCCGCATCGTCGCCGACATTGTGCAGACCTACGAACGCTGGCAGGACGCCATCCGCGCCTTCGAGTTGGCGTCCGTCGGGCAGCAGGGCGATCAGCCGAGTCCAGCGGCCGTCGCCCGCGAGCGTGAGGCACAGCGGCTCGCCCTCGAGATCACCGGATTCGTTCGCGAGCTGGAAACGATCGGCGTCGAGTTCAAGGGCTACGACGTCGGACTCGTCGATTTCCCCTCGCGAATCGGCGATCGCACGGTCTATCTCTGCTGGCGCCTCGGCGAGCCGTCGGTTCAGTACTGGCACGAGACAGATGGCGGTTTTGCCGGGCGCCAGCCGATCGAAGCGCTGGCCACCGCGTAACGTTCTTCGCACCCACCCGTTCCACGGCACAGAGCAATCATGGCCACGTACCGCTCCACCGACGGCACCGTCTGGAGAGTGAAGGTCAGCAACGTCGGCGCGAGCAACGCCATCGTTCTCTTCCAGCATCCCGATGGCGAAACCACGCGCAAGGATCGCTACAACTGGTACCTGAGCCGCGGGCCCGAGGCAAAGAGCGTCACCGGCCGGCTCGACCCGAAGAAAGTCGCCGCCGCGCTGACCGGGGAGGAAGTCGAGGCGCTGTTCCGTCGCTCGATGCCGGTCTCGCGCCGCGATCCGCTCGCGGCCGCACCGGGTGCGGCCAGCTACTGACGGGTTGGCACGAAAGCGGGGAACAGGGGTCGAGCGTTAGGCAGAGGCGTCACTCGTCGCCCGCTTCGGCCTCGTGCGGCACGTCGATCTCCATCCCGTCGCGGCCGATCGTCACGTTGGAGAATACTTCCTTCGCCTCGCGATCGAGATCGCCCGGATCCCGCGAGTAGCGCGCCGAAAAGTGGGTGAGTACGAGCCGGCGAACCCCGGCGCTCGCTGCGACGCCGGCGGCTTCCCGCGCCGTCGAGTGTCCCGTCTCTACGGCGCGAACCGCATCCTCGTCACCGAACGTCGCCTCGTGAACGAGGAGGTCGGCGCCGCGCGCGATATCGACCGTCCGCTCCGACGGACGGGTGTCACCCGTTATGACGACGCGTCGACCGCGCCGCCGCTCACCAACGAGTACCACGGCTTCGATCACTCGCCCGTCGTCGAGCGTGACCGATTCGCCGCGATGGATCCGCCCCCAGAGCGGTCCCTCGGGAATGCCGAGGCTGCGCGCGAGGTCGGGATTGAACCGGCCGCGGCGCTCCTCCTCGATCAACGCGTAGCCTAACGCGCTCGCGCCCCCATGATCGGCCGCGTACGGCACGATCGCATAACCGGCTCGCACGATCGGGATACCGGGTTCGACCTCGGTGATCGGGAGCTCGAACGTCAACCGGTCCGAGCCGAAACGCTCGGCCGCGCGAAGCACCCGGCCCGCCCCCTTCGGACCCCAGAGCCGCAGTGGCTCCGTTCGTCCCTGCAACGCCATCGTTCGGGTGAGGCCGATCAGGCCGATCAGGTGATCGGCGTGGAAGTGGGTAAAGAAGATGTCCTCGAGCGAAAACGCGACGCCATACCGCATCATCTGCCGCTGGGTGCCCTCGCCGCAGTCGAAAAGCAGCGTCTCGCCCTCGCGCACGATGGCGACCGACGACACATTCCGCTCGACGGTCGGTCGCGACGCAGATGTTCCCAGGAGGCGAAGCGAGAGTGACATGGCGCTGAATATACCCCAGCGGATTCATCGGGCACGCCAGTCGAGCCCGTCTCGCGCGCCCGGTCCGGCCCTTGCAAAACGCACTGGCGCGGGGCCGACACGGTGGCCGGCCGCGGAGAGTGGTCCGATGGCGACGCCAAGTCGGCACGGACAGCAGCAGCAGGGGTTGGACGGACCCCAACAGTCGGAGGAGTAATGGCAGAACGGAGCGAAGGGAAAAGCCGGCGAGGTTTCGCCTCGATGGACGAGTCGCGTCAGCGCGAGATCGCCAGCAAGGGTGGCCGCGCCGCACATGCGAAGGGGACAGCGCACGAGTTCGACTCGAATGAGGCGCGCGCCGCCGGACGCAAGGGTGGCGAAGCCGTGAGCCGAAACCGCGAGCACATGGCCGCGATCGGCCGCAAAGGCGGAGAGGCCCGAGGGACGAGCGCGCGCAACGGCGCTCCCCGCGGTAACGTAGCTCGGTCCGGCGGCGAATCGATGCGCGGCGAGGTGCTGCGCGGGTCAGCGAGCGAAACGGTCAGCGGCGGCACCGCAGATACCTATCGCTCGACGAGTGGCCGCGCCGACTCGAGCCGCGCACCGTCGCCACGCCTCGGCGAACAGGATCGCACTCAACAGCTTCGCGCCGACGAATTCCCGGCCGACCAGGGGCGGAGCTCGCAGACGCGCGATCGCCCGATCAGCGGCAGCAACAACACTGATATTTCCCGCGACGCCGGCGCCCGTTAGGCAGCAGGCGGCGGTAAGCGGTAGGCAAAAAGCAGTCAGCGAACGGCGTTATCGGGGGCGCAACCTCGGAACGTGGTTCGCTGACTGCTTATCGCTTACTCCTTACGGCCGCCGTCCCTCGCCACGCCGCTCGCCGATGCCGCCCCGCGGACGATCTCTGCATGGCGCGCCGGGTCGATGTTGCCGCCGCTGACCACCACCGCCACCGGCCCCTGAACATCGCCTAACGCTCGCCCGCGGAGCGCGGCCACCCCGACCGCCCCCGATCCCTCGACCGTCAACCCTTCTTCGGTCGCGAGCCAGGCGATGGCCACTGCGATCTCCCGCTCGCTCACGACGGCGATGCCATCCAGCGCCGCCCGCCCGATCGCCAGTCCGTCCGCATCGATCGGTCCCGAGAGTCCGTCGGCCAGCGTCGGCGCATGACCGACGTCGACGACGCGACCAGCCGCCAGCGACTGTGCCATCGAATCCGTGTGCTCGCTCTGGGCGCCGAGGATCCGCACGGCTGGCGCCACCGCGCGCAGATAGCTGCCGGTCCCGCCAAGCAGTCCGCCGCCGCCCACCGGCAAAACCACCGACGCGAGCCGCGGCAGGTCTTCGTGGATCTCTTGCGCGACCGTCCCCTGCCCGGCGATGAGATCTTCACCAGCGCAGGGATTCACGAACAGCGCGCCCGAGCGCGCCGCATGTGCGATCGCCGCCGCCATCGCGGCGTCGTAGTCGGGTTGCGACGCGTCGACGATCGCGCCTAGTGCGACGATCCCCTCACGCTTCACGCCAGGCGCCGTCGACGGGACGAACACCATGGCGGGAATTCCGAACTCGCGTGCCGCGCGCGCTATGCCGAGGCCATGATTGCCGGCCGAGGATGCGACTACCCCGCGCGACCGGCGCGCCTCGGGAATCAGTGCGAGTGCGTTGAAGGCGCCACGCAGCTTGAACGAGCCAGTGTGCTGCTCGCATTCGAGCTTGAGCCAGCATTCGACGCCGGCAAGGCGCGACAATGCCGGGGAGTAACGAAGTGGCGTTCGCCTGACTACACCGCGCAGCCGGTTTGCGGCGTCGCGCACGCGCTCGATGGAGACCAGGCCAGCCATGGCGGACAAGATAATGTCCGCCGCGGCGGTCAGTCACTCATCATCTGCTCGCCGAGGAGCGCGGGGCGCGGGCGGCTCGTCGCACGCCTGACCGCGCGTACCGACGGCGCCGCGAAGATCTCGGTCTGCGATGGTGTCCAGCGCGCAACGTAAGAGTTGACGTCAAACTTCCCCCGGGCGCGGCTCAGCGACATCGGCCGTATCGTCCCCCACACAGGGCGAGTCGCGAACGGACGATCGAACTTCCCGAAGCACCAGAGAATGTTCGAGTAGCTGTTCGGGTCACGTCCGTCGAGTGCATAACGGTCGTTCAGCCAGATCAGGGTGGAGAGCGCATCCGCGTAGCGCTCGGTCCAGAGAAGCACCGACTTGCCCCAGAGCATCCGCACGGCGTTGTGCATCTGGCCTGTGATCAGCAGCTCGCGCTGACCGGCGTTCCAGAGCGGCTCACCGGTCGCGCCGTTCGCCAGCTGCTCGCGCGAGTAGATCACGTCGCGCGCATCTCCTTCGTGTTCCGACATCGAGCGGTGCACCCACGCCGGCAGCGCATCGAGCGTCGTGTGTGCCGCGTTGTGGAGGCAGAAGTTGAGCGACAGCTCGCGCCAGGTGATCATCTCGTCGAGGAACGCTTCGGACTCTGCCTTCGGGCCGTGCTGCAGCGCGGTCCGCGCCACCTCGGCGGCGCTGATGTGTCCGTAGCGCAGGTACGGGGAGAGGCGGCTGGAGCCGTCGGGGTCCGTCGGGTCGACGCGGCGCGCGCTGTACTGTTCGAGGCCTGTCTCGACGAATCGTGCGAGACGCTCGCGCGCCGCTCCACTTCCCCCTTCGATCGACGCCGGCGGGATTTCGCGATCCACTTCACAGCGAGCGACTTCGGCGGCGATGTCGGCGTGCGCGATGTCCACCGAGTCGATCGCCAGCGACGCGAGCAGCGCCGCGGGAAATTCGCGGCGCGGTCCGCGCTCGAGTACCGGCTCGAGTGAAATGTCGCGGAGTTTCGCGAGCTTTGGACGGATGGTGCGTGCCGCGTACTCTTCGCGGGGAAGCATCGCCGCCGGTACGACGCCGACCGAATCGACCGCGACCACGCGACAGGGCAGCGCGGCGGCGAGTCGCGCGGTCCGCTGCGCGGAGCCGCCGGTCGGATATGCATCGGTGACGATGAGGCAGGCGCGAGCGGCGATCCGGTCGATCGTCCGCGAGAGTTCGCCGCGCTTGCGGCGAAGCAGGAAGCGGAACGCGTAGCCGGCAGCGTCGGCGTCACGCGCGACGTCCCGGGTGCCCTGCAGTGCGAAGGTGTGCATCCGGTCGGACGCGTGCACGTAGTCGCAGTCGAGCTCGTGGACGATGAGCAGCGGCCGGTTCAACCGGTCGGCTTCGATGGTCGCGTAGCGCAGGCCCCAGTTCTCGCGGATCCGCTGGGTCGTCTGCATCAGATACAGGACGAACTCGCCCTCGGGTACGAGGCGCATTTCGTTCAGGCGCATGCAGCGCTGTGCGAGCTGGTCGCGGACGTACGGAGATCCGAGTGGGTGCATACGCTCTGTAACGTACAGTATGAGCAGAGCGTTCCATAGTGCGCGGCTTGCCGCGGTTTTCCCTGCGCGCGTGGCTGAGGCCGGGGGACCGCCCAACGAAGCGTGACGAAGGCTTGTTACCTGGCGCACATTCTGTCGTCCTTGACGCGGACGGACGGCGCCGCTACTTTGTTGCGATGGCGGCCCCGCCCACGCGGGGCCGCTGTGCTTCCCGCGCCTGAGTTGCCAATCGGCTACGCCCAACGGTGCGGATCATGGGGCTGTAGCTCAGCTGGGAGAGCGCTGCCTTCGCAAGGCAGAGGTCAGGGGTTCGATCCCCCTCAGCTCCACTCGGGATTTGGCTGGCACGGTTTTGGCTTTTGTTTAAGGTTGCCCGCCGCTGTTCGGTAGGACATTAGGGTTCCAATGACAGCGCGCGTGGCACGTCTCCGGCGAATTCTTTCCCGGATGAAAGAGCAGCGCCGACCCATGGGTCGACGCTGCTTCTGCGTTAAGCGCGCCCCCCCCCACTGCGCCTACCAGCTGTCGCCCCCGCCAGGCGGCGGCCATGCCCCGAGCATCCGCCGCAGCTGGACGACCTGGCCGAGGTGATACGCGTTGTGGATCGCCAGGCCGTTGAGACCGGCGAATCGCGTCCGCCCACCCCACCGCGCAAGCGTCTGGCCTAACGGTGCGCTGCCGATCGCCGCCTCGGCTCGCGCCAACCCGTCGGCGAAGCGGGCGACCAGCGCCTTCCACTCCCGCTCGTCGCGAGCCGCATCGCCGCCCGGCCAGCCAGCGGCATCGTGCGGCGGCGATGGTCGCTCGGCACCGGCCAGCCGCTCGAGGTAGAGATCCTGCCAGAAGACGAGGTGGGCCGCGATGCGCCGGACCGAGTGCTCGGCACCCGGTGGCTTCTCGCCGGCCAGCCGCCAGTCGAGTGCCTCGAGGACACGCCGGCTGTCGACGAACTGGCCGCTGCCGCGCAGCGCGTCGCGCAGCGCCGCGGTGGTCTCGGTGGTCGGCAGCGCATCGGACGCGACCAGCGGCCGCGGTTGCCTAACGCGCGGTTCCTGATCCGGCATCGGTGCCTCCGATCTGGGCGGCGAGGTCGGCACCGAACGCGGCCAGCGCGTCGGCGAAGAACCGGTCCTTCTGCTGTTCGACGCGCACCGTCACCTCGCTCATCGCCGAGCTGCCGAACGCGGACAGCCAGCGAACCAGCGCGCTTTCCTGCACCTCCATCCGGAAATCCCGCGCAATCAGTGTCGAACCAGCGGGTTCGCTCCGCGCCACGAGGCGCGTCGAGATCCCATCGCCGGCGAACGGCCGGCTCAGCGCGCCGCGCATCAGGTGATCCGCCGCAAACGGAAGGTGCCACTCCGGCTCGTGCCGGTAGTGGATCGCCCATCCTCGTTCAGTCGCGGTGCGAACCGGGACGACATCGACGAGCAGATTGCTGACGCCGACCGTGAACACCGTGCCCTTCGAGGTGAGGTCCACTCGCAGGCGAAGCGAGTCGGCGTCGATTGCCGGACCGGCCAGTGGTTGCATGACGCCGCCGTGCGTCCGGAGCCTGATCCGGATCACGCGATCGGCCAGCGAGAGCAGGCCATACGGCGTACCCGCATGATCCTCGAGCACCATCCGGTAGCGCGAGGTGGCGCCGTACTTGTCGATCCAGCGCGCGAAGTCGGGAAGGTCGGCGGCGAGTCGCGTGGCGTCCATCGAGATCCGCAGCGCGACGAGCGTTGATTGATCGGGGAGCACCGTCGTCGTCACCGAGTCGGCGGCGAACAGCCTGCCTAACGCTGCGGTGGCGCGGGGCAGTCCGCGCAGCCAGAGCTGGCGAAGCTCGGGCCCCGAACGGCCTTCACCGGACGCCAGCAACCGGCGGCGCAGCACATCGAGCGCAGCGGGGGTGGCGTCGCCGACGGCCAACTCATCGCTCGAGCGCCATTCGTACACGTGCTTCTCGAGCCGGCGCAGCTGCATGATGTGCCGCGACTCACCCACACCCTGTGGCATCGGGGCATCGGGACGGACGTCCAGCAGGTAGCGGCTGTCGGTGGCGGGGCCACCGGCGATCACGACGGTGCGCATCGCTCCCTCACGCCGCGTCCAGACCGCGCTGTCGTCGAACACCCGCGACGGCATGAGCGACCCTCGCACGTAGCGCGGGCGAATGAGCTTCAGCTGGTCCGAGCGCGTCAGCGGCCCGAGACGGAGCGCCAGCGCGCGAAAGAAATCGCGCGTATTCAGGCGTGCCGCGTCAGGCGACTCGCCGAGCGACGCAGCCGCAGCCGGGCCGCAGGCAGTAAGCGCGGCCAGCATCAGGAGGAACAGCGCGCGCGCCGCGGCGGGGATGCTGGCCGCGCGGCGGGGGCGCGGCGAGTGGACGACGGATACGATCACAGGACGACGATGCATCGGTGCGCAGTCGCGGGGGAGGGGGACGGGCGACCGCGCGTCGCCGTTGTCATGCGGTCGTTCGGACCGCCGCGGGGTTGCCCGGCCGGGAGGCGCCATGTAGGTTTCCGGTCCGTCCGTGAGGGCGGCAACCGTCGTCAATGCCGCGTAAGTCACGCTGCCCCTTGGTGTAACTGGCAACACGCCTCACTCTGGATGAGGAGAGTCTAGGTTCGAGCCCTAGAGGGGCAACTGAAGGGAACAGGCTCGAACCCACTCCGGCACCGCTTGGGGTGGGTTTCTTTTTGAGCGCGTCCCGTTCGCTGGTCGTCACGGCCCTCCGCCACGGAGCTTTTGGCTCGAATGACTTCACGCCAGTTCTCGACGACGGCCGGTGTCGCCGCAGCGCTGCTGACTGCCGCCTGTGGTTCGCTCCGAACGCAGCATCAAGCTCCGAGCACGACCGTCGCTGAAGACTGGCCGGCCTACGGTCACGACCGCGGCGGCAGTCGATTCTCTCCACTCACGCAGATTGACGCGCGGAACGTCGCGACGCTCGCGGTCGCCTGGAAGTTCAGCACCGGCGAAGCGGGCCCCGGATTCGAGACGGGACGGAGGACGTCGTTCGAGGCCACGCCGCTGGTGGTCGCCGGCACGATGTACTTCAGCACCGCGTTAGGGAGGGTGTTTGCGCTCGACGCGGCGACCGGTGCCGAGCGGTGGCGTTTCAATCCCGGGGTCGCCCGGGTCGCGAAGTTCGGCGACTTCGCCAGTCGCGGGGTCACCTGGTGGGCCGATCCGTCGGCGCCGGCGGACGCTCACTGCGCGCGGCGGATATTCATCGCGACGATCGACGGCCGGATCATCGCGCTCGACGCGGCGACCGGGAGCACCTGCGCGGCGTTCGGTGATGGCGGCAGCGTGGACCTGCGACGCGCGCTCCGGAACGCACCGTTCGAGTGGGAGGAGTACGAAGTCACCTCGCCACCCGCGCTCGTGAACGGGACACTCGTCGTCGGCTCCGCAGTCGCTGACAACAACCGCACCGACGCGGCGAGTGGTGAGGTACGCGCCTATGACGCGCGGAGCGGCGCGTTGCAGTGGACCTGGGATCCGGTTCCCCAGGATTCGGCCGACGCCGCGTACGCCACCTGGGTGGGTCCGGCGGCGCACCACACCGGTGCCGCCAACGCATGGAGCGTGATCGCCGCGGATTCAGCGCGCGACATGGTGTTCGTGCCGACAAGCAGCCCGAGTCCCGACTATTACGGCGGCGCGCGGCTTGGCGACAACCGCTACGCGAACTCGATCGTCGCGATCCGCGCTGCGACCGGCAAGGTGGTCTGGTCGTTCCAGACCGTACATCACGACCTCTGGGATTACGACAATGCATCGCCGCCCCTGCTGGCGACCGTCAGGCAAGGCGGCCGCGAGCGGGCGGTCGTGATGCAGGCGACGAAAACCGGGATGCTCTTCGTGCTCGATCGCGACACTGGCGTGCCGGTGTTTCCGGTGGAGGAGCGCCCCGTTCCGCGGAGCACCGTCGCCGGCGAAGTGGCGTCGCCGACGCAGCCTTTTTCGACGCTCCCCGCACTCAGTCCGCACGCGCTGACCGCGAACGATGCGTTCGGCACGGACAGCAGCGACCGGGCAGCGTGCCGCGCCCTGATCGCCTCGTTGCGCAATGAGGGAATCTTCACGCCGCCGAGCACGGAGGGCACCTTCGTCGTGCCGTCGAACATCGGTGGTGCGCACTGGGGCGGCGTGGCGTACGATCCGGCGCGGCAGCTGGTCATCGTTCCGGTCAACGAAGTGGCCGCGCAGGTGCAGCTGATCGCGCGCACGGGCGGGCATGTGATGGAAGAGGCGGGTTGGGAGTATGCCGCGATGCGAGGCACGCCGTTCATCCTTCGCCGCCGCATCGTTCTCTCCCCGGCCGGCGTGCCCTGCACGCGGCCGCCCTTCGGGTCGCTCGTTGCGATCGATCTCGGCAGCGGGGCGATCGCCTGGCGCGTGCCGTTAGGCACGCCTCGTCCTCCGTCGCCGCTGCCGTCGCTCCAGCCTTCGATCGCCGATCAGGCGCGCTCGGGGCTCACGGCGATCGCCAGCGCCGCCCCCGACTCGGGTGCCCGTGCCACGCTCGGCTCGCCGAATCTCGGTGGCGCGATCGTCACCGCTGGCGGCGTCGTGTTCATTGGGGCCACCATCGACCAGCGCATCCGCGCCTTTGACGTTGCGACCGGGCGCGAGCTGTGGCAGGCGCCGCTTCCCGCGGGCGGCAAGGCGACCCCGATGACGTACATGGTCAACGGGCGACAGTACGTCGCGATTGCCGCGGGTGGCGACGGAGCGATTTTTGGAAAGGGCGATCAGATCGTCGTATTTACGCTGCCGACCGCACGTTAGGCGAGCGGGCGACGCTTGAGCCGGCGCCGGGTTTCACGGGGCTGGACAGCTGAGCGTTAGGGCGGCAGATTGGTCGTCGACGGCCGGGCAGTTGCCGCTGGCCGGCGTGCGACCCCCGCCACCAGGTCCTCCCCCCCGCTCATGCCGCGAGCAGCTGCCAGCGTTGCCTTCTGTTGCCTAACGTGGACATTGGCGGCGCCAATCATCGGCGCGCAGGCGGTAACGGATACCGTCGACTGCCGGCAACCGCTGGAGCCGATTCCCGGATCGTTCATCAAGGGCACGCTGACCCTCGCGCTCGATCCGGGCTACGGCATCAGGCCCGTCGACTCGACGTCGGCGCTGACTGCGCTGTCCATCGTGAACGACGAACTCGTACTCCCAACGCCGCTCGAGCTTCCCCCCGTGATCGCGCAGTCCTGGCCGTCGCCGCCGGCGACCGCTGATTCGCCGGCGCAGGGTTTTCAAGGCTTCATGGGCGAGGCGTTCGTCGAGGTCACGCGCGACGGAAAGCTCAAGCGAGTTGGCCTCACACAGACGACACTCGTTCCGTCAATCGATGTGGCACTGGTTGCCGCGGTGACGAAGGCGGCAGAAGAAGGCGCCTTCTTCGTTTACCAGGAGGCCGCGCACGGATCGGGCGGGTACCTGTTCGTGGAGCTCCGTACCATCCCGCTACCGGAGTTCGAACAAAAGCCGTCCGACTTCACGCATCACCAGGCGCCCGCGGGGCTTGGCGCACCGTATGCGACAGAGCCGAGGGTCGCAGTGAAGGGAGCTCCGTTGGCCCTGCCGATCAGGTATCTCCGGATCCCGATCGTCCGCCTAACGTCGGTACTCGGTTTGCCGAAAAAACGGCCGGCGCCGGTCTTTCCGCGCGACGAGTTGAATGCGGGGCAGGAAGGCTTCGTCAACATCGAGTTCGTCGTCGGGCCGGACAGCGTCATCATCCCGGGAACGCTCCGCGTCGCCAATGGGATGACGGCAGGCTTCGCGAAGGCCGTGGTCAAGGCAGTTGCCGGTTACCGCTTCGAGCCCGCCACGGTGAATCGATGCCCAATCGCCGCGCGCGAGACCTGGACCTTCACCTTTGGGGTCCGCTAAAATGCGGGTTCGATCCTACCTTCCGTCATGAACAAGCGACTATCCACCCGTTGTGAACGCGCGCGCGTTGCGTGCGCCCGATCCGTCCTGCTCATCGCGCTTGCGTCATGCGCGAAGACTCCCCCGCCACCAGCGCCGGCGCCGGTGTCCGTGCCGCCGGTGGCAGTAGCGCTGCCGGCGCTGCCTAACGGCGAATCGCCGCTCGGCGCCGGATTCGCCAGTCGCGGGGTGATCGAGGGTTTCTACGGGCCGCCATGGTCGCATCAGGATCGCCTCGACATGCTGCGATTCATGGGCCGCGTCGGGATGAATGTCTACTTCTACGCCCCGAAGGACGACCCCTTCCACCGCGAGCGCTGGCGTGAGCCGTATCCCGCGGAACAGATTGCACGCGTCGGTGAACTGGTGCGCGCCGGCCGGGAGAACGGGGTGAACGTGTGGTTCGCGATCAGCCCGGGGCTGAGCATGATATACTCCGACTCCGCTGACTACCGCGCGCTGCTTGCCAAGCTCGACGCGGTCGCCGCGGTCGGCGTGAAGCACGTCGCGTTCTTCGTTGATGACGTCCCCGAGGCGCTCACGCATGACGCTGATCGCGCGCGCTTCTCGTCGCTCGCCGCGGCGCATGCGTTCGTCATCAACTCACTCGCCCGCGACCTCGGCGCGCGCGGGCTTGCGCTCGCGGTCGTGCAGACGACGTACACCAACTCGTTCGGCAGCAAGGACTACCTTCGCGAGCTTGGGCAGCGCGTCGCACCGGGCATTCCGCTGGCATGGACCGGCATCGACGTAGTCGCGCCGGAAATTACTGCAGCGCAGGCACGTGACTGGGGCGCGATGCTGCAGCGCCCACCGCTGGTCTGGGACAACTACCCGGTGAACGACTTTGCCCGCTGGCGGCTCTTTCTCGGTCCGTTGCGCGGTCGCTCGGCTGACCTCCCCACTGCGGTCGCCGGCTTCGTCGCCAATCCGATGAACGAAGCGCACGCGTCGATGCTGCCCTTGTTCACGGTCGCCGACTACCTGAAGAATCCCGCGACGTACAATCCCGACAGTTCGATTGCTCACGCGATGACTGCGCTGTACGGCGCCCACGCGGAGGTCATGCGGCCGTTCCTCGCCGCATACGGGGATGACTGGGCAACGAGAACACCGGTCGAAGCGCTGTACATCCCATCGCGGACGCTCGACTTGGCCAGCGTTGCGCGCGCGGTGCACGACATGCGCGCGTCACTCGCGGAGATGCGAGCCCTTGCGGCGAGCGATTCGGCGACCTGGTTCCCGCTGGCGCGCGATGTCGCTCCCTTCGCCGACTCGGTCGATGCACGACTCGCGTCGATTCAGCGCGACACAATGTACCGTCGGAGTGGCGATGTCCTGGCCTTCCGCGGTGAGCTCGATCGGGTGCGAGCCGTGCGCACAGCTGCTGCGCCGGTGGTCGACGGCCAGTTCAACGAATGGAAAGCGGCGGGATGGCGAAAGCTGTTTACCCGCGATGGCCTCGATGCGCGCGTCGCGTTGGCGGCGACCAGGGATACGCTGTACATCGCCGTCGACGTCGCCGACACGAACGCAATCGCATTCGGGAGCGACTCGGTGACGAACGGTGACAATGTCACGCTGGTGATCGGCGCCGATGCCAGCGGAGCTGGGGAGCGAATGAGCGAGCGCGATCTCGTGCTGGTCGCGACGCCGCCGACCGTGACGAGAGCCGCGGCGGTGAGCGCACGGTCATTCGCACTGACCCCGTTCTACCAGGAGATTCTCGTCGCGCGAGAGGGCTACGCATTCCCGGGATTTCTCATCGACAACTTCGGTGCGGCCGTCCCGACGCCGTTCGACGCGACCGCGAGCGGTACACGTGTGGCGGGTTCGATCGCGTCGCGACGCTGGCGGATTGAGCTGGCGATCCCGCGCGCCGGGATTCCCACCCTCCCGACTTCCGGCGGCGTCGCGATCCGCATGGCGCTGGATGTAAGCGATGCGAAGCCCGGGCCGCGCCGCACGGCGTCGCTCGGTCCGCGGAACTATCCGGCGAACCCCGCCACTTACACGGAAGTCATTCTTCCGAAGTAAGCGATGTCATCCTCGCGACCTCGGCGCCTCCAGACATACACGACGGACGCGATCACGGTCACCTTTGATCCGAACCGCTGCATCCATGCAGCCGACTAACGGCGACGTCAAGGCGCCCGACGGTGGGGAGATCCGACCGGCGCGCGATGGCCCGCTGTACATCCGTGGCGAGACGCAAGTCGAGGCCGAGGACGGCCGAGTGATCGCCGAGGGATTTCGGATGGCGCTCTGTCGATGCGGGGCAACGAAGGACGTGCCGTTCTGCGATGGTAGCCACCACGCCGCGGTTTTTCGGGATCGCTGAAAGCCGCGGCGTCGCCAGTGCTATCCTGCGCCAGGGATGGCGGGGCTAGTTATTGCTGCTGAATCGGCGAAACTCGCCGGTGAGCGACGGGCTGCTCGAAGTCGGCGCAGTTCGCGCCTTGGCGCAGAGCTTTTCCAGTTCCGCGGACGGCATCGAGCGCCAGTCGTCGGGGAAGGGAGCAAGCCGCTTCTTGGTGTGCTCCGACTGGAAGAGGAGCCAGCCGGTCTTGAACTCGGGCATGCGCAGCCGCTCGCTGGCGATGCTGCCCATGGACGGGTCGGAGATCTCGGTTACAAGCCACTCCGTGCCCTTCGAATCGGTGAACATCATGGTCGTGTCTCGCTAAGTATCTACTGCTACTAAATCGTGTCTCTTCGCCTGGCCTTGCATGCGGACGGGAGTGCAGGAAACCTGCCGCTGGGAACGGTGCATGTCGAGAAGGGACATGCGGATAACTGGTGTGTGATCAGTGTCACGTGATGCGGGTGATGATCGTCAACCACCTGATGGCGACGGTCTTTCACTTCGATCCATCCTACCGCAACAGGCTGCGTCAGGTGATCGTCAATCAGGGCGAGCCGCCGCCGCTCAACAGCGCGAGCTGAATCGCTCGCTCCCAATGCACCTCGGGTCATGAACTGCTTTCGTTGCGGCACCGTAGTCCCCGACGGCACTCGATTCTGCGCGCAATGCGGCGCCGACGTGTCCGCGGAAGCGCGCGCCGGGCAGTCGGAGCAACAGCGAAGTGCCGACGGTCTGCTCGAGATCGCGCGCACCCGGCTCGCCGCCGACTACGACGTCGAGCGCGAACTTGGCCGTGGTGGCATGGCGGTGGTGCTGCGCGCCGTCGAGCGGGAGCTGCAGCGGCCGGTTGCGCTGAAGGTCATGCCGCCGCAGCTCGCCCTCACGCCGCAGAGCGCCGAGCGCTTCAAGCGTGAGGCGCGAATGACCGCTTCGCTCGATCATCCTAACGTCATCCCGATCTATCGCGTCGGCGACGCCGACGGGCTGCTCTACATCGCGATGAAGCTGGTGGACGGACGCGCCGTCGACGACATCATCCGCGAGCAGGGGGCGCTCCCGGTGCCGGCGGTGATTGCGATCCTTCGCGGCGCGGCGGCCGGACTCGCCGCGGCGCACGAGCGGGGGATCATTCACCGCGACGTGAAGGGGGGAAACATTCTCGTCGACGCCGATGGCCGCGTGCTGGTGACCGATTTCGGGATCGCCCGGGCGATGGAGGATGCATCGCTGACTGCGAGCGGAATGATCGTCGGCACCCCGCACTACATGAGTCCCGAACAGTGCGCCGGGCGGCCGTTAGGCCCGCAGAGTGATCAATACTCGCTGGCCGCGGTCACCTTCCAGATGCTGACCGGCGCCGTGCCCTTCGACGCCGAATCCCTGCCCGGGGTGATGCAGCATCACTTCTTCACACCGGCGCCTGACATGAACGCGATGCGCGCCGGGATTCCGCGCGCGCTCGCGACGGTGGTGCGCCGCGCGCTCGAGAAGAAGCCGGAGAATCGCTATGCGACGACCCGGGACATGGTCGACGCGATCGATGCCATTCCACAGACCGCGGACGAGCGACGCCAGGGTGAGGAGATGCTCCGCTCATTGGCGCATGGTGCCAGTCTGCCGCACGTGCCGACCGAGTCGGCTCCAACGCTCACCACCTCGGCTGCAGCCGGCGACCTGCGGCTCAGCGGAATCCTCCGCATGGCGCGCGGGAGCAGCGGGCGTCGCGGATGGCTGGTCGGCGGCGTCCTTGGCGCAATCCTCGTCATCGTGCTCGGCGCGGGCGCGGTTGCCGCGCGATCCTACTTCGGGCCGGGCGGTGCGACACGGCGGGCGGTTCGCCTTTACGACTCGGGACAGGCGGATGCCGCACGCCTTGCATTCTCACGCCTTGCCAGCGATTACCCGCGGCTTCCGCTGCCGAGGATCTATCTCGGGCGAATCGCCCGCGAGTCGCAGCAGTACGCCGACGCGAAACGCGAGCTCGAAGCAGCGATTCAGCTGGCGCCGGGAAATTCGATCGCGATGCGCGAAATGGGATCGCTGATGTACGCCACCGGTCGCTTCGACCTCGCCGAGCGCTTCTACCGCCGCGCGCTGCAACGTGCGCCTAACGATGCACTGGCCCGCGGCTACCTCGGCTGCTCCCTGCTCCGGCTGGGACGAATCGTCGAGGGGCAGCGCCTGCGGCAGCAGGCAGGTCCAGGCTCCTGGAGCCGATGCGGCTGAGTGACTGACTGAGATGCGGCGGCAACTCGAGTCGTGGCCCGATGCCAGCACCTGCCGACGGGGTGCGTGGCGGATGCTCGTCGTCGCCGCGGTCGCCGTATCGTGCGGTCGCCCCCAGCTTCCTGGACCTGCACCCGCGCCCGCAGGTCCGGACCGTGAGGCGGTGCGCCGCGATTCGATCACCCGCGTCCGCGCCGCGTTCGTCGCCGACTCGGAGGCGCGCGTCTATGCGGTTCGCGATACCGCTGCAGTGCGGTTCTGCGCCGGCGGTGACGTTACGCTCGGGACGAACCTCGACACCACATGGACGAGCGTCGTGTCACGCCGCCTCAAGCGACCGGTTGCCGCACTCCCGTCTCCTGACTCGCTGGTCGCACCGCTTCGTCCGCTTTTTACCGACGCCGAGTTCGTGCTGGTGAATGTCGAGGGTGCGATTGGCGATGGTGATCCGGCGATCGACAAGTGCGCGCAGAGCGCCACTGGCTGCTTCGCACTGCGGATGCCACCGACCGCAGCGAATGCCATACGCCGGCTCTCGAGCCGAACAGTCATCGCAAACCTCGCGAACAATCATGCGCGTGATGCGGGCGCCGAAGGACTTCGTGCGACGCAGCGTGCGCTCGAGGACGCGGGCGTCGTGGTGACCGGTGTCGACACACTCGCGACGCTGGCGCGGACGCCGTTCGGCGACACGGTCGCCTTCCTCGGGTTCTCGACATCGGGAGGCGGCAACGACCTGCGCGACCTCGACGCCGTCAGGCGGCACGTCACCCGCGCGGCCGCCGGCAATCGCCGAGTCGTCGTGACGATGCACCTCGGTGCGGAAGGCGTGGCGGCACAGCGCACCCTCGACAGCACGGAGCACTACTTCGAGGCCTCGCGAGGCAACCCCGTCGCCTTCGCCGACGCAGCGACTGCCGCCGGCGCGAATCTCGTGATCGGCCACGGTCCGCATGTGGTGCGAGCTGCCGAGTGGCGCGGCCGGGCGCTGGTGCTCTACTCGCTGGGGAATCTCGTCACCTACGGGCCGTTCTCGCATCGGGAGCCGATGCGTCGCGGCGTCGTCGCATGTGCAGCGTTGGATGGCCGCGGCGCGGTGCACGACGTCCGCCTGCACGCGACGTCGCAGCGCGTGCCGGGGCGCGTGTCACCCGATCGCTCGCGCCGTTCGCTCGCGCTGATCGACTCGCTCTCGCGGCTCGACTTTCCGCATAGCGGTGCCCACGTCAGCCGTGACGGGCGGGTGACGCGACCGTAGCCTCGGGCGACCGGCGCGTCAAGTTGCCTGACGCTCGACCAATGGAACGACGGCGAGCCTAACGCTTGAGCGCCGGGGCGGCAGCGGCCAGGGTCGAGTCGTCAGGCATCGCGAACAGGCGGCGCGTGCCGATCCAGGGAAGGATTCCCGGCGCCGGCTTGCGGAGGAGTGGCCGCTCGACGACGCGCTTTGCCTTGGTGCTGGCGTGGACGAACTGACCGTCGCCGACGTAGATGCCGATGTGCGTGACCTTCCCTCTCTTGCCGAACAGCAGCAGGTCGCCGGCACGCAATTGCGCGGTATCAGTCGCGACGGCGGTGCCGATTCGCGCCTGTTCGCGGGCGGTGCGGGGGAGGGAGTAATCGAGCGCCCGCATCACGTACTGAACGAGGCCGCTGCAGTCGAAGGCGCGCGGCGACTGGCCGCCAAGTCGATAGCGCGTGCCGAGCTGCGCACGAGCGATCGTCACGATCGAATCGAGCTTCGCGCGGCTGCGATCGCGCATCGCCGAGATGGCGCTGCTGGCGTGCGCGAGGTGGGTCAGACTGCTGCCTAACGTGTCGGCGACCGGTGCGGCGGCCGCGGTCACCGTGTCGAGCGCGATGATGACGGCGAAGATCTGCTGCGGCTGCGGCGCTGCTTCGGCGAGCTCCGCAACAATACTGAGGGCGCCAAACGTGCCGCAGATCACCAATGCGGTAGTGAGTGAGCGTCTCATGGCCATGACAAAAGCAAGACGCTTGCCGTGCTCAGCCGGCAACCTGCTCGACGCCGCGATTCTACGCGCGCCCTCACCGGATGTTCAACATCTTGTGTGTCTGCAAGCTCAAACGCCACCGAGGGTTGGCCATGCAATACTCGACCGCGCGCTGCGTATTCTCTTCACGCAACGGACCGTCCATCGGCTGCAGGAAAAAGTAGCGAAAGTCGAGCGCGGCAAATTTTTCCGGCATCGCGTCGACCTGCGGAAATACCAATTTGATTTCGTTGCCGCGTGTCAGCTCGAGCGGAAGCGCGCCGGCCTTGGGACTGACGCAGATCCAGTCGATGCCGGCAGGCGGCTGCTTCGTGCCGTTAGTCTCTATCGCGACCTCGAAGCCGGCGTCGTGCAAAGCGGCGACCAGCGGCGCGTCGAGCTGCAGCAGTGGTTCGCCACCGGTGCAGACGACGAGCGGCCGCGCGCCGCGCATGTTCGTCCACGGCCAGCGCGACACCACTGCGTGCGCAAGGGCATCCGCTGTCTCGAACTTTCCACCGTCGGGACCAGTGCCAACGAAGTCGGTGTCGCAGAACGGACACGCCGCGTCAGCGCGATCTTCCTCGCGGCCCGTCCACAGGTTGCATCCGGAGAAGCGGAGGAACACCGCCGCACGCCCGGCGTTCGCGCCTTCCCCCTGCAACGTGTAGAAGATCTCCTTCACCGTGTACGAGCGGCTCATCTCGACACTTCGCTTACATACCGCGCTGGATCGCGACGGCCGCTGTCGGAAAATCCCTTGAGCCGCAACTGGCACGCGTCGCAATGGCCGCAGGCCGCGCCATCCGCGCCCGGATCATAACAGCTCGTCGTCAACGAGTAGTCGACGCCGAGGCTCGCACCGAGGTCGATGATCTCCCGCTTGCTCAAATCGATCAATGGCGCGCGGATCTTCACTGCATCGCCTTCGACCCCGGCCCGCGTCGCCAGATTGGCGAGCCGCTCGAACGCATCGATGTACTCCGGGCGACAGTCAGGGTAACCGGAGTAGTCGAGCGCGTTCACGCCGATGAAGATTTCGCGCGCGCCGAGCACCTCGGCCCAGGCGAGCGCATACGAAAGAAAGATCGTGTTGCGGGCGGGGACGTAGGTGACCGGAACACCGGTGGCCATCTGCGACGCATCGCGATCCTTCGGCACCTCGATATCCGCGGTCAGCGCCGATCCGCCGAAGACTCGCAGATCAATCTCGACGATGACGTGGCGTGCCACACCGTAGCGCGCAGCGACCGCGCGCGCAGCCGTCAACTCGTGCTGATGGCGCTGTCCGTAGCGAAAGCTCATCGCATTCACGGCATAGCCATCCCGCGTCGCCAGGGCGAGCAGGGTTGTGGAATCGAGGCCGCCACTGAGCAGCAGGACGGCGTTGGGGCGTGTGGATTGATCCATGGGCGCGGGGGGTCGCGCCGGAAGATAACCCCGCCGACCGTTCCTAGCTGGCCTTCGAGCGCCGCGCCGTGAAGCGCAACGCCGCCTGCTGCTGCTCGACCGAGACTCTCGACGCCATGATTTCGTCGACGCGCAGTCCCTGCACCAGCTCGCGGAGCAGCGAGGATCCTTCGAGGAGTTCGGCGGATGCCGCGCTCATCTGCTCACACGCCGCGCTCTGCTCCTGCGTCGCGGCGCTCACCTGCTCGGCGGCCGACGCATGTCCCTCGGCGGCGCGTGCGATCGACGAGATACTCTCGGCCGCCACGGAGACGATCTTGACGTTCGCACCAGCCGACGTGGCGACGCCGGCGGCGGCGTGTCGCGTTTTTTCCGCCGCGGCAGCGATCGTGGTCAGTGCGTCCTCGACGTCCTTCGAGATGCGCTCGATTTCCCCGACACGCGTCGAGCTCTCGACCATCGCGCGCGTCGTCGTCGTGACGCGCTCGGTAACCTTGCTCGTGAGGACCACGATATCGTCGGCAGCAGACTGCGCCTGCTCGGCGAGCTTGCGCACTTCGTCAGCGACGACGGCGAATCCCTTTCCGGCGCGTCCGGCACGCGCCGCCTCGATCGCTGCGTTCAGCGCGAGCAGGTTCGTCTGTTCCGCGATGCGGCTGACCGTCTCGACGAAGCGGTTAATGTCGACCGCGGTATCGTTGAGGACAGCCACTTCCCTGGTTGCCTGATCGACCGAGTGCTTGACGTCGGTCAGGATACCGAGCGTGCGCTCGAGTTCGCGGCGCCGCGTATTCGATGTCTGCTCGATCGACGCGGCGAGGCCGTTCACCTCGGCCGCTCCGGCGAGGACGCCGTTCGCCTGGCTGCGGATCTCGCCGAGCGCATCGCTGATCTGGCGGAGCTCGTGGACCTGCGCTTCGGCACCACTCGACACCTCTCCCATCGACGACGACGTCTGTCCGGCGGAATGCGACAGCTCGTTCGAGACCGATGACAGATCGTGCGCCGAGCGGGCAACGCTGTCAGCGGTTGCAGCAACGACGGCGACGATCTTCGAGAGTGACTCGCCGGTGTGGTTGAGCGCCTGCGCGAGAATCTCGAATTCGCGCGGCATCGCGCCTAACGTGCGGACCGTCAGGTCACCGTCGCTGAACGCCATGGCGTGGCTGACCAGCCCCGTCAACGGCTCGGACACCGACCGCACGGTGCGGGTAACGACCGCGAAGGCACAGAGCAGCGCGACGCCGATCAGCGTGACGAGCCAGAGGCTGCGCCGCTGCGCGTAATTAGCGAGCGAACGCGATGCGTCGGCGACCTTGCGCGCCTTCACTTCGCCGAGGCGATCCATGTCGGCAAGTATCTGTTTCGCGATCGGACGGGCGAGCGCGGCTTCGGTGCGAGCATCGGCGGACCGCCCGAGATCAGCGAGGCGGTGCGAGCGGGCAAAGTGCGTCTCGACGGTCGACAACTTCTCGTCGATCGACGCGGTCAGTGCCACTTCCTGCGCCGACTGTCCGCGGCGCGAGTTCATCCGGCGCTGCGTCGCGTGTGCATCCCAGCCTAACGCGCGAAACTCGGCGAGCACCGCCGGGTCGCGGGTGTCGAGGTAGACGGTGGCTGCCTGCAGCTGCTGCGCAATGTCCGCCGACAGTCGCGACGAGAGCTGGGATTGCTCCTGGACCTGGGTGAAGCTTCCCGTGACTTCGCGCGACATCGAGCGCAGCGCGTGAAAGCCGATCGCCCCGGCGATGACGAGGAGAACAACGAGGCTGCCGAAGCCGAGTTGGAGAATGCTTCGGATCGAGCGGAAGGCGAGCGAGAGCCGCGCAGTTGGCGTCAACATGCGGTGCGGCGAAGCGTTCGGTGCTTCGGCCCAGGCCGCGCTCGAGATCGGGGTGACCTTCACCGCGTTGCTCATTGTGCGGCAACGATGAGCAGACCCTTGGCGACGCGGGTCATGACGAAACTCTTGCCGACAGGATCGCCGTTGGGCTGGAAACGAATGCCGCCAGTGACGCCGCGGAAGGCAGTCCCTTCGTCGAGGCCGGCCAGCCAGTCGCGCACTCTCGAGCGATTGGGACCGACGGCTTCGATCGCCGCCGCGATCAATCGCGTCGCATCATAAGCGAGCGCCGCGTTCGCGTCAGGCACCTGCTGAAATTTTTGCCGGAAGGCGCGAACGAATCGCTGCGCTTCGGGGCGCTCGTCTTCAGCGGTGAACGGCGCACCGACGTACACGCCGTTTGACGCGGCCGTATCGAGCACGAGGCCGGTCCATCCATCGCCGCCGAGGAAGTCGGCGCGGAATCCCTGACGCCGTGCTTCACGAAGCATTGACAGTCCCGACTCCTCAGTGCCGGCACAGAACACGATGTCGGCCTTCTCGCGGGCGTAGAAGCTCACGAACGGCTCGAGATCGCTTTTGCCCTCCGGGATCGGATCGACGCTCACGATCTCGCCAGCGAACGCCTTCTGGAAGGAGTCGGCGAGCCCGCGGCCGTAGCTGTTGTTCTCGTAGATGATCGCCGCGCGGCGGCGTCCGAGCTTGTCGGCGAACCGGGCGAGCGCGATCCCGTTGGCCGAGTCGCTGGAGATGACGCGGAAGGCCCATGGCGAGATCCCGGTCAGTTCGGGAGCGGTTGCCGTCGTCGCAATGGCCGGCAGCTCGCCGTCGTACACATGCGCGGCGGCGACCATCGCGCCGGAAGTCACGTGACCGACGACCGCGATGATGTCCTTGTTGGCCACAAAATCGGCGGCCACCTGCGCCGCCTTGGTACCCTGTCCTTCGTCGTCCTGTTCGACCACCCGCAGGGGGTGATGCCGAATTCCCCCGCGGGCATTGATCTCCTCGATGGCCAGCTCGACGCCCATCCGGTTCATCGCCCCGTACCCCTCCTTCCACGGGCCGGCGGCGCCGATCGCGATGGTTCGAGCGGAGCCGGAGCAGGCAGGGAGCAACGCGATCAGGGCCCCGAGCATCAACGGCGCGAGCCGCGGCGCAGGGCGGGAAAGAGGGCTTGGCATCAAACAGATGACTAGAGAGGGGGCGCGTCGGTCACGCCCCAACTGGCACCAGTTCTGCTTGCTCTAACTGCAGGAAACGCAGGATGATCAACGGCAGGGAGAGCCTCAACGCGAACCGGTGCGAACGATGAAAGTGCTCGTGACTGGCGGAACTGGCGTCGTCGGACGTGCGACAGTGACCGCGCTCATCGACCGCGGGCACACCGTCCGCCTGTTGTCGCGAAACGCCCGCCGAGACGCGGCCCAGTGGGGCTCGTCGGTCGAGTCGTGGACGGGCGACGTCGCCAAGGATGACGCGCTCTCCGGCGTCGCCGACGGCTGCGACGCGGTCCTTCACGTAGTCGGTGTCGTCCACGCCAGCGAGGAGGGCCCATCGCTCCGCGAGATCAACGTCGAGGGAACTCAGCGAATGTTGCGCGAGGCAATCAGCTCGGGCGGGCCCCGCTTCATCTTCGTCTCGTCGCTCGGCGCCGACCGTGGCGCATCAGAATACCACCAGTCAAAGCGTGAGGCAGAAGCGCTCGTGCGCGACTATCCGGGCCAGTGGATGATCGTCCGCCCGGGAAATGTTTACGGACCGGGAGACGACGAAATTTCGCTACTGCTGCGGATGGTGCGGACGCTGCCGGTCATCCCCGTCATCGGCGGCGGCGACGAGAAATTCCAGCCGATCTATGCGGGCGATCTCGGCCGCGCGCTGGCGATGACCGTCGATCGAAGTGACCTCGCCGGTCGATCGCTCGATCTCGCCGGCGCCGAGGTGACGTCGCAGAACGACCTGATCAACCGCTTCTCGAAAATCACCAACCGTGCGCCGGCCCGCCTCGGCGTGCCGGAGTTCATGACGTCGTTCGGGATTTCACTCGCCGAAGCCGCCGGAGTTCCGGTGCCCTTCCATCAGTCGCAGTTGACGATGCTGCGTGAGGGGAACCGGATCCCGGCCGATCAGCCTAACGCGCTGACCGAGGTTTTCGGGATCACGCCCACTCCGCTCGACGAAGGGCTGCGCATCCTTGCTGACGCGTTGCCGGAAGCGCTGCCCTCAGACGGCGTCGGCAAGCTCAAACGGAAGCACTTCTGGGCGGATATCGCGGGATCGGGGCATACTCCCGAGACGCTGTTCGCGCTCTTCCGCGACCGGTTTGCCGAGCTGACGCCGATGACGATGGATCTCGACGCGGAGCCTGATACACCGAAGCGCCTCGAGGCGGGCGCGACGCTGACGATGTCGCTGCCACTCCGCGGGCACGTGCAGGTCCGCGTCGAGGAAGTCACCGATCGCCGGGCGACGCTGTGCACGCTCGCCGGCCATCCGCTTGCCGGCGCGGTACGATTTCTCGCCGAAGAGCGAGCAGACAACATCCGCTTCCAGGTCGAAGTGTACGACCGGCCGGCGACGATGCTCGATCATCTCGTGATGCGTCCATTCGGTGAACTGCTCCAGGGCAGCTCGTGGGACCATGTCGTTCAGGCGGTCGTCGACGCCAGCGGTGGCCGCGCGCTCGACGGCGTCGAGCACGAGCAATCGGACCTCGACGCCGCCCAGACCGGATTCGTCGACGAGTGGCTCCGCGAGCTGGTCATGCACCAGCGCCGTGAGGCCTCACGAGATGGGATCGCTCCCGGTGAGGGTGAGGGGACGCGAAGCGACGAGCGGGCGCAGCACGAGCGCGGTGGCGCGGCCGGCGGATCGACGAGTGAATTGCGCGCCGAGCTCTGACCAGCGGGCGACGCGCACCGCCTAACGGTTGGCGGTGCGCTCCGGCGCGTCGTCCGCTTCGTCGAACATCACGTTCAACGACCGCGACTGGCAATGGTCACCGCAGCCGAGCATGTACCGGTTGCGGGCGAACCAGCGGTAGAACCGTTCAGCGAGCGGCCGGATGAAGGGGAGGCTGAATACCCATGACAGCAATTTCCCCTTCGGGAGCACGTCGAGGATATGCTCGATAGCTGCCGCGCCCTGCCAGGTATGCCCGTCGGCTCCGATGAGCTGCACCGATTCGGTGTAGGCCCGCGCCGGGATCCACGGAAAGCGCGCGTGCACGCCCGGCTGCTGTGACGGTACGATCTCGAGCTGCTGCGTGCGATCCCATCGGCGCAACAGCTTGACCAGCCGGTTGCACACTTTGCAGAAGCCGTCGTAAACGACGGTGTAGGGCCGGTTGAGCGGGGGCGCTGCGGTGAGCAGCGGCGTGACCGGCGCGCCCTGCACCGTGAACAGGACCACGGGAACGGTGGTCGTGCCGGGCGCGGTCACGCCGCCTCGATGGCGATCGCCGGCGGGTGAAGCAGCGTCTCATGAACGGTGCACATCGCTGCAACCCGCTTCGCCGCCGCCAGCCTGTTCGGCGGCAGCGACGGCCAGTGAAAGGTCAACTTCAGGTCGTTCACGCGATGCGGTTCCTCGGAGAATTTCCATGCGACGTCGATCGACATGCCGTCGATGGACAGGTTCGCATGCGTCGCCCAGGAGTAGAGCACCGAAAACGTGCAGTAAGCGAGAGAGCTGGCCAGCATGTGAAACGGCGAGTACTGCCGGTCGGCGGATGGTGCCTCGATTGTCATCGGCCCCTCCGTTGGCTCGAGCCGGATCGTATCCTCTCCCGTCAGTATAATCTTCACGGCAACGATCTCGCTGTTGAATGCGTACACGGGCAAATGGCCCAATGGCGAGCGGCGAGAGGGTGCAAGGAGTGCTCCAGCCGGCGCCACCGCTCACTGACCAAACCATCACCCTCGGGACTCACGTGCCAGATCTCGGAAGTCTCCACATCCTGATCAACCACTTCCCGGTGATCCTCACGATCGTCGGCACCGCTGCGCTGCTGCTGGCGATGATCCTGCGAACGCGCGGCAGCTGGCTCTACGCCACTGCGACACTCG
Source organism: Gemmatimonadaceae bacterium (assembly GCA_031360575.1). GTDB lineage: Bacteria > Gemmatimonadota > Gemmatimonadetes > Gemmatimonadales > Gemmatimonadaceae > JABFXC01. Next base: position 82,295 of record JANMBU010000015.1, read on the forward strand.
CCCTGGCCGGGGTCGCGGTGGTTCCGACATTCCTGACCGGCGATCCGGCGGCCGAACAGCTCGACGACACATGGTGGGTGACGCGCAAGGCGATCGAAGCGCACAGTGACGCCGCGGACTTCGCACTCTGGGGACTGAGCATCATGGGAGTGATCGCGGCGTATGCATGGTGGCGTGCGTGGCGCAGCGCCTCGGACCACGTATCGCCAGCCCTTCCCGCACAGGGTGGCCAAGCCCCGGCCGATGGACGCCCGTTCCGAAACGGCGGACTGCCGGTCTGGCTGCGGGCGCTGGTGCTCGTCAGCGCGCTGAGCGGCTGCGCGCTCGTCTTCCGCACGGCGTCGTTAGGCGGGAACATCGTGCACCACTCCGAGATCCTCAACACGACACCGCGGCCGGCGTCCGTCCCGGTGCCGCCTGCCGGGCCAGGCGAGCGTTAGGCGGCGGCCGTACGAGCGGACGAAAAAAACGGGCCGGCTCCGTGAGGAGCCGGCCCGCCGTGCTGCTGGTACTGACTAGAACTCGACGCCGAAGGCGATCGGGAACGACGCGATGTTCGCGCCGTTCCAGTTGCCCTGGTTCATGTAGCGGCCTTCGAGGTAGGCAACGTGCGCGCCCATCTTGAAGCGCATGCCGGCACCGGCGTTGAAGCCGAGCGCGGTGTTGTCATCGGTCGCCGAGCCGTTGTTCGGGCCAGCATTGACGGTCAGCGACGTGCGGTGCACACCTAGTCCGCCGAGGACGTACGGCTTGATCGTCGAGGTCGAGACGAAGCTGTAGCCGAGGTCCATTACGGCGCCGAGCTGGTTTCCCTTGCCCGACACGCCACCGCCGTACGCCTTGTCGCCGTAAAGGGCGACGCCAAGTTCACCGCGGAGGAACACCGGCGAACCGGAGAGCTGCTTGGTGCCGAGGCCTTCGAGATGGAAGCCGGTACCAACGGCATCCGCGAAGTCGCTCACCGGCATCGCAATGCCGGCGCCCATCGCGAAATGCAGCGGCTGCGACGCGGACGCCGCGGCACGCTGCGCATGGCTCACTGCAGGAACGAAGGCAATCGCGGCAGCCGCGAAACCAACCATTGCACGCTTCATCATGAGGCGTTCTCCTTTGGGGGGCTCACAGGACGAACCAGGCCTTCCGGCCCGTTCATGCTAGAGACGGCTTGCCCTGCCATCGGGTAACGCCGGGATATGTTTGGTCTCCCCGGCGTCACGGCGTGGAATGCCGCGCCTGACGATGCTCCCTTACGCCCGCCCGGCGGCCGGTTGCTGCTGCGTCAGGCAGTGGAGGGTGCCGAGCCCCCAGACCAGGTCGACGGCATGGATCCCGACGACCTGGCGGTCCGGCATCAGCGCGCCTAACGTGTTGAGCGCGATGCGATCGTTCGGGTCGTTGAAGGTCGGGACGATCGTGACGCCGTTGGCGATGTAGAAGTTGGCGTAGCTGGCCGGGAGCCGCTCGCCGCTCATCACGACCGGCCGCGGATATGGAACCTTCACGACGCGGAGCGACCGTCCACCGGCGAGCTCCAGCCGGCGCAGGTTGTCGACCGAGCGAGCGTGATTGTCATCGGCCGGATCCTCCTCCCAGGCGAGGACGACGATGTCGGGGGCGACGAAGCGGGCGATGTCATCGACATGGCCGTGGGTGTCGTCGCCAACGCAGCCTTGCCCAAGCCAGATCGTCTCCCGAATGCCGAGATATTCGCGGAAGACCTGCTCGTACCCCTCGCGGGAGAGCCCCGGATTGCGCACCTGCACGTCGGAGAGCAGGCACTCCTCGGTGACGAGCATGATTCCCTCGCCGTTGGTCTCGATCGCCCCACCCTCGAGGACGACGCGCTCGCCGTTATCGGGACGGAACGGCTCGATACGCGGCAAGCGGGCGATCCTCTCGACGGCCCGTCCGACCTCGGCGTCGCGCTGATAGTTGTCGTATTTTGCCCAGGCGTTGAACTGCCAGTTCACCAGCGCGATGCCGCCATCGCTCGCGACGACGCCGGTCGGCGCCGAATCGCGCAGCCAGACCCGATCGTTAGGCACGACATGGAGGCCGACCCGGTCAAGCGCCACGCCGTGCGAGACGAGGTGCATCCGCGCCGCATCGCGCACCTCGGCGTTGTGGCAGAGGATCTCGACGCGTTCGTGCGTATGGAGCACGCGGACGATCTCGGCGTAGACCCACGGAATCGGTGCCAGCTTGCCCGGCCAGTCCGGCTCGTGGTGGGGCCAGGCGATCCAGGTCGCGGCGTGGCGCGCCCATTCCGGAGGCATGTGCCAGCGGAACATGGTGGTCGCACCAGACCCGCCTCCCGAATTGCGCGGCCGCCCGGCCAGCCCTTGTTCCCCGGCCATCGCGCGTTAGGCGGCGCCGAGGTAGCGGCTGAGGATCGGCGCGTAGGCATCGACGCGGCGATCGCGGAGGAAGGGCCAGTTGCGACGAATCGTCTCCATCAGCTTCGGATCGAGCGTCGCAGTGAGGATCGCCTCTTCGGTGCCGGCCTCGGCGAGCAGACGACCGAACGGGTCGCTGATGAACGAATGGCCGAAGAACGTGATGCCGTTGGTGTTCGGCTCGTCCTCGTGGCCGATGCGGTTCGGCGAAGCCACGAAGATCCCGTTGGCGATCGCGTGCGATTTCTGCATCGTTCGCCACGCCTGCACCTGTGCGTCGCCCCACTCGTCCTTCTCGGCTGGATGCCAGCCGATCGCGGTCGGGTAGAAGAGGACGTCAGCGCCGAGCAGGCTGGTGATCCGCGCCGCTTCGGGATACCACTGGTCCCAGCAGATCAGGACGCCGACGTTCGCGTAGCGCGTCTTCCAGACGTGGAAGCCGCTCGCCTGCTTGGCGAGCCGGCCGATCTGGTCGGCGCGGTCGTCGTGTGTGCCGTGAGCGTTAGGCCCGGCGTCACCCGGGGTGAAATAGTACTTCTCGTTGAACAGCGGATCGTCGGGGATGTGCATCTTCCGGTAGACCCCGAGGAGCGACCCGTCGGCGTCGATGATCGCCGCTGAGTTGCGGTAGACACCCGCCGCCTGGCGCTCGAATAGCGGGACGATGATCACCACCGCGAGCTCGGTCGCGATCTGCTGCATCGCGTTGGTGGTCGGTCCGGGAATCGGCTCGGCGTAATCGAAGCGGTCGGCCTGTTGCGACTTCGCGAAGTACGGCGCGTTGAACAGCTCTTTCAGGCAGACGATCTGCGCGCCCCGAGCCGCGGCGGCGCGCACCTGCGCGACGCCGCGCTCGACGTTCGCCGCGACGTCGTTGGACGCGGCGTCCTGGATGATCCCGATCGTGAACGGCGAGTTTGTCATTCGCGAAAGCTAACGGCTATTTCCCAGCGGCGGTGTCCTGCGGCGCGACTGCGTCGACGGCAGCGTCGAGATCCGCGTAAGACTGCGGTGACAACTGCTTGAACGGCTGCGCGATGTAGCTCACCCGTCCGTCCGGTGCGACCACGAAGAGGCTGCGGTCGTCGAGCTTGTTCTTCGCGTCCCACGCACCGTAGCGGCGACCGATCGCTCCGGTCGGGTCACTGGCGAAGACGATCGGAAACTGTTCGTCGCGCGCCCATGTGAAGAGCGTCGTGTCCGGGTCGACACTCACACCGATGACGGTGACGTGGCGGCCATTGTTGAAGAGCGTGGCGTACTGATCACGGTACGCCTCCATTTGGATGGTTCAGCCCTTTGTCCGCGCCTTGTAGAAGAACGCGACGACGACAGTCTGCCCGCGAAAGTCGGAGAGATGGACCGAGTTGGCAAGGAGACCGTAGCGGGTGGCGCCGCGAAGCTCGAAGTCGGGCGCGACGCCGCCGACAGTGAGCGCAGGGCCGTTGGCCTCAGCGACGGCCGGTGTGACGGTTGCCGCGGGTGGGGTCTGCGCAACGCGCGCGGCGCAGGCCACGAGGAGCGCGGCGGCGATCGCGCTCGACGCGATGCGCTGGTGGGTTGGAACGATCATGACTTGTCGGTTTGAGGGTCGGGGTGAGCGAGCGATGATGAAGCAGTGGACCGCGCGGTGACAGTGCCCAATAGCGGACTCGTCCACCACAGCGGACAAACAGGCGTATTGCAGAGGACGCTAATTGACGTTAATGCCCTTGATCAACAGCTAATGACAGGCATCGACCGTGCCTTTACAGTCCCCGTCGGCCGGACGTTTCCGGCCTGAGTCTACTGCCGGAGGTATTCCAGATGCATTCCATCGTCAAGTATATCGCGATTCCTGCTGTCATCCTTGCCGCTGCCTGCCAGACGAAGGATGACTCGAAGCTGGACGACGCGCTGAGCAAGGACCTCGCGCTCGCCTCGCAGGTTCAGCCCTATCAGCCGCAGCAGTTCGTGTCGCCGCAGGAGATGGGGTACAATGGCTACGGCCAGCCGCAGCAGTATCAGGTCGCACAACGTGGCGGCTATTACCAGACCGCTCCGGTCTATTCAGCGCCCGCTCCACGCCGCACCCAGACGGTCTACCGGTCGAGCGGGACGGCCTCGCGTCCGGTCATCCGTAACACGAAGCGTGACGCGGTGATCGGCGCGGTCGGCGGCGCAGTGATCGGCGCGACAACGAGCCGGGACAAGGTGAAGGGTGCGATTCTTGGTGGCGCGGCCGGTGGCATCCTGGGTGGGATCATCGGGCACACGATCGACACGCACCAGTAGTTCTTCGTGGCGCGTCGGCTATGACACGGCGATGCGCGATACGTGAAACTCGACGAGGGACGAGGAAGAACGAGGGATGAGGGACCAGGGAAACCAGGGACCAGGGACCAGGAACAAGACGGGGGGCGTCGGGCGGATTGAGCTGCGTCGCTCGAAAAGAGAAGCCGGGCTGGGGGGCGACGAGGTCCCCTGGCGCGGCTTCTCCTTTTTCCCGGCTTCACCGGGGCTGGCGGCGGTGACGAATGGCGCGGGGTGGGAGTCATCCATCGAACCCTATTGCCCCCCGCAGAATCATGTCGCTGACGAGCGAAGCGCAGCTCAATTCGGTGATCGACAAGCTCGTCAAGGACGTCGAGCTGGCAGTCCACGCCATGTATCGTGGGGACGTCCGGCAGAACACGGCGCGGGTGAGAACCGACACGCATCGCCGAGCTGCGTACGAGGCGCTGCGGCCGCTGATTGCCAGCGAGAGTGCGCCGTCGGCCAGTGCAAGCGGCGTGACGGTCCCGCTCGAGGAGGCTGAGGCGACGGCGATCATGCGCTGCATCATGGCGTGGCTGCCGATGGGCGCGCCTAACGTTGCGGCGCCGGAGACGCGGTGCGTTGCTGCGTCGCGCGAGTTATTTCCGACATGGGGCGACCGGGAACGGGCACGACAGGCGATAAAGCGCGTTTACGGCTGACTGGATGATCGAGCCGCCGACGAAGCCGACGCAGACGACCCCCGACAGCCTGACGATCCACGCGGGGATCGCCGGTGTTTGCGCGCAATGCGGCGCGACGGTGAGCGACCCGCTTCACCCCTGCCCCAAATGCGGGATGGCGGTGGCGGGAGGCGTGCCGGCGTCCGAGCAGAATGAGCGCATGCGGACGCGTCTTCAGGCTTCTGTCGGCGACGCGTACAAGTTGCTCGAGCTCCTCGGCCGGGGCGGGATGGGCATCGTGTTCCGGGCGCGCGAGGTCGCGCTCGATCGCGATGTCGCACTCAAGGTGCTGGCGCTCGACCCGATCCTCGCGCCTGATGCGTACACGCGATTCGAGCGTGAGGCGAAGCTGGCGGCGCGGCTCGACCATCCGCACATCGTCCCGATCTTCGCGGTCGGTCAGCGGCAGAACGTCGCGTTCTACACGATGCGGCTGGTCCGCGGCGGAAGTCTCGAGGACCTCATCGGCACGGGGAAGCAGCTGTCGCTCGATCACGTGGTCAAGCTCCTCCGCGAGGTCGCGGCGGCACTCGACCACGCGCACGGGCAGGGAATCGTCCACCGCGACATCAAGCCGGCGAACGTGCTGCTCAGCGAAAGCGGGCATGCGATGGTCGCCGACTTCGGTATCGCCAAAGCGCTGAGCAACACGGACTCGGGGACGACGGGGACCGGGATCATCGGGTCGCCGGGCTACATGTCGCCGGAGCAATGGCGCGGATCGGACCTCGACGGGCGCGCCGACCAGTACTCGTTAGGCATCGTCGCCTACGAGATGCTCACCGGGAAACGGCCGTTCGAAACGCCGCGCGTCCAGGATCTGCTACGGATGCATCTCTCGGCGGCGATGCCACCAGTCACGCATTCCCGGACCGGGCTTCCCGAGGGCGTTGACGAGGCACTGCGTCGGGCCTTGGCGAAGGAGCCGGCAGAGCGGTTCTCGACAGTGACAGCATTCGTCGACGCACTGGCAGGTTTGCGGTCTGCGACTCCGGGAGCGACGCAACGCGGGCCACGATTTGTTGCGAAGCCCGCTCAGCAAAAGCGCGGGTTGGTCGGCGCCCTCGTGCCGATCGCGCTGATCGCCGCCGTCGGCGCGGCGTTCGCGTTCCCGGAGACACGCGATCCGGTGATGCTCGCGCTGCAGCCGGCAATCCACTCGATCGAAGCACTTGCCGGTGTGCGCGACTCGGGCCCAACGAAGCCCGACTCGGTTGCGATTCGTGACAGCATCCTACTGGCGGCACAGCTGGCGGCACACGACAGTCTCGCGCGCGACAGCGCGGGGAACGTGCTCGCCAGCGCGATCGGCGGCGACACGCTCGCATTGCACAACGCCGCGGCGCGCACGCCACTCAGCTCAGCGCCGAACTTCGACACGACGCTCGTCGCCATGGCGGCGACGCGCGTCGAGCCGCGCATGCAGTACGGCTGGATTCGGGTGACGATCCGGGGCGGTACAGCTCCGGCAAAGATCGATGGCATTCGTCAGGGCTCGACGCCGATCGTCCGGCGCGCCGAAGAAGGCGAACATCTCGTCACCGTCGATGGGGCGGGTGATTCCTTTCTTCCGTCGCAGATCACGGTGACCGTGTCTGCCGGCGACACCGCCACGGCGGTGTTCGCGACGCCGGAGGCGATGCGTCGTGCAAAGCCCGTCAAGCCAACGACTGATTCGACCATCGTCGCTGCGGACAGCGCGCCGGCACCCGCGACTGTGCCGCCCCGGTAGCTCTCGGGTCGTGCGGGGCACGGTTCTGGCGCTTCTCCGGGGCCAACGCGTCGCGCAAACCCGCTCCCGAGCGAATGTCCGAGTCGAACGAGCCGCAACAATCAGCGTCGGATCTGCCAGCGGTCGCCCCGTCAGGTGGCGAACGCCGCAGTGCGCGCCACGTCGCGAACCGCGCGTTCATGGCGATCAAGGCCCAGCGCGCGGCCGACCGTTCACGGATCGAGCAGATCGCCGAGAGCCTCAACGAGTTCGCGTCATCGACGCTGTTCCTGGTGTTTCACGGGATCTGGTTTCTCATCTGGCTGCCCTGGAACATCGGCGTCTTCCGACCCTTTGGGCTCAACCCATTCGATCCATATCCATTCGGGTTGCTGACGATGGTGGTGTCGCTCGAGGCAATTTTTCTCTCGATCTTCGTGCTGCTGGCGCAAAAGCGTGAGGCGGCGATCGCGGAATTGCGCGAGGAGCTGTCGTTGCAGGTCGGACTCTGGACCGAACAGGAAGTGACGAAGACGCTCCAACTCGTGACCGGACTGTATCGCCGGCTGGGGCATCCGTTGGCCGAGGACACCGAGCTGCGCCAGATGCTCGGCCCACTGGATGTGCACGGGATCGAAGCGCGGCTGCTCGCCGAGATCGATCAGACTTCGCGAACGCGCTCTACCGGCGGCGGAGCGACGATCTCGAAGCCAGAGCGGGAGAAGGGAACGCGGCAGTCGACTCCCCCGGACGCTGCCGAGCCGGTGACGCCAGGGGTGCTGCCGCCGCGCTGACGATCCGCAGCGCGCCGGGGACGCACTCGACGCGAACTTCGGAGCCGCGCGCGGAGTGCAATTCACCATCCGCCTGAAATCGCTGCGGCGCGGCAAAGCGGAGTGTGAAGCTGGCGCAGCGCACGCTGCGAACTGCATCGATGGCGAGATGGCGGCCGGCCATCACCGACTGAAAGAGCGTTAGGCGGTTCCACGCCGATACGTCATCCACGGTGACGAGGTCGATCAAGCCGTCATCGGGGCGCGCGCCGGGCGCAATCGGCAACCCGCCGCCATAGCGGAAGCCGTTGGCGAGCACGGCGAGGAGGAGCGGACGCAACCCGTAACCGTCGCCGGGGTCGAATTCAACCGCGCGGTAGCGAAAGATCTGCTGGAGGGCGGCAAGCCGATAACGCAACGCGCCGCGCAACACGCGCTCGATACCTCCGACGCGCTCGAGCGCCTCGACGACGGCGACATCGAATCCGAAGCCGGCGACGTTCAGCGCGTGGCGACCATCGATGCGCAACGCATCGATGGGACGGTCCGGCCCCTCGGCGGCGAGTCGGGCGAGCGTGACCCAGGCGCGCGACTGCCCGCCGAGCGCGGCGACGAAATCGTTACCGGTGCCGGCAGCGAGCAAGACGACGCGGCAGCGCGCACCCGCTCCCGCATCCACGATCGCGCCAGTCGCCCTGCTCCAGGTACCATCGCCGCCGAGGATGGCGATGGTATCGGCGCCGGCGTCGAGGGCTCGGCGGACGCAGCGCGTTTCGTCACCCGGTGCCGCGGTAAGAACGGTTTCGCGCGATCCAACGCCGTCGAAGGCGCGCCTAACGGTCGGGAGGAGCCGCCGGGCGCGGCCGCCGCCGGCGGCGGGGTTGGCGATGAGATAGATCGAGCGGGTCACAGCGGGATGTAACGAGGTTTCCGCTGATTGGGCAAGGCTGGTGCTGGCGGTGTGCGGTGGGTCACTGTGGTGATTGAGGTGAGGCAATGCGTGAACCTTCGAGAGCGATGCGTGATGCGTGAACGCTCAAGGAGCGATGCGTGAGGCGGGAACGCTCAGGAGCGATGCGTGAGGCGGGGTGGGGGCGAACGTTAGGCGTCGGGCGGAGGGTACAGCGCGGCCAGCTTGCGGATGGTGGTGATGTTGCGGACGGTGCTGGATGTCGCGAGTGCCTTCTCGAGGCGGGCGCCGGAGACCTTGGATTCGCTGACCCTGACGCGGCAGCGCCAGAAGATTTCGCGGCCGGCGAGTTGGAAATCATCCACTGGTGATGTGAGGGCGAGCAGGTTGGCTGCGGCGGCTGGCGCGGGTGGGCAGCGAACGAAGGCGACCGAGAGGGCGTGTCCCGCGTCGAGCGGATCAATCGGGCCGAATGGTCGTTGGGCAACGATGGCGGCGAGTTCGGCGGGGGTGCGGAGGAAGGTCGCGACGCTGTAGCCGAGTTGCGCGGCGAGACGAGCCTCGATCCGCTGCTCGAGTGCCGTGGGATCGGCCGACGTGGCGAGGAAGATCACGTTGCCGCTGGCGATGAATGATTCGACGGCGGTCAAGCGCAGCGCCGCGAAGTGCGCGCGCAGTGCGTCCATCTTGACGACATGTCCGCCGACGTTGATCGCGCGCAGGAACGCGATGTAGCGAATGGGACGCGCTCGCTCGGCGGGTGACGGCACGCGACTAGCCGTCCACCGTCAGGCAGCGCCTCGCGCGGCGCGAGTACCGATGGCGAGCGCGAATGCGTCGACGGCGCCGGCGTTGTCGACGTGACCGACCGTTGTGCGTGCGACCGCACGGACCGCGGGTTCCGCGTTCGCCATCGCCACCGGATAGCCGACCACCCGCAGCGCGGGAAGGTCGTTGTTCCCGTCGCCGACGAACATCACGTTGGCAAGCGCAATTCCGTATTCAGCGGCAATTGCACGGACGCCCCGGCCCTTGTCGACGCCGTGCGCGGTCATGTTGACGAAGCAGGTGTCGGGCATGACCGGCGAGGTGGACGACGATCGCTCGAGTCCTCCAGTGTGGTCGGCCACCGCTTCATCCTCTTCGCTGAGGCTGACCAGCCACTGCGCGCGGACGATCGTTCCCTCGAGCGACGCGAACGGCCGCGGCGCGAAGGGGACACCGAGCAGTCGCGCGTGTTCGCGGGCGCGCGGCGAGGTGCTCTCGACCGCGTACTCGCTGTCGGTGTAAAGCTCGAGGATGCGGCCGGTCGCGCGGGCCCGCGCAATCAGCGCGCTGACCGATGACGCTGGGATCGCCGTCGACAGTGATCTGCCGCTGGGGAGATGGACGACGCTTGCGCCGTTCTGGAAGACGTGCCATCCGTCGCGGTCGAGACGACCTGCATAGGCGCGGGCGTCGCCGAAGGCCGGGCGCCCGGAGCAGACCGCGATCCGGACCCCGGTTGCACGAAGTCGCTCGGCCGCCGGCCAGATGGCAGGGAGAACGGTGCCGGAAGAGCCGACGAGCGTGCCGTCGACGTCGGTGAAAACGAGTTCGATCATCCCGGTAAACTAGTGCGTCGATGATCGCTTGCCGAATTGGCGGCAGGTGATGATACTGGCCGCCATGTCGCTGCCCGATCTTCGTCCCGCCGCAATCAGCGAACGGCAGCGGCTGCGCTCGATCATCGGTGGGTCGGTCGGCAACCTGGTCGAATGGTACGACTGGTACGTCTACTCGGCGTTCGCGCTGTATTTCGCGAAGGCTTTCTTCCCGCCGGCCAGTCAAACCGTGCAACTGCTGAACGCGGCGGCGGTGTTCGCGGTTGGATTCGTCATGCGCCCGGTGGGCGGGTGGGTGATGGGGCGCTACGCCGACCGCCACGGACGGCGTGCGGCGCTGACGGCGTCGGTGACGATGATGTGCGCGGGGTCGCTGATGGTCGCGGTGACGCCTGCGTACGCGACGATCGGGATGACAGCGCCACTGTTGCTGGTGGTCGCCCGGATGCTCCAGGGCTTGAGCGTCGGGGGCGAATACGGCGCGAGCGCGACCTACCTCAGCGAGATGGCGGGACGCGGACGACGGGGCTTCTGGTCGAGCTTTCAGTACGTCACGCTGATCATGGGGCAGCTGCTCGCACTCGGCGTGCTCCTCGTGCTCCAGGGGATGATGACGACGGATGCGCTCGAGCGATGGGGCTGGCGCATTCCATTCGTGATCGGCGCGCTCTGCGCGGTGGTCGCCCTCTGGATGCGGCGTCGCCTCGAGGAAACGGTCGTCTTCAGCGCGCGCCAGGCGCGCGCGCGGCCGACGTTAGGCGCGCTGCTGGCGCATCGCCGCGCGGTGCTGACGGTGATCGGGATGACGGCCGGCGGCACGGTGGCCTTCTACACCTTCACGACCTACGCCCAGAAGTTCCTCGTCAACAGCGCGGGCTGGACGCGGGCCGACGCGACGCGCGTGTCGGCGGCGACGCTCGTCCTCTTCATGCTCGTGCAACCGGTTGTCGGCCTGATCTCCGACCGGATCGGCCGCCGGCCCGTACTCATTTCCTTCGGGATCCTCGCAACCATTGGGACCGTGCCGCTGCTGAGCGCCCTCGAGACGGCGCGGGGATTCACCGCGGCGTTCGCGCTCCTCGCGCTGGCGCTGCTGGTGGTCAGCGGCTACACGTCGATCAACGCGGTGGTGAAGGCCGAGCTGTTCCCGACAGGGATCCGCGCGTTAGGCGTGGGCTTTCCGTACGCGATTGCCGTCTCGCTGTTCGGCGGAACGGCCGAGTATCTCGCGCTCTGGGCGAAGAGCATCGGTCACGAGCGGTGGTACTACTGGTACGTGACGGGCTGCGTCGCCGCGTCGCTCGCAGTCTACGTCGCGATGCCCGAAACCGGGCGGACGTCGGCGCTCGACGCGTAACCCGATCAGCCTCCGAGCGCGCCGGCAAGCGCGGCGAGGAGCAGGATGGCACTCACGGCGACGATCCCGAGGACCACGCCGCCACCGAGGAGGGCGGTCCGGCCGACGCTGATTTCCTTCGTTTCCGTGTACGCGACGGCGCTCGTCGGAATCGCGAGGCGCGCGCCGGTGACCGGGGAGATTCCGACGACGGTGTCACCGACAATCGAGGCATTCACCAGGCGGACCATCGAGCCGTCGAGCTGCGTGACGCGGATCTCTCCGGACCTGGCGTGACTGACCCCTTCGATCGCTGAGGGAGTGCGGTGCCAGGAGGAGCAGGCGGCGAGCAGTGTGATCCCGAGAACCAAGGAAACGACGGGCGTGCGACGGCGCATGCGAACCTCGGCGCGGAGGGCGGCGGGCGGGGCCGAGGGCAGCTCGGCGGATCGGGAAGCTTGGAGCCTCCAGTGGTGCGGCGCCAGTGCGGACGAGGGAAGCGCCCGGCTGGTGACCCGGCCGCGCCCTTGGACGTCACCTGAATAGACCCCGTGTGGAACACGCAGCGCGCTGGCCGGAGCCGCGCGCTGGCGAGCAGAGCGTTCCGCGTTTCCAATTCAGCCAGCAGCCGCTTGTCGATTCACACACAGCTCGGGCACGCCGCCCGTGGCGCCCGACTGTTCGCCGCGCCTAACGCGCGCCGGATCGCGTTCACCCTCCTGCTCGCGCTGCTCGTCGCCGTCGCATCGGCCTGCGAGCCGCTCCTCCTCAAGTTCGTCGTCGACCGCCTCGGCGCGGCGAGTGCTGCTGGCGCCAACGGCAACGCGGCGCGTCATGCGCTGGTGACAGTGATCGGTTTGTTCGCCGCGGTGCTGACCGGTCGCATACTCGGCGCGGCGTGGGTCAGCACCTCGACCTGCGCCGTACGGCTGAACATGGAGTATCAGGTCCGCTCGCGCGTGGCGGCGAAGCTGAGCGTGCTGTCGTCGCGCACCCATGGCGAGATCGGCACCGGCGGGCTGCGATACGCGATCGACGAAAGTGCGCCACAGACGGCGCGCGCCTTTTCCGACATCGTCTTCCGGCTTTTTCCGACGATCGCCTACGTCGCGGTCGCCGCATGGGGGATGACCCGACTCGATGGTGCGATCAGTGCGGCCGTGCTCTGCCTGGCGCCGATCCCGGCGCTGGTCGCGCTGGTTGCGAAGCGGGCACAGACGCGGCGTGACCGGATGCTGCACGGCTTCTGGATGCGCGTCTGGGGCGGGTACACCGAGATGCTCAACGGCATGGGCACGGTGCGCGCATTCGGGATGGAACACGTCGAAGAGAAGCGGTTGATGCGGCGGATGCGCTGGGCGTTCGCCAGCATCCAGCGCGGCGTGCACGTCGATGCGCGCGTCACCGTGGCGGCCGGATTGGCCGAACTCGCGGCGCGGGTGGTGGTGCTGACGTTAGGCGGATTTCTCGTCGTCCGCGGCGAGCTCACGGTCGGATCGCTGCTCGCCTTCCTGGGCTACGTCGGCGGTGTGTTCGCGCCGATCCAGCAGATCGTCGACCTGTACCCGACGGCGCGGAAGGCGGGCGTTGCGCTGGAGTCGGTGTTCACGGTGCTCGACGCTGAAGAAGAGGCGCCCGATGTCGCTGGCGCGCGGCCGTGCGCGCCGATTCGCGGCGAGGTCGTCTTCGAGGGTGTGAGCTTCGGATATCGGGCAAACCAGCGCGCGCTCGACCGCTTCGACGTAGTGGTCAACCCGGGAGAGACGGTTGCGCTGGTCGGACCGTCAGGCAGCGGAAAATCGACGGTGTTCCGCATGCTGCAGCGCGTGCACAACCCGAACGATGGGCGCGTCCTGATCGACGGTGCCGACCTGCGAACGCTGGCGATCGCCAGCGTCAGGCAGCAGTTCGGAGTGGTGCCGCAGGATGTGGTGCTGTTCAACGATTCGATCGCGGCGAACATCTCCTATGGCCGGCCGACAGCGAAGCGTCCGGAGGTGATGGCGGCGGCGATGGCGGCCAACGCGCACGAGTTCATCATACGGTTGCCCGATGGCTATGACACGCGTGTGGGGGAAGGGGGACGCGGATTGTCGGGCGGGCAGCGGCAGCGCGTTGCGATTGCGCGGGCGTTTCTCGTTGATCCGGCGGTGCTGCTGTTCGACGAAGCGACGGCGGCACTCGACACCGAGAGCGAGGAAGCGGTGCAGCAGGCGCTGCGCGCATTTCGTCGCGGCCGCACCACGTTCATCATCGCGCATCGGTTGAACACCGTTCGCGATGCGGACCGGATCCTGGTCGTGAGTGAGGGCCGGATCGTCGGCGACGGCCAGCATGATGCCTTGGTCGCGAGTTGCCCGGCGTACGCCCGGCTGGTGCGGCACCAGCTCGGCGTCGCCGCTGCCGCGCTGCCGGCGGAAGGTGCCGCGCCGGAGACGGCAGCGGCGCTACTCGCCGAGCGGGAACCCGTAACCGTCCGCGCCGCCTGATCGGCCGCGAGCGGGCCGGCCGACACGCTCGGGCACGGCGGTTGCCTTGTGACGGGATGTCAAGAGAAGTCGTGCGCCCCTCACAAACGGAGCTAGGAAATTGAGCCCTCTCATCATCACCATCATCGTGGGCATCATCGCCGGATTCCTCGCCGGGAAGTTGATGAAAGGCTCGGGCTATGGGGTTCTGATGGACCTCGTCCTCGGGCTGGTCGGCGGCGTGATTGGCGGGTTTGTGTTCCGCGCGCTCGGCCTCGGCGCGTCGGGCGGGCTGCTCTGGTCGATTCTCATCGCGACCATCGGCGCCGTGATCCTCGTCTGGATCGTTCGCATGATCAGCGGCAACCGCGCTCGGGTCTAAGCTCGCGCTGGGAAAAAAACAGATGCCCGTTCGCGACGAAGTCGCGAGCGGGCATCTGCCGTTTGGTGGTCCGGTTCGCGCAGCCCGTCAGTGAGTGCGCGCCGGCCGAAAGTGGTGGAGCAGTTCGGCCGCGACCGCGACGACGAACACGCCGGCCATCAGCGCGAGCGGCGTCTTCCCGGTCATCCGGTACGCGCCTGAGGTCACGAGCAGCGCGGTAGCGGCGGCCGGCGGGTGCCACGCGCGGAGCTGGGGCTGCACCAGTGCAACGAGTGCCAGCGCCCCGGCGCTCGCCCAGACACGGGGCATCGACACCGTCGCCGCGGCCAGAAGAGAGGGCGCGCTGGTGGCGTTCAGGAGCAGCAGCGCCAGGTATGCGCACCCGATCGCGACCATGTGGCCCGCGACGATCGCTCGGAAGCGCGCCGACGCTCCGGCGTCGCCGCTGGCGACCATGAGGATGCTCGGCCCAAGCCCGGCGAACAGCCACGGCTGATGCAGCCAGAAGCCCATCGCGCCGACGAGGATCACCAGCGCGGCGGAGACGCTTGGGGTCCACGCCGACGCGACCAGCTGCGCTGCGGCACGGCCTCGGAGCAACGAGGCAAGATTCGGGAGCTTGAGCGGCGCGCTGGAGGTGACGCGTACCGCGGCCGGGGTGGGATAGGTCGGCATTGGGATCCCTGGTAACTGGAGGTGGGGCCAGCGCGGCCGCGTTCAGCTGCCGCGTTGCTCCCGTATCCCGACTTCCGGGGTGGTGGGTGGTCACCGCGAAAATCGCTCTCGGATGTGGCGTGGGTCACAGCCGTGGCTAGCGGGCTCGTCCTGATCCTCCCCCGTTTCTACGCCCCGTTGAAGCGTTAGGCAGCCGCCATTCGCGCTGTGCGGTCCACATCGGCACGGCAACTGCCTTTCTTAGCACGGCAGAGCGCCCGACGGTCACGATCGGATCGCTCGACCTGCGCCTGTTGACCAAAGGAGAACACCATGAAAATGCATCTTTCTACTTCAATCCTCTGCGGCCTCGCCGCTGCGGTGACCCTCGGGCTAAGCGCCGCGGCCAACGCCCAAGCCACCACTGATTCGACGGTTCGTACGACGCGCTCGACCACGCGAGTGACCTCCACGCGGCGTATCCCGATTCGGAAGGAGGGCTCGACGACCACCACGGAATCGGCCGGCGCGATGGCGAAGCCGAATGCCGATTCGCTCGCTCGTTCCGACTCGATGGCGCGCGCGGACGCGATGATGCGGGCCCACCAGGACTCGATCGCGATGGCCGAGCGGATGCATCAGGACTCGATCGCCGCGATGCAGCGCGCACATCAGGATTCGATCGCGATGGCTGACCGGATGCGGCAGGATGCGATGGCCCGTGCCGATTCGCTCATGCGCTGGAATGCGGCGCGGGCGAAGATGGCTGGCACCGGCTTCTACTTCCAGGTCGGCGGCGGAACGACGATCCCGCGCGGGAATTTCGACAAGTTCTTCTCGCGCAACTACAACGTGACCGGGTCGGTCGGCTATCACCCGGAGGTTTCGCCGGTCGGCGTTCGCTTCGACGTCGCTTATGACCGCTTCTACTCGCGTGGCAGCGTCACCGGCTTCGGTGAAGATCCGACCGCGTTGTCCGGGCTCGCCGAGCTCACTGTGAAGATCCCGGTGGTGTCGGTCGTCTCGCCGTACCTGATCGGTGGTGGCGGTGTGACGCGCTTCTCGAACTACAGCAACACGACGCCGTTCGTGAACTCGCTTGGCAGCACGAGCACTGGGACGTCGATGACGAAGGGCCAGTATAACGCCGGCGCCGGAATCAGCTTCGGCGTGGGGATGACGCGGCTCTTCGTCGAGTCGCGCTACATGCACGTCGCGACGCCGGGGAAGGCGACGACGTTCATCCCGATCATCATCGGAATTTCTCTCTGATGGGCCGCGCATGGCGCACGGCGTGGCTCGCGCTGGTGGTGATCGCCGGTTCGCCGGCGCTTGCCCTGGCGCAGCGCCACGCCGTGCGGCCTGCGCATGCGTCACGCGCGCGCACGGTCAGGCTCGAGCGGGCAGCTGATTCCGGGGCCGAGCTGCCTGACACGCTGCCGACGTTCCGGATGCGTACCGACAGCATGATGTCGCTGCGCACCTGGCGCGCGTCGTTGCATGACCGTGCGCTGCGCGTGGTCGTGTCGGTCGCGCAGCGCGAGCTGTGGGTGGTTGAGGGGGCCGACACGCTACGCTCGGCGCCGGTTGCGGTCGGGATGGGGCGGTTGCTCGAGTATGGCGGCCGTCGCTGGACGTTCGCGACGCCGCGCGGTGTGCGTACGATCGTCGCCAAATCCGCGGCGCCGAAGTGGCGGCCCCCAGACTGGGCCTACGCGGAGGTCGCGCGCGAATATCACCTCCGCCTCGCCCACCTGCCGGCCACTGGCTCGATCACGCTGCGCGACGGACGAAAGCTCGCGGTCCGTGACAGCGTGGCCGGGCTGCTGCTCAAGGACGGATTCGCGCCGCTGCCGGTGGACGAGCACATCGTCTTCGATTCGACGCTCTACGTACCGCCGTTAGGCACGGTGAATCGGCGGATCGACGGCGAGCTGGGGAACTACCGGCTCGACATGGGCGGCGGCTACCTGCTGCACGGCACCCCGAGTGGCGAGACACCGCGCTCGGCGATCACGCATGGGTGCGTACGAGTGGGCGACGACGACCTGCAGTGGCTGTACGACTTCGTCCCCGTCGGGACGAAGGTCTACATCTACTGAGTCACCGCCGATTCGAGGGCGCTGACTTCGACCGCCAGTGTCGGCAACGGTAGCGCCGGTCCTCGCCTAACGGTTGGTGGAGCCGGTCACTGGCAGCGCGGCGGCGATCGATGCATCGAGGCTGCGCATGAAGCCTTCGACGGCGGCGGTATAGTCCGGATCGAGGCCGAGGCGCGCGTCCGCCTCGGAGTGCGAGAGATCCTCGCGTAGCACGGCGGCGCGGCCGCCGAACGACTCGGCCCTGGCCGCGAATCGATCGGCCCGGGCGCAGCCATCGGGGCGCCGGATCGAGCAGACGAGCAGGAGCGAGCTGGTTTGCCTCGCGAGCGCGTGGAAGGGGGACGCCGCGCGCCAGTAGGCCGTGTCGCGGCCAAAGGCGCGGTCGTAGAGCGGACCGTGAGGGGCGTGCATGATCTCGACGACGTCGAGAGCGCCGCCTTCAATCGAGATCACACCGAGCCACGGCGCAACGGGGAGCTCACCGAAGAGAGCAGGAGCGGTCGTCAGCAGCATGACGAGATGCCCACCCGCCGAATGTCCCATCAGGATGAACTTCGTGCGGTCGCCGCCCCATTCCGCGACCCGCTGCTGGGCGACGGCGAGCGCGCGAGCGACGTCCTTCGCCTGCTCGATCGGATCGAGCTCCGGCAGCATGCGGTAGTTCACGGAAATCACGATGAATCCGCGAGGAACCCAGCGAGCGACCTTGTTGTCGATTACGCCCCGCGCTGACTTGTCGCCGAATGCCCAGCCGCCACCGTGCACCATGAAGATGACCGGCGCAGCGTGCGCATCGAGCGGTGCATACACGTCGAAGCGCTGCTTCAGGTCCGCGCCGTAGCGGACGTTACGGATGACGCGCGGCGCGACCGGCTGAATCTCAGCTGACGGCGCGCGCGGTCGCGCGTCGAGCGGCCCGGCGAATGACGTGCGACAAACCACCAGAATCAACAGCGCGAGCCCACCATGTCTCAGCAGCAAGCTCGCGCGAGCGTCGATCATCACCATCGGAAAAAGCTACCCGCCGCGCACGGCCTGCGCAGGCGATGTCGCGGCGCTGTCAGCCCGTCTCGGCGAGCATGGCGCCGCGGACGCGTCCAGCGACGACCGCGAAGACGAGCAGCGCGCCGACACCGAGCAGCGCTTCCGTATAGAACATTGCATTCGTGCCCCAGTGGTCGTGCGCCCATCCATTGGCGCGAAGCACGCCAATGCTGAACAAGCTGTTGATCGCGAAGAAGAGGTTGATCTTCGTCGCCGGCGCGGCGCGCCCGATGAGGGCGAGCACGAGCGCGGTGAACGACGCGGCCACCATGCCGAGCGTGAAGGTGTAGAACAATGTCGTCGCGGCGTACGCGACTTCCGTGCGCGGCGAGAGGGCGAGCAACACGCAGGCGACGAGGCCCAGCGCGCAGGAGATGGCGTACGCGTTAGGCTTGCTCACGCGGTCGGCCAACCGCCCGCCGACGAAACAGCCGGTCACGATCGCGACGCCCCCGCCGGCGCCGAGCACGAGCGACACGGTGTCGGACGCGGCGTTCCACTCGGGGGCGATCGATCCGAAGAGAAAGGCCGCCGCGCCCGAACCGATCGGGAGGATCGCGAGGAGAAGTCCAATGCGTCCGACTCGAGTGCGAAGCACCGCGGCAAGATTGCGCCAGGCGTCGCCGGCGCGCGTCAGGAGCGACGCATCGTGCAGCTCGCGCGGCGGCTCGTCGAGGGTGTGGAGCGCGACCGCGCATCCGGCGATGATCGCGGCGAGCGCGGCGCCAGCCATCCACGGCCTTGGCGCGTGGCTCATCAACCAGAGCGCGATCCCGCCGCCTGCGGTCTGGCCGAATTGGTTGCCCGATTGAAACCAGCCACCGGCACGACCGCGCGTGGCGGGCGTGCTGTTGTGCACCATCAGCCCCTCGGTCGCGAAGGCGAGGAAGGTGCCCGCCACGCTGGTGAACAGCACGAGCGCCGAGAGGAGCGGGACGTTCCGCTGGGAAAGCGGAACGACAGTCATCGCGATCAATCCCGCGGACACGAGAGCGACCGCGACGATGTACCAGCGCTTTCGCGACAGCGTGTAGTCGCCGATCGGCGCCCAGAGAAACTTCCACCCGGCGGCGAGGAACGACATCCCGACGATTCCGGCGATGACCGACGTCGGCAGCCCGGCGTGACTGCCGAGGTAGCCTAACGCGATTGATGGAAACCCGATCGTGAGGCCGTACGGGAAGTAGAGGACCGCAAACCGCCAGGGGTGTGGTGCGCTCCTGACTGCACCGGCGGCATCGATCGGGATTTCTCGCGGCATGGTCTGGTATTCTGATACTGGGGCGCGGGTGGCGAAAGTATGTTGCTCGCTCCATGATACCGGTCAATGACCGCACTGTGGAGATCGGACGACCCCGATGACTGGAAGGCGGCACTCGAGCGTTACGGCGACGTCGTCGCGGCGCAGGGTGTCGCATCGCTCCCCGGGCACGATGCCTGGTACCGGGATGAGCTTCCAGCTTCGATCGCGGCCCGTCGTCAGCCGCACATCACGCACGCGGAGCTGGTCCGGGTAACCGAATGGAAGATGTCGCGCGGTGTCTGGCGGGCGCGAAACCTGGCGCTGGTCCGCGGCAACGCCGCCGCGCTCGTCGTCGAAACGAGCACCGACGCGTTAGGCATGGTGCCCGATCCGGCGGCGCCGATCGCGACGCTGGCCGAGCTCGCAGGCGTCGGTCCGGCGACGGCGTCCGCGGTCGCCGCGGCTGCGCACCCGGAGCTCTATCCGTTCTTCGACGAGCTCGTCGGCGCGCAGGTGCCGGGGCTCGGCACGCTGGCATTCACGCTTGGCTACTACAAGCGATATGCGGCGGCGCTTCGCGAGCGGGCGACCACACTCGGCCGGCAGTGGACCCCGGTGATGGTCGAGCGCGCCCTCTGGGCACACGTCGGAGGGAAGTCGAAGGGGACATCGAAGGCTTCGCCTAAAAAAAGCCGTTAGCCTTTAGCCATTAGCGTTGAGCGACTGCGGCAGCTAACGCCGTCACCTCGCTGCTAATGGCTAACAGCGAATGGCTGCGGTTCTACCAATCCGTCGGCTTGTAGTCCTTCAGGAAGTGTCCCCACACGTGCTGCCCGGTGTTGAAGCCGGCGATGATCGGATCGACGATGCGCGCGGCACCGTCGACAATGTCGAGCGGGGGATGGAAGCGGTGCTCGGCGATCTTCCGCGCCGCGATCTCGGCGGGATCCTCGTCGGTGACCCAGCCGGTGTCGACGCTGTTCATGTGGATGCCGTCGGCCACGTAATCGGCGGCCGAGGTACGCGTCATCATGTTCAGCGCCGCCTTTGCCATGTTGGTGTGCGGGTGGCGCGTCGTCTTGAAGCTGCGGTAGAACTGTCCCTCCATCGCCGAGACGTTGACGATGTGCTTGTCGCGCTCCGCGGTGCGAAGCATCAGCGGCTTGAGGCGCGCGTTGATGATGAACGGCGCGATCGCATTCACCAGCTGCACTTCGAGCAGCTCGACCGAGGGGACTTCGGCCATCATGAGCCGCCACGAGTTCCGGCCGCGGAGGTCGACCTGCTGCATGTCCTGGTCGAGCCGTCCTTCGGGGAAGAGATCCTTCTGCGCCGTCAGTTCCTCGGGGAGAAGCGCGACCTGCGAGAGCTCGGCCGACTGGGTCAGGCCAGCGGCGTCGGCGATACTGGCTCGCAGTGCGGCGTGCGTCCCAGCGCCCTCGGGGAGCATCGAGTAGCCGCGCAGTCCCTCGTAGGGGCCGATCAGGCGGCGGACCTTTGGAGGCAGCTCGCCCAGGGCCGCCGTCTCGCCAGCCATCATGTGCTGGTAGAAGTCGGGCGGGCGCCTAACGGTCTGGCAGGCGTTGTTGACGATGAAGTCGAGCCGGGCGTGCGTGGTCAGCAGTTGGTGGCAGAACGCCTCGACGCTCGGCGTGTGCCGGAGGTCGAGGCCGAAGATCTCGAGCCGGTCGCTCCACTGCGCGAAGTCGGGCTCCTCGGCGTAGCGGGCGGCCGAGTCGCGCGGGAAGCGCGTCGTGACGATCAGGTGCGCGCCGGCGCGGAGCAGCTTGAGCCCCGCCTGGTAGCCGATCTTGACGCGACCGCCGGTGAGCAGGGCGACGCGTCCGCTCAGGTCGGCCGACTCGGTGCGCTTCGCGTAATTGAGCGCGGCGCATGCCGGGCAGAGCTGGTCGTAGAAGTGGTGCAGCTCCGAAAAATCGCGCTTGCAGATGTAGCAGTTCTGGGCGAGCGTGTGGTCGACGGCGGCGCGCTCTTCGGCGCTGTCGTGCTCGTCGAAGCCCGACGGAGGGAAAACGTTAGGCGAGGTGAAGACGGGCTGGCGCCGGAGCTTCCGGATCCCGGTCTCGGCGAGCACGCTCTCCGCCCGCTGCACCTTGGCGGCCTTGCGGGCCCGCTTCGTGAACTTGAGCAGTTGCCGGCGCTCGACCGCATCAGGACGCGACACCCGACCCGCCGCCTGGAGCAGCCGGTTGCGCTCGTCGGAGGGAACGTGGCCGAGCAGCGACCGGTCGCCGCCGATCGATTCGAGCAGGTCAGCCGCGGCGCGAACGCGCTCGAGCAGCGTGAGTCCGGAAACGTCTGTCGGAGGTGCGGCGCCGGTGAGAGAAGTGGACATCCACGAAAGCTAACCGGCCTGCGCCACGAGCAGCGTATGCTGGCTCCCCGAGATGCCATGGGCATGAACCTTCAAGACCTCGACAGTGAGTCCGACGCTGCGCAGCGCCTTCTCGAACGTCGGATCCGCCTGCGCGGACCACCAGGCAATGCTGCCCTGCGGGCGCAGCGCGGCGACCGCGGTGCGAATGCCAGCGAGGCCGTAGAGCTGCGCGTTCCCGGCCGTCGTCAGCGGGTCAGCGCCATTGTCGACATCGAGCATGATCGCGTCGAACTCGCCGGGATTCGCGCGGAGCACATCGGCGACGTCGGCGAGACGGAGGTCCACCCGCGGGTCCGCTAGAATGTCGGCCGAAATCCCGAACGACGGATTGCGGTTCCAGGTGATGACGCCTTTCACGATCTCGGCAACCACAACGCGCGCGTCAGGCGCGAGCGAGGCGAGTGCGGCGCGCAGGGTGAAGCCGAGGCCAAGCCCGCCGATGAGCACCCTGACATCGCTCCGCGCACGGAGCGGAGCGCATACTATCTCGGCCAGCGCGTCCTCCGACTTGTGTCGCCGAGTCGACATGAGCTCGACGCCGTCGGCGCGAATGAGGTACGCGCCATCGTGACGGTAGAGCGTGAGGGTGGTGCCGTCTGGTGACTTGGCCTCGCCTAACCGTTCGACTCGTTTCACTTCGTGGCTGCTAGCGGTGGCGCGGGACCCAGGAGGCGCCGCGGTTCGTGCGATTCGAATGAAGATAACCGCAGAGAACTGCCGCGAAGGTGGGGCTCGGGATGGCTCGGCTCAACAGCCAAGCTGGCGGGGAACCACGGAAGGCCGCGGATAACTGCACAAACTCCATAGCATGCATGGAGAGTCCGACTCGCATCAAGCCAAAAAATGTGCGAAGCTCGCGCGCGACCGCGAGCCTCGGAATGGCGCGGCTGTTCTCGGTGGTTCAAACAGCGGCCAGCGGTATCGCCTAACGCTCACTCGTAGCGCAGGGCCTCGACCGGATCGAGTCGCGATGCCCGCGCGGCGGGCAGCAGCCCGAAGACGATGCCAGCCAGCGCGCTGCCGATCAGCGCCGCGGCCACGGCTTCCGGCGGGGCGGCCGCGTTGATCGGCGTCGTCGAGCGGATGACGAAGGTCAGCGCCGCGCCGACGCCGAGACCGGCCATCGCGCCGATCGTCGTCAGCGTCACCGCTTCGACGAGGAACTGCCAGAGGATCGTCCCACGCGTGGCGCCAAGTGCCTTCCGCACGCCGATCTCTCGCGTGCGCTCGGTGACGGAGATCATCATGATCGCGACCACACCGACGCCGCCGACGCAGAGGCCGATCGCCGAGAGGGTAATCATCACGATGAAGAAGACCCCGACAATCTTCTCGTAGAGCTGAAGGATCTTCTCCGGCGTCGAGGAGAAGAAGTCATTCTGCTGCGAGGGGCGGAGGTGCCGCATCGTTCGCAGCGTCGAGATGGTCTCGTCCATCGCTGCATCGCGGACGACACCGTCGCGCGGCTTGACGGTCAGGTCCACCCACCAATCGCCGACATTCATGCGGCGCACCGCGGTCAGGTACGGTATCACCAGCTTGCCTGACGATCCTGGGTCAAAGGCATTGGCGAGCGATTCGTAGACGCCGATCACGAGAAAGGGCTTGCCGCGCAGGCGAATTTCCTTGCCGACCGCGCTGCTACCGGCGAACAGCCGGTCGGCAACCTTCTGGTTGATCAGCACGACGTTGGACGCGTTCTCGTTCTCCTGCGACGTGAAGTCGCGTCCTTCGGTGATGTCGCCGCCGTTCACGTCGATCCAGCCGGGGGTGTAGCCCTCGAGCCGCACGCCGGGCAGCTCGCGATCTCCATATTTCGCCGGCGTCGACGAATTGATGTGCGCGATGACCGACTTGATGCCGGGGAGCTGTGCGATCTCCTTCGCCTGCTCGAGCGTCAGCGGCGGATTGTGCCGCCATGGGCAACTGTCCGCGCTTCCGTTGCAGCTGTTGATCTCGGGAGGCCAGCGCGTCAGGAAAAACGTCGTCGGCCCGGCGGCAGCAATGCTCTTGCGCACACCCTCATTGATCCCGTGGACGGCAGCGGACATCACCGTCACGACGAAGACCCCGACTGCGATACCGAGGATCGTCAGGCCGGCGCGGACCTTGTTCGAGCGAATTGCGTCGAGCGCGATGCGAACGCCCTCGAAGAGCGAATAAAGTCGTGTCCCGATCGACATGGTTTACTCCTGCCGCATCGCGGCGATCGGGTCGAGACGCGAGGCGCGACTCGCCGGATAGGCGCCGGCGGTGATTCCGACCCCGGCGCCGATCAGCACGCCGAGCACGATCGACCAGGGCGCGACAGCGGCCGGAAGGGGGGAGACCGAGGCGATCAGCTGCGACAGGCCGACGCCTAACGCGATGCCGAGGATGGCCCCGACGACGCTCAGCGTCGCCGACTCGGCGAGGAACTGGCGCAGGATGTCCTTCCGCCGTGCGCCTAACGACTTGCGGATGCCGATTTCACGCGTCCGCTCGGCGACCGCGACGAGCATGATGTTCATGATCACGATCGCGCCGACAACGAGGCCGATCGCCGGGAGGATGACGCCGGCGAGCACGAGGTATTTCTTGATCGTCAGCCACTGCGAGAGCGCGGTCTCCGAACTCTCGAAGGAGAAGTTGTCTGGCTCCGTCGGGTGAAGGTGACGCCGCTTGCGCATCACCTCACGGACGATCTCCTCCAGTGGCTTGAACTTTGACGGGTCGGGGGCCTGCACCACGACGCCGTAGAGGTCTTGGTGACCTCCGGCGATGCGCGCCATGTGCGAGTGGAAGGGCGCGATCACCTGCCGGTCGAGCGACAAGCCGAACACGGTGCCCTGCTTCTCGAGCACGCCGATGACCTGGAAGGGAAACTTGTTGACGCGGAACTCGCGGCCGATCGGGTCGAGGTTGGGAAAGTATCGCTCGGCGATCTCGGAGCCGATGACGACGACCGAGGCACCGAGCTGGTCGTCCTGATCGGTGAAGACGCGGCCCTGGGTGATGACGAGGTCCTTGATCCGGAAGAAATCCGGCGTCACCGCCTGCGCGAGCACCTGCGGGCCGCCGGGGGTGAATACCGAGCTGCCCTCGGCCCATCTGATGTCGTGCATCGCCCAGCCGGTGCCGGCGGGGAGCGCGTCGCGAATCGCCAGCGCGTCGTCGACCGTGATGCGCGGGCGACGGAGCCACATCCGCCAGGTTTCTTCCGTTTCGTCGGTATTGATGTCGGGAAAGCGCCGGACGTTGAAGGTGTTCACGCCGAGGAACTTCCCGGCGAAATCCTCTTCGACATAGCGACTCATTCCCTGGACGATCGAGATGACCGCGATCAGGAACATCACGCTGATCGTGACGCCAACGAGGGTGAAGAAGCTCTTCAGCTTCTGCACGCGGATCTGCTGGAGGGCGAGGCGGACTGCTTCGAGGATCGGCATCGGCGTGGGGCGGGCGAGGGGATTCCCTGCCTACGGCAACCGTGCGGCGAAGTGTCAGCCTGCCGTGCGTCAGCCGCCGCTGACGGCGGGGACGATGGTGATGGTCGCTCCGTCGCTGACGGTCGTTGCCAGCCCGTCCATGAAGCGAATGCTTTCGTCGCCGACGAAGACGTTGACGTGCCGGCGCAGCTCGCCCTGCTCGGTGAGCACGCGGTCGGTGAGCGCGGGCAGTCGGGTCGCGATCGCGGCCAGCGCCTCGGCGACGGTCGCGCAGGGGGCGTCGACGACCAGGGTGCCGATTCCGCGCGTGTACCGGGTGAGTGCGCCGGGGACGATGACCGATATCGACACTACGACCGCCACCTGCCTAACGTGGCGCTGCTGAACAGAGACATCGTCAGGCGGCGCCGACGACGACCGCCTTCACGCAGCAGACCGGCGGCAGGGCATCGGCGATCGTGGTCCAGTTCGCGCCGGCGTCGGCCGACGCAAACAGCTTTCCGCTCCGCGTGCCGAAATAGATCCCGGCTGGGTCGTGCGAATCGGCCGTCAGTCCGTCACGGAGGACGCTCTCGAAGGACTGCTGCTGCGGCAACCCATGGGTCAGTGGTTCCCACGACTGGCCGGCGTCGCGGGTGCGATAGACGCGCAGCTTCTGCTCGGGGACGACGCGGAACTCGTCCGACTTGATGGGCACGATGTAAACGGTGTCAGGATCGTGCGGATGCATCTGCATCGCGAAGCCGAAGTCGGAAGGCACCCCGTTGGCGATGTCCTGCCACGACTCGCCCCAGTCGTCGCTGCGGTAGAGTCCCCAGTGATTCTGCAGGAACAGGCGCTCCGGGCGCGAGGGATGATTGACGACCTTGTGAACGCACTGCCCGAACTCGGGATACTGGTTGGGGAGGTAGACGGCGCGCACCCCCGCGTTGCGCGGTCGCCACGTGCGCCCGCCGTCGTCCGTGCGATAAAAGCCAGCGGTTGAAATCGCGATCCCCATGCGATCGCGATTGTTCGAGTCGAGAATGATCGTGTGCAGGCACAGCCCGCCGCCGCCAGGCATCCACCGTGCGCGATGCTCGTGGGTGAGGAGCGCATCGACAGGCGCCCAACTCTCGCCGGCATCGCGCGACTGGAACAGTGCGGCCGGTTCGACACCACAGTAAACGACGTCCGGTTCGTCGGGGCGCCCGGGGGTGATCTGCCAGACCTGGGTGAGCGACATGCCTGACGATTCCGGGAAGCGCACTGCCTGACGTTCGGGGCCGGTCCAGCTCCGTCCGAAATCATCGCTCAGCCGAATCGTGCTTCCCCAGTGGTTGCTGTGTGCGCCGACGAGCGTGCGTGTGCGGCCGGCGCGCTGATCGAGGGCCACCGAATAGACCGATTCACCAGGAAAGTGTGGGCCGTCGAGCTTCCACGTCCGGCGCGATGCATCGGACGATGCGATGAATGCGCCCTTGGTGGTTCCGACGAGGACGAGCACGTCGCCGGCTGCGGGACGGGAATTGGCAGCAGTCGTGGGCATGTTGTCGCTCATGATCCGTGGGGGACTGTATACGCTGCGACGTCAGCGGCGGCGGCGCAATACCGCGCCATCTCGCGGCGCCGCCGGGTGGGTCACTGCGCGGTGAACTGCACCGAGCGAAGCACCGTGAGCAGCGCGCGCTGGTTTTCCGGGGTAGACGCCGCGCCGCCCATCCAGAGGTGCACTCCGGGACGCACATCGCGCCACGATGCGTCCACGTTGTACGCCATGCGGTCGGGCCAGGTGAGGACGACGACGGCCGGATGACCGCCGATCACGGCGGGGCACTCGAGATGGGCGTCGCTCGGATCGGCGGCTCCCCGATGGTCGTCCGAGAACTTCCCGTAGTCGAGGCTCAACGTCCAGCCATCGGCTTCGAAACCGCGGACATGCGAATCAACGGGCACCACCGCATTCTCGCGATACCCGCGGGGCAGCAGGAAGGAAAACCCGCTGCTGTCGGAGACTCGCACCCAGAGCAGCGTGTTCACGGAGGGCGTGACGCAGTTGACCTCCGCCGGGTGGCTGGGGATCGACGCGCAGGTCGCAATGCCTAACGCGAACAACGCTGACAGCGGGCGGGAAAAACGCATCGGGCTCGAGGACTCGAGTAAAAACGGCTGCCTGACGCGTCGAAGATGGAGCGAGACTCGGCGGGTCGCCAGACCGTCGCCATCAGGTGCGGTTCGTCACGGCCAGCCCCCAGTCGGCGACGTATTGCCGCAGCGCGCCAACGTCGCACTGCGCGTCGGCGAGCCCGACGTAGCCGTCAGGGCGAACGAGATACAGCCCGCCGCGGAGCAGTCCGGCGCGATCCGCGTCAGCGGTCCAGGAAAAACGATGCAGCGGGATGCCGAGTTCGCGACACGCGGACTCGATGGCGTTAGGCGGCTCACCATAGACGTGCACCTGCCAGTCCAGCGACGCGAGTGGCGCGAAGTTGTCACCCCCGCCAACGTCAGGCACCCACGGTAGACGGTCGCCCCCCCGCACGCTCCCGGCCGTTCCCGTGCTCAGTGAGCTGCTCCGATAGTTGATCCAAAGCTGCGATACCCTGCGGAACATCAAGCGGCGAACGGCCGGTACCCGGATGGCGAGCGGGGCGATCCGCGGGACGAGGTGCGTCCGCACGAACGTCGCGAATGGTCCGCGCGCTGTAGCGAGCGTGAACATCCGGTCGGTCGTCGCGACCAGGCGCTGCGCGAACGCGATCCGCTCGGGCTCATAGCTCTCGAGCATGCGCGCACTGGCGCGGCCGCGCAGCACGGCGGCCAGCTTCCACCCGAGATTGATCGCGTCGGAGATCCCGGTGTTCATTCCCTGCCCGCCAACTGGGCTGTGAATATGCGCCGCGTCGCCGAGGAGGAATGCGCGCCGGTCGCGAAAGCGCGACGCTACACGATGATGGACGTGGTACGTCGAGAACCAGTTGACGCTGTCGACGCGCACGCCGAGGTGCTCGAGCGCGAGATGGCTGACGTCATCGAAGCGCAGGTCAGCCTCGCTGCCCGCGCCCTCGCCTCGAGCGACGCCGATCAGGCGCACCCGACCGGGGCCCTTCATCGGAAAGACAATGAGAAAGTCCGCGTCGTCGAGCGCGACGTGCACCTCGCCGTTGGTCGTCGGGCCAGCGGCCTGCACATCGGCGACGTAGAAGTACTCCGAGTACGTCGCGCCCGGGAAGCCGATCCCGAGTGTCTGCCGCACGGCGGAGCGCGCACCGTCGCACCCGGCGACGTACTGGACCGTGCAGCGTTCCGTGCCGCCATCGGCGTTGGTGAGCGTCGCCTCGACGCTGTCATCCCGCTGGGTGACGCCGGCGAGCGTCATCGATCGTTCGACGCGGACGCCGAGGATCGCGAGGCGATCGAGCAGCAACTGTTCGTGCGCGTCCTGCGGGAAGATCAGCACGAAGGGAAACGGGGTCATCGCGCGACCGATCGGAGCGATCGGCAGCCGCGTCGCGCGGTTTCCGCCCACCCAGAGGTTGAGCGCCTCCGCCCTCACGCCGCCGGCGATCGTCGGCGCAGCAAGCTGCAGCTGGTTGTACATCTCGAGGACGCGTGCCTGTACGGCGACGGCGCGCGACGTGGTGGATCGCTCCGCGTTGCGATCGACGACGCGGATGCGAATTCCGAGGCGGGCCAGCCAGATGGCCAGCACCAGCCCGGTCGGTCCGGCACCGACGATCAGCACGTCGGCTCCCTGCGGACGGGCGTTAGGCATGACGGTCTCCGGTCGTTGGCGCATGTCGATGGCTAATTCTTACCGTTTCCTGACTTGCGCGATAGCCCACGCTCCGCGTACGGTGCTGTCGATGCGTCTTCACACCTTCCTTCCCGCGGTCGCGATCGCGGCCGGCCTTGCCGGTACCGCCCGCTCCGCCACCGCGCTCTCGACGTCGCGCGAAAACCCGACTCATGCGCGCACGCCTCACGCGCGCACGCATGAGACGTACGACGGCCGCACGGGCCAGACCACGGTCTCGCCGCCGCGGCTCGACGAGGCGGGATCGGCGGTCGATGGCACGCTCGGCGAGTCGCAGTGGACGTCTGCTGCGGTGCTTACGGGCTTTTCACAATTCTCGCCCGTCGACGGAGTCTCCGCCGAGGACTCGACGGAGGTGCTGGTCTGGTACTCGGCGACGGCGATCCATTTCGGGATCCGGGCGTTTGAACCGCACGGCGCGGTACGCGCGACGCTGGCGAATCGCGACAACATTGCGGCCGACGACAACGTCCAGATCCTGCTCGGCACCTTCCACGACGGTCGCCAGGCGACGGTGTTCGGGGTCAACCCGCTGGGCGTGCAGATGGACGGCGTGCTGGTCGAGAGCAACCAGGCGCGGAGCAACGACTTCGGCTCGAAGAAGGTGTCGCGCGACGCGCCCGACCTCGCGCCGGATTTCGTCTTCGAGTCGAAGGGGCGCCTAACGGCATACGGCTACGAGGTCGAGATGCGCGTGCCGTTCAAGAGCCTCAAGTATCCGAGCGCCGACATGCAGACGTGGGCCCTCAACGTCGTCCGCATTGTCCAGCACTCGGGGCATGAGGACTCATGGGCGCCGGCGAAGCGCGCGTCGCTGTCCTTCCTCGGCCAGTCGGGGACGCTGACCGGGCTGACCGACTTGCGGCGCGGGTTGGTCGTCGACGTCACGCCGGAGATCACCCAGCGCACGGTGGGCGCGCCGCCAACCGTCGGGCAGCAGGGATGGCAGTACTCGCCCGGGCGCCCGCAGGCCGGGGGGACCGTGCGCTGGGGAGTCACCAACAACGTCACGCTCAACGCGACGGCGAACCCGGATTTCTCGCAGATCGAAGCCGACGCTGGACAGGTGCAGTTCGATCCGCGTCGCGCGCTGTTCTTCGCCGAGAAGCGGCCATTCTTCCTCGAGGGAAGCGACCAGTTCGAGACGCCGCACAACCTCGTGTACACCCGGCGGATCGTGCAGCCGATCGCTGCGGCGAAGCTCACCGGCACGATGTCCGGCGTCGGCGTCGGTCTCCTCTCGGCGGTCGATCGCACGATCGGCTCGGCGAGCGGCACCGAGCATCCGGTCTATAACATCGTCAGGGTGCAGCGCGAGCTCGTCGGACAGTCGCGGGTGGGCGCGACGTACACCGACCGGATGGAGGGGAGCAGCTACAACCGCGTCGCCGACCTCGATGGCCGTTACATCTTTGGCGGGATCTACAGCGTGCAGGGGCAGTACGCGCGCAGCTTCACGAAGCTCGGCGGCGGGGATGCGTTCGCGGCACCGTTATGGACGACGGTGCTCAGCCGGAACGGCAAGGCATTTGGTCTCCGCTACTCGATGGACGCAGTGAGCGATCGTTTTCGTACGCGGAGCGGCTTCATCGAGCGCGGCGGTCTGGTGAATGTGGTGTTCGACCACCGCTTCACCTGGACCGCACCAGCGGGGCGGTGGCTCGAGACAGTGAGCTTCAGTCCCGTGTTCCGGAGCAGCTGGGCATACCAGCATTTCATCGAGCATGGGGATGCGAGCGAGAAGCTCGTGCACCTCAATCTCGCCGCGACTGCGCGCGGTGGTTGGTATGCGGGGTTCGGACTGCTCACCGAGACGTTCGGCTACGATCCGGAGCTCTATGCCGGTTACCGCATCCTGCGCGGACCGGGAGACACGACCGCCTTCCGCGGAACGGCGCGCATCCCGAACCAGGACTGGGTCGCGTCGCTGAGCACGCCCGAATGGCGCGCGCTCTCCGCGAGCGCGCTGTACGTCTGGGGTCACGACGAAAACTTTTACGAGTGGCAGTCGGCGAACATCGTGTATGCGAATTACCGCCTGACGTTGCGGCCGAGCCAGAAGCTGCGCACCAATGCGACCTACGTTGTTCAGACGTATCGGCGACGACCCGAGGGAACGACGGTCGGCGAGGTCCGGATTCCACGAGTGAAGCTCGAATACCAGGTTGACCGCGCGATCTTCATTCGCCTGGTCGGCGAATATCGATCGGTCGCGCAGGACTCGCTGTTCGACTCCGGCCGTACGGGCCTGCCGTTGCTCGTCGATGGACGCGTGTCGCCGGCGCAGCTGGACAGCCGCTTCCGCGGTGATTTCCTGTTCTCCTACGCGCCGATGCCGGGAACGGTGCTGTTCGTCGGCTACGGGGCGGGATACGCCGACCTGAGCGACGCGCCGCGGCCGTACAGCTTTCCGCGGTCGCTCGGCCTGCCGGGCCACACGCGAGAGGACGATGCGCTGTTCATCAAGGCAAGCTATCTCTGGCGGCTGTAGCGCTCGCGGCGCGCCGGCGTGGGCCGGGTGCCTAACGTGCGGCGTGCCTAACGTGCGGCGGCCGGCTCGGCGGTGCAGGCGGCGCCCGCCTTGTTGTCGATCGACGGTCGGGCGGGGGCGGTCGGCAGGTTGACCTCGATGCTGACGTCGGCCGGTGCGCCCGCGTCGACGACCACCGGCTTGAGGATCTTGTCCTTGAGGAACCAGAGCTTGTCGCCGCACATGAAGTTGGCGATCTCGATTTCGTAGTTGCCAGGCGGGCTCGGGACCGGTGGTCCAAAACCGTCCGGACCGTTGCCGGTGCGGAGCTTCCCGTACATCCAGTGCCCGTCGGGCAGGTGCAGGGAGTAGGTCGTCACGAAGTATTTCTTCGATGCCTCGTCGAAGATGCGGACGCGAATCGCGCCGGGCGTGCCCGTCGTGCCCGTCGTGCCTGACGGGACCGCGCTGGCCGCGGCCGCCGTCGTGCCTTGCGGAGCGGCAGCGGCGGTCGTTCCGCCGTTAGGCGAGGCGGCTGGTCGAGCGCGAACGGCCGATCCTGGCTCGGCGCCGCCGGCAGTCGAGGCGTTCGCGGCCAGCGTCGCCGGCCTGTTCAGCGCCGACCGGCTCGCCGCCTTCGCGGCGAGACGGGCTGCCGCCGCTGAATCCCTCGTTGCCTTCGCGGTCGCCAGAGTCTGCGCACGCGCGTCGCGCGTAGCCTGCGCCGCGGCCACTGCCTGCGCCCTGAGCGACCCGATCGAATCCTTCTTTGCCTGCGCCGCGACCACCGCCGCCGCTTTGCGCGACGAGATCGAGTCCTTCTTTGCCTGCGCCGCGGCCACCGCCGCCGCTTTGCGCGACGCGATCGAATCCTTCTTCGCCTGCGCAGCGGCTACCGCCTGCGCGCGTGCCGAGTCCTTCGCCTGTGTCTTCGACTGAGCCGCCGCGAGCAGACGTGCCTTGGCCGAGTCCTTCTCCTGCGCTCTCGCCAGTGCCGCAGCCTTTGCCTTCTCCTGTGCCTGAGCTTCCGCGAGCGCGAGCGCGTCAGCGTCGGCCTTTGCCTTGAGCGCTGCGTCGAGCCGCACCTGCGCGCGTAGCTGCGCTTTCGTCGGTGGCCGTGCCGGCGCAGCGGCGGCGACCGCCAACGGCGCGGGCCGCCCGTCGGGGATCGCCGCCACGCTCAGCGGCTCTCTCGAGACGCGGCGGAGGACGAAGCGCCCATCGCCATCGGCCCCGCGCCGCTGCCACGTACCCTTCGCCGAATCACCCCAGAAGCGACCCGACAGTGAGATCCCGCCATGATCGATGCGCGGGATGAAGTCGATCTCGACCGAATCGCCGCGAACGGCGCCACTGACCTCCGTGACCATCGACGTATCCGCGGCGCCAAAGGCCGCGACGCCGCTGGGCCGGAGAAATGAGTTACCGAAGAAGGAGCGAAGGTTGAGGCTGTGCCGTCCAAACCGGTCGCCAGGATTCCAGAACGACGTGGTTCCGAAGATGATCTCGCCGTCGATCTGGCCGGCCATCGGGGCCGTTCGAGCACTCGGGCTGCCCAGAATGAGCTCGAGCTTCCATCGACCCTCCAGCGCCTTGCTCGGCCCGTTGCCGGCCGGCTGCTGGGCGTCGACCATCGGCGCGCACGCGACCAATGCAACAACCACGGCGACCAAGCGCCCGAGCGCCCCGTAGCGGCGTGCATTCACCAAGGGAGCGACCGGGCACGCGCCAGGTCGCGCAGTATCGTGCTGACGTTCCATCCGTTCGCTCACAATTTGTCGGAGGTTGCTCGACCGGCAACCGGGCGCCGGTCCCACTCGTGACTACTGACAGCTCCCGCGCCTCGCCGACGCGGGTAATGCACACGCTGCGCCAGCTACCGTCTCCACCGCGGAGGCTCGACCCTCGGCGGCCGGTCGCCGCTCAACCTGCAGTGATGACGATGATCCCGGCGATTCCGACACAAACCACTATCGCCACGCCGACGAGGGCAAAACGGATCCAGCGCTGGTACGGGACGCCGGCCGCGAAGAGCACGGCCATCATCGCCCCGTTGGTCGGCGTGAGGAGCTCGGTCAGCCCGGCTCCCATCTGGTAGGCGACCACCGCGGCGAGGCGCGGGAGGTGGAGCAGGTCGGCCAGCGGAGCGAACACCGGCATCGTCAGCACCGCCTGGCCGCTCACGCTCGGGACAAAGACATGGATCAGCGCGTGGGCGGGAATCATCAGCAACACGGCTCCCGCCGGCGACGCGCTGCCTAACGACGCGGCCAGCCACTGGAGGATCGTGTCGATGACGTGGCCGTCACCGAGCACCAGCGAGATGCTGCGGGCGACGCCGATCAGCACGCACGCCGAGACGACGCTCTGCATTCCGTCGATGTAGGCCGCGGTTGTGCCGGCGACGCCAAGTCTGCCAACCGCGCCGGCCGCGATCCCGGCGACGAGGAACGATGCACTCAGTTCGTTGAATCCCCAGCCGAGCTTGAGCGATCCGTAGACGTAGACGATCACCGGCGCCGACACGAGCAGGAGGACGAGCACATCACGCGTCGAGATCGGTGCACGTGTGCCGCGCACGACCGCCGGCATCGCCGTCCGCATCCTGGCCGCGTGGTGTATCGTCCAACCGATCCAGAGCGCGACCGCGATCGCGAACATCGCGAGGCGGAGCGCACCGGCGGTGGTCACCGGGAGCTGCACGAGTTGCAGCGCGATCCCGGCCTGGAAGGGATTACTCGGCCCGAATGCACTGCCGATCATCGCCGCACCCGCGCTCATCGCGACGACGCTCACCGCATCGATGCCCAATCCGGTGCCGAGGATGAGCAGCACCGGAACGAGCGGGATGATCTCCTCCTGCATGTTCTCGAGCGCACCCATCGCGGCAAAAAAGACGGCGATGATCGGGATCGCGATCAGCCCGCGATCGCGCAATCGGCCGACGAGGGCATCGACCAGCCTGCCTAACGCTCCGATCCGGTCGACGACCACCCAGGCGCCGCCGGCGAGCAGTATCAGCGCGATGACATCCGCTGCCTCGACGATCCCGCGCGGAATGGAGACCACCGCGGCGAACGCGCCAACCGGCGCCGCCGCGACCGCGTGATACGTGCCGGCGACGACGACGCTGCGGTGCGTTGCCGGATCGTCGCGCCGCTCGTACTCACCGGCGGGACGGATCCAGGTGAGCGCAGCGGCGATGCCGACGGCGAAGAGGAGGAGGACAAGCGGGTGCGGAAGGCGGAGGCGGGGGAGGGCGGCGGGCAACGCTCACCCCGCCGCATGAAACAGCCGACCCACCGCGGCGGTGATCGCCATCGCCAGGCCGCCCCAGAGTGCGACTCGCAGCGCGCCGGGGAGCATCGACGCGCCGCCGGTGCGCGCCGCAAATCCGCCAAGGACAGCGAGCAGCACCAGCGAGCTGCCGAAGACGAGTGGGGTGAGCAGCATCCATGGCGCAATCGCGCAAAGCAGTACGGGCAACAACGCGCCCGTCGCGAAGCTGACGGCCGATGCGGCGGCGGCCTGCAACGGACGAGCGCTCAGCACGTCGGACAGTCCGATCTCGTCGCGGGCGTGCGCGCCTAACGCGTCGCGGGCCATCAGCTGCGCCGCTACTTCATCGGCGAGTTCGCTCGTCAGGCCGCGCTCGACGTAGATCGCCGCCAGCTCGGCGCGTTCGCCGGGCTCGTTGGTCGCGAGGGCGCGTCGCTCCAGCTCGAGGTCGGCGCGCTCGGTGTCAGCCTGCGAGCTGACCGACACATATTCGCCGGCGGCCATCGCCATCGTCCCGGCGACCAGGCCGGCGACCGCCGACACGAGCACCGCGCCGCGCGATGCACCAGCCGCGGCGACGCCGACGATCAGGCTCGATGTCGAGATCAGGCCATCGTTGGCGCCAAGCACCGCCGCGCGCAGCCAGCCGACGCGGTGTGTGCGGTGCGCCTCGGGGTGCAGTGTCAGGGTGTCGATCACTTGCCGGGTTGATACGTCCGTTCGGTGTGGCCAACGAGCTGCGACGGATAAAAGTACACCTCGCGAAGGTTGCCCGTCGCGTAGCGTGCCGCCTGGTCGTTGAAGTGTGGGGACTCCGGGTGACCGCTCTCGCCCCCCGCGGTGACCGCACGGGCGCGCACGCTGTCGCCGAACTCGACAACCGCGACGAAGCTGTTCCCGCTCGTCCCGTAATACTTCTTCGACCCGTTGCGCGGTTGCGCACCGAACGAAGCGAGCGACCCCCACTGCGACGACGTGAATCCAACCGGGATGCTCGGCGCAGCGTCGCTGAAGGGATGGACGATGTCGCCCGTTAGGCGCTGGAACCGGTTGATCTCGCCCCACGGCGTTCGCCAGCTGCCGAAGTCGCGCTCGAGGCGGGCAGTCGCGCTGGCCAGCGCCTGCAGCTTCTGCTCGGCCGAGGTACGGGTTGCCATGTAGTCGTAGGTCGACATCAGCTCGTCCCGTTCGGCAGCGCGCGCCGTGCCCCACAGCTGCTCGCCCCAGAAGACGGCGAGCGCGGTCGGCACCGAGGTCGTGGACCAGCGGTAATCCCAGGCGCGGAGCAGCGCGATCTGGTCGACGAGCTGCCGTTTCAACGGGTTCGCCGCAGGGGCCGAATCGTAGGCGGCGATGAGCGTTGGCAGCAGTGCGGCGAAGGCGGTGAGGTACGGGTCGTAGGCGGCCGCCGTCAGCGAGCCGAGGGTGAAGTCGTGGGTGTGCTCGAGCACCATCCGGGCGTGAACGCCGCGCGGGTTCTCGCCGGCGGTGTCCATGTACCGCGGGAAATCGGCACGTTTCGGGCTGTACGGGCCGGCGGCCGAATACGGCCAGTTGTTCGTGTTGAACAGCCAGCCGTTAGGCGGGTTGACCACGTGCGGCGCCGAGTCGAAGGGTGTCAGCCCCTTCCAGTCGGTTGCCGGATCGGTGCCGTCCACCGGACGCGTGTAGTTGAACCGGTCGTCGCGCCGTGGGATGAACTGCGGGTGGAGGTAGGCAATGTTTCCACTGGCGTCGGCGAAGATGGTGTTGTTCGAGGAGTTTGCCCGCCGCTCGGCAACCTTGATGAACGAGGCGTAATCGGTGGCCTTGGTCCGGAGGTACGATTGCTCGAGTGCGGCCACCGGGGTGTTCATCAGGGCGACGCTGATCCACTTGCCACCTGCCTCGCGGACGATCGGCCCGTGATGCGTCCGGTAGACGGTGAACGCCCGTGTCGCCATCGGGCCAGCCGCGCTGCGATAGGGCACCGTTATGACTGCGGTCGCGACTGGCCGCTCGCCCTCCCCGTACCGGTAGTAGAGCTTGCCGCCCCGGTCGACGATCGATTCGGTGAACTCGTCGATGACGTCGACGCCGCTCGACGTGTGCATCCATCCGGCGCGGGCGTTGAACCCCTGGTAGATGAAGAACTGCCCCCACGTCGCCGCGCCGTAGACGTTCAGTCCTTCATCGCTCGCGACCTGCAGCTCGGAGCGAAAGAAGAACGAGGTGTGCGGGTTGATGAGAAGAAGGGCGTGATGGCTGGCCGAGTTCGACGGCCCGATCGCGAAGCCGTTGGAGCCGGTCGGCTCGACGTAGCGGTCGCGGTCGGGGATGTCCCTGCCTAACGCGACGACCGCCGGCCCTTGGCGCGCGGCCGCGCCGACGGCATGCTTTCCGTAGAAGGCGCCAAGCGCCGAAATCGAAATGCTCTCGATGTCGCCGCCGATGCTCCCTTCGCTGAACGAGAGCGCCATCCACGGCTCGAAGTGCGCGATGACCCGCGGTTTCACGGCCGGATGCGTGGCGAGATAGTAGTTCAGTCCATCCGCCCACCCGTTCATCAGCGCCTTGAGCCAGGCGGGACTCGCGGCATACTGCACTTTGAGGGTGTCCGGGTCGATGAACAACTTCATCCGCAGGTCCTGGTAGACTGCCGACTCGCCCTCCGCTTCGGCGAGGCGACCCATCGCGTTGATGTAGTTCGTCTCGACGCGATTGAAGTCGTCCTCGGCTTGGGCATAGACCATCCCGAACACGGCGTCGGCATCGGTGCGACCGTGCACGTGCGCGATCCCCCAGTCGTCGCGGGTGATCGTGACGTCCCCGGCCACACGTTGCAGGCGCGCGAGGTCGGTTACCGGGGCAGGCGCGACGAGATGCGGACTACATCCGGCGAGGAGCAGCGCGACGGGGAGAGCGGTGCGGATCAGGTTCATCGGGGGCGAGGAAGGACGGTTGAGGGCGGGGCACGGGTAAGGTGATGCGGTGTGCGGATTGAGGCGAGCCCGGAACTGCAATGAACCACAGAGAACTGCCGTGGCGGACGGGGGTTCGCGGTCGAGCGCAGGCTACGAGTATTTGGGCGTGGGGCCAGATGGTGCTGGCCGCCATGCCAAAAAATGTCGTTCTGGCCGGGTGCCGTGAACCGTCGCACCCGCGGCTTTTCTCTGTGGTTGAAATTCTGGATGCTCGACTGAGCGGCCCGGCTGACGTGGCGACGACGAACCGGCTGATGATTGCGCATGATGCCGCCCGACGCCGACCCAGCATGCAGTGCCAGTCGTTTACCGCGGCAACACACTTAGCGTCGGATACCGAGTCGACTTGCTCGTCGAGGGCGAGGTCATCGTCGAGATAAAGGCCGCGGACCGCGTCAACCCGATCGTCGAGGCTCAGGTGCTGACGTACCTAAAACTGCTGCAGCTGCGGCGGGCGTTGATCTGCAACTTCAACGTGACCCTGCTGCGGGACGGGATCAAGCGGTTGGTGCGTTAGGCGAACCGTAATGAACCATCGAGAAGTGCCGCGCCACTCGACCAACTCCCCCGCGCGGTTGCTCACTGTGTGCCGTTGCCGGCTGTCACGATCTTCACCGACTTGATGTAGTCCAGCTTCGGGAACATCCGCACCAGGTACGAGTTGCCTAACGTCTGGATGAGCTGCTGGACCGGGGCCTCCCCGTAGCCGCTGTAGATCGAATCGACCACCGCCATGCCCTCGACGACGCGCCCGAACGGGACGAAGCCCTGGCGGTCGAGGCGCGCGTTGTTGCCGAGGTTGACGAACATCTGGTGCGAGCGGGTCGCTGGGCCCTGGCTGGTGAAGACGATTGTCCCTCGGCTGTTCGTGCCGTGCGGCGGGTCGTCGGGGAGGGGGGTGTCGTCCCAGTGCTCGTTGACCTTTTTCTCGGTGTTGATGCCGAACTGTGCGACGAAGCCGGGGACGACACGGAAGAAGCGGTTGTCGTCGAAGAAGCCGGTGCGGACGAGCGCGTAGAAGCGGTCCGCGCCGTTAGGCGCCCAGCTCCGGATCGCCTCGACGACGAAGGTACCGCGTGTCGTCTCGAAGGCGACGCGGAACGAATCGGGCGCAGTGGCCGGCACGCTGCTCGCGGTGCCCGGCTTGTCGCTGCACGCCGCGGTCATTGCGAGGCATGCGACGGCGCCGAGGCCGAGCGCGCGACGGCGCACTCGGCCGCTCACGACTTCTTCGGGTATTCGAAGTTGAGCATCCAGTTCATCCCGAATCTGTCGGTGAACATCGCGAAGTGGGCATTCCAGAAGGTGTCGGCCGGCGGCATGATCGATTTGCCGCCAGCGCTCAGCGACGTGAAGGCCTTCTTCACTTCCTCGACGCTGTCGCAGGCGATGCTGAGGAAGACGTTGTTGCCCTGGGTGAACGGCATCCCCGGCATGTTGTCTGACGCCATCAGCAACGTCGGGCCGCGCTCGAGACGCGCGTGCATCAGGCGATCCTTCGCCTCGGCGCGCGCGTTAGGGTCGCCCTCGCCAAATGTCGACGCCGTCAGCTCGCCACCGATGCACTGCTTGTAGAAGTTCATCGCCTCGCGGCAGTTGCCGTCGAAGATCAGGTACGGCGTGATTTGTTTCATCGTGCACTCCGGAAGGGGATGAGGGTGCGCCCGGATCAAGCTGCCTGCGGATCGGCGGCTGTCCAGAGAGAGCGGGGCGGGGATCCGCGCCCTGAGAAAGATGGCGGCCGCGACCTCGAGTTCACGCCGCGCCAACCATTCGGCGGCGCCGCGTGTCCAATTTGCGTTGACCCGCGCGCTCGCGGGCACTTCCCGCTGTTCACGCCTTGTCCGCGTCCCATGTCCATGCGCTCGATCATCACGCTGGCCCTCGTGCTGGCGCGATTCTCCACTGTCGTCGGCGGGCAGCAGCCGGCGCCGGGCGCGCAACAGCCGCCGCCGCGCGTGTCACACGCCGTCCGCCGCACCGGCGAGATCGTAGTAGACGGAAAGCTCGACGATGTGGCGTGGGCCGCCGCCACGCCGAGCGGAGACTTTTCGCAGGCGTATCCAGCGCCGGGAAAGCCGGCGGCCGATCGCACCGAGTTCCGGGTCCTCTACGATGACCAGGCGCTCTACGTCGGCGTCCGGATGTACGATGCCCATCCCGACTCGATCGCGTCCGGGCTTGGCCGACGCGACGCGACCGCGGCCACGGTCTACTCGGACTGGGTACGGCTGATCATCGACTCCTATCACGACCGACGCACGGCGTTCCAGTTCGCGACGACCCCGCGTGGGATGCAGAAGGATTCGTATTTCTCCAACGACAACAGCGAAGACCTCAACTGGGACGCGATCTGGGAGGTCGGCACCAGCATCGACGCGTCAGGCTGGGCGGCCGAGTACCGGATTCCGCTCAGCCAGCTCCGGTTCGGTGCCGACGGCGGGGGCGAGCGGGTATGGGGCATCCAGGTGCAGCGCGACATCGCCCGCCGCAACGAGCGCGACACCTGGGCGCCGTGGAAGCCTGACGGCAGCGGCTTCGTCTCCCGCTTCGGCGATCTCGTCGGGCTGAGCGGGATCAGCCCTCCAGGGCGATTGGAGATCGTGCCGTATGCCAGCTCGACCGTCACCCGCGCGCCGGGCGACGCAGCCGATCCGTTCTTCGACGCGACCCGCATCGCGCCGAAAGTCGGCGGTGACCTCAAGTACGGCTTGCCGCACGGCCTGACGCTCAGCGCGACCATCAACCCGGACTTCGGCCAGGTGGAGGTGGATCCAGCGGTCGTCAACCTGTCGGCGTTCGAGGTGTCGTTCCCCGAGAAACGCCCATTCTTCCTCGAGGGGGGCGACGTCTTCAGCTTCGGGCAGATCGTCAGGCAGAACGACTACGGCGGCCAGTACTTCCTCTACTCGCGCCGAGTCGGGCGCCGTCCACAGCTCGGCGTCCCTAACGATGCGCAGTTCGCCGACATCCCGACCCAGACGACGATTGCCGGCGCTGCAAAGGTGACGGGGAAGACGGGCCCGTGGACCGTCGGTATCCTCGATGCGGTGACCACGAAGCAGCAGGCGCGCATCCTCAGTGCGGACGGTTCCCGGCTCGACGTCCCGGTCGAGCCGCTGAGCAACTACTTCGCCGGCCGGCTGCGGCGCGATTTCCGGAGCGGGGCGACGACGGTCGGGGCGATGCTGGAGCAGACGACGCGAGCGTTAGGCGACAGCGTCTTCGTCCAGCGGCTGCGGTCCGACGCGACTTTCGGCGGGGTCGACTTCGAGCACGACATCGCCAAGCGGAGCTGGGTCGTCAGCGGCTTCGCTGCTGGCAGCATGGTGCGGGGGAGCGCGCGGGCGATCGCTGCCACCCAGCGCAGCAGCAGCCGATATTTCCAGCGGCCCGACGCACGCTACCTCACCTACGACAGCACGCGCACATCGCTCGCCGGCTACATCACGGAAGCGGCCGTCCAGAAAAATGGCACCGTCTTCGGCTCGATCGCGGTGAAGGCAAGCAGCCCCGGGGTCGAGCTGAATGACCTCGGCTTCCAGAGCCGCACTGGGTACAAGGCGCTCTCGACGCTGGTCGGCCGGCAGAGTTTCACTGCGGGCAAGCACTTCCAGAACTGGTCGGCGTTCGTCTACCAGAACGACGCGTGGAACTATGGGGACCGGCCGATCTTCCACGGCTACGCCGGGCGGGCGGGGGGCACGTTCAACAACTTCTGGAATGCGAACATCGGTGGTAACTACTCGCCGACGTTCTACGACGACCAGTTGCTCCGCGGCGGCCCGGAGGGAGCGCAACCGGCGAGCTATTCGCTGAACACCAACGTGTCGAGCGACTCACGAAAATCGGTGGCGCTCAACCTTTCAGCGGGCTACGCGCACGACATCGTTGGTGGGTATGAGGATAACGCGAGCACGTCGATCGATCTCCGCCCGAGCTCGAACGTCCACCTCAGCTTTGGCCCGAACTTCAGTCGGTTGCACGACACGGAGCAGTACATTCGCTCGCTCGCCGACCCGGCCGCGACACCGACATTCGGGCGCCGCTATGTACTCGGGACGCTCACCCAGAACACCCTGTCGCTCGATACCCGTGTCGATGTCACCATCTCGCCGACGCTGAGCTTCGTGATGTACGCGCAGCCGTTTGTCTCGGCGGGGCGCTACACGGGGATCAAGGAATTCCTCAAGCCCGGAAAGCTGGACTATGCGGTGTACGGGCGCGATCGCGGGACCAGCGACTATGATCCGGCGACTGAGAGCTTCACCATCGACGCTGACGGTGCCAGCGGTCCACTCGCGCCGTTCACCGTCAGGCAGAACTTCAACGTGCGATCGCTTCGCGGGAACGCCGTACTGCGATGGGACTATCGCCGAGGCTCGTCGTTCTACGCGGTCTGGCAGCAGGAGCGCGGGGACTTCCAGCCGCTTGGCGACTTCACGGCACGGCGCGACCTCGGCGCGATCTTCCGCACCGTTCCGACCAACGTCTTCCTGATCAAGGCGACGTACTGGATCGGGCGCTGAGCGCGCCGCTAACGATCGTCGCCTAACGGCAGCTCGGGGACGACGACGGGGACCAGTCCGTCAGCGCCATCGAAGCCGGGATTGTTGACGCGGGGCGAGATGCGGTCGGCAACCAGCGTCTCCATCGGGAAGGGTGCGGCGTCGAGCAGCGCGTGAACGGCGCCGCTGTCGGTGAGCGCCGGGTCGAGCCACGCGTCGTACTGCTCCGGCGCGAGGAGTCGCGCCATCCGGTGGTGATACCGGCCGAACCATGGGTCGGCCGGTCCGACGAGCACGGTGCAGCTCCAGAGGTCGGCGGAGACGTCGTCGGCACCGTCGCCGGGCAAGGCCGCGCCCGCACCGTTAGGCGGCAAGGCGCGCCAGCGGTCCCAGAGGCCAGCCATCGCGAAGGGCGCGCCGTCGTCGCGGCGAATGCGGTGCGGAATCTTGGCGCCCCTGGTCCCCGTCCATTCGATCATCCCGTCGACGACGACGAGGCAGCGCTGGCGCTGCCAGCTGTTGCGGAAGGTCGGCGCCGAGCTCGCCCGCTCGGTCCGCGCGTTGAAGGTGCTGTACTCGCGATCGAAGCGGGCCACCGCGTCCGCGCCACGGAGGTGGCCGGGGATGAAGTTCCAGTGCATCGGCCGCAGCGTCAGGCGTCCCGTGTCCGGGTCGAGATGGACGACCGGAATGTCCTGGCGCGGGGAGAGATTGAACCGCGGCTGGAACAGGTTGTAGCTGTTCGCCCGCTCGGTAAAGCTGAAGCGGTCGGGGAGAATCTCACCCGTCGACGTGATCGTGGCGCGGCCGCACATGAAGGAAATATAGGCGTGCGGAGTGTCTCGCTCCTACTCGCCTAGATCACCATCGCCGCCAGCAGCGTGAACCCGAGCGCGGCGACTCCGATGATCGTTTCGGCGACCGTCCAGGTGGCGAGCGTTTGCTGGACCGTCATGCCGAAGTATTCCTTGACCAGCCAGAAGCCGGAGTCGTTCACATGCGAGAGCATCAACGAGCCGGCGCCAGTTGCCAATACAAGCAGCTCGGCGTGCGTCCCCGGCAGTGCCGCGGCGATCGGGGCGACGATGCCGGCCGCGGCAGTCATCGCCACCGTCGCCGAGCCGGTGGCGACGCGGATGAGCGCGGCAATCGTCCAGGCGAGGATAAGCGGCGACGCGTTCGAGCTGATCGCGACGTGCGAGATCGCAGTGCCGACACCGCTCGCCAGGAGCACCCGGTTGAAGCCGCCGCCAGCGCCGATGACGAGGATGATCGCGGCGGTCGGCCCGAGGCAGTCGTTGGTGAAGCGCAGGATCTCGGCGCGGCTGAAGCCCTGCCCGCTCCCTAACGTCGCGAACGACACGACGAGCGCGACGAGGAGGGCAACAATCGGGCTGCCGATGAAGTCGAGCCCCTGACGGAGCGGGGTGCCGGCGCCTAACGTCACAGCGGCGGCGCTGGCGCCCAGCATCAGCACGACCGGCACGAGGATCGTCAGCAGCGCGACGCCGAATGAAGGGAGCGCGCGCGGCGTGATCGTCTCGAGGGCGGCGGCCATCGGGTTGTCGCGCGGGAGCGCGATGCGCGGCGCGACCCACGTCGCGAAGATCGGACCGGCAAGCGCCGCCGTCGGCAACCCGACGAGGAGCGCGAGCAGGATCGTCCGCCCGACGTCCGCGTGGTAGGCGGTGACGGCGAGCATCGCTGCCGGATGCGGCGGGACCATCCCGTGCACCACCGACAGTCCGGTGACGAGCGGAAGCCCGATCTTGAGCAGCGACATCCCCGTCCGGCGTGCGATGCTGAACACCAGCGGGATGAGGAGGACGAAACCAACCTGGAAGAACACCGGGATTCCGACGATGAAGGCGACCACCATCATCGCCCAGTGCACGCGGTGCTCACCGAAGCGGTCGATCAGCGTGGTCGCGATCCGGGTCGCCGCCCCTGACTCGGCCATCACCTTCCCGAGCATCGTGCCGAGGCCGACGACCACGGCGATGAAACCGAGCACGCTGCCGACGCCCTCCTGGAATGCCGCGACGACGCTGCCTAACGGCATCCCGGCGGCCGCGCCGAGGGCGAGCGAGACGCCGACGAGCGCGACGAACGGGTGCAA
This sequence comes from Gemmatimonadaceae bacterium, assembly GCA_031360575.1. Classification (GTDB taxonomy): domain Bacteria; phylum Gemmatimonadota; class Gemmatimonadetes; order Gemmatimonadales; family Gemmatimonadaceae; genus JABFXC01. The sequence continues at coordinate 126,857 of JANMBU010000015.1, forward strand.
TCGCAGTCGCGCGATCAGCAGGATGAGGAGGACGATCGCCGCGAGGGCGAGCAGCAGCAGACGGGTGTCGTCGGTCATGTCGTCTCGAGCCGCTCGACGATCGCGTTCACGATTGCGTCAGCGGTATCTTCGGCGTTCATCGTCCACGCGCGCTCGTCCGGTGCCGGTGGCTCCAGCGTCGCAAACTGGCTGTCGAGCAGGGAGGGGGGCATGTAGTGGCCGGTGCGGTGGGCGAGACGCTGCGCGATGAGGAGCGGTGTGCCGTCGAGGTGTATGAAGTGCACGTCGGGGTCGGCTGCGCGAAGCAGGTCGCGGTAGGACTGCTTGAGCGCCGAGCAGGCGATGACCAGCCCCTGTCCGTCGCGACGCGCGGCGGCGAGCAATGCGGCGAGCGCGGTGAGCCAGGGGAGACGGTCGGCATCGGTGAGCGCGACGCCGCCACGCATCAGCGCGAGGTTGGCCAGAGGATGGTAGTCGTCGCCCTCGATGAAGGCGACGTCGAGGGCCACGGCGAGTCGGGAGCCGATGAGGGTCTTCCCGGCACCGGTGACACCCATGACGACGAAGCGAGGCGGTTGCACGGCGGGAATGTACGAGCGGTGCGGGCGTTGTCGAATCGGAGCGGAGGGCGCGGGGCTTCTGCCGATGTGAGTGCGGCTCCGTGGCGAGATCACCAGATAGCGCGAGCAGCGCGAGGACGTCGGAGGAGTGGGTGGCGAGTTCGCGCTCACCATGGCATCATCCGGCGATGAATGCTGAACGCCGTCGCGCGTCCCCGTTCCGCCGCGCGCACGCGCTGGTCGCCGCTCTCACAATCGCCTCGGCCGCCTGCGGCCCGGCCACCGCCGCATCGTCAGGCAACGGCACCAAGCGCATGGCCGACACGCTCGCCGCACTCTATGCGCGCGCGGTCGCCGATCCCGGGCGGTACGAGTTCATGAACCGCGAGCGGGCGATCGCACTGCGCGCCAGCCTCGTCGCGCAGGGCGGCACGCCGCGGCTGCGCGACCAGTTCGAGCTGGCGCGACAGCTGCTCCTCGCCGGACAGACCCGCGAGGCGATCAGTGCGCTCGAGGAGATCCGCCACGTCACCGGCTGGATCCCCGATGCCCGGTTCCCCGAGCGGAAACCGTTCTTCGACATGATCGGTATCGCCTACCTCCGCCTCGGCGAGCAGGAGAACTGCAACCTCAATCCGAGCACCAGTGTCTGCATCCTCGGCGAGCTGCATCACACGCAGCAGGAGGGTGCGCGGACCGCGATCGCGGTGTACGAGACCATCCTTCACGCATTCCCCGACGACGCCGGCTCGAAGTGGCTGCTCAACATCGCGTACATGGCGATCGGCGGATATCCGTCGCAGGTGCCGAAGCAGTATCTCGTCCCGAATCTCACGCGCGCGAGCAAGGCGACGTTCCCCGTCTTCTACAACGTCGCGCCACAGGTTGGCGCCGGGATTACCGGGCTGGCCGGCGGCTTGTGCGTCGAGGACTTCAACCGCGACGGGCTGCTCGACCTGTTCACCACCTCATGGGGACTGAACGAGCCGGCGCACTTCCTTGTCGCCGATGGCAAGGGCGGCTACGTCGATCACGCAAAAGAAGCCGGCCTGACGGGAATCGTCGGCGGCCCGAACTGCATTCACGCCGACTACGACAACGATGGCTACGACGACATTTTCATAACGCGAGGCGGATGGCTCGGCGATGGCGGGACTTTTCCCAACTCGCTTCTGCACAACCGTCGCGACGGCACCTTCGAGGACGTGACGTTCGCCGCGGGGCTGGGCGCAATTCATCCGTCGCAGACGGCGGCGTGGGCCGATTTCAACCTCGACGGTTGCCTCGACCTGTTCGTCGGTAACGAGTCGGGGACAGGGCAGGGGTGGACCGCGCATCCATCGGAGCTGTTCGTCAACGATTGTCACGGCCACTTCACCGAGATCTCGCACGCCGTCGGCATCGACCTCGATGCCTTCGTCAAGGGCGTCGCCTGGGGCGACGTCAACAATGACGGCCTCCCCGACCTGTTCGTCTCGGTGTTCGGCGCGCCTAACCGCCTGTACATGAATCGCGGCGGTCGCTCGATCGACCGGTGGCGCTTCGAGGAAGTCGGCGCAAAGGCGGGGGTGCAGCTGCCGTACCTGTCGTTCCCGACCTGGTTCTGGGATTACGACGACGACGGGTGGGAGGACCTGCTGGTTCTCAGCTACGACAACCGTGTCCCCCTGCTCGACGCGGTCGCACGCGAGTACCTCAGTCTTCCCGACCTTCTGCCTAACGCTGGAAGCCGGGCGATCGAGCACTCCCATCTCTACCGGAACAAAGGCGACGGCACCTTTGAGGACGTGAGCGTCCGCACCGGCCTGGCGGACAAGGCGATCTATGCGATGGGGAGCAGCTTCGCCGATCTCGATAATGATGGTTACCTCGACTTCTACCTCGGCACCGGCAACCCCGACCTGCGATCGATCATCCCGAACCGGATGTTCCACAGTATCGAGGGAAAGCGCTTCGAGGAGGTGACCATCGACGGCGGCTTCGGCCACCTGCAGAAGGGCCACGGCGCCGCATTCGCGGACCTCGACCGCGACGGCGACATGGACGTCTACATGGTGATGGGCGGTGCCTACGGCGGTGACGTCTCGCCGAGCGTGCTGTTCGAGAATCCCGGGTGGCCGGACCGGAATTGGATCACCCTCGAGCTGCAGGGGACGACGGCGAACCGGTCAGCGATCGGGGCGCGGGTGGAGATCGAGATCGTCGGGCCTAACGGCGCGACGCGGACCATCCATCGCACGGTCGGGACCCCGGGGTCGTACGGCTCGGGAGGGCTGCAGCTGCACGTCGGCATCGGCGCGGCGGTGCGGGTACCGTCAGTGCGGGTGACGTGGCCGGACGCGCTGCGGTCGACGAGTACGTACCCGGATCTCGAGGTGCGGCGGACGTATGCGCTCGTTCAGGGAGAGAAGGCGCGGGTGCTGGAGCGGCCGGCGGTGCCGTTCCGGCATCGCGGCGAAGGGGCGGACAGCGTGCACCGAATGGCGGGGATGTAGGGGCGGGGGTCGTTCGCGCGACGCGGCAGAGGATCAGGGGAGACAAAATGGGCGCTACTCGGTGGTCAGGCAGCGCGTGATGGTGCGATCATCTGCCGCCTGCCTACTTCCGCCCCACCAAACTCCTCAGCACGTACGGCAGAATCCCCCCGTTCCGGTAGTAATTCAGCTCCTCCGGCGTATCGATCCGGCAGAGCACCGTGAATGTCTTGGGCGTCCCGCCCCCCGCCGCCCGCGCCGTCACCCGCAGCTGCGCCCGCGCATTGAGCGTCGCATCGACGCCATCGATGTCGAACGTCTCGAACCCCGTCAGGCCTAACGACTGCCGCGTCTGCCCCTCCGTAAACTCCAGCGCCAACACCCCCATCCCGACCAGGTTGCTCCGGTGAATCCGCTCGAAACTCTCGGCAATCACCGCCCGCACCCCTAACAGCATCGTCCCCTTCGCCGCCCAATCGCGCGACGATCCGGTGCCGTACTCCTTCCCGGCGATGATCACCAGCGGCGTTCCCGCGTCCTTGTACTTCATCGCCGCGTCGTACAATGCGACGGGCTCCGCATCGGAAGAGACAGCAGTCCACCACCCCTCCTTCCCCTTCGCCAGCTCGTTCCGCAGCCTGATGTTCGCGAACGTCCCCCGCATCATCACTTCGTGGTTCCCTCGTCTCGCGCCATACGAGTTGAACTCCGACGTCTTCACCCCCTGCGCGATCAGCCACTTGCCCGCCGGAGAGGCCGCCGCGATCGAGCCGGCCGGCGAGATGTGATCGGTCGTGATCGAATCGCCGTACATGCCTAACACTTTCGCGCCGGTGATCGCCCGCACCGGGGGCACCGCCAGCGTCATTCCCTCGAAGTACGGCGGGTTCTTCACGTACGTCGAATGGGCATCCCAGGCATATGTCTCACCGGTCGGCACATCCAGCGCGCGCCACTGCTCGTCGCCGCTGAAGACGTTCGCATACTGCGTCCGGAACATCTCGCCCTTCACCGACGACAGCACCGTATCCTCGACCTCGGTCGCGCTCGGCCAGATGTCCCTCAGGAAGACCGGGCCGTCCTTGCCCACGCCTAACGGCTCCGTGTGGAAGTCGATGTCCATCCGGCCAGCCAGCGCATAGGCCACGACCAGCGGCGGCGAGGCGAGATAGTTGAACCGCGTTAGTGGATTCACCCGCCCCTCGAAGTTGCGATTGCCCGAGAGCACGGCGGTCACCACCAGCTTCTCGCTCTCGATGGCCTGCGCAATCGGCTCGGGCAATGGACCGCTGTTGCCGATACAGGTCGTGCAGCCATAGCCGACGATGTTGAACCTCAACACGTCGAGGTATTGCATCACGTCGGCCTTCTTGTAGTAATCGGTGACCACCTTCGAGCCGGGCGCGCAGCTGGTCTTCACCCACGGCTTCGTCGTCAGTCCCTTCTTCACCGCGTTCCGCGCCAGCAGTCCCGCGGCCAGCATCACGCTCGGATTGCTCGTATTCGTGCAGCTGGTGATCGCTGCGATCACCACACTGCCATGCCGGAGCTTGAAGGTCTCACCGTTCATCGTCACCTGCACGCCGCCATGCCGATGCGCCTGGTCCTCGGCTGACGGATCGAGCAGCGCGGCCGAGAGGTGCTGGCCGCTGACGGCGGTCGCCCGGCGCGCATCGGCGGTCGCCGCCGGCGTGCCCGCCTTCTCGAGCTCCGCGCCTAACGCTTCCTCGAACATCTTCTTCGAGAGCTTGAGCGGGACGCGATCCTGCGGGCGTTTCGGGCCGGCCATGCTCGGCTCCACCGTCGCGAGGTCGAGCTCGAGGGTGTCGGTGAACACCGGATCGGGCATGTCGTCGGTGCGGAAGAGCCCCTGCGCCTTCGTGTACGCTTCGACCAGCTTCACCTGATGCTCGCTCCGCCCGCTCAGCGTCAGGTACTTGAGCGTCTCGGCATCCACCGGGAAGAAGCCCATCGTCGCGCCGTACTCGGGCGCCATGTTGGCGATCGTCGCGCGATCGGCGAGCGACAGTGAGCTCAGCCCCGCACCAAAAAACTCGACGAACTTGCCGACGACCTTCTTCTTGCGGAGCATCTCGGTGCAGGTGAGCACGAGATCGGTCGCCGTCGTCCCCGCGGGTAGCTTGCCGTGCAGCTTGAAGCCGATCACTTCCGGAATCAGCATCGACACCGGCTGGCCGAGCATCGCCGCTTCCGCCTCGATTCCGCCGACGCCCCAGCCAAGGACCCCGAGTCCGTTGATCATCGTCGTGTGCGAGTCGGTGCCGACCAATGAATCACAGTACGCGACTCGCTCGCTGCCCTCATCACCGGTGAACACCACCTGGCCGAGGTACTCGAGGTTCACCTGGTGGCAGATGCCGGTGCCCGGCGGGACGACGCGGAAGTTCGCCAGCGCCTTCGCGCCCCAGCGCAGGAAGACGTAGCGCTCCTTGTTGCGCTCGTACTCGTGCTCGACGTTGAGCAGCAGCGCGGCCTCGGTCCCGTATTCATCCACTTGCACCGAGTGGTCGATCACCAGGTCCACCGGCTGCAGGGGGTTGATCCGCCTCGCGTCGCCGCCTAACGCGGCGAGGGCGTCGCGCATCGCGGCGAGGTCGACAACCGCCGGGACGCCGGTGAAGTCCTGGAGCAGCACTCGGCTGGTGCGGAAGGCGATCTCCTTCTCGACCTTTGCCTTGACGTCCCAATTCGCCATCGCCTCGACGTCGGCCGGCTTGACGAAGGCACCGTCCTCGTTGCGGAGAAGGTTCTCGAGGAGGATCTTCAGGCTGAAGGGGAGCCGCCCCGCGTTGGGCGCCTTCGACTTCAGGGCATCGAGCCGGTAGACGACATACGGCTTGCCGTCGACGTCCAACGTCGCCCGGCTGCCGAAGGAATTCCGTGAGGGCATGGCTTTCTCGTTCGTTCGCGGTACGCAGCATGCGGCCTTCCGCCGCCGTCGAAATCTATTCGCTGGAGCGCCTGTCTGCGCCGCAGCCAGCCGTTAGCCATTAGCCTTTAGCGGTGAGCAACAACGACAGGTCACATTCGAACGTAGTTGCTGAGCGCTAACGGCTAAAGGCTGATGGCCGAACGTCGGATGCGTTCGTCAAGGAGAGACAAAAAATGAGATTGGTTTTGTTCGGCGCTACCGGTAACATCGGCCAGCGCATCGTTGCCGAGGCGATCAGTCGCGGGCATGAGGTGATTGGGGTGGTGCGCGACCCGACGCAGGCGAAATCGCCCGACCCGAAGCTGACGCTGGTCAAGGGTGACGCCACCGATGCGGCGAGCGTGGCGACCGTGTCGCGCGGCGCCGATGCGATCGTGAGCGCGATCTCGCCGCGCCCCAGTGCGCGGCACAAGCGGGCAGCGTCGCTGGTCGACGCCGCGCGGGCGCTGATCGCCGGCGCACGAACGGCGAACGTCAAGCGCCTGATCGTCGTTGGCGGAGCGGGGAGTCTCGAGGTTTCCCCGGGCAAGAAGCTGCTCGACACGCCTGGCTTTCCCGCCCCCTACAAGCCCGAAGCCCAGGAGGGCTCTGACGCGCTCGACGTCATCCGCGCCGAGGCGACAGGTCTGGACTGGAGCTTCATCAGCCCGGCCGCCGAGATCTCAGCGGGGCTGCGCACCGGTCGCTATCGGGCGACCGGCGACCTGTACATCCCCGACGCCCGCGGCCAAAGTCGCATCTCGTTCGAGGACTACGCGGTCGCGCTGATCGATGAGCTGGAACACCGGAACCATGTGGGGAAGCGGTTCGGGGTGGCGTATTAAACGCAGCTTAACCGCAACTGAAGCCATTAGCCGTTAGCGTTGAGCCACCGCGGAACCGCCATTGCTTAAAGCTAACGGCTAATGGCTAACGGCTAGCAGTCGTTAGGCAGCGGCTCGCGCTTCGCTGGCGGGCAGTTCGATCGTGAAACGGGCGCCGCCCGAGGAGACGTTATCGGCGCGGAGGGAGCCGCTGTGGCGCTCGGCGACCGAGAACGAGAGGGAGAGGCCAAGGCCCGTGCCCTTGCCGGGAGCCTTCGTCGTGAAGAAGGGCTCGAAGAGGCGAGCGCGCAGCTCCTCGGGAATCCCGGGGCCGCTGTCCTCGACGCGGAGAAGCACGGTGCGGCCAGTCGAGCGCAGCGTCGAGATGCGAATCTCGCGACCGGCGGCGTGTTCGACCGCGTCCTCGGCGTTGGCGACGAGGTTGACGACCACCTGCAACAGCTGCGAGTGGCTCGCCCACACCGCCGGCAGGTCGTCAGCGAGGTCGAGCGTCATCGTGATCCCGGCGCTGCTCTGCGCGACGGCGCGCAGCTCGGCCACTTCCCGCGCGAGGTCGTTGAGGCTGATGCTCCCGCGCGCGCCGTCCTCGGCGCGGACGAAGCTGAGCAGGTCGCGCGTGATCTGCGCGGCTCGGCGCGACTCGCGCTGGATCAGCGTGACGATCTCGCGGTTCTCGCCGCCAAATGTCTTGTCCTCGAGGAGGACGGTGGCCAGGCTGTTGATTCCCATCAGCGGGTTGTTCACCTCGTGCGACACGCCGGCGGCCAGCCGTCCGATTGCCGCGAACTTCTCCGACTCGAACAGCTGCTGCTGCGCGCCGCGGACCTGCGACTCGGCGGTGACGTCCTGGGCGACCAGCACCGCGCCGCCGGTCGGGTATGGCGAGAGCGTCAGCTTGAGGGTGCGGCCCTGTGCGCTCTCGATCACCCGCTCGGCGCGCGAGCCGGTGCGGATCGTATCGCAGATCGCGCAGTCGCTGCCTAACGTCGGGCCGATCTCGCGAAGGCCATGGTGGTGCTGGCCGACGGCACTGCCTAACGACATGCCGGCGAGGCCGGCGAACGCCGAGTTGCAGCGGCGGACGCGTCCCTGCTCGTCGATCAGGGCGAGCCCCTCGACGGTCGCGTCGAACACGCGCTCCCACTCGCGCTTGGCGGCGAGCACCTGGGTGAACAGCCGCGCCCGCGCGATGGCGATGCCGCCCTGCTGGCAGAGCGTCGCCAGCGCGTCGAGCTCTTCCGACGTGTAGCCTGGATGCTTGCGCCGCAGTGTCGTCACGGCGACGATGACCGTCCCCGCGAACACCGGGACGTGCGCGTCCCGCACCTCCTCCAGCCGGACGATTGATGCAGCGCCGGTGATGTCGAGCGGGGTGCGTCCCTTGCCATCGTCGAGGATCGTCGAGGCAAGCTTCACGACTTCGAGCTCGGCTTCCGTCGGCGTCGCGTTGAAGCCGTCGATGATCCCCGCCGCTGAGTAACGGCCGGCCAGTGCGCCGTGCTCGTCGAACACAGCGAGCTCGAAATCGTCGTGAGGGACGAGCAGCTCGGCGTGGATCTTCAGCTGCTCGTAGACCGCCGGCTCGGAGTTCTGTGCGGTCATCCCGCGCGCGCTCTCGAGCAGCCCGGCGACGCGCCCCGTGTGGGCACGCGTCCGTACGCGCTCCGAGCGCCTGACGTGAATGACGCGGCGCATCCGGAAGCAGGCGGCGACGACGAGCACCGTGCAGACGACGCCGACGAGCGCGATCAGCGACGCAACCGTCCCCTCGGCACGCAGCGCGATCGCGGCGGTGAGCAGTGCGCCCGACCCGACGCCGAGCAGCGCGACGATCCATGGCGCGACCGCGCGCGGCGGCGACGCCATCGGGCGGAACATCGGGACGGGCGCCGTAGCACGGCTCATCCCGATCGACGCCGGCGGGCTTTGCTCGAGGAGGGGGGGCACGAACTATAGACGGGGGGCTACCCTGCGTAGCAACGACAAAACTGCGGCTATTAGCCGTTAGCCGTTAGCAGGGAGGAACTGCGTTAACTGCAGTCGCTCATGGCTAATGGCTTGTTCTACGCTGCTTCCGCCGGCGACGGGGCTTTTGGGACGTCGAGGATCTCCGCGGCGTGGGCATCGCTGATGTCCAGGCGGCGGACGGTGATCGCGGCGGTCGGGCAGTGGCGAACGAAATCGCCGTCGGCCGGAGTCCACTCGAGGGTGGCGTCGAGCGGATAGGCCTTGCCCTCGCTGTCGAGCGCCATCGTGCGCGGGGCGAGGGCGACGCAGATCGTGCAGCCCACGCAGCGCGCGCGATCGACCCTGATCTCGACCGGGTGCCGCGGGTAGATCGAGCCCTGTTCGCTGAGTGCGAGCGGCAGGCTATCGAGCGCTTCGCTCGCCGCGCGATAGCCTTCCTCGATCACCTCGCGGGTGTTGCCGAAGCCGAGCCAGTCGACGTGACCGAGGCGCGGACGGGCGAGCACCATCGGCGGGCCGCTCCACCCGTTCAACGGCCACGCCTGCAGGGCGTGCATCATGATGGTCGCCGAGCGCATATAGATCGCGCCGAATCCGCGGCGTGTGACGTCGGTCGAGGGTGACAGGTCGGAGCTGCCGACGTCGACTGCGATCACGGCGTCCATGCCTAACGCGGCGACCGAGGTCGGCATGTTGTCGATCACGCCGCCGTCGACGCAGATCCGTCCATCGACCTTCCCCGGGGGAAAGGCCCCGGGCAGTGCGCACGACGCATAGACCGCATCGGCGATCGGAACGTCCTTGAGTCCGGGCAGTCCCCAGATGACCTGCGTGCCGCGCTCGACGTCAACGGTGTTGACCAGCAGCTCGGTGCCGAGTTCGGCGAAGGTGCCCTTGGGCGCGACCGACTCGCACAGTGCGCGCAGCGGCTCCTCGAGATAGATCGACGAGGCGCGCACGCGCTGCAGCACCATGCCGACGTGATCGATGCGGAAGAGATCGCGCCGCGCCAGCGATTCAGCCCGCGCCTGCATCTCCTCGATCGGCATTCCACTCGCATGGGCCGCGGCGATGAAGGCGCCGATGCTCGTCCCCGCCAGTCGCACCGGAGCGATGCCACGCTCCTTGAGCGCGCGAAGCACCCCGATGTGGGCGAACCCTTTCAGGCCGCCTCCACCGAGGACGAGGGCGATGCGGGGAGTTGTTTTCACGAGGTGCAGCTCACACTACGTCGTCAGCGGTGCTTCTTTTTCGCGGCTGGCTTCGACCGCGTTTTCGATGAAGTCGCGGGCTTTGCCTTCGGTTCCGGCTGGATCGCCTGCACCGTCAGCGTCCCGCGCACGTCATGACCCCTGACGACGGCGACAAGGGCCTGTTCGCCTGCGCCGTGGCCGAGAGTCCAGCGGGTCTGCGCGCGCCCATGCGAATCGGTGACGATTCGCGACGGTGCGATGCTGCCCGAGCGGGCGGTGAATACCACCGGCGCGTCGGCAACCGCGTTTCCGTAGCTGTCAGTGACGGTCGCGACGACCGGTGCGCCGAGCGACTTGCCTGTCATGCCGCTCATCGCTTCACTGACGAGGGCGAGGTTCGCCGCGGACGCGGGGACCGCAGTCGCCATCACTTCAACGTGACGCTCGATTCCGTCGACATGCAGCGTCAGGCGCTGCGGGCCGGCGTCGCGCGCCATCGTCCAGCGCGCCGCCACGTTGCCCGAGGAGTCGGTGACTCCGGCAGTGTCGCCGACGGAGCCAGTCTCGGTGGACATCGCCACGCGGACACCCGATACCGGGTTGCCCAGCTTGTCGGTGACGTGGAGAACCACCGCTTTCCGCAGGAGCGCATTCACCGTCGCTTTCTGCGCATCGCCACTGGCGACCGTCGCCTTCGCCGGCGAGCCGGCGGTGGCGAGGGCGGTCAGGGTCACCGGTGGTACGCTGCGGCCGCTGCCAACCTGGAGGCGGATGCGCTGCCGCCCGGCGGTCGTCCCTAACGTCCAGCGGGCGCGCGCTTCACCGAGGCTGTCGGTGCGCGCCGCGGCGCCGTTGACGCTGCCGCCATCGAGAGCAACCCAGGCGAGCGGGATGTCGGAGAGTGCGCGGCCGGTGCTGTCGGTGAGGCGGACGCCGATCGGGTCGGCGAGAACCGCGCCGACGGTCGCCGTCGGTGCCTCACCGATTTGCGCGCCGCGGGTGTTGGCCGCGACTGGCTCGGCCTCGGCGACGACGACCAGCGCGCTGTCGACGTGATCGACCGAGACGTAGAGCCGCTGCCGGCCGGGCATCGCGCCTAACGTCCAGGCAGCGCGAACGCGGCCGTCGGAATCGGTGCTCCCGACCGAGGGATCAGGAGTGCCGGCGCCGTCCTCGGCGCGGAACCGCACCGAGGCGTTGGCCACCGGGCGAGCGCGCTTCGACAGGACGCGGACGACGACGCGCTGCGGGACCGCCGCTCCGGCGATCGCCCGCTGCTCGCCGCCAGCCACCAACTCGATCGCCGAGGGGACGGCGATGACGCGGGCCGGCACGTACGCCGTCACGCCGTCGATCGTCGCGCCGACGGTCGTCGACCCCGGCATCCGCGCGGTGGCGATGCCTAACGTGTCGATCGAGAGGATATCGGCGTTGGCACTCTGCCAGATCACCGGCCGCTGCGGGACCACGTGGCCGCGGGCATCGAGCCCGCGCGCGGCGAGCGGGGCCTGCTCGCCATCGGAGATCGACATCGTCGAATCGCCGTTGAGCCGGACGGTGGAAACGACCTGCTTGACCGTCACCCGCGACCGGGCGACGCGATCACCGACGGTGACGACGATCGTCGTCGTGCCGGTCCCGCGAGCGATCACGGTACCGTCGGTCTCGACGCTCGCGACGCGGGGGTTGTCGCTGCTCCAGAGGAGCGACGAGCCGACCAGCACGCTGCCACTCTTGTCGGTGACGGTTGCCGCGAGGTGCACGGTGTCGCCGACCGCGGTCACCGTGTCGCTCGTCGGCGAGACGCCGACCCAGGCGGCGCCGATGTCGCCGACGGTGAAGTGCGATGCGGAGCTGCCGAGCATCCCGTAGGTGCGCGCAAAGCTCAGGACGGACACCAGCGCGGCGGCGCTCGACACGGCCGCGACCATGATCCGTGCGGCGCTCTTCGTCGCATCGTGCTTGATCAGCTTATACATGCAAGAAGGACGAGGCCGGTCGGTGGGTCGTCACCGAGACACCGGTGACACCGGTCACTCGTCCGCTATAACTGAAAGGTCTTGCCCGGAAACACGACCAGATTCACGCGAAAACGCGTGGCTCGTTCATCGCGGAATCGTCAGCGTGAACGTGCTTCCGGGCCAGTCCCTTACTGGAGGTAGAGGTACAGCCCGTAGATACCGATCGCCGCGCCTCCGATCATGATGATCGTGCCGGCATTGCCGCCGATCACCGCGCCGGCGAGCAACGTCGCGCCGCCGACGATCATCAGAATGGTCGCCTGATCGCCGTGGTGAACCGCGGCGCCGACATCGGCGTGATTGGTCGCGACAGCGGCGTTGTGGCGGATGCCGACGGTGGCACCGTCGAGCGACGGGCCGGCCGGCGCGTCAATGCTCGCGGTGACGATTGGTGCTGGCGATGCAGGCTCGGTCGAGAAGCTCTGCGCGCGTGCGACGCTCGGCAGGACGAGCGCAGCGGCAAGGACGATCAGGGGAGCGATACGACGCATGTAGAGTCTCCGAAGGGGATGTCGGACTGGCAGCGACCAGCCCCAACTTACTAAGATCGCGGGGCGACCCCCGCGACGGGACTCGCAATCCTTCCAGACGGATCCGACCGACATGCGATCTCCCGCTTGTATCGCGCCGATGACGCGCGCGACCTCCTATCTCGCGAGCGGCCTGGTTGCCGCGGTCCTGCTTGTGACTCCGCACACAATGCGCGCGCAACAGTCGCGCGCTGCGGCGCCTATCACGGCGGCCGAGATCGACGCGCACCTGCGCTTCCTTGCGTCGGACCTGCTCGAGGGACGCGCGCCGGCGACCCGGGGCGGCCAGCTGGCCGCCGAGTACATCGCCGCCGAACTACGCGAGTCGGGAATCGCGCCCGGTGTGAACGGGTCGTATTTCCAGAACGTGCCGATCGACATCGTCGGTGCCGACCAGGCGACGATCCATGCATCGACCGCGGGCAAGGCATCGGCAACGCTGCGCTACCCGGATGATGTCGTGATGTGGGCCGGCTCGGCGGCCGACTCGAGCGCGATGCGCGGCGAGATGGTGTTCGTCGGCTACGGCGTGAGCGCGCCGGAGAACAAGTGGGATGACTTCAAGGGGATCGATCTCAAGGGAAAGATCCTGCTCATCCTCGTCAACGATCCGCCGGCACCGGCGAGCGAGCCGGCGTTGTTCGGTGGCAAGGCGATGACGTACTACGGGCGCTGGACTTACAAGTTCGAGGAAGCGGAGCGCCGTGGTGCGGCCGGCGCGCTGATCATTCACACGACGGAGCGCGCCGGCTACCCGTGGCACACCGTGGTCGGGTCGTGGGCCAAGGAGCAGCGCATGCTACCTCGCGACGCCTCGCTCCCCGCGCCGTTAGGCATCCGTGGCTGGATCACCGACAGCGCGACGGCGTCACTGCTCGCGCAGGCCGGCCTCGACCTCGCCGCGCTGCGTGCGCAGGCGGCGACGCGCGACTTCAAGCCGGTGTCGACCGGAATCACCATCAACGCCAGCTTCCGGAACAAGGTCGCGCACCTGCAGTCGCAGAACGTGGTCGGCCTGCTTCCCGGTCGCGACGCGAAGGCGAAGAACGAATACGTCGTCTACTCGGCGCACTGGGACCATCTCGGCATCGGGCCGGTGGTGAACGGGGACTCGATCTACAACGGCGCCGAGGACAATGCGTCAGGCGTTGCGGACGTGCTGGCGGTTGCGCGCGCGGCGGCGCGCGGCGCGGTGACGAAGCGCTCGCTGCTCTTCGTCTTCGTCACCGCGGAGGAGAGCGGGTTGCTCGGTTCCGAATGGTTCGGTCAGCACCCGACAATTCCCAAGCGGCAGATCGTGGCCAACATCAACGTGGATGGCGGCAATGTGCTCGGACGGACCCGCGACCTGACGGTGCTCGGCGACACGAAGAGCTCACTCGGTCCGATGATCGCGGCGATGGTGAAGCCGATGGGCATGCGGCTTTCACCCGACGAACACCCCGAGCGCGGCGCATTCTACCGGTCGGATCACTTCTCGTTCGCGAAGGTCGGGATTCCGTCGGTGTCGATCGGTGCGGGCAACGACTATCTCGATCATCCGGCGGGCTGGGGATCGGCGCAGGAGCAGGACTATACCGACCATCGCTATCATCAGCCGTCCGACCAGTACGACGCGAAATTCGACCTGAGCGGCGCAACGCAGCTGTCGCAGATTCTGCTCCGCCTCGGGCTCAAGCTGGCAAACGAGCCGGGGTGGCCGCAGTGGTCGAAGGACGCCGAGTTCAAGCGTTAGGCGGGGCGCGGCGGCGACGGTGGAAACGAGCGGGGAATCCAGCGAACGGCTGGCGACGCAGGCGGAGGCCCAGCCGTCGCTGATCCGCGCCGTCGGCGTCGGGGCGCTGGCAGCCAACATCTTCAACATCATCGTCGGAGCGGGGATCTTCGTGCTCCCGGCGCTCGCCGCGCGGCTGGTCGGGCCGGCAGCGCCAGTCGCCTACCTCGTCTGCGGCGTGGCCATCGGGCTGATCGTGCTCTGCTTCGCCGAAGCGGGAAGTCGGGTCTCGCGCACTGGCGGCCCGTATGCCTACATCGAGATCGTCTTCGGCCGCTACGCGGGATTCCTTGGTGGCTTTCTTCTCTGGTTGACGGGGACGCTGGCCACGGCCGCAGTGGCGACACTGCTGGTCGCCAGCATCGCTGCTACGATCCCGGCGTTAGGCAGTTGGGCTGGCCGCACGCTGCTGCTGGTCGTGCTGCTCGGCGTGCTGGCATGGGTCAACGTCCGCGGCGTCAGGCAGGGAGCGCGGCTGGTCACCGTCGTCAGCGCGGCCAAGCTGGTTCCGCTGCTGCTCCTGATCGTTCTCGGTCTGCCCGCGGTGCACGCGGCAAACATCGCGATTCCCCAGATGCCGGGCGCAGGCTCGCTGGCCCGGGCTTCGATCGTGCTCATCTTCGCGTTTGCCGGAGCGGAGAGCGCGCTCGTGCCGAGCGGCGAGGTTCGCAATCCATCGCGGACGATTCCCCGGGCGCTGGCGATCGCGACGGTCGGCGTGGTGCTCCTCTACGTCGCGATCCAGCTCGTCGTCCAGGGCATTCTCGGCGTGGCGATCAGCGACCCGGCCAACGCGGTGGCACCGCTCGCCGCCGCGGCCGGCGTGGCGTTAGGCGGGTGGGGGCGGACGCTGCTGATCGTCGGCGCCGCGATCTCGATGTTCGGCAACGTGAGTGGAATGGCGCTCGCGATGCCGCGCGCGCTGTTCGCCTTCGCCCAGGATGGAATCCTCCCGCGGCCGGTGGCCGCGGTGCACCCGCGGTTCCACACACCCTGGGTGGCGATCATCGCGCAGTCCATCCTCGTTGGGGCGATCGCGATCGCCGCGCCCTTCGAGCGGCTGCTCGTCATCGCCAACCTGACGCTGCTCCTGCTATATCTCGGCTGCGTCGCCTCGGCGTGGGAGCTGCGCCGGCGCGGAATCCGCGGCGAGGACGGAAAGACACCACTCCGACTTCCGGGCGGACCGCTGGTCCACCTGCTTGCGGCCGCAGTGATCGTGTTCATGCTCTCGAGCATCAAGGCGAACGAATGGGCACTCGTTGGGGTCGTCCTCGTAGCGGCGTCGGGGGTGTTCGCCATCTCGAGAGTCGCCGGCTGGCAACGTGGGGCGCCGGCGCCTCGCGGAGGGCAGCGGGCATGAGCGCGGCGCGTGGAGTTGCCCTCGATCCGCTGCTCGCCTGGCGCGCGGAGTTCCCGATCCTCGAGCACACGACCTACCTCGTCTCCAATTCGCTCGGCGCGATGCCACGGACGGTTCCCGCCCGGATGGCCGAGTACACGAGGCGCTGGGCCGAGGAAGGCGTGCGGGCGTGGGGAAGCGGCTGGTGGGAGATGCCGGTGCTGGTCGGCGACGAGATCGCCCCGCTGCTCGGCGCCGGCGCCGGCGAACTGGCGATGGTGCCTAACGTTACCGCGGCACAGGCGCTGATCCTCTCAGCGATCGACTTTCGCGCTGGCCGCGACACGATCGTGATGACCGAGCTGGATTTCCCGTCGGTGCGTTACGTGACCGACGCGCTGGCGGCGAAGTTCGGCGCGCGCGTCGTCGTCGTGCCGAGCGAGGATGGAATCAGCGTCGGCGAGGATGCGATCATCGCCGCGATTGATGAGCGTACGGCGCTGGTCGCGATTTCGCACGTGCTCTTTCGCTCGGCGTGGGTGATCGATCCGGCGCCGATCGTTCGCGCAGCGCACGAGCGCGGCGCGCTCGTCGCGCTGGATGCGTTTCACTCGGTGGGGATTCTTCCCGTAGACGTGAAGGCGCTCGGCGCCGATTTTCTCACCGGAGGGGTCCTCAAGTGGCTGTGCGGCGGGCCGGGGGGGTGCTTCGTCTACGTCGCACCGTCGGTACGTGACCGCCTGGCGCCGGCGCTGGGCGGATGGCAGGGGCACGCCCGCCCCTTCGCTTTCGAGCCGACGATGACGCCGGCGCCCGGGATCGTCCGCTGGCTCGGCGGCACGCCAGCCATTCCCGCGCTCTATGCCGCGACCGAGGGACCGCGCATCATTCGCGAGGCGGGGATCGGCGCGGTACGGGCGAAGAGCGAGCGGCAGACCGCGGCACTGATCGCCCTCGCCGACGCGCGCGGCTACCCTGTTTCAGCGCCGCGGACGAGCAGCCGGCGCGGCGGTACGGTAGCTTTCGACGTCCCGCATGCATATGAGGTCTCGCGCTGCCTGCTCGAGCGTGAGATAATTGTCGATTACCGGCCGGGTGCGGGAATTCGCATCGCACCGCACTTCTACACGTCGGACGCCGAGCTCGAGCTGGCTGTCGACGCAATCGAAGAGATTGTCGAGAGCGGCGACTGGCAGCGTCATGCCGGCCGTGCAGTCGTGGTCACCTGATCGTCCTACCCCGCGTCAGCGAGAGTGACAGATGAAAGAGTCGAAGAAGCTCCGCAAGCAGTACGTGAACAATGATTATCCGCACGTCATGCTGCGCTTCGAGGACGGCCATGAGATCCAGATTCCGAAGGGTGTCGGCAAGGCCTTCGATTGCTGGGAGGGCGAGGCGGTGAAGATTCTCGCGCTCTGGGATCCGACATCCTCCGATCGCGAGCTCGTCGAGTCGAGAAAGGGCGAGCTGTTCGAGGACGCGAAGTAGGCGGTCAGCGCGCCGCGTCGAGCACGGCGCGCACCGCTTCCCTCAGCGACGCCGGCGTGAACGGCTTGTTGAGGAACGCCGTCTCCGGCGAGAGCACGCCGCGCTGGCCTAACGTGTCCTCGGTATAGCCCGACATGTAGAGCACGCGCAGCCCGCGGCGAACCGCCGTGAGGCGGGCCGCCAGCTCGACTCCGCTCATCTGTGGCATGACGACGTCGGTGAGCAGCAGGTCGACCTCGTCGCCGTGCTTCTCGCAGATCACCAGCGCCTCGGGCCCGCTCGCCGCCTCAAGGATCCGGAAGCCGTGCGACTCGAGCGCGCGGCGGGCAAGCCGCCTGACGGCCGGCTCGTCCTCGACGAGGAGGATCGTCTCGCCTGAGTGCAGCCGCTCGGCTGCCGGCAGCTCGGCGGGGATCTCGGGCACGGTGCCGGGAATCGACGGGAGGTAGACCGCGAACGACGTCCCGCGCCCGAGCTGGCTGCGCACGCGGATCGAGCCTTCCATCTGCTCGACGATGCCGTAGACCGTCGACAAGCCAAGGCCCGTGCCCTTGCCTGGCTCCTTCGTGGTGAAGAACGGCTCGAAGATGTGCGCCTGCACCTCGTCGGACATTCCCGACCCGGTATCGGAGACCGTGATCAGCGCGTAGTCGCCGCGCTTCACCGGCATCGGCCAGCCTGCGGCATCGTCGCCTAACGCGACGTTCTCGGTGGTGATCGTGATCGCTCCGCCGTCGGCCATCGCGTCGCGGGCGTTGACGACGAGGTTGAGCAGGACCTGCTCCATCTGCCCCTGGTCGGCACGCACCGCCGACAGCTTTGGCGCGAGGACTGAGGCGAGTACGACGTCCTCTCCGATCATCCGGCCGAGCATCTGCTCCATCCCGGCGGCGACGTCGTTGAGCGACAGCGCCTTTGGCTGCACGACGCCGCGGCGACTGAACACCAGGAGTTGTCGCGTCAGCCCGGCGGCGCGATCCGCGGCCTTGCGGATCTCCTCGACGTCGCCGCGACGCGCATCGTCAGGCGCGAGGTCGGCGTACACAAAGTCCGCGTTGGCGCGGATGACGGTGAGCAGGTTGTTGAAGTCGTGCGCCACGCCGCCGGCGAGGCGGCCGACTGCTTCCATCTTCTGCGACTGGCGGAGCTGCGTCTCGAGCAGGTGCTGCTGCGTGACGTCGAGAACGAGGCTGAGCACTGCATCGGGTCGGCCGGCCGCATCACGCAGGCGCGCGACCCAGAGGCTGATCTCGATCGGCGTGCCGTCGGCGCGCAGCCGACGGGTGGCGAAGCCGCTGATCGGGCGGTCGTTGGCGATCGCATCGGCGAGCATCGCGCGCTCGGCATCCTCGCCGTTCAACGACGCCGGAAAGAGATTTCCGATCACCGATGCTGCGGGGATCCCGAACATCGCTTCGGCCGCCGGATTCCACAGCTTGACGACGTCGTCGATCGAAGTCACGACAATGCCGATGGGCGACGAGTCGATCAGCGCACGCAGGGTTTCGTTCGATAGGCGCAGTGCTTCCTCGGCGCTCCGCCGCTCGATTGCCGCGGCGATCGTGTTCGACATCGCCTGGAGGAAGTTGACGTCGTCCTCGTTGAACCGGCGAGACTGCTTCGTGTACGCGCCGAGCACGCCGTACGGCCGGTCAACCGCGCCGCCGATCGCGACGCAGGCGGCACTGTTGAGCGCGTACTCGACGACGCGCGGCAGGTGGCCGAACCGTGTGTCGCTGCGCAGCGCTTCACTGACGATCGGGGTGCCGGCGACCAGCGTGTAACCGGCCATCGACCCGACGCCGGTCGGGATGCTCAGGTTGCCGACCAGCCCTTCGTTCCAGCCGCGGCCGGCGCGGAGGTGGAGGAGGGTGCCGTCGCTCGATTGCTCGAGGATCGCGACGCTCTCCGTGCCTAACGTTGCAGCAACCAGCGACGATGCTTCGTCGAAAATCTGGTCGATCGACGACGGGGTGAGGGCGAGCAGGCCTAACGTGGCGACGGCCGCCTGCTGCCGGGCCCGCGTGTCGAGCTCGACCTCGACCGCCTTGCGCGCGGTGACGTCGACCATCACCCCGCGCAGCGCGTCAATCTCGCCCGGGTCGCGACCCATCACCGACGACGCATGGTCGCGGACCCAGACTGTGCGCCCGCTGGCCGACACCAGGCGGTACTCGAGGACTCGATGTCGCCCGCCACGGGCAGCGGCGCGCCGGAACTCCTCGACCATCACGCGGTCGTCGGGGTGAACAATCGTCGCCCAGAACGCCGGGTCGCTCGTCCACCGTGAGGCTGAATATCCAAGCAGCGAGGTCGCGTGCCCGCTCACGTACGAGTAGGCGAGTGTGACCGGATCCGCTTCCCACACCGTGGCGTCGAGTCCCTCGACCAGCGTGTTGAGCCGGTGCTGGTGTGCCATCGACTCGTCGCGATGGGTTCGGACTTGCGCGGCCTGCTGCGCTTCGCGGGACAGCGAGGATCGCAGCTCGATCTCGGCGACGGCCGACGCGGCGAGCGTGGCGAGCAGGTCCATCTCATCGGTCGTCCATGCGCGGACCTTGCGATCGAGCACACAGAAGCTGCCGAGGACGTGGCCGGTCGCGGTGCGCAGGGGAATCCCGGCGTAGGCGACGATGCCGAGCGACTTGATCAGCGCGTCGTCGCGAAACAGCGGGTGCTGCATCACATCGCTGACGATCAGGGGCTCGCCCGTGGGAACCACGTGCCTGCAAATGGAGTACGAGAGAGGAGTCTGACGCCGCTCGGTGAGCGAGTCGGGCAGCCCGACGCAGCTGAGGAAGAACTGGCGGTCCTCTTCGATCAGCGTGACGAGTGAAATCGGTGCGGCGAGCAGCCGGCTGGCCAGGCGGGTAAGACGGTCGAAGGCCGGCTCGGGTGGCGCGTCGAGAAGGCGCGAACGCCGGAGCAGCGTGAGCCGCTCCGGATCGCCGATCGCAGCGGCCAGTCGTGATGCGTCGTCAGTCAATCGTCATTCCTCTGCGGCAATGACGATCGAGCGAACCCAGTGTGACCGATTCCGCAGGGCGGCATGCGGTATGCCCCTAACGGCGGTAGCCATTCAGGAGGAGCTTGGAATGCAGACCCGTTACGCGATCGCGCTCACTGCGCTGCTGATTGTTCCGGCGTTGCCCGCCTCGGCCCAGTTCACGGCGGTCGTTGCGCCGCCGCCGGCGCAGAAGCAGGCAGTGGCGATGGCGGCCGCGAAAAAGGCCGAGGTTCCGCGCGATACCGGCCGCCGGGCGACGCTCCAGGCGATGTCGGCGTGGGTGGATTCGGTCGCTGGTAGCGCGGCGCCGGCCGCGATCGTGATCGACAGCGTGGGCGGCGATGTCGTGGCGGCGAAAGACACCGTGACGCCTCCGGTCGAGAAGGGGGGAACGACTCGCTTCGCCGAGGGTGCACGCGCGCCGAACACCGCGTCGGCGCTGCCGTTCGTGATGATCGCCGGACTGGGCGCATTGCTCGTTGGCGCGTGGCTCGTCGGCGCCGGGCGCCGGCTGACGCCCGCGATCGCGCGGCGTCGTGCGCCCTAGAGTCGCGGCAGGGATCGCGCTCCTCGTTGCCGGCTCTGCGCTCGTCGCATGGGCCGGCAATTCGTATGTGCGAGGCTGGATGGCTCAGGAGCGAGCGCGGACCGAGTGGGATCAGCGCGTCGCACGGGCCGCGGTCGAGCGAAGCCGCGCCCTCGCCACGCAGCTGCCACAACCCGCGCCATCGGAGGGTGCACCGGTCGCCCGGCTGGTGATCGACAGGATCGGGCTCGACGACATCGTGCTCGAGGGGGTGACGGCGGCCGCACTGAACGGGGGGCCAGGCCACCTCCCCGGCTCATCGCTCCCCGGGACCGAGGGTAACGCGGTGATCTCCGCGCACCGCGATCGTCATTTCCGGCGGCTCGGCGAGCTTACAATTGGCGACACGATAAGAACACAAACGATAAGTAATAGCGCCATATGGACGATTGTAGGGCGCCGAGTCGTTGGACGCGAAGCGCCGGTCATCCGGCAGGAGCGCGGGCGGGTGCTGACGCTTACCACCTGCTGGCCGATTGGCTACCTCGGGGGCGCCCCCGAGCGGCTGATCCTCCGCGCCGTTCCCGTCGCCACGCGAGTCGGCTCCGCCGCGGATCCCGCTTCAGTAGATGTGATGGCGCCGGCGCGAATTGCCACTAACGCGAACGCGACTCAGCGGTAACTTCCGCGTCGGTGTCCGACCACTCTCTGCTGCGGATCCTGCCTGACGTTGCTGCCGCCCTCGCGAGCGGCGCCCCAGTCGTCGCCCTCGAGAGTTCGGTGATCGCGCAGGGATTGCCCGTCCCGCGCAACCGTGAGGCAGCAGAACGGATGACCGCCGCCGTGCGCGCGCACGGTGCGCTGCCGGTGATCACCGCGGTTGCCGCCGGCGTCCCGACACTCGGCCTCACCGATGCAGAGCTCGAGCGATTCCTCGCCCGTGACGGTGTGCGGAAGGTGTCCGCGCGCGACCTCGGTGCTGCAGTCGCGCAGCGCGCCGACGGTGCGACCACGGTCGCGGCGACGCTCGCTCTCGCTTCCCTCGGTGGCGTGCGCGTCTTCGCGACCGGGGGCATCGGCGGTGTGCACCGCGAGCCCGCGTTCGACGAAAGCGCTGACCTCCCGGAGCTCGCGCGCTCTTCGATGGTCCTGGTCTGCGCCGGCGCGAAGTCGATTCTCGATCTCCCCGCGACGATGGAGCGGCTCGAGACACTGGGTGTTCCGGTCGTCGGCTACCGCACGGACGAGATGCCCGGCTTTTTCACCGCCGAGACGGGGCTGCGCCTGAGCGTCCGCGCCGAAAGCGCCGAGGAGATCGCGCGGATCTTCATCGCCCATCGTGCGCTCGCTCGGCGCGAGGCGCTGCTCGTCGTCCAGCCACTGCCGGCGGACATTGCGCTCCCGCGCGAGCAAGTGGAGCGCGCGGTGGCGAGCGCCGTCGCCCATGCGAAGGCGGCGGGGTTGCGGGGCGCAGCGATGACTCCAGCGCTGCTCGCCGCAGTGGAACGTGAAACGAATGGTGGTTCGCTCGTCGTTAATCTGGAGCTGCTCGAGCGGAACGCTGCGCTCGCTGCGGAGATCGCCGTCGCGCTCGGAAAATTGGACGCAGAGTATCGCGCTGCAGGATTGAACTCCGAGTCGTCCGGATGGTACAATAGCTGAACCCTCATTTGCGGAGGATTTCGCTCCCATGGCCAACCCCTTCCTCAGTTCGGAAGAGTACGACGAACGAGCCCACAATCTCTACAGCGAGGGGCAGTACGACGAGGCGCTCGACGTGCTCCGCGAGGGGCTGTCGCTGTATCCGAATTCCGTCGAGCTGCACATCGGCGTCGGCTACGCGCGGCTCGCCCGAGAGGAAATCGCCTGGGCGCGACGTTCGTTCGAGGAGGGGCTGGTGCTCGAGCCAGAGCATGAAGACGCGCTCGCCGGACTCGGTGAGACACTGCTCAAGCTCGGCCAGCGTGACGCTGCGCTCCGCTGCATGCGTCGTACACTGGAACTCGGTTACGCCGACGACATCGACCTGATGCTGCAAATCGGCCGCGCGCTCTTCCGCGAGGGCGAGGTCGCCGAGGCGCGCGAATATTTCGAGGCGGCGCTCCGCCATGCGCCGGAATCCGCCGAGGTACAGAGCTGCATCGGCTATGTCGAGCATCGGCTCGGTGAGGATGAAGCGGCGCTGGCGACGCTGCGTCGCGCGCTGCAGACGGACAGCGAGTATCATGAAGCGCGGATCTACCTCGCCAACGTCCTCTACGATCACGGCGACTACGAAGCGGCGCTCTACCACCTCGAGCAGACGAAGCCGGAAGATCACTGGGACGAGCTGGCGATCTGGCGGCTGCTCGAGATGAAGCGATCGCTGTTCAATCTCGTCGAGGGCGATCCCGAGCTGAAGCCGTGGGAAGAGCGGCTCAGCGAGCTCGGTGGGGAGATGGACGACATCGACGAGATGCTCGCCGAGATCGAGGGCAAGGTCGCCGACGAGCTGGATGCAGCGCGCGGCGCAGCGTTAGGCCAGCTCGAGCTGTTTGGCGCGCTGCTGGCCGATCTCGCCGGCCAGCGCACCGGCGCTGGGGACGATGATTCGACGGGCGGTGCCGATGCGGAGCCGGCGGCCGTGCCGGCCATCGACCACGCGGTGACGACGCGCGAGGGACGGCAGTACGCGGGGAGCTGGGACCAGATCGTTCAACGGATGCGCGAGGCCAACGGCAACACGGCGAGGTCGATGCACGAGTACATGGTTGCCGAGGCGCGGCGCGGCTACTCGCTGACCGGGGTGAAGATCCCGGTAGCCGATGCCGAGAGTTTTATTCGCGGTAGCGCAGATGCGGGATTGCTCCGGATCGTGCGCTGATGGCGGGGCTGGGGGGCGGGGAACGATCGGCGCTGGCTGCGCTCGACCTGGCGCGTCCGGTGATCGCGCGGCTCGACGCATCGCGGAACAGCGAGGATGTCGCCGCTGACCTGATCGAGAGCTGGAGCGCGGTCGAGACCGCGCTCCGTTCGTTGATCGGTGGTTCATCGTTAGGCGGGCAGGCGCTGATCCGCGAGCTGCGGCAGCGGCAGCTGCTCTCGTTCGAGCAGGCGAACGCGCTGGCCGAGTATCAGGCGGCGCGCGACCGGGCGCAGAGCACGAACTACCGTCCCTCGCCGGCCGACATCTCGGCGGCCCGCGATGGCTTCCTCAAGCTCGAGTCGGGGCTGCTCAGCGCGGTGAATCCCCCGGTCGCGCCGATCGCTCCGTCGGTCGCGGCCGGCGCGACGGCGACGCGCCCGATGGCCAGCGGCGACGCGATCGAGCGCGTCGGACGGCGCGGCTTCCCGTGGACGATCGCCGCCATCGCGCTCGCGGCGCTGCTGCTCGTCGGCGGCGGCGCGTGGTGGGCGCTGGCGCACGGCAGCAGCGATAACACGAGCACGGGGATCGAGCTGCTGAAGCAGGGAAAGCGCGAAGTGGCGCGCGATGTCTTCAAGAAAGCCGCGCGTGACGACCCGAAGTCGGCGCTGCCGCTCGTCTATCTCGGGCGGATGTTCCGCGACGAGCAGCGTTATGACTCGGCGACGGCGTACCTTCAAGCGGCCATTCGCCGCGATCCGCGCAGCGGCGTTGCATTCAAGGAGATGGCGAAGCTGCTCTTCCTCGAGGGAAACTACGACCTGGCGCGGCAGTTCTTCGTGCGCGCACTGACGGTCGCCCCGAACGATCGCGACGCGGCGGGCTACCTCGGCTGCTCACTGATGCGGCTCGGCAGGCCGGGGGAAGCGCAGACGTTCTTTCTCCGTGCCGGGCAAGGCGACTGGTCGGCCTGCGCCAACCCGACGCCAGCTCCGCTGCCGGCGCCGCGATAGCGTCGCCCGCCGTACCCGCCGGGAGACGCTGGTGATCCGGTTCGACAATGTCGGCAAGACCTACGCGCCGTTAGGCGGGACCCGCGTGCCGGCGGTCGCCGGGATGTCGTTCGAGATCGCCGCCGGCGAGGTGTTCGGGATTGCCGGGCCTAACGGCGCGGGCAAGTCGACGATGATCTCCATGCTGCTCGGCTTCATCGCGCCGACCGCGGGCACGGTCACCGTCGGCGGACAGCGGCCGCGGGACTTCGTCGAGGCCGAGGGGATCGGCTATCTCTCGGAACTGGTGGCGATCAAGCCGAGCTGGCTGGTGAACGAGGCGATGCTCCGCTTCGCGACGCTCGCCGGAACTCGCGCCGACAGGCTGCAGGCGCGGGTCGACGAGCTGCTCGCGTCGTTCGGGCTCGAGGAGCACGCGAACAAGCGGATCAAGCAGCTGTCGAAGGGCACGCTGCAGCGCGTCGCGCTCGCCCAGGCACTGCTCGCCGCCGACGTCCGGGTGATGGTGTTCGACGAGCCGACGCACGGGCTCGACCCGGTGTGGACGCAGTCGTTCCGCGAGCTGGTGCCGACGCTGCGGCGCGACGACCGCGCGATCGTGATCGCGTCGCACAACCTCGACGAGCTCGGACGACTGGCCGACCGCGTCGCGATCGTGGATCGCGGCGCGCTCGTGCGGATCGTCGACATGCGGAGCGGCGTGAGCGACACGGCGGTGACGCGATACCGCATCGTCTTTCGCGGCGACGCGGACGCGCTGCGCGCGGTTTTCCCGGACGCGACGATGAACGGCGTTGGCGAAGCGGAGATCAGCGTAGCCGGCCTCGCGGACCTCAATCGTGGGCTGGGAGCGTTGATCGGGCGTGGGGTGCTCATCTCCTCGGTCGCACCCGCGTACTCGGGGCTCGAAGAGCAGTTTCGCCAAGCGGTCCGGAGCAACGCATGAAGGCGAGGCTCGGCGGCTACGCGCTCTGGCAGCTGCGCGACTTCGTGTTCGAACGCGCAGCGGCGATCGTCGTCGTCAACGCGGCGTATCTCTGGGTCGGGCATCAGCAGGTGACGGTCGCCAACGCGGCGCTCGCGCAGGGCGGTGAACCAGCGCTGGAGCTTGGCCGACGCCTGGTCGCGGCGCATCTCGGCTCGGTGTGGTTCATCTGCGCACTGATCGCGGTGAACGGGATCAGCGCGAACGACCGGACGAGTGGCCGCTTCCGGCTGCTCTTCGCCAAGCCGGTGAATGTCCTCCACTTCTATGGCCAGGCGTTCGCGCTGCACGGCGCGGCGTTCATGCTTGGGACGGTGGCCGCGGTTGCCGCGCTGACGCGAATGGTTCCGGTGAACGGATCGACGCTGGGCAGCGCGCTCGTCATACTGCTGGTGAGCTACCTGCTGGCCGGCGGGATCGGCTTCCTGTTCTCGGCGCTCTGGCGGTTCGACTGGCTGTCGACGGGCGGCGCATTCGGGGTGGCGCTGTATCTCGCGGCGAGCTTTCCGAACGCACGGTGGCTCGGCGCGCTGCCGCCCTTCTGGCGGATCTTCGAGCAGATCGACCTCATCAAGGCGAGCGCGGCGCTCGAGGCAAGGCCACTGCTCTGGATTGCCGCGTACGGCATCGCATGCTTCCTGCTCGGACTGATTATCCTCAAGCGACGTCCTCTCGCGACCTGACATGACCATCACTACCCGCCCGTCCCCGCCGCCGGGGACGCTGCCCTCGCTCGCACCCGCGTCCGTTCGCCGGGTGTCGCTGCCTAACGGCCTGACGGTGCTGATCCGCCGTGACCCATCGGCGCCGGTGGTCGCGCTCGTGACGTACGTGAAGGCCGGCTACTTCGACGAGACGGACGACATCGTCGGCATTGCCCACGTGCTCGAGCACATGTTCTTCAAGGGCACCCCGCGACGCGGAGTCGGCGCGATTGCCAAGGAGACGAAAGCGGCGGGTGGCTATCTCAACGCGCACACGATCTACGATCACACCAGCTATTACGCCGTGCTGCCGGCCCGCGGCTGGGTCGAGGGACTCGAAGTGCAGGCCGACGCGTACGCCAACTCGCTGATCGACGAGCGCGAATTGGCCAAGGAACTGGAGGTCATCATCCAGGAAGCGAAGCGCAAGACGGACAATCCGCCGGCGCTCGCCGTCGAAACGCTCTACGAATTGATCCACGATCGCCACCGCATCCGCCGCTGGCGGATCGGACGGGAGGAGGGACTGCGCAAGCTGAATCGCGAGTCGCTCGTCCGCTTCTACCGCAACTTCTACCGGCCGAGCAACACGATTCTCGCGATCGTCGGCGACGTGAACCCGGACGACGTGCTCGCGCATGTCGAACGGCTGTACGGTGGCCTTACCAACGCCGGGGTGACACGCTCGATTGGCCAGGACGAGGACGAGGGTCCCGGCTTCCGCTACCGCGAGCTCTCCGGCGACGTGGCCGAGTCACAGCTGGTGATGGGATGGCGCACGGTGCCGTCGAGCGCCCCCGACAGCGCACTGCTCGACCTCGCGGCCGCAACGTTAGGGAGCGGTCGTGCCTCGCGGCTCTATCGCGCCGTTCGCGAACGCGGCCTGGCCTCGTCGGTCAGCGCGTACGACTACGGCACCAGCGAGATCGGTGTCTTCGTCGTGCACGCCGAGACGGAACCGGACAAGGCGCTGCTGGCCGCGCGGGCGATCTGGGCGCAGCTCGGCGACCTGCGGATGAATGGTCCGACCGAGCAGGAGCTGGAGCGGGCTCGCCGGCTGTACGAGGCGCGATGGGTGCGCCGCTTCGAGACGATGGAAGGCCAGGCGAACTACCTCGCGGAGTGGGAGGCGATCGGCGACTGGCGAACGGGCGACGCCTACCTCAAGCGGATCATGTCGGCGACGCCGCGCGACGTGCGTGACGCCGTCAGGCGGCACCTCGACACGGAGCAGGCAGGCGTCGTGGTCTATCGCCCGCAGTCGGCGCCGGTGACGGTGCATTCGGCGTCGGAGCTCCGGCAGCAGCTCGGGATGGGTTCGCCGCCACTCGACGCGCCGCCGCCACTGGTGGTGCGGACGGTGGACGAGCCATCGGCGACACCGGTGCGCGAGCGTGAGGAGGCGGGGGTCGTCGTCTACCGGACGAGCGGCGGTGTGCCGATCCTCGTTCGCCGGAAGCCCGGCGCGGCACTGGCGAGCATCGGCGTCATCGCGTTAGGCGGGGCCTGCGACGAGGACGCCGGCGTCGCCGGGCTGACGATGCTGATGGCACGGACGGCGACGAAGGGCACCACGACGCGGAGCGCCGGCCAGCTGGCCGAGGAAGCCGAGCTGCTCGGCGGAAGCGTCGGTGCCTCGGTCGGCGCCGAGAGCTTTGGCTGGTCGATCAGCGTGCCTAACGCGCGAGCGGCGGCGGCCACCGAGCTGCTGGCCGACGTCGTCCAACATCCATCCTTCCCGGAAGACGCGTTCGAGAACGAGCGGTCGGTGGCCATCTCCGATGCGCGGATGCTGCGCGACGACATGTATCGCTATCCGCTGCGCCTGCTCGTCGAGAAGGCGTTCGCCGGTCACCCCTACGGCCAGCCGGCGAGCGGCAACGAGCGAACGCTGCGGAATATCGGCGTCGCCCGCGTGCTTGAGTGGCACTCGCGTCGTGCGCTCGAGGGTCCGCTTGCAATCGGCTTCGTCGGCGACATGGAGCCCGACGCCGCGGCTGCGATGCTGGCCAGCGCCTTCTCGGAGCTGCAATGGGCCGAGGGCCGGACCGTGCGGCCGTCGGTCTGGCCGGAGAGCGTGGTGACCAGTGCCGACTCGCGCGAGAAGGCGCAGACGGCACTGGCGATCGGATTTCCCGGACCGACTCGCGCCGACGGCGAGCGTTATGTCGCCGCACTGATCGCCAGCGTGGCGAGCGGACTGGGAGGCCGCTTCTTCGACGAGCTGCGCGACCGCCAGTCGCTTGCCTACACGGTGAACCTGTTCGGGGTCGATCGCCGCAGCGCCGGGCTGTTCGTGGCCTACATCGCGACCGGCCCGGAGAAGGAAGACGTCGCCCGCGCCGGACTGCTCAACGAGTTCGCGAAGCTCCGAGACGCGCCAGTCACCGCAGAGGAACTGCACCGCGCGCAGCGCTACGCGATCGGCACGCACGCCATCCACCAGGAGAGCTCCGCGGCCGTGCTCAGCGACGTGCTGGATGCGTGGACATTTGGCACGCTTGCCGAGCTGGGCGAGTTCACGCAGCAAGTCGAAGCGGTGACAGCGGAGCGCATGCTCGACGTGGCGCGAAAGTACTTCGATCCGTCGCGTCGCGTGGAGGGAATCGTGCGCGGGATCGCGAAGACGGTCTAGCGAGGGAACGGCCGCTGAACCACAGAGAACCGCCGCGAACGAAGGGCTCGGGACGGCGGGCCGAAACGCTTTTGGGCATGCGGTGCGGGATGATCGCGCCGCAGCGAGCGCCTAACGCCCTGCCTCCTGCCTCCTGTCTCATGTCTCATGTCTCATGTCTCCTGCCCCTGCCGCGTGCCTCATGGCAGGGCTGTTCCCCTGCCTCCTGCCTCCTGCCTCCTGGCCGTCGTTAGCGAGATTCTCTGAGCGCCCGAATCGCCCGCGCGACGGTGGCCGTCGCCGGCCGCAGCCTTCGTGTTGGCGCTCGCAGCCCGATCGTCGTGTCGTAGTCCCCGGCTTCGGCGATGATGACGCCGCGGACCGATGGGCGGCCGGTGGCCCACGAGAGGACTGCCCAGAGTGCGCGGTCCTGCGAGTGCTCGCCATGCACGCTGGGAAAGCTGCCGGCGCTCCAGACCCAATGTTCCTTCGGTGAACGCGTCGCGCGGATGAAGCGGTCGGCGGCGAACATGTCGGCGTCGAGCCCGCGTCCCCCCTGATCGGACGGTGAAAACGCGAATCCGAGCGCGTCGATCGGAGAACCGGGGGCGGCGGACCAGGCGAAGAGGGTGCTGTCGCGCGCGTCATAGCTGGCGGCGGCGTAGCTCACGCGCGTTCGCGGACTGACCTGGCGTGCCGCGGCGCCGGCGCGGGCGAGATAGCTCATCCAGGTCTTCACCGGGAGCCGCCCGTAGACGGCGGCCGCGCGTCCGTACGGCTCGGCGACCGGGAGCAGGAAGTCGGGGCGCAGGCGCCGGGCGATGCTTCGCACTGCCTCGATGCGGTGCTCGGCGTCGAGCGGGGCGGGACGTCCCGGGATGAGCGGGAGCGGGGCGTTGCCTAACGTGACGACGAGCAGCGTACTGTCGCGACGAGCCGACTCGAACAGGTGGGCGAGCGAGTCGAGCGTCGAGCGGCGAGCTCCATCGGGGGCGATCGTCACCGCGATGACGTCGGCGTCGAGCGTATCGAGGAGCGCGAGGTCCTCGCGGATGGCAATCGGCGGCGGTCCGCTGTGGAGCAGCGGAAACAGCTTGACGCCGATCGCGAAGTCGCCACCCGGCCGCTCGCGCATCCGTAGCTCGTCATAACGGTCGTAGCTGCTGATCGCCGCGGCCCCGGGCCAGAGCTTGGCGATGATCAGCCCCGCCCAGAGCGCCGCCGCGAAGGCGAGGGTGACGCGCACCGTCGCACTCCACCGGTAGCGCGCCGGAAACGCCGGCGCGAAGAGCGGAACGAAGAAGAGCATCGACGACGACAGCGCCGCCGGCGAGGCGCTCGCCGCCAATGCGCCGTACTGCGCCGCCAGCAGGGTGAGGAAGATCGCCGGCGGCGTCGCGCCGTAGCGCACCGCCAGCTGGACGATCGCTGCGCCGGCGATCAGCGTGTCATAGAGCGCTACCGGGACACCGATCGCCGGCAGGACGAACCCGCGCGCCGTCGCGTACCAGGCCTGCACGGCAAACAGCACCAGCGTCGCCGCCCACAGCCACGACACCGCGCCTAACGCTCGTCCGTACTCGAGCGAGCCGGTGGCGAGGACGACGATCACCGCCGGAAGGAGCAGCAGTCCGGCCAGCCCGGTGACGCCGACGAAGCGACGCGGCAGCATGCGCGCGCCGGCGATCCGGCTCGTCATCCACAGGTCCCAGCCGAGGATGAGGAGCACCGCGGCGACGTGCAAGTGGGCGAGCGCGGCGCTCATCCCCGCGCGCGGATCTCGCTGCGCACCTCGCGGGGACCGAGCCGGCGATTGAAGACCTCGACTGCCTTCTGCGTGTCGTGTTGCGAAGTCGCGAGGATGTCGAGCAGCAGCAACTCGCGACCGGGAAACGCGTGCGCGACGATGTGGCACCCGTCGATCATGAGCAGGCCGGCGACCACGCCGTCAGGCACGCGCGCACCACCGGCGAACCGGCCGGATTGAGACCCACCGCGCCGGCCGCGGCGATCACCAGTCCGGAAATCAGCGATTGGTCGCCGAGCTTGATCGGCGCGACGCCGAGGAAGTCGGCGGTGAGGTGGGTGTACGGCTGTTGGCTCGCCTGCGACACGGGGTGCCCCACTCAGAACATCGACATCGCGAGGAACGACTTGAGCGATTCGTTCGTCGAGCGCAGCCGGTGTGAGAGGAGCCGGACGACCGCCCAGTGCACCTTGTACGCGATGTCGCGGTTGAAGTCGAGCAGCAACTCGAAATCGGAGCGGCTGATCGTGATGACCTTGGTGCCACCGTTGGAGATCGCGTCGGTCGAGCGCTCGCTGCGATCGAATACCGCCATCTCGCCGAAGAGCGCGCCCTGCTTCAGAATCGCGAGCGCTTCCTCGCCGGTCCCGGGCACTTCGCGGCTGATCCGCACCTCACCCTCGACGATAAGATAGAGCCGGTTGCCCGACTCTCCTTCGCGGAAGATGTACTCGCCGGAGACGTACTCCTGCTCGCGGCAGACCTCGGAGACGCGCGCCAGCTCACCGGTGTCCAGGTCCCGGAAGATCGACACGTTCCGCAGCAGCTCTGTGATCGCCATCGTGCAGCCAAGCTAGGTGGCACCCGGAGTGCTGGCAAGGCGAAGAACCGCCGTTACCTTGCACCGCATGCCCGATGTGAATAGCGATCGCACGACCGGAAACTCGCTCAATGGTGATGCGGCGCGCAGTGGTGAACGACGTCTGCTCACGCTGCCGAACACGGTGTCGATGTCGCGAATCGTTCTCGCCGCAATCTTTCCCTTCGTTAACCGGCCGCTGCCACAGGCGGCGCTGATCGGCCTCGCCGCGATCTCGGACTTCCTCGATGGATGGATCGCTCGGGCGCGGCACACGGCGTCGAAGTGGGGCGCGCTGCTCGACCCGATCACCGATCGCGTGTTCGTGATCGTTGCCCTCGCGACGTACATCCTCGTTGGCGCACTGACCACCGGCGAGTACTTCACGATGATCGCCCGCGACCTGGCGACCGCGATCGGTTTTCTCGTTGCGCGGGCGGTACCATCGCTGCAGCGGGTCACCTTCAAGGCGCGATGGGCGGGGAAGATCACGACGGCGGTGCAGCTGCTCGTCCTCGTCGCCGTCCCGCTGGCGCCGACGCTGGTGCGTCCGCTGGTGATCGTCGTGGGTGTGCTGTCGGTGTGGGCGATCCTCGACTACACGATCGCGTTGCAGCGCGCCCGCCGCGCCGCGGCCGTTGGAGTCGCGCTCCTGCTCTTCGCCGCGCCGCGCACAGGTCACGCGCAGCAGCATGCGGTGATCGTACCCGAGCTGCGGCTCGACGCGAACTCGGCGCGCATTCCTCGACTCGAGATGTCCGCCGGCGCCGTCGTTCCGATCGGAATTTACGTGCGGCTTGCGCTGACCGCGGGCGGCGGCGTTACGCGCGAAAACATGATGACACACGCCACTGCGCGCGGCGACGCGATCGCGCGGTTCGAGCTCGACCCACTCAAGCAGCACACGCGCGGCGCCTACGTTGGCGGCGGCCTCTCGCTACTCGGTCGCGACGGTCCGCATGTGAACGCGTACCTCGCGCTGGTCGCTGGTCTCGAGCTCAAGGCCCGCGCTGGCTGGGTCCCGAGCATCGAAGCAGGGCTTGGCGGCGGGGCGCGGTTCGCGATCGCGCTGAAGCGCGCGATGGAGCGGTGGCGGTAACGGCTGATGTTAAGAGCGCCCCCAAACATCGGGGGCGCTTATGACTTCATCACTGCTGCGTCAGGCGGCCGAGGTCTGCTCCTGGCGGGCCTTCGGCGGCTGCGCAAAGCGCTCGCCGAGGGTGCGGAGCTGCGTGTGCTCTGTCTCGGTCAATTCGGGATAGCGCGCGATGAGATAACCCATCGTCTCGTCGAACCATGCGCTCTGATCCTGGACTTCGGCGCCAACAACGCCACACTGCATGATGTGCTGGAACATCTCGTCGCGCGCTTCTTCGAACGGGGTCGGAGCCGCCGCGGCTGGTCTGCTCGGTCTTGTGTTGTTTCTGACTGGTTTGGCCATGAATGATGGTTTTGGGTTTCAAAAAATGAAATATAACCGGGTCGGGAAGGGGCCTGACGGCCGCCGCGACTCGATGATGCGTGCAAACTGTAATGCGAATTCCGTGCTGCGTGACTGATACACCAGAGATGCGCCGCGGGTCGCGATAGTTCCCATTGCGCAGTGCCGCGGCCTAGCGTCCTTCATCAAAGCGGAGAATGAGCTCCGTGAGCTCGTCCGGCGCCTCCTCGGGAATCAGCCGTCCCGCTCCGGCAACGCGCTCGAGACGGGCCTCGGGGATCGTCCCGGCGAGTCGTTCAGCGGTCTTCAGGTCCAGCCACCGATCGCGATCACCGGCGACGATCAGCGTTGGAGCCGCGACTGAGCGCAGTTCCTCCTCGTGCAAGTCCTGGGCGCGCAGCGACCTCATGATCGTGTGCAGCTGGTCCACCCCTTCACGGCCGACGTACGGCGCGAGATACCGGGCGACGAGCCCTTCGGGCATCGCTTGCGGCTCGGCGACGCTCGCCTCGAGTAGCGGGCGAAGCAGTGGCGACGCGCCGAGGACTCCGCGCTGCTGGCGGATCGGCGCGCGACGGACCGCTCGCTGAAAGAGCTTCACGTCTTCGCCCGGAATGTCGTCGATGTCTGCCGGGCTGACGAGCACCAGTCGCTCGACGCGGTCGGGATGCGAGAGGGCGAGCCGGAGCGCGATAAGGGCGCCAAGGTCACAGCCGACGATCGTCGCCCGCGGGATGCGGAGCGCGGTGAGCACGCGATCGAGGTAACCCCCCTGCGCGGCGATGCCGTACTCGCCGTCGTAGGGGCGATCGGATTCACCGTGCCCGAAGAGATCGACGGCCAGCGCGGTGTGGCTCGCGCGGGCGAGCTCGGGCGCCACCTCCCGCCAGAGGAAGTTGGACGTCCCCAATCCGTGCAGCAGGACGATCGGTCGGCCGCCGTGGCCGAAGCGGGCGACGTGCATCGCACCCGGACCGACCGGGACGCGGAGAAGATCGGCGTCGATGGGAAGAGCTGGTGAGAGACACCTTCGGCGTACAGACCCAATGCTCACCGGACGCCGCGCCGCGGTCAAGCGCCATTTCGCACGAGACGCGGTGCTGCTGGTTGGCGTCGTCCCGTCTTTTGCCTAGCTTTCGTCCCGGATGGCGGACGAGACCTACGACGAAGGACGCGAAAAAAATCTCGAGGCGCTGCTGCTCGCGCTCGCTGAACGCATTCGCGAGCTCCACGAGGCGGGAACGCTGCTTCAGCACGCGCCGGAACTGACCCGGCTGATTGGCGAAGTCAGGAGCGAGCTGTTTCACTACGAAGTCCGAGCGACGTACGACACCCCGGAAATCGCCGAGAACCGACGCATCGTCTCGGAAGCCCAGAAGAAGGAAGACGCTGAATGGCAGCCAAACGAGTGGACACCGGAAGAGGAAGACGATCCCGAGTGGTGAGCGAGCAGCGCCGCTCCAACCGGCCATTCGTCATCGCGTTAGGCGTGATCGCGATCGTCGGCGTGCTGGCGCTGGCGTGGTCGGCGACGCGGACGAAGCATGGGGTGACCGACGTCGACCTCAAGGCAGATCCGACGCAAGCCCGCGGCTACCTGCTCGGCGACTCCACCGCGCCGGTGCAGATCCTCGAGTTCGCCGACTTCGAGTGCCCGGCCTGCGCGCAGTTCGCGACGCTGACCGAGCCCGACGTGCGAAAGACGCTGGTGACGACGGGGAAGGCGAGCTATCGCTACTTCGACTTCCCGTTGCCGATGCACAAGAACACCTGGGCAGCGTCGAATGCGGCGGCCTGCGCCGACGAGCAGGGGAAGTTCTGGGAGATGCACGACATGCTCTTCACCAACCAGGATCGCTGGAATGGCGCGGCGACGAGCAGTCCGAAGGGCGCGCTCAAGGGATACGCGCAGTCGCTCGGGCTCGACGTCCCGAAGTGGGAGAAGTGCTACGACGAGGAACGGTACCGCCCGCGAATAGCGAGCAATCGCGCCGAGGCGGAGCGACGCCACGTCGAGAGCACACCAACGTTCGTCATCGGCGGCAAGATGATCGCGAGCGCGATCACCTTCGACCAGTTCATGAAGTACGTGGACGATGCGGAGAAGGCACTGGCGACCAAGCCGGCCGAGCCCACAAGCGCGGGGACGCCGATCGTCCTCCCGCCTAACGGCACGGCGCCGGCCAGCCCGAAGCGCCCGTGACGAAGCGCCCGTGACGAAGCGCATGCTCGTGGCGCTGATCGCGCTGGTCGGGCTCTTCGTCGCGACCTACCTGACCCTGTTCAAGCTCGGCGTGATCGGCCAGCTGGTCTGCGCCGTTGGCTCCTGCGAGACGGTGCAATTGAGTCGGTGGGCGACCTTCCTCGGCGTGCCGGTCGCCGCGTGGGGAAT
This sequence comes from Gemmatimonadaceae bacterium, assembly GCA_031360575.1. GTDB lineage: Bacteria > Gemmatimonadota > Gemmatimonadetes > Gemmatimonadales > Gemmatimonadaceae > JABFXC01. Next base: position 162,117 of record JANMBU010000015.1, read on the forward strand.
CGGCTACTACGTCGTCGTGCTGGCGCTGTCGGTGGCCGGGACGATGGAGCGTTGGGAAGCGTCGCCATCGCTGGCCGTCGGGATGGTGCTGCTCACGGCGTGGGGCGCGCTGTTCTCGCTCTGGCTGACCGCGCTCGAGCTGTTCGTGATCCACGCCATCTGCCAGTGGTGCGTGATCAGCGCCCTGCTCTCGGTCTCGCTGTTCGTCGTGGCGCTGCTCGACTGGCGCGATGGGCGTAGCTACACGGCCGACCCGGCGAACGCCGCCGGCTGATTGCCCGCTGCCCGCTGCCTAACGCGAGCGGGCGATGCGGAGCGCGGGGCGGGCCGGCTCTTCGGGACGAACGTCGTCCTTGGCGCGCTTCCGGTACGGCACGAGATCCTGGCCGAGGACGACGAGCGTGCGCGTGGCGACAACGCTGGCCAGCGGCTCGGGAATCCCCATGACGCGGACGTAGTTGTCGATCGCGCGGTCGAACGAGAGGTCTTCGGCGAGGGTATCGACGAACATCAGCGCGTTGTCGACGTGTGCCCTGATCACCGACTCTTCGGCCCGCGCCTGGGCCAGCCGCACCCGGCGCTCCGCGTTCTCTGAGAGCTTGCGCGGAAAGATCGATTCGGGGAGCAGGCGGCGAAGCATCGTCGGTTCCTGGGCGGAGGGGGCGTACGCTTGAATCTAAGGCATTCGGCGTGCCGAACGAACAGCCGACCATTACCAAGTTAGCCATGGCTCACGGCTTCTCACGGCTAACGGCTTCTTTTCAGTTTCGAGTAGTTCCGGTCGATCTTCCGCACGTAGCCGAGGGTCTCGCGGTAGCGCCAGCGGTCGATCCGCGGCGCGACGTGCTCGATGCTCGCCCACTCGGCGTCGCTCAGGTGATCGCCGCGGGCGGCGATGCAGGCGCGGATGATCGGGCCTTCGCCGGCGTTGTAGCTGCCGAACATGAAGCGATGGCGTTCGTCGTCGGGGACATTCTTCCGCCAGACCGTCCAGAGCCAGCGGTCGTGCATGATGCCGGCGGCGATGTTGAACTCGGGATCGTCGATCGAGCGAAAATCGGGACGCTTCGACGCGATCAGCGCGTAGGTCGAGGGCATGAGCTGCATGATGCCGCGCGCGCCGACGAAGCTGCGCGCATTCGCATTGAGCTCCGACTCGGCCATCCCCTGCGCCTTGAAGAACCGCCAGTCAAATGGAGCGCCAAAATAGCGCTTCGAATATTTCTTGAAGTAGTCGTCATACCGTGAGTCGTCACGCGACCTCGCGCGCGCCGAGTCCGCGCTGCGCAATGCAGCGCCGAGCCGGTGGCCTTGCGCGCCGACGCTGGACGCGCCGAGGAGCGCGACAATGACGACGAGCCAGTCGATCATCCACCGCCGACGCAGTCGGCTCAATTCAGGGCGCCGGCGACGACGATCGCGATCGAGATGAACAGCGCGGCGATGAAGATCGCAACGGCGATGTTTCCCTTCTTGAGCTCATCGCGAAAATCCATCTCCGGGGTGAGCGCGTCGATGATCCGGTAGCTGGCGTACATCAGCACCACACCGAGAATGGCGTAGAGGAAGTTGACGGCGATGATTGGCAGTTCCATTGCGGTCCGGGTAGGGGGTTCGTGAATATTGCGCACGGACGGCCGATTGGCGACAGCGGTGGTGTGGGAACGACGCGCGAGGCTTGCGGGGCGACGTCGCGCGGTGCGTATTACCAGCGACCCCGCGTCTCCTTCGCATTGACATCAGGCCGATGAACGAGCTCCAGCTCTCCGATGTCGTCCGCGTCAACCACCTCGCGATTCCCAGTCGCGACGTCGACGGGCCGGCGGCTGAGCCGCCGCAGCCGAGGGTCGGCGAGGTCGGGGTGGTCGTCGGCGCGTTAGGCGACGACCTCTACCTCATTGAGCACGCGACCGACGACGGCCGTCCGCTCTGGATCGCCGAATTCCACGTCGGGGAGCTCGAGCTGGTCAACTACGCGGACGACTGAGCCGTCAGCTCGTCCGTTGCCGCACGCGCGCCACGACCGCGCCCTCAGAGCGCAACTTCGACAGCGCCGCGGTAGCGGGCGAGCCAGGCCTCGCTCCACGACTCGAACGTTCCGGCGACCAGTGCGCGCCGTGCATCCCGCATGACGTCCAGCAGGTAGGTGAGGTTGTGGAGCGCGAGGAGGCGCATGCCGAGCATTTCCTCGCTGACGAACAGGTGCCGGATGTAGGCGCGATCATAACGCGTGCAGCAGGGGCAGCCGCACCCATCGACCAGGGGACGGCGATCGGTGCGATGGCTGCTCCGGCGGATCTGCACCTTGCCGTCGGGTGTGAAGGCGGTGCCGTTGCGCCCCATGCGGGTCGGGGCGACGCAGTCGAAGAGATCGACGCCACGCCGCACACCTTCGACGAGATCGTCGGGGAAGCCGACGCCCATCAGGTAGCGCGGCAGCACGCGCGGAATCGCCGCGTCGCAGACGTCGAGCGTTGCGTACATGTCAGGCTTCGATTCGCCAACCGAAAGCCCGCCGATCGCGACGCCGTTCCAGTCGCCCGATCCCATGATCCCGGCGACCGAAGCGCGCCGCAATGAGGCGTGCGTGCCCCCCTGCACGATCGGGAACAGCGCCTGTGTCGGCGCGATGCACTCGGCGATCGGGTCGAGCGGGGCGAGCGATGGCTGACCGTCAGGCGGCGGCTCGTCCGGGATGACGCTGCCTAACGGCGCACGACCGTCGCGCCCGAGCCGGTCGAACTCGACGCGGCAGCGCTCGAGCCAGCGCAGGCTGCGCTCCATCGCGGCGCGCGACTCGTCGAGCGTCGCCTGGCCGGCGATCAACTCGTCGAGCTGCATGATGACGTCGGCACCGAGGTTACGCTCGATGCGCATCACCGCCTCCGGTGTGTACTGGTGCAGCGATCCGTCGAGATGACTGCGGAACCGCACGCCTTCCTCGCTCACGGTGCGCAGTTTGGCGAGCGAGAACACCTGAAAGCCACCGGAGTCGGTGAGCATCGGTCCGTCCCAGCGTGCGAACTCGTGCAGCCCACCGAGCGCGCGCACCATCAGGTCGCCGGGCCGGAGGTAGAGATGATAGGCATTCGACAACACCATCCGGCCACCAGCAGTGCGCACCTCCTCCATCGACAGTCCCTTGATCGTGGCTTGCGTCGCGACCGGCATGAACGCCGGCGTCTCGACGATGCCGTGCGGCGTCTGTAGCCAGCCGACGCGCGCCGAGCCGTGCGCGTGCGCGTGGCGAAAGGAGAATTGTGGCGTCGTGGGCACGGACGATTGGTAATGACCGCGACGCCAAATACTCAACCCCCCGGCGGGCGCGGCTTGACACCCGTCGGCGGCGCGGCGCACGTTTTCACCCGTCAACATCGCTCGCGCAGTTGCCCCCCGCCCGGAGAACATCATGATCGGCCTCAGCGCGCTCTGGCTCCCCATCCTGCTCTCAGCCGTGTTCGTGTTCGTCGCGAGCTCGGTGATCCACATGCTGCTCCCCTGGCACAAGGGCGACTTCAAGCGGCTCCCCCAGGAAGACCAGATCACGGCCGCGCTGCGGCCGCTGGCCATCCCGCCCGGCGATTACATGCTGCCGAAGCCGGACTCGATGCAGCAGCTGCGCACTCCCGAATACGCCGATCGCCTGGCGAAGGGGCCGGTGATGATGCTGACGGTCATGCCTAACGGCATGACCCCGATGGGCGGGATGCTCGCCAAGTGGTTCGTCTACCTGCTGGTGGTCGGGGTGATCGCCGCGGCGATCACGGTGCCCGTGCTGCCACGAAGCGCCGACAGCCGCGTGGTCTTCCACACGATCGCCCTCGCGTCGTTCCTCGGCTACGGCGCGGCGCTCTGGCAGATGTCGATCTGGTATCACCGGTCGCTGGGCACGACCATCAGGTCGACGGTGGACAGCCTGGTCTACGCGCTGATCACCGGGGCGACCTTTGCCTGGCTCTGGCCGCGTTAGGCGGCGCTGACCGCTCCCACGACCAGTGAACTACCGCATCGCCGTCGACTCCGACGCTCCCCTGCTCGCCGAGATCAATCGGCAGCTGATCGCCGACGAGTGGGGAGGCGGCGGGATGGAGCTCGAGCATCTCGAGGCGCGGATGCGGCGCTGGATCGAGGAGGGAGAATACCGCGCGATCATCTTCCTCGAGGAAGCGACGACCGTCGCCTATGCGCTGGTCAGCCTTGACGAGGACTCGGCGTACATCCGGCACTTCTTCGTGCTGCACTCGCAGCGTGGCCGCGGCGTCGGCCGCCGCGCCGTCGCCGTGTTGCTCGGCGAGATCATCGCACCGGAACTGCGGGTCACCCTTGACGTACTCGCGAGCAACCGCGTCGGCCATGCGTTCTGGCACTCGGTCGGATTCGGCGACTACGCAATCCGGATGGAGCGGGTCCCGGCTGCGGGGGAGGCGACTGGCTGAGCGCTGGCGGGGATGCGCGGGGTCAGCCGGTGTCCGACGCGGATGAGCGGGCGCTCGACGAAGTAGTAGCTCGCGCTGGCGCAGGCAACGGTCAGCACGACGTCGAGCGGAAAGGTCTGCAGGATGCCTAACGTCTGCGGCACGCCGCGGAAGACGAAGAACAACTCCCAGAGATAGAGGCTGTAGGAGAGTCGCCCAAGCCAGCGCATCACCGGTGACTCGAGCAGCCGGCCGGCGAGCGATCGCGGGCGGAGCATCGTCGAAGCGATCATCAGCGGGACGAGCATCGCCTCCCAGATCGTCGGGCGCCCGTTGAAGACGCGGACGACAATCAGGTACAGCGCGACGACGGTCAATGATACGACCACCGTGAGGTTCGCTTCAATCCACCGCCGCGCACCCGGGCGCGCGAGCAGCAGCGCCAGCGCCGCGCCCCACATGATCGAGTCGATGCGCAGGTCCGTGCGGACGAAGTACAGCGGGTCGACGGTGTGCAGGCGGGCGATCATCTGCAGCAGCTCGACGCGCCGCCACACGGCGACGGCGAGCGCCACCGCGATCGCCGCCCACAGTCCGCGCCGCGCGCCACAGAGCAGGAGTAGCGCCGGCCAGACGAGATAAAAATGCTCCTCGACGGCGAGCGACCAGTAATGCGCGGTGAAAAAGCCCGCGAAATCGGGCGAGAGCAGCGCCGGGAGATAATTGCGAAAGAACAACGCCGCCGCGGCGATCTCGCGCGGAACGACCGGGAGCAACCCGGTTGCGCCGAGCACCGCAATGACCGCGAGCACGAGCAACGCGGCGGGGAGGATGCGAAACGCGCGGCGGATGTAGAAGCGGCGGAGCGAGATGCGTCCCGACTGCGACCACTCCTCGAGCAGGCGACTGGTGATGAGCAGGCCGCTCAGGCCGAAGAAGATGTTCACGCCCTGCGTGCCGGTGCCGACGTGATCGAGCCAGCTCTCGCTCGCCTGCTGGCGTGCGTAGGCGTGGCCGGCGTGGCTGAACAGCACGAGCAGGACGGCGATCGCTCGCCACCCGTCGAGCGTGGGGATGTACTTCGATGTCGCCGTGCCTGTCGCGTCGCGTTCCACCTGTCCTCCCGCCGGCGCTGGGTGGTCTGCGCTACACCGGCATCCTCGTGTTGGACTGTCCCGAGGAGAGTGACGCAACAGCTGGACAGCGCCCTCTCGGGTCGCGCATCATACGCGGGTCAGCGGAACGAGCGCTGACGAAAACCAGTCTCCCTCATTCGTCGATGCCGACGCTCGCATTCACCCGGGACATTACCCCGGCACTCGCCACTGACTGCGAGCTCACGCATCTCGCGCGCACGCCGGTCGACCTGCCGCGGGCGCGCGCCGAGCATGCTGCCTACGAATCGGCCCTCCGCGGCTGTGGCTGCGAGGTGGTGCGAATTGCCGCCGACCCGGCGATGGCCGACGCGGTATTCATCGAGGACACCGCGATCGTGCTCGACGAATTGGCCATCGTCACGCGGCCGGGGGCCACGTCTCGCCGCCGGGAGACGGCCGCGGTCCGCGAGGCACTGAAGGCGCACCGATCGCTGGCCGACATCGCCGGCGAGGGAACGCTGGACGGAGGTGATGTACTGCGCATCGGGCGGCGGCTTCTCGCCGGCGCCGGCCCGCGCAGCAACGCCGAAGGACGGCGACAACTGTCGGCGCTCGCCGCGCCGAGCGGCTACGCGGTGGAGTCGATCCCGTTCACCGGCTGCCTGCACCTGAAGACCGCGGTGACGCTGGTCGCCGACGACATCGTGCTCTTCAACCCGGCGTGGGTCAGCGCCAGCGCGTTAGGCGCGGTGCGGACGATCGCGGTCGACCCCGCCGAGCCGTTCGCGGCGAACGCGGTCCTCGTGAACGGCTCGGTGATCCATGCGGCCGAGTTCCCGCGGACGCGGGAGCGCCTCGAGCGTGCCGGGATCAGCGTGACCAGTGTACCGGCCGGCGAGCTGGCCAAGGCCGAGGGCGGGGTGACCTGCTGCAGCCTGCTCGTCAGCCGTCAGGCCTGACGGTCGGCGACTGCTACCAGTCGACCTGCGGCGACCGGTACCAGTTGATGCCGAGTTGGTTCCAGCGCGGGGCCTGCGCGGCGATCCGCGTCCGGAAGCTCGGCCAGTCGCGTGAGGCCTGCGGAGACCAGCCGACCTCGGCCAGCGCGGGCAGTCGCGGCATCGCCAGGTACTCGGCTGCGCTCACGTTAGGCAGTGTCTCGCTCCAGAGCGCCGCTTCGATACCGAGTATCGAGCTCTCGGTCACACCCTTCATGTAGGTGGCCGGATCCCAGTCGTAAGCGTCACGCAGTTCGATGTACGCCGCCCAGTGCAGCCCGAGTTCGGTCGCCGGCGTGTACTGCATGTCGAGATACGCCCTGTTGGATGGAGACATCACCAGCTTGGAGCCGTACTGGAGCGCGGCGGTGGCCGAGTCGCTCTTCCACTGCTGGGCGACGGTGGTCGGGAGTAGCCGCGCCTTGGTGATTTCCTCCCAGCCGATCATTCGCTTCCCGTGGCTGGTGACGATCGTCTGCAGGCGCTCGACGAACTTGATGTACTGCGCCGGCGCCAGCGTCTTCACGTCGACCTCGTCGCCGCCGACGTGGAAGTAGGCACCCGGCGTGAGCGCCGAGATCTCGCGGACGATGTCATCGACGAGCGCGTAGGTCGCTTCCTTGTCGACGCAGAGGGCGCTCCAGCCGACATCGGTCCCGGTGTAGGTACCGGTCGGTCGCGCACTGCAGGCAACTTCGGGATAGCCCGACAGTGCAGCGTTGCTGTGCCCGGGCATGTCGATCTCGGGAACGATCGTGATGTATCGCGCCGCGGCGTAGCGGACGATTTCCGAGTAGTCCTCCTGGGTGTAGAAGCCACCCGGTCCGCCGCCGACCTGCGATAGCGCGCCGACGCTGGTCAGCCGCGGGCGTGACTTGATCGCGATCCGCCACCCCTGATCGTCGGCGAGGTGCAGGTGAAACACGTTCATCTTGTAGAGCGCGAGGATGTCGATGTACTGCTCGACTTCCTTTACGGTGAAAAAGTGGCGCGCGACGTCGAGCATCGCGCCGCGCCATGCGAAGCGCGGCTGGTCGGTGATCGTCACCGCTGGAACGTTCCACGCGTGCTCGACGTCCATCTCCGATTCGATCTTGAACGGCAGTAGCTGGCGGAGCGTCTGCACGCCGTGAAAGAGGCCGGCCGGCCGATAGGCTGCCAGGTGCACCGAGTCGGCAGTGACCGTCAGGTCGTAGCCTTCGTCTCCCAGCGCCGCGCGATCGGGGGCGAGCGAGAGGTGAATCGCTCCAGCCGCCGCCGGCGCGCCGGCGGCGAGCACGAGCACCGGAAATCCGGTGGCCGGCCGGAGCAGGGTGCCTAACGCTTCGGCGACCGGGGCCGCGTCGGCGCTGCCGGGGGCGACGACGATCGAGGTGGCCGCGGTGAGGACGAATGGCGCGCCACCGCCGACCGTCATCGACGCCGGCGCGGGGACGATGTGCGGCGTCGTCACGAGTGGTGCGAGCACGGGCGCGGGAGTCGGCGCGATCATGGGAGCAGGGCGGCAGGCGGCGGCGAGAAGCGCGGCGACGAGCGTGAGCGAGAGGTGTCTATTCATGGGATAGTGGAGGTAACCCGCCAGACTGTGTTTCCGACATCATCAGCGACGAGCAGCGCGCCGCGCTTGTCGATGGCCACTCCAACCGGCCGACCAAGTGCGTGGCCCTCACGATCGAGGAATCCGGTGAGCACATCGAGCGGCGCACCCGATGGCGTTCCGTTGAGAAATGGGACGAACACCACCTTGTAGCCGCTGCGCGGTTTCCGATTCCACGAGCCGTGCTGCCCGACAAACATCCCCTGCGTGAATGCGGCCGGCAAGGCGGTTGTCGTTGCGAAGCATAGTCCGAGCGAGGCAGTGTGCGGGCCCAGCGCATAGTCGGGCGCGACCGCGGTCGCCACGAGCTCGGGCCGGCGCGGCTTGACGCGCGCGTCGACGTGCGGTCCGAAATAGCTGTATGGCCAGCCATAGAACGCGCCATCGCGGATCGCGGTCATGTAGTCGGGCACGAGGTCACTGCCCAGCTCATCGCGCTCGTTGACCGCGACCCAGAGCGCGCCAGTCTCTGGTACCCACGCCATGCCGACGGGATTGCGCAGCCCTGATGCAAAGACACGATGGCTGCCCGTCGCCAACTCGATTTCCCAGACGGCGGCGCGTCCTTCTTCCGCGGCGACGCCGTTCTCCGCGGCATTGCTGTTCGATCCGATCGCCGCGTACAGTCTCGCGCCATCGGCGCTGGCGATGATGTTCTTCGACCAGTGGTGATTGATTGGACCCGCGGGCAGGTCGGCGACTTTTGTTGCGAGGCCGGTGATCTGCGTGTCGCCCGCGGCATATGGGAAACGCACCACCGCATCGGTGTTCGCCACATAGAGCATGTTGCCAACGAGCGCCATTCCGAACGGCGAGTTCAGGCCGCTGAGAAAGGTCGTCCGGATTTCCGCGACGCCATCGCCGTTGGCGTCGCGGAGCAGGGTAATGCGATTCGCGCTCCGGACCGCCGACCCGGCCTTCTTCTGGAAATAATTGGTGAACCAGCCCTTGAGCCCGCGATTGTTCTTCGGACGCGGCGGTCCATTCGTCTCGGCGACCAGCAGGTCGCCGTTAGGGAGGACGTAGAGCCAGCGTGGGTGATCGAGTCCGCGGGCGAAGGCGGCGACCCGCATCCCCTCGCCAGCGACCGGCATCACGCCCTTCGGCCATCCCTTTGCGGTCGCGATCCCGACGAGTGGAATGAGCGACGTCTGCGGTGTAGGGAGTACCGGGTGCGGGCCGGTCCCGGCCGATACCGGGAGGCGAGCCGGCGCGCCACAGGCGAGCAGTGAAGCGGTGGCTACCGCAATGACGGCGCGTGACGGCACTAACGCGTGTCGCCCGGCGCAAAGGCGAGCGTGTCGCCCTCGAACCGAATCGGCAACCCGAGCTCGCGCACCTGCGCGAAAATCACCCACTGCGCGGGCGTCGGTGCGCTACCCGGACGTTCGCGCGTGTAGTAGACGACCTTTTTCGACGCCTTCTGCGCCGTGAGCAGCATCTTCACCGAATCGAATGACATCGCACGCCCCTCGAGCTCGATGGCGCCCATCGTGTCGACGTAGACGTGCAACTCGCCCGGGCGCTTGTGCACCGCCGGACGGTGCGACTCCTTCTTCCCGCACGCCATCGCGAGCGCGCCAACGAGCGCATACAACCAGAGGTGCTTGGTTCGCATCACGTCTCCCGGTCTGTCGACGGCCGAGCTGTTCCCCCGCGGAAGTTCGGCCAATGCACGCCGCTCTGCCAGTGGCATTGACGGCGGTTGGACCGGATGGCCAATTCCCCCGAACATCATCCTGGAGCAGCGAGTACATGGCGCACGCCCCCCTTCCGATTCACCGTGGCTTCGGCGAGACGATGCGCCGCGATGCGTGGTGGGTGCAGCCGATCATCGTGTTCGTGATCCTCTCGTCGTTCCTCGGCTACGCGACCTGGGCGGCGTTCCAGAACGCGCACTACACCTACGGACCGTATCTCTCGCCGTTCTATTCGCCGGTGTTGTTCGGTGATTCGCCCCACGCGCTGCTCGGGCCAAAGCCGCGCGTCTGGCCAGCGTGGCTCCCGTTCTCGCCCGCGTTGATCATCCTGCCATTCCCGGCGCTGTTCCGCTTCACCTGCTACTACTACCGCGGCGCGTACTACAAGGCGTTCTGGGCCGACCCGATCAGCTGCTCGGTTGGCGAGCCACGCTCCGGATATCGTGGCGAGGCGAAGTTTCCGCTGATCATGCAGAACGTGCACCGCTATTTCCTCTACGTCGCCGTGATCTTCCTGGTCCTCCTCGCGACCGACGTCTGGAAGGCTCTCTGGTTCGCCGGCGCGGACGGGCGCACGCATTTTGGCATCGGCGTCGGGTCGCTCGTGCTCGCGCTCAACGTCGGGCTGCTCGGCAGCTACACGTTAGGCTGCCACTCGATGCGCCACATCGTCGGCGGCTACCTCGACCAGCTCTCGCGGCGCCCGCTGCGCAAGGCGGCCTACGACTGCTCGAGCTGCCTCAATCGCTGGCACATGAACTGGGCGTGGATGAGTCTCTTCGGCGTCGCCTTCGCCGACATCTATGTGCGCCTGTGCTCGATGGGGATCTGGCACGACTGGAGGATTCTCTAGTGCTCGACCACCAGGCGATCGAGCACGACGTGCTCGTCATCGGCGCCGGCGGCGCCGGCCTGCGGGCAGCGATCGAAGCAGCCGCCGACGGCGTCAGCGTCGGCCTCGTCTGCAAGTCGCTGCTCGGCAAGGCCCACACGGTGATGGCCGAGGGGGGCGTCGCCGCTGCGTTAGGCAACGTCGACGATCGCGACAGCTGGCGCGTCCACTTCGCCGACACGATGCGCGGCGGGCAGTACGTCAACAACTGGCGGATGGCGGAGCTGCACGCGAAGGAAGCGCCGGCGCGCGTCAACGAACTCGAATCGTGGGGCGCGCTGTTCGATCGCACCGCCGACGGACGCATCCTCCAGCGCAACTTCGGCGGCCACCGCTATCCGCGGCTCGCCCACGTCGGCGATCGCACCGGCCTCGAGATGATCCGCACCCTGCAGGATCACGGGATCCATCAGGGGATCGACGTGCACATGGAGTGCACGGTGCTCACGCTGCTCACCGATGGCGGCCGCATCGCCGGCGCCTTCGCCTACGATCGCGAGCGTGGCCGCTTCCGCCTGTTCAAGGCGAAGGCCGTGGTGATGGCGACTGGCGGCGTCGGCCGCGCGTACAAGATCAGCAGCAACAGTTGGGAGTACACCGGCGACGGTCACTCGCTCGCCTATCACGCCGGTGCGCAGCTGCAGGACATGGAGTTCGTGCAGTTCCATCCGACCGGGATGATCTGGCCGCCGAGCGTGCGCGGCATCCTCGTCACCGAAGGCGTGCGCGGCGAAGGCGGCGTGCTGCGCAACAGTGAAGGCCGCCGCTTCATGTTCGACGACATCCCCGACAACTACAAGTCACAGACCGCCGACAACGAGGAGGAGGGCTGGCGCTACACCCAGGGCGACAAGAACGCACGGCGTCCGCCTGAGCTGCTGACCCGCGATCACGTCGCGCGGGCAATCGTCAGGCAGGTGAAGGAAGGGAAGGGAAGCCCGCACGGCGGCGTGTTCCTCGACATCTCCTGGATCAAGGACCGCCTGCCTGACGGCGCGGAGCACATCCGCCGCAAGCTGCCGAGCATGTACCACCAGTTCAAGCAGCTGGCAAACATCGACATCACCGCGACGCCGATGGAGATCGGGCCGACCACGCATTACATGATGGGCGGCATCCGCGTGGACGGCGACACGCAGCAATCGACGCTGCCCGGGCTCTTCGCCGCTGGCGAGTGCGCGGCCGGCCTCCACGGCGCCAACCGGCTCGGCGGCAACTCGCTCTCCGATCTGCTCGTCTTCGGGAAGCGCGCCGGCGAGCACGCCGCGAAGTTCGCTCGCGCGAACGGGGCGGTGCACATCAACCCGGCACAGGTGGACGCAGCCGCCCGCGCGTCGCTCGAGCCCTTTGACCGGACCGGCTCGAGCGACGGACCGTATCAGGTGCAGGACTCACTGCAGGAAACGATGCAGGATCTCGTCGGGATCGTGCGGACGGAGGACGATTTGCGCGGCGGACTCAGACGCGTGATCGCGCTCAAGCAGGACGCGACGCGAGTCGCCGTGCGCGGCAATCGCGAATACAACCCGGGCTGGCACACCGCGCTCGACCTCACCCACCTGCTCACCGTGTCGGAAGCCATCGCCCGTTCGGCGATCGAACGGAAGGAGAGCCGTGGCGGTCACTTCCGCGAGGACTATCCCGACAGGGATCCGGCGTTCGCGACCTTCAACTTCGTCGTCAGCAAGGGCAGTGATGGCGAGATGCGGCTCGACCGCGCGCCGATCGCGCCACTCCCCGCCGAACTCAAGGCCGTGATCGAGGAGATGAAATGAGCGGCACGCCTAACGTTCCGCTGAGCGGCAGCCCGGCAGTGGCCGGCGCCGATGCCGGCGACGCCTACACCGCCGCCCAGGCCGAGCAGGATGCCAAGGCGAAGCACGACCGGCTGACCTTCAGGCTCTGGCGCGGCGCCGACGGAAAGGGCGAGTTCACCGAGTACACCACCGACACCGTCGAAGGGATGGTGGTGCTCGATGCGATCCACCAGATCCAGGCCGACCAGGCCAACGACCTCGCCGTCCGCTGGAACTGCAAGGCGGGAAAGTGCGGCTCCTGCTCGGCCGAGATCAACGGCAAGCCGCGGCTGATGTGCATGACGCGGCTCGACGAGCTGCCGGCCGGCGAGACGGTGACGGTCGAGCCGATGCGCGCATTTCCGCACCTGCGCGACCTGGTCACCGACGTGTCGTGGAACTTCCGGGCGAAGATGACGATCGCGCCATTCAAGCCGCGCGCACCTGACGCGCCTGACGGTACCTGGCGGATGGCGCAGTCGGACGTCGATCGCGTGCAGGAATTCCGGAAGTGCATCGAGTGCTTTCTCTGCCAGGATGTCTGTCACGTCCTGCGCGATCACGAGAAGCACGAGGAGTTCGTCGGGCCGCGGCACCTCGTCTACGTGGCCGCACTCGAGATGCATCCACTCGACACCGCCGACCGCGTGCCGGCGCTACGCAGGGAGCATGGCATCGGCTATTGCAACATCACCAAGTGCTGCACCGCCGTGTGTCCGGAGCACATCACCATCACCGACAACGCGATCATTCCGTTGAAAGAGCGGGTGGTCGACGAGTTCTTTGACCCGATTGGCAAGCTCGTAAAGATCTTCAGTCGTCGGCCGAAAGCCTGACGCGTCGCAACAGCCCCGAGGCTCACATGCACCAGCTCAAGCCTATCACCGCCGCCGGCGTCCCGGCCGCGCTCCAGAAGGCGGAACGTTACCGTTTGCTCAACGACTCGCCGGCCGCCGAGAGCATCTGCCTCGACATCCTCGCCGTCGATGCAAGGAGCCAGAGCGCGATCATAACGCTCATCCTCGCGATCACCGACCAGTTCGAGAGCGCCGAATCCGGCGACGGGCTGCGTCGCGCGCAGGAACTGATCCCACGGATCGACGACGCATACAAGCGCACCTACTACGCGGGCATCGTCTACGAGCGCCGCGCCAAGGCGCAGCTTCACCGCGTGTTGCCGGGAGCCGCCGCAATCGCCGCCGACTGGTACCACAAGGCGATGGACTTCTACGAGAAGGCAGAGAAGATCCGCCCGGCCGGGAACGATGAGTCGATCCTGCGCTGGAACACCTGCGTACGGATGCTCGGGAAACACGAGCCGGCGCATTCCACGCGCGACGATTACGAGCCGGCGCTCGACGACTAACTGCCGCCGTTAGCCATTAGCCGTTAGGGTTGAGCGACGGCGGAAAAACAGGAACGGCGCCGAGCGGTTGCTCGGCGCCGTTCCTCGCTGCTAACGGCTAACGGCTGCAGCCTTACGGCTGCGTTACTTCCCGCACGTCTTGACAACGCGATCGCGCTCGCTCGGCTGGTAGATCGCCAGCGCGCTCGCCTTCTGCGTCGCGGAGCTGGAGACGACCGCTTCGCCGAGGATCTTGACCGCGGTCTTCGACTGCTCGACCGGGTTCGCGATCACGGCCGTCGCGCCGACCTTGGCCGCGGCGTTGCGAATGTTCTGCTGAAGCTTGTTGTCGGTCGTGTAGACCGAGTTGCCTTCAGCCTGGATGTACGCGAGCTCGTAGTAATCCGTCGGGACATCCGAACGGGCCGAGTAGGTCGCCACTGCGTCTTCGCAGGTCGGCGCACGCGAGATGGACGGGCTGATGTCGGTCGTCTTCTTCTTGACACCGCATGCCGCGGACGCGAGCAGCGCGAGCGCGAGCGGAATGGCCTTGAGCGTGCTGTTCTTCATCGACGTGAGCTCCCTGAAAACAACGTGGATAGGTTTGCCTCGTTCACCGTCAGAGGGCACTGCCCCCAGTTGCAATTGCGAGGCCTGTGACCGGTGAGAACCCCGCCACATTGTCGAGTCCGGTTGGATAGTCACGCTGCGTGTGCGCTTCCGCACACCGAGCGTGTCGTTGCGCCAGGGTGCGCTCCTGCGCTGCACCGAGATCGGCGAAGTCACTCGTCGCCGCCAGGCGGATGGGCCGCGCGCGAGTCGACGGTTCGCAGGTACAGCTTCTCCACCTTCGCCCGGGCCCACGGCGTCTTGCGCAGGAAGGCGAGCGAGGACTTGACGCTCGGGTCGTGCGTGAAGCAGCGGATGGCGATCTGGCGGCCAAGTGCGTCCCACCCGCGTTCGGCGACGAGGTGGTTGAGCATCATTTCGAGGGTTACGCCGTGGAGCGGGTCGCTGCCGCCGGATTGGTCGGTCATCGCCCTGGCCGCTCCGCGTTAGGCAGCGCGTCTCCGCGACGCCAGCGGCGGGTGGGGGCGAACATTGGCGGCATCGTCTGGCGATGGTCTGGCGGCATCTCGGCTCCGTGAAAGGCAGGCGTCGAAGCGATCGACGCCGGCCCCTGAAACTGAACCTGTGTTCCGCCGCCGGAGTAGCGGCCGAACGCTCACCGAGCGACTAATATTCGGGATGGCCACTCCTTCTCCCTACCGTTCGCTGCCGGCTCCACGCCGCGTCGCCCTGATCACGCACATGCTCACCGCCAGCCGCGAAGGACGTGCGCTCTACATTCAGCGACTGGTTGCGCGCGGTGGAGGGTTTCGCGCCGTGACGCTCAATCAGTGGCCCGTCGATCGCCTGGCGAAGGAGATCGTCCGGATGAATGCGCAGACGGCGCAGGACGAACTGGACCTGCTCCAGCTGCTCTACGTCGATCTGGAGCCGGCGATCCAGACGACCTTCCTCGATGCCGCGGGCGTGCCGCACGAGAACGGGCGGATTCCCGAGACTCTCGAGCCGCCATACGCTGATGCCGATGCGGTACGCCGCGCGGCCGCCGCCGTGCGCAGCGCGCACGGCGACGATGGCGATCACTATCTCCGCACGCTCGCTCGCTACAGCCGCGACGGATGGCCGGGGATCGAGGACGTCGTCAGCGAAGTCGCGACCTGAGCGCCTAACGGCGGATCAGAGGTAGCTCAACCACCAGTCAGTCCGCCGCTGCCTGAGCGCGGCGAACCACCGGCACGCCGGGTAAAGCAGCACCACCACCAGCGCCCAAATGAGGTATGTCGCCGGCAACGACAGCGGCCAACCAGGCGGCTGCGTCACCGGAAAGCGATCCGGCGTCGGCGACTCGAACATCCAGTGCACGCTGCCATAGCGCACCAGGCAAATCACGACAGCGATCAGGTGAATGAGCGCGACGTGGAGCGCGTAGTAGAACATCGGCACTTTTCCGATCACATGCGCCGGTCGCAACCAGCCGGGCGTGCGTCCGTCAACAGCGCGGAGCAGGAGCAGCGCCGGCCCGAGCGTCATCAGCAGAAAAAGCAGCGACGGTGGATACTTGTTCGTGTTGAGGAACGAGAGCACCGTGAACAGCGATGAACGCTGCGCCGACCACGGCCCCGGGTCGCCATACGCGTTGAGCGCGCGGAGCAGAAAGAACGCGGCCGTCAGGGCGATGCCGATCCGCGTCAGCATGGTGCGCCTCCGCTCGACGCTCCAGCGCGTGTAGAGCTGGCCGAGTCCGTAGCCGACCGCCGTCACGCCGATCCACGGGATGAGCGGATAGGCGAGGAACACCATCCGATGTCCGTTGGCGAACAGCACGCCGGGGACGTGGAACACGTTCCAGAGCGGAGCGAACGCGCCTAACGCCTGAGGCGTCACCCCGTCGAGCAGGTTGTGCCCGGCGATCAGCACGATCCCGAACGCGGTCACCACCCGAACCGGCAGGTGCACCAGCGCGCCGAGCACGATCATCGCCCAGCCGAGCGCCCAGAGCACCGTGACCATCGTCAGCAGGAAGTCGAAATTGAACTGCCAGCCAAGGCAGCGCATGATCACCAGCTCGGCGAAGATCAACCACAGTCCGCGGGTGACGAGGAAGGTCGACAACTCGCCGACCGTGCGGCGCCGCAGTGCGAGGAAGGCGCCGGTGCCGGTGAGGAGGAAGAACACCGGCGCACAGAAATGCGTGATCCAGCGGGTCATGAACAGCCCGGCGCTGGCGGTCGCGAGATTGGTCGGGCTGGCGGAGGCATCGCCGAAAAAGTCGCGGACATGGTCGAGCGCCATCAGGATCATGATGATTCCGCGCACCACGTCTACCGATTCGATCCGCACCCTCTGGTGCGTTGCAGCGTCTGGCACCGCCGGGCTGGCCATGCGAGCATCTCGAGGTCAGGGACGCCTCATGCTCGCCGGCATTGCGCGCCGGCGCAAGATCGCTGCGTCGGCGCGCGCTAAGCGGGGGCGGCCGTCGTGGCCGCACCTGCCTCACTGCCTAACGCGTAAAGACCGCCGAGAAGGAATAGGGGCGAGTCGCCGGTCCGTCGGTCGGCGGAAACTTCCAGCCGCGAACCTTCGTCAGCGCGCAGCTCTCCGCTTCGGCAACGCCACGGCCTTCCCAGGTGCGCCGCAGCACATCGGCGCGGGTGACCGTACCATCCGCCGCTAGGAGCACACCGATCGTCACCGACCCGGCAAGCGAAGGATTCGCGGCGCGGGTCTCCTGGTAGCAGAACTGGAGCTGGGCCGAACGGCTCCGGACGAAATCGCCAATCGGCGTCATCGCCGAGCTGGTGCCACCGTTCACGTGACGCGCACCCGGGCTGGCCACCGCGTCGGCGCGGGGCGCATTCGCATCATACAGCGCGAGCGTCGCCGGGGACGGCATCGCCGGACGCGCGAGGCACGCGCAGACCGCGACGGTCGCGGTCATGCTGGCAAGAGTCGACAGCTTGGACATAAAACCTCCGCAGCGAGAATCGTGAGCCGAAAGCGTCAGCTCACGACCTAGAACGACTTACGATCGTGATCGTAACCCGTTCTCGGCGGCTTTATTAATCGTGCCACACGGCGACTGGTGCAGGACGTATTGACTGCTTCAAACGCGTCCGTGCGTGCGGCGGGTCACTACAGCAGCGAGCTATCTTGCACCCGCTCCCGCGCGCCGCGCCACTCGTCACAGCGACCCGAATGAGACTCTGGCTCGATGCCGACGCCGCACCGCGTGACGTGAAGGACGTCTGCCTCCGCGCCTCGGAGCGACTCAAGCTCGAAACGATTCTCGTCGCGAATCAGCGGCTGCCGCTGCCACTCGGCTACGCACACGTATCGTCAGTCCGCGTCGACGGTGGTCCCGACGTCGCCGATCGCTACATCGCCGAGCACGCGGTGGCCGGCGATGTCGCGGTCACCGCCGACATTCCCCTCGCGGCGCTGCTCGTGCCGAACGGCGTGATCGTCATCGATCCGCGCGGTGAGGAATACACGGCGGAGAGCATCGGTGAACGGTTGTCGGTGCGGAACTTCATGGACGAGCTGCGTGGTGCCGGCGTGGAGACGGGCGGTCACGGCGCATACGGCGCGCGCGACAAGCAGGCCTTTGCCAACGCCCTCGATCGCGTGCTCACGCGCGCGATGCGTCGGCGCTGAGCACCGTCAGGCAGTCGTGGTGCCCGAACGACCGACGCGGCGCACTGTGCGGCGCTATTCCTCGCCCGTACTGCGGCTTCCCCCGAACAGTGGTTTGCCCTTGTCGCCCTTCTTCGGGGCGTCGGCCCATTTCCGCGTCGCGCTGTTCGGCGTCGCGCCCGTGCGCCCGGCCCCCTTCCGCTTGCCGCCGCCCACCGGGCGGCGTTTCCGGCCCGCCTTTCCCCCTTTCATGCGTTCCCCCGTAGATTGACCAGGCGAAGCATAGCGCGTGAAATTTTTTGCGCCCGCAGCTATCATCGATCCATGCTCGGCCGAACAGGAATCTGATCCCGATCCCCCGCCCGCCGGCCGAAACAGCTCCCTGACACAACGCCCAGATGATGAGTCGTCCTCGACGCCGACGCGCCATTGGCGCGGTATGGTCATTCGCCATCGCAGCGATGGGCTGTCGCACCACGAAACCGGCTGTTCCGGCTGCCGGGGCAGCGCCGGTCCCGGTGTCCAGCCACGCCGAACGTGACCCGATCGAGCGGGCGCGTGCCGACAGCGTGCTCCATCCGTGGACCGTCGCCGACCGGACGTTCATGTCGGGGATGATCGGCCACCACAGCCAGGCGGTACTGATGGCTGGCTGGGCGCCGAGTCATGGGGCGAGCCACTCGGTGCAGGTCCTCGCCGAGCGCATCGTGAACGAGCAGCAGGACGAGATTCGAACGATGCAGGAGTGGCTGCGCGACCGTCGGCAGCCCGTGCCCGATGGACAGTCGTCCGCGATGACGATGCCGATGGGTGGCGCCGAACACACGATGCTGATGCCCGGCATGCTGACCGACCCGCAGCTCGCGCAGCTCGACGCGGCGCGGGGCGCGTCATTCGATCGGCTCTTCCTTACTTTCATGATCCAGCACCATCGCGGAGCGGTGTCGATGGTCAACGACCTGTTCGCCGCGTATGGCGCAGGCCAGAACGAGGCGGTGTTCAAGTTCGCGTCCGACGTGAACGTGGACCAGTCGACGGAGATCGCCCGGATGGAGAAGATGCTTGCCGCGCTGGCGCCGCAGTGACGATCGCACGTGTCGCAGCATTGCGGCCGACGAGTGCGTAACCGACGCGGGATCGTGATGTCGCAGCTGTTGTCGTATCCGTTGTCGCACCTGAACTCCCCCACTCCGCTCCACAGAGGAAATCAGTCATGGTATTCGCGTATACGCCGCGCCTGACGGTGCGGCGACCGGGCGCCTGGTCGCTCGCATCAATCGCACTCGGCGTCGCAGCGGTCGCCGTCGCCGGTTGCAGTCACTCGATGTCGGCCGGTGGCACACCGGCGCCGATGGGCAACATGTCGACGATGGCGCCATCGCCCGATCCGCGCATCGGCTTGCGCGCCGGGAAGTACGACGCGGCGGAAGCAGCGTGGAACATGCGCGTCGTCTCGGCGACGCGGCCGCCCGCTGCGTTCGTCGACCAGATCAAC
This sequence comes from Gemmatimonadaceae bacterium, assembly GCA_031360575.1. Taxonomy (GTDB): domain Bacteria; phylum Gemmatimonadota; class Gemmatimonadetes; order Gemmatimonadales; family Gemmatimonadaceae; genus JABFXC01. The sequence goes on from JANMBU010000015.1 coordinate 181,655, forward strand.
TCCGATCTCGCATTCACCGGCCCGTACGTCATCCAGGGCAGCTTCAACGGCTATCAGGTCTGGGACATCTCGAATCCCAGCGCGCCGACGATCAAGACCGCGTTCGTCTGCCCCGCATCGCAGAGCGACGTCTCCGTCTACAAGAACCTCCTCTTTGTATCCGGCGAAGGGCTGAGCGGCCGCGTTGATTGCGGCACCACTGGCGTGAAGGATGTCGTCAGCACGGACCGACTGCGCGGCCTGCGCATCTTCGACATCAGCGACATCTCGCATCCGAAGAACGTCGGCAACGTGCAGACCTGCCGCGGCTCGCACACGCATTCGGTGCTCGTCGATCCAAAGGATCCTGATAACGTCTACGTCTACATCTCGGGCGCGGCCGGCGTCCGCTCGGCCAGCGAGCTTGCCGGCTGCGTTGATGCCGCGCCGTCAACCGACCCGAACTCGGCGCTGTTCCGGATCGAGGTGATCAAGGTTCCGGTCGCACATCCCGAGCAGGCAGCGATCGTCAGTTCGCCGCGTATCTTCAGCGACCTGATCGCACCGGCGCGTCACGGCGAGGCAGCGGAGGATATCGCGGCGAATGCGAAGTCGGTCGCCGCAGCGAAGGCCAGCGGAGGCTATACGGCCGTCATCAACGGAGTCGAGGAGGTCGCGCCGCCGCAGTTCGTCCACATGCTGCTCGACAGCATCGTCAAGGCGCGGAAGGGAACCGGCGCCGCGACTGGCGCCGATAGCGCCGCGCTTCACGCCGCGTTTGCGAGAATCGTCGCCGCCGCTGTCGGCCCAACGGTCGCTCCGACCGCGGGCCCGCAGCCCGGCCCGACGCAGTGCCACGACATCACGCTCTACCCGGCCGTCGGTCTGGCCGGCGGTGCGTGCGGCGGTTACGGCCTGCTGCTCGACATCCGCGATCCGGCGCATCCGGTGCGAATTGCCGCCGCGGCCGACTCGAACTTCTCCTACTGGCACTCGGCGACGTTCAACAACGACGCGAGCAAGGTGCTCTTCTCCGACGAGTGGGGCGGTGGCGGGCAGCCGAAGTGCCGCGCGACCGACAAGCGCGAGTGGGGCGCTGATGCGATCTTCACCATCGTCGACCGGAAGCTCGACTTCAAGAGCTACTACAAGCTGCCGGCTCCGCAGACGAGCACGGAGAATTGTGTCGCGCACAACGGATCGCTCATTCCGATTCCCGGTCGCGATGTGATGGCGCAGGCGTGGTACCAGGGGGGCATCTCGGTGTTCGACTGGACCGATGCGTCGCATCCGCGCGAGATCGCGTTCTTCGACCGCGGCCCCATCGACTCGACGCGCAACGTCCTCGGCGGTTCGTGGTCGGTCTACTGGTACAACGGTGTGCTCGTCAGCAGCGAGATCGTGCGCGGCCTCGACATCTTCGAGTTGGTGCCGAGTGGCCTCGTCTCGCAGAATGAAATCGATGCGGCGAAGCTCGTGCACTTCGACTACCTGAACACGCAGGGCCAGCCGCACCTGGTCTGGCCGGCGGCGTTCCCGGTGGCGCGCTCCTACGTCGACCAGCTCGCCCGGTCGAACGGCCTGTCGTCGGCGCGGTTGTCGGCCGTCAGGCAGGCGCTGACGAGCGCCGAGAAGGCGTCGGGGGCGCGGCGGAGCAGCGCGCTGGCCACGCTGGCAACGCAACTCGAGGGGGATGCGGCGAGTTCGACGGATGCGGCAAAGGTACGGATGCTGATCGGCGCCGTGCGGGGACTGGCGCAGTGACCGCGCTTCGCACGGTGGCGGCAAACGGTAACCGTCCGCGGTAAGCAGCAAGCAGTCAGCGAAGTCGGAAGGGCGAACCGCGGTCGAGAGGCGCATCTCTCGGCCGCGGTTCGTTTGCTGCTTCGGGTCGGCTTGACAGCCACTCGGCCCGGGTGGATGGTAGGTAATGCTCCCGAACCTGGCAAATCGGTGTATGCTGGGCGTGGCGATCGCCGCACTCGTCGCTGCAACGCCGCCCGAAGCGGCGCGATCGCATTCACGAATGCCCGCAATCGAGGGACGCGCGATCGATTCATCGGGCACGCCGCTCTCCGGCGTCGAGGTTCAGCTCCTCGATGCCCCGCCGTCCGCGCGCACCGACTCGAGCGGACGGTACCGGCTCGCGTCCGTCGTGCCCGGGCTCCACGTCGTCAGCGCTCGCAAGCTCGGGTTCGAACCGGCATCACTGGTCGTTGAAGTGGCCGACAGTGGGATCGCACGCGCCGACTTCACAATGACCGCCGCAACGGTGGTGTCGCTCGCACCCGTCACGGTCAGGAGCACCTCGTCGGGCGGGCTGACCGCTCCCGCTGCGTTCCGCGAGCGCATGTCGACCGGCCAGGGAAAATTCCTGACCGACTCCGACCTCGTGCGCCTTCATCCCCGCCTGCTCTCCGATGTGATGCGCCGCGTTGCCGGACTCGTTGTCACGCCTAACGGTGAGGTGTTCAGTGGACGCGGCGTGGTGACGATCAAGACCGACGCGTGCCGGTACGGCATCCCGATCTTCGTGGACGGCGTGCAGGTCGGGGGAGGGAACGTCGGGGACCCCGAGAGCCTGACGGACGACGCTCTCTCGCGGAAGCCGGACTTCATCAATCCAACGTCGACGTCGAAGTCAGTCCTCGACCAGCTCAAGCCGGCAAGCGTCGCGGCAATCGAGATCTACAACGGTCCGGCCAGCGCGCCGGCGTCGATCGCGGGGGCTGTCTCGTCGTGCGGCGCAATCCTCATCTGGACGAAATAGCCGAGGCGAGTCTGAGAGAAACAGCAGCCGCTCATTAACTTCCTGATTGGCAGTCTGAATGGCGTGCAGCTTGGCGAGAGGTGTGAGATGTCGATGGCATTCCTGCGGGACGATGCGGAAGGGGAGATGCCCCACCGCGATTACGATCTACCGGCGCGTGAGGACCCGGGCTACGACCGCGCCGCGGCGCGCGCCCTGCTCGAGGGCGCCCGCGTCAACGAGACCCAGCTCGCCGAGCGCGCGACTGGCTACTACTGGGGAGAGCCGAAGCTGCGCACGTTCGTCGAGGAATTTCGTGCGGCGGCGGAAGGTGCGGGCGACGAGCGGCTGGCGCAGGTGGCGGAGCGGTTTCTGCGTTAGGCAGAGTCTGTCGTCGCCCTAACGGCTGGAGTGGGGGACGTTCCGTTGGACGGCGCCGATCATCGCAGCGGCAGGCCCGACCGCGCCGACGCGCTAAGGGAGAGCGCGGAGGAGGGTCGTGGGCCGTGTTGTGCGACCGACAGCCACGCTCGATATCGCCCACTACGCATCGATCGCATCCGCACCGCCGCGAACACGAAGACCTCTGCCTAACGTCAAAGCTCCTTCGCGTACACCCCCTTGTACTTGCTCACCTCGCTCCGTTCCCGGTCCAGCTCGGGAATCTCCCGCCGCTCGAAACCATACCGCGTGAAGTACGCCTCGTCGTTGCTCACCGCGAACAGCGTCGCGTACTCGCGGGTCCGCGCCAGCTGTTCGATCCCATGGACCAGCGCCCGCCCGACGCCCGCCCCCTGCCAGTCCGGCGACACCGCCAGCGACCGCAGCTCGGCGATGCTCGGCGAATACTCGTCGAGGTAGGCGCAGCCGACGACTCCAGCGCCCGTCGCTTCCGCGACGACGAAGTTGTGCGCGTAGGTCGCGATGAAATCCTCGCTCCGCGGCAGCAGCACGCCACTCGGGACGAACAGGTCGATCAGGGCGCGGACGCTGATCGCATCGCGTGCGGTTGCCGCACGGACGGTAATCGCTGCTCTCGAATACATCTGATGAGTCATCTCTGTCATGGAGCCGGAATGCCGTCAGCTCTCCTGCGCTTCGTACTGCTCCTTCAGGCTGGCGACCACGGTCGGATCGGCCAGCGTCGTCGTGTCGCCTAACGCTCTACCCTCGGCGATATCCCGCAGCAGGCGGCGCATGATCTTGCCCGAGCGCGTCTTCGGCAGGTCGGCGCTGAAGAGGACGTCGTCCGGTCGCGCGATCGCGCCGATCTTTTCGGCGACGAACTCGCGCAGCTCGTCGCGGAGCGCCGGCGACGGGTGCTTCCCCTCGCGCAGCGTGACGAACGCCGCAATCGCCTGTCCCTTCAGCTCGTGCGCCCGCCCAACCACCGCTGCCTCGGCGACCGCCGGATGTCCGACCAGTGCCGACTCGACCTCCATCGTGCCGATGCGATGTCCGGCGACGTTCAGCACGTCGTCGACGCGCCCGAGGATCCAGAAGTAGCCGTCGTCATCGCGCTTCGCGCCGTCACCGGCGAAGTAGTAATCCGGATGCTCAGGCCACTTTGAAAAGTAAGTCTCGACATAACGCTTGTCGTCGTTCCAGATCGTCCGCAGCATCGATGGCCACGGCCTGGTCATCGCCAGCAAGCCGCCACCGCTCTTCATCATCGTGCCGTCGTTGTTCACCAGTTCGGCGCTGTAGCCGGGCAGTGGATTGGTCGCGCTCCCCGGCTTTGTCTCGGTCACGCCCGGCAGCGGCGAGATCACGATCGCGCCGGTCTCCGTCTGCCACCACGTGTCGACAATCGGGCAGCGTCCGCCGCCGATCACGTCCTTGTACCACATCCACGCTTCCGGATTGATCGGCTCCCCGACCGATCCGAGGAGGCGCAGGCGCGACAGGTCGTGCTTCTTCGGATGCTGCTCGCCCCACTTCATGAAGGCGCGGATCGCGGTTGGCGCGGTGTAGAGGATCGTCACGCCATGCCGCTCGCAGATGTCCCAGAAGCGATCCTTCTCCGGCCAGTCGGGCGCGCCCTCGTACATCATGCAGGTCGCACCGTTAGCTAACGGTCCGTAGACGAGGTACGAGTGACCCGTCACCCAGCCGACGTCGGCGGTGCACCAGAAGACGTCGTCGTCCTTCAGGTCGAAGACGTACTTCGTCGTCATCGCGACTCCGGTGAGGTAGCCGCCGGTGGTGTGGACGATTCCCTTCGGCTTGCCGGTCGTGCCTGACGTGTAGAGGATGTAGAGCACGTCCTCGGCGTCCATCGGCAGCGCGGTGTGCTTCGCCGGCGCCTTCGCCATCAGGCGATGCCACCAGAGATCGCGCCCGTCCTGCATCGTCCCGAACGCCTCGTCGCCTTCGGCGCCGGGACGCCGGCGGACGACGATGACCTTCTCAACCGACGGCGACTCCTCGAGCGCCTTGTCGACGTTGCGCTTGAGCGGCACGACCTGGCCGCGACGATAACCGGCGTCGGAGGTGATCACGATCTTCGCCTGCGCATCGTTGACGCGGTCGCGCACTGAATCCGGCGAGAAGCCGCCAAAGATCACCGAGTGGATCGCGCCGATGCGCGCACAGGCGAGCATCGCGATGACCGCTTCCGGCACCAGCGGCAGGTAGATCGCGACGCGATCACCCTTCGCCACGCCTAACGATTCGAGCACATTGGCGAATTTCTGGACCTCGACGTAGAGGTCCCAGTAGGTGAGCGTCCGCCGATCGCCGGGCTCTCCCTCCCAGATCAGCGCCGCCTTGTTCCGTCGCGGGCCCGCCACGTGTCGGTCGACGCAGTTGTAGGCCGCGTTCAGCTTGCCATCGACGAACCACTTCGCGTGCGGCGGCGTCCATTCGAGCGCCTTCGTCCACTCCGTCGTCCACGAGAGTTCTCGCGCCATCGCTTCCCAGAATCCGACCGGGTCGGATGCCGAATAGTCGTACAGCTCGCGACTCGAGATGTGCGCCGCTCGACGGAATGCTGCGTCGGGTGCGAACTTCCGATTCTCCGTGAGCAGGACGTCGATGTCGGTCATCACCAGTCGATTGGGGGGCGAGCGCAGGGCGCTGCGGCGGAGGTGCGGGGGAGCGGCCAGTGCAGCGCTCCGAATGGTGCAGGGACGGCCCGGTGCCGGCAAGGGGAATTCACTCCGCCGCCGCTTCGCCATTTGCCCGAGCGAGCGCTTGACACCGCGCGCCGCGGCGGCATCTTCGCGGCTGGTTGTTTCCGGCTCGCTGAATGAGCCAACGCTGCGGCGTCTTCTTCGGGGGTACCATGTCGACAGCTGCAGCGCGCAACGCGATGAACGAGCCCGCACGTGAGTTGACGGGCGCCGAGATACAGCGCGTGGTCTTCGCGTCCTCGCTTGGCACCGTGTTCGAATGGTACGACTTCTACCTGTACGGCTCACTGGCCGCGGTCATCAGCAAGCAGTTCTTCTCCGGCGTGAACCCGACCGCCGCATTCATCTTCGCGCTGCTCGCCTTCTCCGCCGGCTTCGCGGTGCGACCATTCGGCGCGATCTTCTTCGGGCGTATCGGCGACCTCGTCGGCCGGAAAAATACCTTCCTCGTCACGATCGTGATCATGGGGCTGTCGACGTTCGTCGTCGGCGTGCTTCCCACGTACAGGCAGATCGGCCTCGCTGCGCCAGTGATCCTCATCCTCGCGCGGCTGCTCCAGGGTCTCGCACTCGGCGGCGAGTACGGTGGGGCGGCGACGTATGTGGCCGAGCACGCGCCGCATGGACAGCGCGGTGCCTACACGTCGTGGATCCAGACGACAGCGACGCTGGGGCTCTTCCTCTCGCTGCTCGTCATCCTCGGCTGCCGCGTCGCGTTAGGCACGGAGCAGTTCGACGCCTGGGGCTGGCGCATCCCGTTCCTCGTCTCGCTGATCCTGCTCGCGGTGTCGGTCTGGATCAGGCTGAAGCTGAACGAGTCGCCGTTGTTCAAGGCGATGAAGGAGGAGGGGAAGACGTCGAAAGCGCCGCTCAGGGAATCGTTCGCGAAATGGCCGAACCTGCGCATCGTGCTCCTCGCGCTGTTCGGCGTCGCGATGGGGCAGGCCGTGGTCTGGTATGCGGGGCAGTTCTATGCACTCTTCTTCCTGACGCAGATCCTCAAGGTCGACGCACAGGCAGCGAACATCCTGATCGCGACCGCGCTTCTCCTCGGCACACCATTTTTCCTCGTGTTCGGCGCGTTGTCGGACAGAATTGGCCGCAAGCCGATCATCCTCGCGGGATGCGCACTGGCCGCGCTGACGTATTTCCCGCTCTTCCGCGCCATCACCCACAACGCGAATCCGGCGCTCGCCGATGCGCAGGCGCAGTCGCCGGTGACGGTGACCGCCGACCCGAACGACTGTCGCGTCCAGTTCAATCCTGTGGGCACGGCGAAATTCACCTCGACGTGTGACGTCGCCAAGTCGGCGCTGGTGAAGGCGGGCGTCCCCTACTCGAACGTCGCGGCGCCCACGGGGACGCCGGCCCAGGTACAGATTGGACTCGCGGGACCCATCGCCTCGTACGACGCGAAGTCCGCTGACGCAAAGTCGCGCGGCGCGGTGTTCGATTCGACACTGGCGTCCGGGCTCAAGGCCGCTGGCTATCCGGCGAAGGCCGACCCGGCACGGATCAACAAACCGATGCTCGTCTTGCTGCTCTGGATCCTCGTCATCTACGTGACGATGGTCTACGGTCCGATCGCCGCGATGCTCGTCGAGATGTTCCCGACGCGGATCCGGTACACCTCGATGTCGCTGCCCTACCACATCGCCAACGGCTGGTTCGGCGGATTTCTGCCGCCGATCGCGTTCGCCATCGTCGCTTCGACGGGCAACATCTATTCGGGACTCTGGTACCCTGTGATCGTGGCGACACTGACGGTCCTGATCGGCGGCGCGTTCGTGAAGGAGACGGTGCGCAACGACATCACGGCCGCGGACCCGAGCGGAGGCCGATGAAAGTCAAAGCGACCGCACGCTAGCGCCATGTCAATATTATTGACAGCGACCGGTCGACAGTCTGCCAAAGTTTCTGCATTACCCCGGAGTTGAACACCGTCAACTTATTGGTCAGCTGTGCTAAGCCACTGATTAGCAACGAGTTGGCTCTGATGAATTCGCGGCACGACCTTCGCTTTAGAGTAGGTCACAACTGAAGTAGCAGGTCACCCGATACCGCAAACCCGTCGTGAGGCGGGGACGCAAAGCCAGGAGTCTCTATATGGAGATCGTCCGGTTGCCGAAGGTGAACCATCGGCACATCGCATCAGAAGTACAGCAGCTCTCGTCGATCCCGCAGCCGGCCGCGCCGGCCAACGGGGTCCGAGCCGCTGCCCGCCCGCACCTCCACCTGGTTGGTGGAGCGCCCAGCAAGCCGAAGACGAACGAAGAGCTGATGGCCGAGCCGGTCGGGCCGTCGATCGAAGCTCCCGACCGTCTCGTCGCCGACACGCGAGCGCAGTTCCGCAAGGAGGCGCTGGGCTACCTCGACCGCGCCGCGGCGCAGTCGGTGAAGGACTTCGCACTCGACATGTCGCGCACCACCGAGATGGACGCCAGCGGCCTTGGCATCCTGGTGGTCGTGCAGAAGAAGGCGAAAGAGCTCGGCATCCGGATGCGGATCGCCGGCGCGCCGCAGCAGGTGCGCTACCTGCTGCTGCTGACGAAGCTCGAGCACCTGTTCGATTTCGAAGGGTGAGCGCGAACAGCAGCCGTCAGCCATTAGCGAACAGCAGCCGTTAGCCATCAGCTGTTAGCGTTGAGTGAAGGCGGCTCGGGGAAGTTCCCGAGCCGCCTTCTTCGCGCGACGTTGCGCCGTCGGTTCCGCCGTCGCTGAACGCTTACGGCTAATGGCTAATGGCTGCAGTTCCCGCTAACCTTGCCGCATGCAATGCCCAATGGTCGGCAGCGGCGAGATGACGTGGCACTCGTAGAGGCGGCGGGGCTGACGCGATCGTTCGGCACCCGGCGGGCGGTCGATCAGGTGAGTGTGACCATCAGCGCGGGCGAGTGTCTCGCCCTGTTCGGGCCTAACGGTGCGGGAAAGACGACCCTGCTGCGCCTGCTCGCCGGGCTGCTGCGGCCGACGTCGGGGAGCGCGCGCGTCGATGGTGTCGCACTGCCAGGCGGCGCCGCCGGGCGCGCCGCGGTCGGGCTCATCTCGCACCAGACGATGCTCTACCCGGCGCTGACCGCGCTCGAGAACGTCCAGTTCGCGGCGCAGCTCCACGGGGTGCCTAACGCCAACTCGGCCGCTCGCGCGGCGCTCGGACGGCTGGCGATCGCCGATCGCGCCGACACGCCGGTGCGCGCGCTGTCGCGCGGCATGCAGCAGCGCGTCACCGTCGCCCGCGCCCTCGTTCACTCGCCCCGCGTCCTCCTCCTCGACGAACCGTTCACCGGACTCGATGACGCGGGCGCGTCCACGCTCGCCGAGACGCTGGCCGAGCTGGCTCGAGAGGGCGCGGCACTGCTGCTCGTGACCCACGACGTTCGCGAAGGGCTGGCACTGGCGACCCATGTGGCCGTGATGCGTCGCGGCGCGATCGCGCTGCACGAGCCGCGAATCGCCAGCGGAGAGCCCGACGCGTTCGTGCGGCGGTATCGCGAGACGGTCGCAACATGAGCACCGACCTGGTCACCGGCGAAGAGCTGCGCAGCGATGACATCGCGCCGCCTGCAGACCGCGGGCTCGTGCCGCCGTCGTTCGTCGCAGCGGCGCTGCTGATCGCTCGCAAGGATTTCATCGTCGAGCTGCGCACGCGCACCGCGCTGCTCGCCGCGCTTGCACTCTCGCTGCTGTCGATCGTGATCTTCAACTTCGCGTGGGATCCGACCGCGGTCGCGGCAATCGATCTTGCACCGGGACTGCTCTGGGTGATCTTCACCTTCTCCGGATTGCTCGGGCTGCATCGCGCCTTCGGCGTCGAGCAGGACGATCGCGCGATGGACGCACTCCTCGGCGCGCCCATTCCGCGAACGTCGATCTACGCCGGCAAGGCGCTCGGCAATCTCGGGCTCGTGCTGCTCGTGCAACTGGTTTCCATTCCGGCGGCGCTCGTTGTCTACAACCTCGAGATCGCGCGCGTGATCCTGCCGCTTGCCGGAATCGCGCTGCTCGCCGGGATCGGGCTGGTGGCGGTCGGTACGTTGTTCGGCGCGATGACGACAAGCACGCGCGCGTCGGAGCTCCTGCTACCGGTGCTCGCGCTGCCCTTCTTCGTCCCGGTCGTCACCGCCGCGGCGCAGGCGACCGCGCGACTGATGGCCGGACGTCCGGTCGACGAGACTATCGGCTGGCTCAAGCTGCTCGCGGCGTACGACCTCGTGTTCGTCGTAGCGTGCGCGTTTGCGTACACGGTGGTCGCGGACGAATAGGTGTCACGTGTCACCTGTCACGTGTCACCTGTCGCGTTTCAGGGGCGAGGGATGGCGTTCGCCGCACTCGCGCGCCCCCGAGATGTGTGCCACATTCCTCCGAATGGTGACACGACCTGTTGAACCCGTTCGCGGGCCTCGCTGCCGAGCGGTCTGCCCGGCTTGTGACCGGAGGAGTGACGCGTGATCACCGTCGCGATCATCGAGGACAATCGGCTGGTACGCGACGGGATGGCGGCGATGCTCAATCGCCTGGACGACGTGCGCGTCGTGCACGCTGCAGCGCGGCTCGAAAACCTGACGCTGGCGGAAGCGAATCCAGGAGTCGTCCTCCTCGACGTAGGCCTGGAGGAACAGAACTGCCTGCAACTCGCCGAGGCCGCGCAGAAGGAGATGCCGGACGCCCGCCTCATTGTCATGGACCTTCTCCCGGCGCATGAGGAGATTGCGCAGTTCGTCAACGCAGGGGTCGCCGGTTTCATCCTCAAGGATGCCACGCTCGATGACTTCGTCGAGACGATCCGCGCGGTCGCGCGCGGTGAGCAGGTCCTCCCACCGCGGATGACGGGCACCCTCTTCTCCCAGATCGCGCAGGTCGCGGTCGAGCGCGACGCAGCGGCCGCGCACGAGGACGTTCGGATGACGCCGCGCGAGCGCGAAGTGATCGCGCTGATCGCCGTCGGGATGAGCAACAAGGAGATCGCGCAGCGGCTCGGTATCGCTTCGCACACGGTGAAGAGTCACGTGCGCAACGTCCTCGACAAGCTCGCGCTTCATTCGCGGCTCCAGATTGCCGCCTACGCGCACGGCCGCGAGGACTAGCGTCCGGGCGGATCAGTTCCGTTAGGCGCCTCACGCGCACCGTTCATATCGCTCGAAAGGATTACACCCTCGATCACCTGTACAGGCGATAGGGGAAGGGAATGGCGTGCACTAACGTCATTCCATCTCTGCCCAGTCCGACGTCCGCGCACGCCGCGGGGTCGAGGAAGCAAGGGAAATTGCCAGCGGAGTGTCTCCCGCTGAAGCGACGCGTATCTCCCCCCGGCCGCGATGCAAGTCGCGCGCGGACGCCCGTCGAAGTTCTCCACGAAGCGTGGCGCACCCGCGCCCCTTCGCGTTCCCACGCAACAGTTCAGGAGGAGTTCGATGAAGAGCTTGATGAATGGCCGAAGTTGGGCCACGCTCACGCGGCGCGCGCGTGTCACGCACGTCCTGTCGGGAGTCGCCATCGCGGGACTTCTCGCGGTCGCCTGCGATGTCCACGGCATCAGTGCGCCGGGCACGCTGGTGACGCTCTCAGTATCACCGAATCCAAAGACCCTTGCCATCAACGGCACGCAGCAGTTCACCGTGACCGGCAGCGACGCGTCGGGACGGCCGGTGAACGTCACGCCGACCTGGTCGGTCGTCGCGGGCGGGGGCACGATAAGCGCGACTGGCGTGTTCACGGCCGGCACAACGCCATCGACGTACACGAACACCGTGATGGCGACGAGCAACGGCAAGACGAGCGTGGCAACCGTCATCGTGACGGCGGGACCGCTGGCGTCGATCACGGTTTCGCCCACACCATCGTCCGTCGGCGTCGGGATGCCCCAGCAGTTCACCGCCGTGGGCAAGGACGCGAGCGGGAACGTCGTCGCGATCACGCCGGCATGGGCGGTCGTCGCGAGCGGCGGCACGATCAACCTGACGACGGGAATGTTCACCGCCGGCAGCACGACGGGAACGTACACCAACACGGTGCGCGCGAGCGTCGACGGGCTGACGGGATTTGCGACCGTCATCGTCAACAGCGGACCTTTGGCGAGCATTACCGTCACCCCGAATCCGGGGTCGATGCAGCTGAACGGCACGCAGCAGTTCACCGCGGTTGGTAAGGACGCAAGCGGGAACGTGGTACCGATCACCCCGACGTGGGCGGTCATCAACGGTGGCGGAAGCATCGACGCCAATGGCGTGTTCACGGCCGGATCGTCAGCAGGTACGTACAACAACACCGTCCGGGCGACGAGCGGCGCGATCTCGGGTACGGCAACCGTGATCGTGACGGCAATCTCGCAGGCGTTGCGGACGGTGACGGTGACGCCGAACCCGGCGATCATGTCCACCAACGCGACGCAGCAGTTCACCGCGACCGGTCGTGACCAGTACGGCAACATCCTCGCGACCAGTGTCGTCTGGTCGGTGGTCAACGGCGGCGGGACGATCGACGCGAACGGATTCTTCACGGCAGGCAACGCGACGGGCACGTTCAACAACACGGTGAAGGCGACCAGCGGCACGATCTCCGGCACCGCGACGGTGGACATCACGACCGTTGCTCCGGCACCGCTCGTCAACCTCGGCGCCGCGGCGCCTAACGGCATCATGGCCGGTACCGCCGTCACCTGCGTCACCGGCGGCATCATCAACGCCGACGTCAGCATCAGCCCAGGCAACACCATCACCGGCTTCGGCCCGTGCGTGATCACCGGCGTGCAGCACCTCGCCGATGCCGTCGCGGCGCAGGGCCAGATTGACCTCACCAGCGCCTACAACACGCTGGCGGGCCTTCCGTGCCCGCCGGCCAACGCCATCGTCGCCAACCTCGGTGGGACGACGAAGGCAGCGGGCGTCTATTGCACCGCCAGCGGCATCGGCGTCACCGGCGTGCTCACGCTCGATGGTGGCGGCGATCCGAACGCAACGTTCGTTTTCCAGGCCGGCAGCGGCCTGACGACCGCTGGCGACGTCGTGCTCATCAACGGCGCGCAGGCAAAGAACGTCTACTGGCAGGTTGGCACCTCGGCGACGATCGGCACGGCGTCGCAGTGGCAGGGCAACATCCTCGCACTGACCAGCATCACGCTCGTTGACAACGCGACGCTGTTCGGACGCGCGCTGGCGCGGAACGGCGCCGTCACGCTCGGCACGAACAACGTCATCACACTGCCATAACGCTGGCGATCGCCGGGAGCGGACGACCGTCCGCTTCCGGCATCCCTCGGCAATGCATTCTTTCAGGAGATCATCGATGCGTGTCACAGTACTAACGATGGCGATAGCCACGCTCGCGTGCGCACTGCCACTCGCCGCGCAGCAGCGTGGGACGGTGGAGTTCGGCGCGTTCGGCAGTGCGGCGTCGTTCGACCAGGCGCTCAGCCTGAAGTCGGCCGTCGGCGGCGGCGGCCGCGTCGGCGTGTTTCTCGATCCCCGATGGGGACTTGAGTTCGAGAAGGGCGAAATGAAGGCGAGCCGCCCGGACGGGCTCGCGAAGGTGAATGTCGGCATCGTCTCCAGCCGGCTGATGTTCGTTCCATTCAAGGCGGGCGCCCTGTCGTTCCTGCTCGGTGCCGGCGGCGGCGTCTCGACCGAGACGAACTTCCTCCACAGCTACGGCTTCGATGCGTTGGCCGGCGCGAGGATCGGCATGGGACAGAACGCGGCGCTTCGTCTCGACGGAGTGATGGACTGGCTCGCGAACGAGGACTGGAAGTCGTACAAGAGCGTCCGCCTCGGCGTCAGCCTCTATCGCCACCCCACGGGTGCGATGCGCGTCGTGAACGTGCAAACGCCGGGACGCGATCGCATGATCGCGCAGGAGGATTCGGTGAGCGCGGCTGAGACCTATCGCCTGCGCGGTCGCGACGCCGCACTGACCCGGTTGCTGATCGCGCCCGACGTGATCGCAAAGCCATAGCTCGCCCGGGCCGAGCGCACGACTTCAGCACCATGGAGACACGGCCGGGCGTGGATGATTCACGCCCGGCTGTTCTTCACTTCGCGGCACCAGCAGGAGCAGCGCACCGATGCGGCCAAGCAAGTTCAGTGACGAGCAGATCGTGCAGGCTCTGCGCACCGTCGCGGCTGGAACGCCGGCCGCCCAGCTCTGCCGGACGTTAGGCATCACGGAAACGACGTTCTACCGGTGGCGCCGGTGCCACGACTTCACCGGCCCTCCAGAGCTGCGCGACGTCCGCATGCTGCGCGACGAAAACCACCGCCTCAAGGAGTTGGTCGCGAACCTGATGCTCGAAGCACAGAACGCGTCGCCAGCGCGGCGGAAGCGCTGACATTTTCCCGGCAGGGGATGCGGGCCTGAGACAGCCACGGACCGCGAGGACATCCCGCCTCACGCTCTCATCGCCGGCGCGGGCTGGCGCCGCCTGACTGGCCGCCCCGGCGCAACGCCCCGCTTGTTAGCTTATTGCAGCGATGAACACACTCACCACCTCAGCACCACGCCCCCGACGGACGACCGACGTCGTGCTTGTCGCCGGGATCGTCGCCGTCGCCGCAGCGCTGGTGCGCGCGATCTGGTTCACGCCGATGGAGGCGCGGCAGGGACTCGCCCAGAAAATTTTCTATGTGCACGTGCCGTCGGCGTTCATTGCGCTCTACGTCGCGTTCGCGCTGCTGGCGATTTCCTCGGCGCTCTATCTTTGGCTGCGCGACCCGCGACTCGATCGGATGGCCGAGAGCGCAGCGGAAGTGGGACTGGTCTACATGTCGGTCGTCCTGCTGACCGGGCCGATCTGGGGGAAGACGGTCTGGGGCACCTGGTGGACGTGGGATGCCCGCCTGACGTTGACGCTCTTCCTCTGGTTCGTGGTGTTCGGGCTCCTGCTGCTTCGTCAGTCGATCGACGAGCGATCGATGCGCGCGCGCTACTCAGCGGTGCTCGGCCTGCTCGCGGCGATCCTCGTCCCCTTCATTCACATCAGCGTCTACCTGTTCCGCACGCTGCATCCCCGGCCGATCGTGCTGAAGCCGAGTGCACCGTCGCTCCCCGGCGCGATGCTGGCGACGCTGCTCTTCTCGCTGGCTGCGTTCCTCCTGCTCTTCGTCGGGCTGATGCGCGTGCGCTACCGCTATGCGACCGAGCGAGACGAGCTGCTCGCACTCGAGGGGAGCGAATGAACGTGACACCAGACAACGGAGCGTTCATGATCGCCGGCTATTCAATCGCCGCGATCGTCTACTTCGGCTACATCG
Organism: Gemmatimonadaceae bacterium; assembly: GCA_031360575.1. Classification (GTDB taxonomy): domain Bacteria; phylum Gemmatimonadota; class Gemmatimonadetes; order Gemmatimonadales; family Gemmatimonadaceae; genus JABFXC01. The sequence goes on from JANMBU010000015.1 coordinate 196,759, forward strand.
TCCTGCTGTTCCGCCGGCAGCGCGCGCTCGATCGCCGCTGGCGAACGCTGCCCGCGCCGCTGGCGCGGCCGATTGCACCGCCGCCGCCCGACGCGGCAGCGTGAGCGGACGGGCGCGATCACGACCCGCATGCTGGCCGGCGGCGAGATAGTATCACATGGCTACTAACTCGGGCGGCATCGTCTACCTGGTCGGAGCGGGCCCGGGCGACCCCGGCCTGATCACCGTCCGCGGACGCGAGTTGCTCGCCAGCTGCGATGCTGTCGTATTCGACGCGCTGGCGAATCCGGCGCTGCTGCCGCCGCCGGACGCCGCCGGCCGCCCCGAGCGGCACTTCCTCGGCAAGCGTGGCGGGAGCATCGGCTCGGCGCGCCAGGAGGAGATCAACGCGGTGCTCGTCGCGTTAGGCATGGCCGGGAAGCGGGTCGTGCGGCTGAAGGGGGGCGATCCGTTCGTCTTCGGGCGGGGGAGCGAGGAAGCCGAGGCACTGCGCGAGGCCGGCGTGGCCTTCGAGATCGTGCCGGGGGTGACCGCGGGGATCGCCGCGCCGGCGTACGCGGGGATTCCGGTCACCCATCGCGGGATCGCCACCTCGGTGACGTTCGTGACCGGGCACGAGGACCCGGCGCAGGGTGAGGGGCGCACCGACTGGGCGGCGCTGGCCCGCACTGGCGGGACGATCGTGCTCTACATGGGCGTGAAGACGCTGCCCCGGATCGCCGCCGCGTTGGCGGCCGGCGGGATGTCGCTCGACACGCCGGCCGCGGCCGTGCAGTGGGGGACGCACCCGTCGCAGCGCACGCTGGTCGCCACGTTAGGCACGCTCGCCGAGCGGGCCGCCGCGGCCGGCATCGGCTCTCCGGTGATCACCGTCATCGGGCCCGTCGTCGCGCTCCGCGAAAGCATCGCCTGGCTGGAGGTACGTCCGCTGTTCGGCGCGCGGATCGTCGTCACCCGCGCCGCGGCGATCCCCGGGGGTAGCCGCTCGGGCGGGATGGCCGACCGCCTGCGTGCGCTTGGTGCCGACGTGATCGAAGCGCCGGCGACTCGCATCGAGGCGCTCGACGCCGCGCCCTTGCGCGAGGCGATCGACCGGCTGGCGCGCTACGACTGGATCGCGTTCACCAGCCAGGTCGCGGTCGACCTGTTCTGGGCCGCACTGCGCGAGCGGGGACTCGACGCACGCGCGGTGGCCGGCCGCCGGATCTGCGTGATCGGGCCGGCGACTGCCGACGCGTTGCTCGCGCGCGGGTTGGCGCCCGACGTAGTCCCCGCGCGGTTCGTCGCGGAAGGCCTGCTCGACGCGTTAGGCAGCCGCGGCGACGTGCGCGGCGCGAGCTTCCTCTACATCGCGGCGTCGGATGCACGCGACGCGCTGCCGGCCGGCCTGGCCGACATCGGCGCGGTAGTGGACACGGTGCGTGCCTATCGCTCTATTCCCGACGTCGACGGCGCACGAGCGGCGGCCGATGCGCTGAGCGAGGGTAGCATCGATTATGTCGCCTACGCGTCAGGCGGGGCGGTGAAGGCGTTCACCGACGCGGTCGGCGTCGTCGCGGGCAAGGCGGGCGCCGCCTGTATCGGGCCGGTAACCGCTCAGGCAGCCCGCGAAGCGGGGCTGCGCGTCGCGGTCGAGTCGGAGCCCAGTACGACCGCGGCGCTGGCCGATGCGATCGTGAGCGACTGGGCCAGGCGGCGAACGTCACCGTGACGCGGGGCGTTGCCGGCGCGAGTTCCAGCAACGAGACGGAGAACCGGGAGGCCATTGATGGCCGTTAGGCGACGGACGCCGGGCGATCCGGTGCGGATCGCGACGCGGGGATCCGAACTGGCGCTGCGCCAGGCGCGGATGGTCCAGCAGGCGCTGGCCGGACGCGGAATCGTCAGTGAGCTGAAGACCTTCACCACGGTCGGCGACAAGAAGCTCGACGTGCCGCTCGCCTCGATCGGCGCGAAGGGGTTGTTCACGCAGGAGCTCGAAGACGCGCTGGCGAAGGGCACCGTCGATTGCTGCGTGCATTCGCTCAAGGACCTGCCGACGCAGGCGCCGGACGGACTGCCGGTGCTCGCGGTGCTCGAGCGCGAGGATCCGCGCGATGTGGTCGTGCTCAACTCGAACATCGCGGCGGAATCGCTGAGCGAGATTCCACGCGGCTCGCGGATCGGCACCTCGAGCCTGCGCCGCCGCGCACAGCTGCTGTCGCTGCGTCCCGACCTCGAGGTCGTCGAGCTGCGGGGCAATGTCCCGACGCGGCTGCGCAAGGTGGACGACGGTCAGGTGCACGCGGCAATCCTCGCGGCCGCGGGTCTGCATCGGCTCGACGCGAAGCAGAGCATCGCGATCTATCTCGACCCGCCGGAGTGGCTGCCGGCGGCCGGACAGGGGGCGATCGCGGTGCAGGGACGCGAGAACGGCGACGAGCTCACGTCGGTGCTGCGCTCACTGAACCACAAGCCGACGGCGATCGCCGTCTGCGCCGAGCGGGCATTCCTCGCCGCGCTCGACGGCGGCTGCCAGGTCCCGATCGGTGCGCTGGCGGTCGAAGGGGCCAAGGGATGGACGCTGCACGGGTTTCTCTCGGACCTGCGCGGGAAGGTGATGATCCGCGAGCAGCTGGTGATGCACGTGCAGACAGCCGCCGAAGACGGACAACGCCTTGCGGCGATCATCCGGCTGCGCGGTGGTGAGGACCTCCTCGACGCGCTGCGCGAAGCGAGCGACCTGCCGAAGCCGCAGCCGGAGTGAGGCGCGCGAGACTGGATCTCCCGCCGTGTTGAAGCCCATCGCGCCGCGCTAGATTCGAGCATGGCGAATTTCCCCGAACACAGAGCACGTCGGCTGCGTCGCACCGAGGCGCTGCGGCGACTCGTTCGCGAGACGCGGCTCGACTCGTCGCAGCTCGTGCTCCCGCTGTTCGTGCGGTCGGGCACGGGAGTGCGCACGGCGGTCGACTCGATGCCGGGGTGCTTCCAGACATCGGTGGACGAGATGCTGCAGGATGCCCGTGCGGCGGGCGATGCGGGCGTCGGCGGGGTGTTGCTGTTCGGCATTCCCGACACGAAGGATGCGACCGGATCATCGGCGTGGGACGACCGTGGTCCGGTGCAGGAGGCGGTGCGCGCCCTCAAGCGCGAGCTGCCGGAGCTCGTCGCGATCACGGACGTCTGCATGTGCGAGTACACCGATCACGGGCACTGCGGCGTGGTGCGCGACGGTGAAGTGCAGAACGACGAAACGATCGAGCTGCTCGTGAAGGAAGCGCTGTCGCACGCGCGCGCCGGGGCGGACATGGTCGCGCCGAGTGACATGATGGACGGTCGCGTCGGGGCGATCCGCGACGCGCTCGACGACGCGGGGTTCGATCAGACGCCGATCATGAGCTACTCGGCGAAGTTCGCCGGCCCGTTCTACGGACCCTTTCGCGATGCGGCCGAGAGCACGCCGAAGTCGGGCGACCGGCGTGGCTACCAGATGGACGCGGCCAACGCAAACGAGGCGGTGCGCGAGGCGATGCAGGACATTGCCGAGGGTGCCGACATCGTGATGGTAAAACCGGCGGGCCCATTTCTCGACGTCATTCGACAGGTGAAGGACGCGACGGGATATCCGGTGGCCGCGTATCAGGTGAGCGGCGAGTTCGCTATGATTCAGGCGGCAGCGGAGCGCGGCTGGATCGATGGCGAGCGTGTAATGATGGACTCACTCCTCTCGATTCGGCGCGCCGGAGCCGACATCATCATCACCTACTTCGCACGTGAAGCCGCGCGCCTGTTGCGCGGCTGACCGAGGACTTTCCGATGCGGTTCAGAAAATTTCCCGGCGCTGACGTCGAAGTCAGCGAAGTCGGGTTCGGGACGTGGACGTTGTCCACCGGATGGTGGGGTGAGAAGACCGACGACGAGGCGATCGCCATGCTGCGTCGCGCCCACGACGAGCACGGCATCACCTTCTTCGATGCGGCCGACAGCTATGGCAACGGCCGCAGCGAGACGCAGCTGGCCCGTGCGTTCGCCGGCAAGCGCGAGCAGGTCGTGATCGGCACGAAGGTCGGCTACGACATCTACGACGAAGTCGCGGCGCAATCGCGGCGCGGCCAGGCGGAGCTGCCGCAGCGCACGGACGCGGCGTACATCCGGCTCGCCGTCGACCGCTGCCTCGAACGGCTCGACACCGACTACATCGACGTGCTGCAGATCCACAACGTGAAGATGCCGCACGTCCACGATCGCGCGCTCTGGCAGACGCTGCGCGACCTGAAGCGCGAGGGAAAGATCCGTGCATGGGGCGCGGCGTTCGGACCGGCGATCGGCTGGCTCTACGAGGCGACCGACCTGGTCGAGCGCGAGCCGGACATCGACACGATCCAGATGATCTGGAACATCCTCGAGCAGCATCCGGGCGGAGCGATGATCGAGGCGGCGAAGAAATTTTCGCCGAGCTGCTGCTTCAACATCCGGGTGACGCACGCGTCGGGGATGCTCGAGGGGAAGTACACCGAGGACATGGTATTTGCCGAGAACGACCATCGGCGGCATCGCCCGCGCTCGTGGCTGGTGAACGGAGTGAAGAAGGTCGCCACGCTCGAGTTCCTTGCCAGCCGGATGACACTGGGCCAGGCGGCGCTGCAGTGGCTGCTCGCCGAGCCGCGCGTGGTGACGACGCTGCCTAACGTCTACGACGACGCGCAGCTGGACGAGTTCGCGGCGACCAGCGACCTGCCGGAGCTGACCGCTGCGGAGCTGGACCAGATCGAGACGTTGCACGCGACGAATTTCGGAGTCGATGAGGAGCCGATGCACTACAAGGGAGAGATGGTCCGCGACGGGGGCGTCTGGAACCGGGCCTATCCGCCTAACGCGCAGCGGCCGGTGATGGCGGCGCCCAGTGACCGCGGCCCCCGTCCCGCCGGTCGCGCATGATCAACGCGTGGAAGGACATCCCGCCCGGCTCGAACCCGCCGGAGCTGGTCACCGCGGTGATCGAGATCCCGCGCGGCAGCCGCAACAAGTACGAGCTGGACAAGGTCACCGGGATGATGAAGCTCGACCGCGTGCTCTACTCGGCGGTCCACTATCCGGGCGACTACGGCTTCATCCCGCGGACGCTGTTCGAGGACGGCGACCCGCTCGACATCCTCGTCCGCATCAACGAGCCGACGTTCCCGGGTTGCCTGATCGAGGTGCGACCGATCGGCGTGCTGAAGATGCTCGACAAGGGGGAGCCGGACGACAAGATTCTCGCCGTCCCGGCGGCCGATCCATTCCACAACGAGTACTTCGACATCGCCGACCTCCCGCAGCACTACCTCGCCGAGATCGAGCACTTCTTCCACATCTACAAGGATCTCGAAGGGAAGCGGGTGACGATCCTCGGCTGGGAAAAAAGCGGCTACGCGATGGAGACGATCACGCGATCGATCGCGCTGTACGAGAAGACGTACTTCACGCCGGGCACATGAACGGCAGCCGTTCGCCGTTAGCCATTAGCCGTTAGCTAACGGCCATGACGCAGTCGCTCAACGCTCACGGCTGATTGCCAACGGCCGACTGCACAACGAAGCCTAACGGCCAACCTCAAACCCAGCCCTCCGAAACAATGCGCGATTCATTCAGGCACTTCACGGCAGAGTTCATCGGGACCTTCGCGCTCGTCTTCATCGGCGGGGCGGCGATCATGCAGACGAAGAATCCCGGCGTCGGGTCCGGACTGCTCGAGGTGGCGCTGGCGCATGCAATCATCCTCGCCGTGCTCGTGTCAGCGACGATGCGGGTGTCGGGACACCTGAATCCGGCGGTGACGATCGGCTTCCTGGCGACGCGACGGATCGAGCCGGTGATGGCCGGACTCTACATCCTCGGCCAGCTGCTCGGCGCGGTGCTGGCGGGGTACGCACTGAAAGGGCTGTTCCCCGAGATGCTGTTCAACATGACGCACGGTGGGAGCCAGTCGCTGGCGATCGATGTCGGCTTCGGCCAGGGCGTCACGCTCGAAGCAATCGCGACTTTCTTCCTGGTGTTCGTCGTCTTCGGCACCGCGGTCGATCCGGCAGCTCCGAAGATCGGCGGCCTCGCGATAGGCCTGACGATCGGCGCAGACATTCTCGCGATCGGTCCACTCACCGGCGGGTCGATGAATCCGGCGCGCTCGTTCGGCCCGGCGGTTGCGAGCAATTTCTTCGAGGGACACCTGGTCTACTGGATTGGCCCGATCATCGGCGCGGTGGCGGCGGCACTGCTCTACGACTGGCTGTTCCTGCCGCGCGGCGCGGAGCCGGCGGACCACGGTGCCGTCCGGCCGAAGGCAGCACCGAAAACGACGGGCTGAGTGTCGTGCCCAAGCAGGCGACATTGATGCGGCGCCATGATGTTCGCGCGCTGCTCGGCGCACTGTCGATCAGCGCTATCGCGGCCTGCATGCCGCACCTCGAGCCGATGGAGCCGATCGCGACCGACCGGCCGGACAAGACAGAGAGTGCGAGCCTCGTTCCGGCTGGAATGGTGCAGGTCGAGGGCGGAGTGACGGCGACGCGGAGCGGTGCGGTGCACACCGCGAGCTACGGTGAGGCGCTGGTGCGCATCGGTCTCCACCGGGCGCTGGAACTCCGCATCGAACCACTGACGCAGACATCGGTTCACGCGCCGGGCGCTCCATCCGTCGACGGACTCGAAGACGCGGCCGTCGGGATCAAGACGCCACTGTACCGGCCCGACAGCGGGCGGCGCGTGCTGCCTGACGTCTCGCTGCTGCTGGCGACCGCGCTACCGACGGGGTCGCGGCCCTTCCGTGGTGATGGCCTGCAGCCGGAGGCCAAGCTGGCGGCGCAGTGGTCGCTGGCCGAGCGACTCGGGCTGGCGACGAACCTGACGGCGCGACGCGGGCGCGACGCAGGGGAGCGCTACTGGGAGCGTGGCGCCAGCGCGAGCGTCGGGTTCGACCTCACGCCGCGGACCGGCTCATACCTTGAATGGTACGCGACGCGGGACGAGAGAGAACCGAGCGCGGTACACGTGATCAACGGAGGGCTCACGTACCGGGTGACGGGGGATTTTCAGGTGGACGGGCGGGTGGGGCGGGGGATCGGGGAGAAGGGAGGGTACGTCGGAGTGGGGGTGGGGAGGCGGTGGTAGCGTGTTGGTACTGCGACGAGGAACGAGGGGGGGCGCCGTCGCCTAAGGCGACGAGCGCGACCAGGAACGCGGAACGCGGAAGGACCCGATGAGGGACCAGGGACGAGGGATAGGGTGCCCTTGTCCCTGGTGGCGTTCTTCCTCGTACGAGGGACGAGAAAGTACGAGGGACGAGGGAGACGAGGGACGAATCAGCCGCGGCGAAGCACAAGCGCGGCGTTGATTCCTCCAAACCCGAACGAGTTGGTGAGTATGTGCTCCACACGCACCGCGCGTCCTTCGCCACGGATGTAGTCGAGGTCGCACGCATCGTCCGGGGACTCGAGGTTCAGCGTCGGCGGGAGCCACTCGTTGGTCAGTGCCTGCGCGCAGATCACGGCCTCGACCGCGCCCGACGCGCCTAACGCGTGGCCGTAGTAGCCCTTGGTGCCGCTCAACTGGAGCTTGGAGGCGTGGTCGCCGAAGACGCGCTTGATGGCGATCGTCTCGGTCGGATCGTTGAGCGGGGTCGAGCTGCCGTGGGCGTTGACATAGTCGATCTCGTGGGGCGCAACGTTGGCGTCGGCGAGAGCGCGCTCCATCGCTTTCGCCGCCTGAGATCCGTCGGGGCGGGGCGCGGTCATGTGGTGCGCGTCGTTCGACGAGCCGTAGCCGAGGAGCTCGGCGTAGATTTTCGCGCCGCGCGAGACCGCGCGATCCCATTCCTCGAGGACGACGACCGCTGACGCCTCGCCCATGACGAAGCCGTCGCGGTCGCGATCGAAGGGGCGGGACGCGTGCTCGGGGTCGTCGTTGCGCGTCGACATGGCGCGAATCAGCGCGAAGGCGCCGAAGCAGAGCGGCGCGAGCGGGGCTTCGCTGCCGCCAGCGATCATGACATCCGCGTAGCCATCGCGGACGGCGCGGAAGGCGTCGCCGATGGCGATCGTGCCGCTGGCGCAGCTCATCGCGTTGGTGCTGTTCACCCCCTGCACGCCGAACTCGATCGCGACGTTGCAGCTCGCCGCGCCGCCGAAGACGGAGAGTGCGAGCAGCGGGTCGACTTCGCGCAGGCCGCCCTTGATGAAGTTGCCCAGTTGTTCCTCGGCGTAGGCGATCCCGCCTAACGCTGTGCCCATCATCGCACCGACCCGCTCGCGATCTTCGGCGGCGAGGTCGATGCCGGAATCCTCGAGCGCCATCCGTGAGGAGGTGACAGCAAGCTGCCCGAAGCGGTCGAGTCGCTTGGCGCGCTTCGCCTCCATGTGATCGCCCGGGCGAAAGTCGGGGATCTGCGCAGCGAGATGGCTGCGAAAGATCGACGGGTCGAAGCGCGTCAGCGTACCGACCGCCGACTTCCCGGCACGCAGTCCCGCCCAGAGCTCGGGTGCACCGCTCCCGATCGGGGTGACGGCGCCAATCCCCGTGATGGCGACACGACGGCGGTGGAACTGGATCATCGAGACTGCTCCTGGAGATCGACTGCTGACACCCGCCGCACGGCTCGCTAGCGAATAGACGTGACGGGATGGTTCGACGCGTTGCGCTCGGCTACCCGGGCGAGACCAGCGAGCGTTCGTGAGGCGATCCCGTGGACAAACACTGGACCGATCACGGCTCGTGCCGCAAGCGTCCCCACCAGCGGGATCGGGGGGCCGTTCCAGACATGAACGATCCGGACGTCGGTTCCGCTCCCGTGCGCGACAAATTCCCAGACCACGTCCATCCCGGTAGTGATACCCCCGATATGCCGGAATCGGATCGCCGGCGCCTGGCGGCCATCGAGCGGGATGGTTTCCATCTCCGAGCGCCAGAACGTCGGCCAGGGAATCGGACCGAAGGGACGGTTGGCCGACATCTCGACGATGCCGCCGTCTCGTCCGTCGCGGCGCGTGAAGCGGACAAAGCGATAGTGGGGGAGGTGGTCGGGCCATCGCTCGACGTCGCGCGCCAGCTCGAAGATCACGGGGAGCGGCGCGGCAACATGCGCCGCGTCGATGGTCGTCATCGCGCGACCGGTCGGCATGGATCCGAGCTTCACCGCGGGCATCGTGTCGCGGGCGGGGTCCGCCGGCCGATTGCTCACGCGAACGGTGTCCACGACGCGGTGAGACGCCAGCCGAGTCGCCGGGCGACCGACGGTGCGGTACCGGTGGCGCGGACGATGTGCGCACTCAGTTCAGGAGCGGTGAAACCGCGCAGCACCGAGAGCACGCCATCGTGGCGGCTGATCGGGTGGAAGCGGAGCGGGAACGACACGATCCAGATCCCGGCCGCGGCGAACCAGCTGCGGCGCAGGTCGCTGACGATCACCCGCACGCGCGCCACGCGATGGAGCTCACGGAGCAGGCTGGCGATCTCGCGTTCGGTAAAATGATGCAGCAGCTGCGAACAGACGACGACATCGACCGAACGGTCGGCGAACGGCAGCGCGAGCGCATTGGCCGCAACCGCGCTGTCGAGGCGATGCGCGGCCGCCCGAGCGAGGGTCAGCGAGCTGTCGACGCCGACCACGGTCAGGTCGACCGCCTGCCTGACGGCAAAGCGATGGGCGGCGGCGCCAATGTCGGCCGCGCCGGTGCCGACGTCGAGCAGGGTGAGCGCCCGCCCGCGGCTGGCGGCCAGCAACGGCCCGAGCTCGGCGAGCACGGCGCGCGTCCCGCCTAACAGCGTATTCGCCCGCGCGACATCGGCCAGCGACCGGCGGACGAGATTGGGCGGGACGCCCGGCACATCGAGCTTCTCGATGCCGCGGCGGCGGGTCGGGGTCAGCGTGGCGGGGGACACTGCCTAACGCTCGAGCTGGGCGTAACCGCCGCGATAGTAGAGCAGCGGCCGGTCGTCGCCGACGCTGGCCGCCTCGACTTCGCCGACGACAATGGAATGGTCGCCCGCCGGATGGCGCGCGACGACGCGACATTCCATGTAGGCGAGCGATCCGTCGATGAGCGCCACGCCATTCTCCCCGCGAGTGAACCCGATCCCCTCGAACCGCTCGCCGTGCGCGGCAAAGCGCCGCGACAGCGCCTCCTGCCCGGCCGCGAGGATGCTCACGCCGAAATGCTCCGCCTCGGCGATCATCGGCCGCAGCGACGCGTCATCCCCGATGCAGACCATCACCAGCGGCGGTTCGAGGCTGACGGAACTGAACGCGCTCACGGTCATCCCGTAGTCGCGTCCACCGACCGACCGCACGGTAACGATCGTGACCCCCGACGCAAACCGCCCCAGCACCGCCCGAAACGCATCCTGGTCGAGGCTCACCCGCCCCCCCGCGAACCGCACTGCCTCACGATCAAGCCCTCGGTAAAGGATGCCCTCTCCCTCATCCCTCGTCTCCCTCGTGCAGACACCTGCCTCCTGCCGCGTGTCTGATGTCCCTGCCGCATGTCACGTGGCAGGGCTGTTCCCTGTCTCCTGCCTCGTGGCTTTTCCTGGCAGTACGAGGAGGCGCAAAAGGTATCCCGGATTGAGCACCGCGCTCGCCGGAACGAAGTCGCCCGTCACCCCGACCAGCAGGTCCGCCATCGCCGGCCGACGGGCGAGCACCGCCGCGGCGCGATCGAGCAGCGCCGGAAAGGCGACCGCGGTGCCGATCATCCGCTCAACCAGCCACTTCCCGCCGAACTCGTGGCGGCGCGCGCGATCGTACGCTTCGAGGGCGGTGCGCTCGCCTAACGGCGAGGTCGCGGCCAGCGCGGCAATCGCGTAGGGGGCGAGCAGCTCACCGCCGCGGAGCGCAGCGTAAATCCCTTCGCCGGTGAACGGGTCGAAGAAATCGGCCGCGTCCCCGACGAGCGCTGCCCCCGGTGCCCAGGCCCGGCGCGAGCGTGAGGCGAAGGGGCCGGTCGTCCGCAGCGGCGTGGCCCGCGTCGCCGAGCGAAATCGATCGCGTAGCTGGGGTCGCGATGCAATCCAGCGATCGACGAACGGCTGCGTGCCCGCGGACAGCTCGCCCGCGCGACCGGCCGGAATTACGATCGCCAGGTTGGTCAGTCCATTGCCGACGCTGGCGAGGCCGAGGTAGCCGTCGCGCTCGACGTGCATCTCGCCGAGTTCGCCGATCCCCTCGATTCCGGTGTAGTGCGTGACGAGCGCGATCCGCCGTGGGAAGCGCGACATGCGGGTGAGCTCGAGCCGCCGCGCGACTACCGAGCGCAAGCCGTCGGCGCCGATCGTCAGGCGCGCGCGCATTGTGGTCACCCGGCCGTCGGGCATCGTCAGCTGCACGCCGTCGACGCGTCCCGCCTGGTCGGTGATGACGTCGTTGACGCGCGCGCCCTCGATGACCGTCGCGCCAGCGCGCCGGGCCGCGTTCAGCAGGATCGGGTCGAGCAGTGTCCGCTGGAGCGCGAGGCCGCGATCGCGGTGCCCCCGCCAGCGATGCTCGCCGGCGAAGACGCCGCGAATCATCCCGCCGTTAGGCGAACGGACCGTCATCCCGGTGAGCTGCGCCGCGCCGGCACCTTCGACCTCGCCGAGCACGCCCATCTCCTCGAGGAGGCGCGATGCCTGGGGGCTCATGTACTCCGAGCAGGGCTTCGGCCGCGGGAAGTGCGCCTTGTCGAGGACGACGACGCTGACGCCGGCGCGGGCGAGCCACCAGGCCGTCGCCGCACCGGAGGGACCGCCGCCGACGATGACGACGTCGGGCGAACGGCCGGGCGTGGCATGGGGCGCAGGTAGCGCGACGCCCTCGGTCGCGCGCATCGGATTGCTTCGTTCAGCCGACATGGGCTCGCGCGAGGCGCGGCAGCTGCATGCGCGTGATGCGCTGGAACAGTCCCATGTAGCGCCAGTGCGGGCGCGGCAGCCGGAGCACCGACGCGGCGCGCGTCAGCAGCGGCAGGATCATCGAGCGCGAGTCGGCAGAGAACATGAAGCGCGGATGGTGCGCGGCGAAGCGACGCAGCCTGGTCACCGCGTGCTCGAGCGACAGTTCCGGCGAGAAATAGAACGTCGGATCGAGCAGGGGATCACCAGCGTCGAGCGTACCCTCGCTCACGGCGATGTTGTGCAGCGTCGTCCCCGGATAGACGCGGAGCCCGACGGTCGTGTACACCGCATCGCCGCGCTGCAGCCGTTCGGCGGCGAACGTCAGCGTTTCCTCGAGTGTGGCGGCGGTTTCACCGGGGCCGCCGACGAGGAAGATCCAGAGGCAGCGAATCCCGGCACGCTCGACGCGCTCGGCGGCGATGCGCACGGTGTCGGCGCTGAATCCCTTCTGCATCCGCTCCAGCACCGCGTCGCTCGCGCTCTCGGCGGTGATGCCTAACGCGGTGAAGCCGGCGCGCTTCATCAGCGCGAGCAGGTCGGGAAATGCCGCGGCCGGGGTGAAGTTGGTCGTCTCGAGGGTGACGGTTGGCGTTTTCCGGGCGATCGCTTCACAGACGTCGCGGGCGTGCGGCGGGGGTGAGTTGAAAGTCGAGTCGACGAAATCGAAGTGGTTCACGCCGTGGGCGTGGAGCTCGGCGATCTCCGATGCGACCAATTCGGGGTCGCGCAGCCGGTAGCCCCACCCCTCGACGTTGCGATAGGTGCAGTAGACGCACTTGTAGACACAGCCGCGCTTCGTCTGGATCGGAACCGTCGCACCGATGCGTTCGTAGCGGGCGAGGTCGAACCAGCGGTGCAGCCGCGGTTGCGGGAGCGCGTCGAGATCGGCCTCCTCGCCGGGCGGCGTGAACACGACCTCGCCGCCGCGGAGGCGAACGAGCCCGGCGATCTCGCCCGGCTCGCGCCCGGCGGCGAGATCGTTCACCAGCTTCACGGTCGCTCGCTCGCCATCGCCAGCGACGGCGAAGTCCACGCCTAACGCGTCGAACAGGCTCTTCGGCGCAACGCCGAATGCGGCGCCGCCGGCAACGACCTTCGCGCGCGGTGCGGCGCGGCGAAGTGCGGCCAGCGTGGCCGCCGCTTCCGGCGTGTAGTGGCGGAGGGCGATCGTGTCGCTGTTGTCGATGTTGCGCACCGAGACGCCGATCACGTCGGGCTGGTGCTCTCGCGCCGCGCGCTCGGCGGCGCGGATCGGGTCGCGGGCGAACATCAGGTCGGCGACGCGGACGTCATGGCCGGCGTCCTCGAGCGCCGAGGCGACGCAGGCCATCCCGTTAGGCACCACCGGAAAGGGCGCCCGCTCGCGGTTGGTGCTGACAAGCAGGACGCGCGCACTCATTTCAGTCTCGCGTACTGATCGGGGCCCATCGTCAGGACATCGCCATCGATGCGGTAGTCGAGCGTCAACGTGCCACTGGTGCCGGCGATGTAGACGAGAGTGATGTTCGATCCACTGGTCGTCCACTGCGCGACGCTCGACAGGGTGTCGTAGTATCCGTCGGTCCAGTTCCAGGCGGTGACGTTGCGAATCGCGCTGTGATCGGCGCGGAACTCCCAGGTTGTGCGCGACTCGTGGATGACGCCGTCAGGCGCCTGGAGGAGGATCGCCCGGGTCCAGCGACCGAGCAGCACGTTGGCCTGCGTTCCGCCGCCGAGGAGGCCACCGCTGCCGGTGCCAGCCGTCGCGGTGGTGCCCGACAGGTTCTCGACCCCGGCGCATCCGCTGGCCGAGAGGAGGCCGGTGCAGAGCGCGAGTGCAAAGATCGCTTGGGCGCGGACGGATGATGCAGGATGGTGCCGTGAGAACATCTCGATCACCTCCCGGTCAGTTGCCGAGCAACTCGGCGGCCCAGAGTGCAACTCCCCCACCGACGACAGTCGCGATGAAGTTCACGGTATCGTTCCCGAGACCGGCGATGCCTCGCGACACGCGCGTGCGCGCGCCGCAGCTGTGGACCACCCGCTCAGTGTGCTCACCACACCCCAGACAGCGCCGCCGTTCCTGCAGCGTCGCGCCGATCACGGTATCAGCCACCGCGCCGCTCAACCCGCCGAGAAAGACGGCGACGGCGTGCCCGCGTCCCCACGCCATTGCATACACCAGCAACGCGACGACGATCGCTCCGGCGACCATTGCCAGCGTTCCGGCGGTCGTCATTCCACCGCTGGTCCCCGGTGCGACGCGGCGCCAGTTCCAGGCCGAGCGCGGGGTACCGCCCATCCAGGTGCCGATCTCGGTCGCCCAGCTGTCGGCCGCCGATGCGGCGAGCGACCCGGCCGCCACCGCCCGCCAGAGGGGGTGTGGATGGACCAGGGCACCGATCGCCGAGATCGTGAACACCCCGCCATTGGCGAGCACCTGCAGTGCGTCGCGCGGTCCGGCCTTGGCGATCACCGACGCCGTTCGCCGCACCTTCCGGTCGGCGCCGAGGCGGGAGAGCACACTCGCGAGTGCGAAGTAGATGACCAGGAGCAGCGCCCAGTCCCATCCCGCAGCTCCCGCCGCCGCGCCGATCGCCGCAGCCACCACCGCCCCCGACGGGGACAACGAGCGGAATCGCCACGCGGCCAGCGCGACCAGGATTGCGAGAGGGACGGCCCAGAGGAGCCGCCCGTTCAGTCGTCGTGCTCCGAGCGACCGCCGCCGGCACGCAGCGACTGCTCGACCCGTATCCGCAGTGCGTCGGTGGCCGGTGTGAGCGGCCCACGATTGCGAAGGACACGGAGGAACGCCCGCTGGTGGTCGGACCGCGCGAGGCACCCTCCGCACACCGCGAGGTGCTCGCGCACCCAGGTGTCGAGGCTCGGCGGCAGTTCGCCATCCAGATGTTCGAAGAGCCGGGCCATCACTTCCTCACACGACGAACCGGGCTGGTTTTTCTCACTCATGGCTCGGTTCGGTCGGCGGCGGAACGGTGACTCGGAAGAGGAAAGAATCAATGTGCGGTCCTCGAACGTCGATTACAAGCGGGCATCATATCCCAAACCCCCGGGCACGGGCGGTTGTTCCCGGTCGATCATTCCGCATCGTGCGACAAGTCACCGTTGCTTGGCAAAGTGATATACGGTTAGGTTTTTAGGCTACCCCCGCCCAATCATGTCCGACACAGTCGACGCGCTCCTCCCGCTCAGCATCCTCGAAGCAGTCCGCAACGTGGACACCCCCGAGGGTGACTACGATGCCGAGTACGTGCAGGAGTTGCGGAACAAGCGACTCGGCCTCAGCGACACCGTTTATACCCAGATCAAACGGTATACCGAGGCGGCGCGCCGCGGGCAGCGTCCGTCGTTCGACGAAGCGGTCGCGCTGGCGAAGCTGATCGGACGACGGCCGGATGCGGAAACCGTGCTCCGCGCCGCGGGACGATACATCGCGCGCGAGTCGTACCTGACGATCTCGGGGGGGATGCGGCGGATGATCCACTTCCTGCCGTCGCTGCTCGCCCGTCCCCTCGCCTTCCGCCGGGCGCGCCGGATCGCCAATCGCTATCTCGATGGACAGGTGACGCGAGTCGGCTCGCATCTGCTGCTGATCGTGCCCCGATCGGTGACGATCGGCACCGCGCCGGGCGAGACCGGGTGCGTTTATTACGAGGCTGCCTTCAAGGAGCTGCTCCGCCTGCTGGTGTCCAACGCGGGTACGGTCGAGCATGTGCGATGCGTGGTCCGCGGCGAGCATGTCTGCGAGTGGCGCGCCGAATGGCGCTCGGGTCCGCGGGCGCGCTGACCGCGCCCACGGATCGCGACGCCGGCCCCTGCTCGGTCAATTCCACCAGATCAATGCTGAATCCACGGTCCCTCGCCGGCATCCAGCGCGCGATCGCCGAAGTCGGCGTCGACGGCTGGCTGCTCTATGATTTCCGGCGCATCAATCCGATCGCTGCAGGAATACTGGCGCGCGAAGGAATGCTGACGCGCCGCATCTTCGGCTACGTCCCGCGGAGCGGCAATCCGGTGGCGATCACGCATGCGATCGAGCAGGGCCCGTGGCTCGACTGGCCGGCCGGCTGGGGCAAGGAAGTCTATTCGTCGTGGCGTTCGCTCGAGGATACGCTGCGGCGGACGGTCGGCGGCAAGCGGGTCGCGATGGAATATTCGCCGGGTGACGCCGTGCCTTACGTCGACTACGTGCCGGGGGGCGTGGTCGAGATGGTACGCGCGGCAGGCGCCGAGGTGGTGACGTCGGGTGAGCTCGTCTCGCGCGTGTACGCCGTCTGGACGGACGAACAGCGCGCCTCGCACGAACGGGTGGCCGAGATCATCGCCGGCGTCGCGAAAGCGGCGTTCACGCGGGCCGGACTGGCGGCGCGCACCGCGACGCCGTTGACGGAATTTGCGCTGACCGAGTGGATCCGTGCGGAGTTCGACCGGCACGACCTCGAGAGCGATCACGGGCCTAACGTTTCAGTCGGCGCGAACGCGGCGAACCCGCACTACGAGCCGTCGGTTGGGAAGTCGAGCGCGATCGTCAGCGGGTCGATCGTCCTGATCGACCTCTGGGCGCGGGAGAAATCACTCGCCGAGGGCGGGCCGGGGATGTACGCCGACCAGACGTGGATGGCGTCCGTCGGGGCGCCGGCGGCGCGTGCGGTCGCCGTCTGGGAGACGATTCGCGATGCGCGCGACGCCGCGGTCTCGATCCTTCGCCAGCGCCTAACGGCCGGCGCGGCGGTTCGCGGTGGCGAGGTGGACGACGCGTCGCGGGCCGTGGTGGTGTCGCGCGGATTCGGCGAGGCGTTCATCCATCGCACGGGCCACTCGATCGACGTCCGCGGGCTGCACGGGAGCGGACCGCACATCGACAACCTCGAGACGCGCGAAGAACGGACGCTGGTGCCCGGCGTCGGTTTCTCGATCGAGCCGGGCGTCTACCTCCCCGGTGAGCTCGGGATGCGCACCGAGATCAACGCCTGCATCGCCGCCGATGGCCGCTCGGTCGTGTTGACGCCGCGCGAGATGCAGCGCGACCTGATCGTCGTCTAGCGTGGCGACGACGTCGAGCGCGGGCCACTCATCTGGTAGCGGTGACGGTGTAGCTGTCAGCCTCGCGCTTCGAGCGCTCCTCGCGCGCGAACACGAACGGGAAGACCACGGTCTCGACGGCGTAGGGACCACGATCGAAGCGCCAGTTCCGGGCGCGCGAGGCAACGCAGATCGTCACCTCGTGCTGTCCCGGCCCATCGAAGCTGGTCGCGACGTTGACGGAATCGACGGTGCCGGTGGGGAGGATGGTGAGCTCGAGCTCGATCTGGCCGGCGAGATCGGGATTGCGGCGAAGCCCTTCGTCCTGGTAGCAGCGCCGGATGTCGGGCGCATGGCGGAGAACGGTCGCGCGGACCTCGATCTCCTGGCGCGTCGAATCAGCCGAGAGGCGCGAATCCGGGACGCTGACAGCGGTCGGATGGGCCGCGAGCACGAGGGCGATGAGGAGGACAGGCGTCATAACGGTGTCCGACTGGGGCGATCCGTGCGCCGCACCGGCAGCTGGGCCGCCGCGACGCGAGACTGTCTCAGCGCGGGCACTCGGCGCCCGTGCGGTGTGCTTGAAAGACGACTTCTCGCGACGTTTGTCACAGCGCGTGGAGCATGTGCTGGCGCGTTACTGGCGGTCATGCTCGCAGCGGGCTGCAATCGCGGGGGTGGCGCAGCGCGGGACACGGCCGCCGCGACGCCGGCGGGGACCACTTTCCGCAGTGCGGTGGCCGGTGGGTATTCGGCGATCGAGATCGCGACGCCCGGACGAGTGGCCGGGACGATCACGGTCGGTGGCGAGATCCCGGTTGATTCGACGGTGCATCCGACGAGCGACGTGACGACATGCGGCGCCGACGTGGCCGATGGGGTCATCGAACACGTCGGGCCGCTGCTCGGCGGCGCGGTGGTCTGGCTCGAGGGGATCCGTGCCGGGAAGCCGCTGCCATTGATCCGCCGTTATGACATCATCAACGAAGGTTGCCTGATCGCGCCGCGCGTGCAGGCGGTGATCGTCGGCGGTACGCTGAACATCAGGTCGGTCGACCAGATCACGCACCGCACTCGCCTCGTGCAACAGGGCGTGTCGAAGCCGATCGCGCTGGTCAGCGAGACCGAAGAGGGGCAGGTCGTGCCGCTCGATCACGCGCTCGACACGCCGGGCCAGATCGAGGTGCGTTGCGATCTTCATCCGTGGACGCGGGGCTTTCTCGCGGTGTTCGACCATCCGTATTTCGCCGTGACGACGACGAACGGGAGCTTTGCGTTCGACTCGGTCCCGCCCGGCAACTACACGCTGATGGTCTGGCAGGAGCGGCTGGGCACGGCGACGCGGCCGGTGGTCGTCGCCGGACACGGGACGGCAACGGTCGACGTCGAGCTGCGTGCCGGCGGACGTTAGGCGGTAGCGGCGTGCGGGGCCAAATCGCCCCGAGGGTTGCCTCCCCGTGCGCGCGGGTCGCGGTTGGTGCATATTGGCGGGGGACTTCAGGCCAGCACCGGAGGGTTCGATGGCGCAGCATCCCCCGCCCGACGTACCGGGGCCACCGTTAGGCGCGATCAGTCCGGTTACACCGGCACTCTCGCCGCTGGTCACCAAGCGCCGGTCGCGCTTTGCCCCGGCGCCGCGAATGGTGCCGGAGGGCGCGAAGGCGGTCCATACCACCGGCGAGCTCGAAGAGCAGCTGCGCCGGCGGCTGCGAGTCGAGTCGGTAATCTGGGCGTTGGCTACCGGCACGCTGGCGTTGACCGCCGCGGTCACGGCGACCAACCTGGCGTCGAACCCGGCGGCGCTCTTCACGGAGCCCCCGCTTCCGGGCGTGCTCATGCTGCTCTCGCTGATGACGGCGGTGGTGGTCTGGCTGCTTTCCCCGGCGCGTCAGCTCGGGTTGCGACGGCTTCGCATCATCGAATGGCTGGGGGTTGCCGCGACGGCGGCATTCCTCGTCGTCGACGAAGCGATCGACCTCCGGGGGATGCCAGCGGTGATTGCGCTGAAGCCGATGGATCTCGGCCTCGGCCTCGGCGTCCCGTGGGGAGCGCTGATCGTCGCGTACGGTGTCCTCATTCCGAGCAACCTGCGACACGCGGTGATCCGGACGACCGTGCTGATCATCTCGTCGTTCCTCCCCGAGCTACTGGCTTTCCCGGGGCTTGGCGGGCTGATTCCGGGTGCAGCGACGTACATCACCGTCAAGTTCATAACGGTGGTCATCCTCAGCGCACTCGCACTCTACGGCTCATACCGGATCGACGAGCTGAGTGAAGACGCGCGCTCGGCGAAGCAGCTCGGCCAGTACGTGCTGCGGCAGGCGCTGGGGCAGGGCGGGATGGGCAGTGTGTACCTGGCCGAGCACCATTTCCTCCGCCGGCCCTGCGCGGTGAAGTTGATCCGGCCGGAATTCGCTCGCGACGAGACGGTCCGCGCGCGCTTCGAGAGCGAGGTGCAGGCCGCCGCCGCGCTGACGCACCCGAACACGGTGCAGATCTACGACTATGGCCAGAGCGAGGACGGGACCTACTACTACGCGATGGAATACCTGCCCGGGATTGCGCTCGACGCGCTGGTGGCCGCGGAGGGTGCGCTCGAACCGCGGCGCGCGGTGCGGATCCTCGTCCAGCTCTGCGGAGCGTTAGGCGAGGCGCACTCCCGCGGCCTGGTCCATCGCGACGTGAAACCGGGCAACGTCATGCTCTGCGAACGGGGCGGCAAGCCGGACGTCGCCAAGCTGCTCGACTTCGGCCTGGTCGCCGGGCTGCGCAGCGGGGAGCGCGACCCGCGGATCACCAGCGCCGGGATGGTCGTCGGCACCCCGGCGTTCATGTCACCGGAGCAATGTCGCGGCGAGACCGACATCACGCCGCTGAGCGACATCTACAGCCTCGGCGCGCTGGGCTATTTCCTGGTGACCGGGAAGGAACCGTTCGTCCGCGGATCGGCGGTGCAGGTGATGTCGGCCCACCTCACCGACTATCCGACGTCGATCCTCGAGCACCGTCCCGACGTACCGCGGATGCTGGCCAGTGTGCTCGAGCAATGCCTGTCGAAGGATCCGTACGAGCGCTATCCGTCGGCGGGACGGCTCGAGGAGGCACTCGAGCGCTCAATGGCGAATGGCGCGTGACCGCAGACTGCTGCTGAACAGAGAAAACACCGCCCGGCGCTCCTTGGCCGTCCGCGGCTCAGAGTCAGCATTGCGTGTCCCCGCCGCCATCCAGATTCTCCCGTTAGGCGTCGATCACGTGGCCGGCGAGATCGCTGTAGCGATAGAGCCTGGCGTAGAGGCCATCGCGGGCGACCAGCTCGTCGTGGGTGCCCTGTTCGACGATCTCGCCGTGATCGATCACCAGCACTCGGTCGGCGCGCCGGACGGTGCTCAGGCGGTGCGCGATGATCAGCGTCGACCGACCGCGCAGCAGGCGCTCCATCGCTTCCTCGACGAAACGCTCGCTCTCCGAGTCGAGGCTCGACGTGGCTTCGTCGAGGATGACGAGGGCCGGATCCTTGAGGAAGACGCGGGCGATCGCGAGGCGCTGGCGTTGCCCACCGGAGAGCTTCACGCCGCGCTCGCCGACACGCGTCTCGTATTGCTCGGGCAACCGCACGACGAATTCATGTGCGTGCGCAGCGCGCGATGCTTCGAGAATGCTCTGCTCCTCGTCGGCCTCGGCGGAACCGAGCGGCGCGGCATACGCGATGTTCTCGCGGACGGTGCCGCTGAACAGCGTCGGCTCCTGGGGCACGAGACCGACTGCGCGGCGGAGCTCGCCGAGTGCGAGCGTGCGCACGTCGTGATCATCAAGGGTGATGCGGCCACCGGTCACGTCCCAGAAGCGCGGAATGAGTGAGGCGATGGTTGTCTTGCCCGCGCCGCTCGGCCCGACCAGCGCGACGACCTCGCCCGGTGCGATCTCGAAGCTGACATCCTTGAGCACCGGCGGGAGCTCGGGGGAATAGCGAAAGTTGACGGTCTCGAATCGGAGGTGCCCCTGCACCGGCGCCGTCAGGCGCGATGGGCGCGCGGGGTCAGCGACCTGCGGCTCGGTCTCGAGGAGCTCGAAGACGCGTTTCGCCGCGCCGACAGCCTCCTGATAGTTGCCGAACAGCGAGGCCAATGCGCCGACGGACGCCGCGATGGTGAACGCGTAGAGAAGGAAGCCGACCAGCGCGCCCGCAGTGAGTGCGCCGGAGAGAACAAGCCGCCCACCCTGCCAGAGCACGATAACCACGGCACCGAAAGCGACGAACGTTATGATGCCGAAGAAGCTGCCGCGGATGGTCGCCCGCTTGAGCGCAGCACTGACCGCGAGGCCGAGCCGCTCGTCATAACGGCGCACCTCCTCGGCCTCGCGGGTGAAGCTCTGGACGACGCGGATCTGGGCGAAGGCTTCGTTGGCCGAGGCAGTCGCTTCGGCGATGCGATCCTGGACGCCGGTGCTGGCACGACGCAGCATGCGACCGAAGACGAAAGCGGCGCCGACGACGATCGGGACGACGGCGAGCGTGGTGGCGGTGAGCTGCGGGTGCGTCTGCGTCAGCAGGATGACGCCGCCGGTGAGGTAGAGAAGCTGCCGTGCCAGCTCGGAGACCTGATGGCTGAGCACCGCCTGCAGCAGCGCGGTGTCGGTGCTCAGCCGGCTGGTCAGCTCGCCGGTCCGCCGCTCGGCGAAGAACCCGGGCGAGAGGCGGACGAGGTGCGCGAACAGTTCCTTGCGGAGCCCCGCGATGACGCGTTCCCCGATAGCGCTGAGGTAGTAGACCTGGACGAAGTTGAGCACTGCCTGCGCGGCGAACAGCGCGCCCAGGCCTAACGCTATGCGGTCGAGTACCCGGCGATCGTTGCGGACGAATGCGGCGTCGAGCAGGTACTGCACGACGCGCGGGAAGGCGAGGCCGGCCGCGGCGCTGAGGATCAGGCAGACAGTGGCGATCGCCAGCGCGCCGGCGTGGGGCTTCAGCCTCGGGAGGAGCCGCGCGAGCGGCCGGGGCGAGACGAGCCGCTTCTTCTTCGGCTCGTCGGCTGCGGGTTCGGGAACGGCGCTGGTAGTCACGCGGCGAGCTGGTGGTCGACGGCCATCGCCGCGAAGAGCAGCGCGAGATAGAGGAGGGAAAAGCGATAGGCTTGCCAGGCGACCTTGCCGTGGTCGGCGGCACGGACCACGCGCACGACATTCCAGAGGAAGAGCGCGCCGAGGATCACCGCAGCGCCGAGATAGAGCAGGCCGAAGATGCCTAACGCGACGGGGAGGATCGTCAGCGGGAGGAGGATCAGCGTGTACCAGACCATCTGCCGCTTCGTCTCGCGCTCACCCCAGATGAGCGGGGCCATCGGGACGCCAGCCCGGCCGTAGTCGCGCGACTTGAGCAGCGCGAGCGCCCAGAAGTGTGGCGGCGTCCAGTAGAAGACGATGAGGAAGAGATAGGCAGCGGCGAGATCGAGCCGCCCGGTGACTGCGGCCCAGCCGACGAGCGGGGGAAACGCGCCGGCGGCGCCGCCGATGACGATGTTCTGCGGCGTGCTGCGCTTGAGCCAGCGCGTGTAGATGAAGACGTAGAAATAGAATCCGCCCAGCGCCATTGCCGCGGCGAGCACGTTGGCGAACCAGGCGAGCAGCAGCGTCGCCGCCAGTGCGAGGGCAACGCCGAAGGCGAGGACCGCGACCGGCAGCATCCGCCCGCTCGGGATGACGCGGAGCCGCGTGCGCGCCATCCGGTCGTCAATGTCGCGATCGATGTACATGTTCACCGCATTCGCTCCACCGGCCATCAGGTAGCCGCCGAGGAGGACGACGAGGACGAGCGTCAGGCTCGGATGGCCGGCGGCGTACATGGGAGCGACGGCGGTGACGAGGAGCAGTGAAATGATGCGCGGCTTGGTGAGCGACACGAGGTCGCGGACGAGCGACGGCGCGCGAGCAGGCGCCGGTAGGGGAGCCGGGGTGGCACCTCCGGTCAAAAGTCCGCCCCGCGGGCGACGATGACGGCGACGGAGTGCGGCCGCTTGATCGCCGGCATCGGTTGCGCGGGGGTGATGGTCCCGCGCGGGAGCGCGACCGGCTCGGGTGCTTGGGCGGCGATCGGTATCACTTCGTGTACAACCGGCGCTGGCGCTTCGTGTACAACCGGCGCTGGCGCTTCGTGTACAACCGGCGCTGGCGCTTCGTGTACAACCGGCGCTGGCACTTCGAGTAGAACCGGCGTGGAAACTTCAGCGTCAACGGGCGCGTCGCTCTGCAGCGGAAATTCCGCGGTTACCACGACCAGCGATTCATCGAACGTGTCGGCGATCGCTTCGCCCTCGGCGACCAGCGCAGTGATCGCTGCTTCGTAGCTGCGACCGGAGCGATCGAACTCGGCGAAGCGAGCCACGGCGTCGGCGTCGAGTCCTGCGGGCGCGAGCATCACCAGCGATGCGCCGGTCACCGGTTCGGTGGTGCGAACGACGCGGCCGTCACCGCCGCGATCGCGATCGGCGGGGAGTGATTCGGGTGAGCGGCCGCGCAACCGGGCGGGATCGCTGCCGGCGGCGCGGTGGGCGAGCACCGCCCAGACAACGACCGAAATCCAGACGAGCGTGCCGACCGCCTGGTGGAGCGACTGTAGCACCGGCGGGAGGTGCGACTCGACCAGTGCCGCGGCGAC
This sequence comes from Gemmatimonadaceae bacterium, assembly GCA_031360575.1. Taxonomy (GTDB): domain Bacteria; phylum Gemmatimonadota; class Gemmatimonadetes; order Gemmatimonadales; family Gemmatimonadaceae; genus JABFXC01. The sequence continues at coordinate 220,316 of JANMBU010000015.1, forward strand.
GACGATCTGCAGCACGATCGCGCCTAACGCGAGCCAGGCCGCGCGCTTGACGATCGGCGCCACGGCGCGCTTGCGGAGCATCATCGCGGCGCCCAGCACGTGGAAGGCGAAGAGAAACGCGATCACGCGATGCGTCAGCTGGAGATGCACCAGCCCGCGGTTGGGCGACGCGTAGACGCGGCAGGTCGGAAAGCCGAGACAGGCGCCGGCGGCGCCGAGGTTCGCAACGAGGGCGCCGAGGAGCAACACGGTGAAGGCGAGTGCGACCGCGATGCGGGCGACGCGCCACGACCTGGCTGCGGCGGCGCGCGAGCCGTCGTCCGACGTGACCAGCGTTGCGCCTGCCGCACCGAATCCGCCGGCACGAACTCCGGCGACGATGATCGTCGCGAGGAGCGTCATCGCCAGCCCGAGATGGGTGACGATGACGATCGGATTGAGCCGCAGCTTGATCGTGATCATCCCGAGCAGCGCGGTGGCGATGACGACGAAGAACGCACCGACCGCCGGGCGGAGGGGGCCGCCGCGTCCGGCGACGCCTGCGTCGCGACGCTGGCGCCAGGCGGTGATGGCCAGTGCGAGTGCGGCGAGTGTCACGCCTAACGCGAGGTAGCGGTGCATGACCTCGATGATCAGGTCGGGCCGATCGAACGGCGGCAACCAGCGGCCGTCGCACTTCGGCCAGTGTTCACCACAGCCCCACCCCGAGCCGGTAATGCGGACGATCGCGCCGAAGACGATCTGCGTGAAGGCGATGGCGAGCGCTGCGTAGGACAGTCGTCGAATGGATTTCATCGATTGTCGATTGGCCCAGCGACCGCGGGGGGGTCAGCCGAGTACTGGGAACCGGGCGGCGAATGATGGATCACGCGCCAGGTGAAGGCGAACAGCACCGCGAGCGCGAGCGCGGGTGCGGCGGCGTAAGTGATCTCGAGCCAGCGGCGCGGCGCGGGGAGCGGTTGTGCACCGTCGACCTGCGGGACGTCGCGTTCAGCGCCGGATGCAATGCGTCGCGACGCGCGCGCCGTCGCCACCACGATTGCCAACTGGGCGATCGCGCAAAGGGCGACGGAAATCAGGAAGAGGACGACGGCGAGCGACTGCTTCATGCGCCGTCTCGCGGGGCCGGAGCGCGCGGGTGCTTCATCTGCAAGGTGCATGAAAGGTCGCCGGACGTAACAGCCCGGTCAACGGCGCGGGACGGGGAGATTTTCCCTTGACCCTTCAGCACCAGCGGCCCTAGCTTGCGAGGCTCGCGACCCCCCAGTTCGGCGCTACCCGGCCGACTCGCGAACCTTCTCGTGGAGACCCACCACATGAGTTCATTTCGTAAGCTTGCACTCTTCACCGGTCTGCTCGTCGGCTGGGCGGGGCTGGCGCCCCGTTCGCTCGCTGCCCAGGTCACCACCGGCACGATCGCCGGAACCATCACTGGCGATCAGGGCCAGCCCATCGAAGACGCACAGGTTCAGGTCGTGAACCCGGCGACCGGCTTCTCGCGGGGCGTGCGGAGCACGGGCGCGGGTCGCTACAGCGTACTCGGTCTCGAGGTCGGGAGTGGATACACGATCACCGTGCGTCGCATCGGCTACGCGTCGCAGAGTCGCGCTGGTGTGCTCGTCTCGCTCAGCCAGACGACACGTGCTGATTTCTCGCTCGCGACGCAGGCCACGGTGCTCGGTGAGGTGACGACCATTGCGACGCGCGATGCGATCATCAGCCCAAATCGGACCAGCGTATCGACGACGGTGAGCGACACGGCGCTGCGACGCCTGCCATCGCTCAACCGCAATTTCACCGATTTCGCCGCGCTGACGCCGCAGATCTCGTCGGCAGGTCCGGGGCTTTCCGGTGGCGGCACCAACAATCGCTACAACAGCATCCAGATAGACGGCGCGAGCGAGTCCGACCTGTTCGGGCTCGGATCCACTGGGCAGCCCGGTGGTCAGGCGAGTGGCAAGTCGATCGGCATCGAGTCGGTGAAGGAGTACCAGGTATTGCTCGCCCCGTTCGACGTTAGGCAGGGGAACTTCGCCGGCGCGCTGATCAACGCGGTCACGAAGAGCGGCACGAACGAGTTCCATGGGTCGCTCGTTGGCGTTTCGCGCAACCAGGGGTTTACCCGCTCGCAGCCGTACATCAACAAGTTCGAGCAGAGCCAGTACGGCTTCTCGGTCGGTGGCCCGATCATCAAGGACAAGGCGTTCTTCTTCCTGAACCCGGAATGGCAGGTTCGCAAGCTGCCGGCGAGTGGCGACTACATCGGCCTGCCGACGACGAACCTGCGTCAGAGCACGCTCGACTCGGTGAACGCGCTGATCGGTGGCTACGGACTGCCCACCGGTGGCGGCGGTCTGCAGAACAACAAGAATCCGCTGCAGAATATCTTCGGCCGCCTCGACTTCAACCTGCCGGGGAACAACTCGCTTGTCGTCCGTCACAACTACGGCTACGCGCAGGACGACAACTTCAGCCGGAGCCCGAACAGCTTCCGTCTGACCAACAACGCGTACCAGTTCAAGTCGACGAAGAACGCGAGCGTCATCCAGCTGCGCAGCCAGTTCGGTGCCGGCGCGTACAACGAGTTGCTCGTCAACCGGACGTCGATTCGCGACCGCCGCGCGCCCGTCGTGACGCGGACGCCGCAGGTCAACGTCCTTGTTCCCGGCTACACGCTGGTCTCGGGTTCGGAGCGGTCCTCGCAGGGGAACGAACTCGATCAGGACGTGTTCGAGGCGACGGACAACTTCACGATTCCATTCGGCGCGCATCGCGTGACGCTCGGATCGCAGAACCAGTTCTACAAGGTGCGCAACCTGTTCGGCCAGAACTCCTACGGCTTCTGGACGTTCGGCACAGTGGACTCGCTGCGCATCGGGCGCGCCCGGTCGTACCAGGTTGGCGTTCCGCTCTCCGGCGACGGCGCGGTGCGCTTCCACGCCGCGGCGTACAGCGGATACCTGCAGGATGAGTGGGCGGCGAGCAACCGGCTGAACATTACATACGGCCTGCGCATCGACGTCCCGGTGTTCAAGGACAAGCCGCCGTTCACCCAGTCGGTGCGCGACTCGGTTGGGCGCAACACCAGTCAGATCCCGTCGGGGAACGTCGAGTACTCGCCGCGCTTCGGCTTCAACTGGAACGTGACGGGCGACGACCGCAACCAGCTGCGCGGCGGAAGCGGCCTGTTCTCCGGCCGCCCGGCATTCGTCTGGCTGTCGAACGCATTCCAGAACTCCGGACAGAGTGGCTTCGCGCAGCTCACCTGCGCGGCGGCGATCGCGCCGGTGTTCAACAACGCCAACGCGAGCAACCCGCCGACGTCGTGCACCAACGGCAGCAGCGCGCGGGCCGGCGGTGAGATCGACCTGCTCGACCCCAACCTCAAGTTCCCGCAGAACTGGCGCTCGACGTTAGGCTACGACCGCCGCCTGGCCGAGAACTGGGTGGGAACGCTGGAAGGGATCTACACCAAGGGTGTGCACAGCCTGTTCTATCGCAACCTGGCACTCAAGGGGATTCAGGGCGTCGACCGCTACGGCCGCACGATCTACGGCCTGACCCCGGGTAATCCGGTGCGTGCGCACACCGATCGCGATCGTGTCATCGACATCACCAACGGGTCGGGCGACTTCTCGTATCAGCTGACCGGCGGACTGCAACGCAAGTACTCGGGCCGTTATGAGGGCTCGGTGTTCTACACCTACTCGCGCGCGCTCGACGTGCAGGCGCTGACGTCGAGCACCGCGGGCTCGCAGATCCAGTTCGGCCGGCCGTGGGCCGGCGACCTGCTCTCGCAGGACGCGACCCGCTCGATCTTCGAGCAGCGGCATCGCATCGTCGCGCAAGGCACGTACTCCTTCCCGACGAAGACCGACGTCACGCTGCTCTACTTCGGCGAGTCGGGTGCGCCGTACGACTACACGACCAACGCCGACCTGAATGGCGAAGGATTCAGCGGGAACGATCCGCTCTACATCCCGAAGAACGCGCTCGATCCGACGGAGATCATCTTCACGCCGACGCGGACGTATGGCGGCGTCGTGTACACGGCGCAGCAGCAGGCGGACGCGTTCCAGCGCTTCATCGAGGCGACGCCGTGCCTGCGCAACAACCGCGGCCATATCGTACCGCGGAACGCCTGCGAAAATCCGTGGACGAACCGCCTGAACGTCTCGGCGCGGCAGTCGCTTCCACAGTTCATGGGGCAGAACGTCTCACTGCAGCTCGACGTCTTCAACTTCCTCAACCTGCTGAACAGCGGGTGGGGCGCGCAGCCGAGTGGCGGGTCGTTCCAGCTGTACAACCTGCTCGACTACATCGGTCGTACCGGGAGCCCGGCGAGCACGCTGCTCAACTCGGCGCCGATCTACGGCTTCAATCCGCAGTACAAGAAGTTCACAGCGAATAACCTGTCGTCGAACTACCAGATCCAGGCGCAGATCCGCTATAGCTTCTGATCCACTGACTGCAGGAACGACGAAGGCCCAGCCGGCGCGATGCCGGCTGGGCCTTCGTCGTTTCGCGCATCACGCCCGGCAGCTCACTGGCCGCTGCTCGCCCGCGCGTCGCGCCGTTTGCCGGCGTTCTTCGCCAGCGTCAGGTAGAAGATCGGGATGCCGATGAGGACGACACCGAACACGGCCAGCGTCGCCGTGCGGCTCGATGGGTCGATCACCGCGTTGACCAGCAGCATCGCGGTCGCGATCACGAACAGCGCCGGCACGACCGGATAGAACGGCGTGCGAAAGGGCGGGTCATAATCGGCGCGTTTCCGGAGCACGAAGATCGACGCAACCGCCAGTGCGTAGAAGGGGACGATTGCCGTCACGAAGGCGTCGGCGAGCTGCTCGAAGGAGCGGAGCAGGACGAAGACGATCCCTAACGTTGCGGTGAGGGCGATCGCGACGTAGGGCGTCTCGAACTTCGGGTGGACGGCGGCGACCCGACGAAACAACAGGCCGTCGTCGGCCATCGCGAAGAAGATGCGCGGTGCGGTGAACAGCGTCCCGTTGAGCGTGCCGAACGTCGACAGCATCACGGTCGCGGCGACGAATACCACGCCGCCGCGCCCGAGCAGCCGCGCCGCGACCTCGGCGGCGACCAGTGGGGACTGGGCGATCTCGCCGACGGTGAGCACCGAGAGATAGGCGATGTTGGCCAGCAGGTAGATCGCGATCACCGCCACGGTGCCGATGATCAGGGCGCGCGGCACGTTGCGACGCGGGTCCTTCACCTCGCCGGCGACGAAGCTCAGGTCCGCCCAGCCATCGAAGGCCCAGAGCACCCCGACGAGGGCGAGGCCGAACGGTGCGATCGAGAAGCTCCCCGCCGGCATCGCCGGCGTGAAATGCCCGCCGGTCTGGGGCAGGCCTAACGCGAGGGCAACGACGATGATGACCATCAGCCCGGCGTACTTGGCCACGGTCGTGATGTTCTGCACCAGCGACCCCCAGCGCACGCCGACATAGTTGAACGTCGCGGTGAGCGCGATCGCGATGGCGGCGATCCAGTGGACCTGCGTGGCGTACGGCTCCTGCGACGGGTCGTGGCCGAGGAAGCGGAGGTAGTATGCCGCGAAGGTGCTGGACACGGCGCCTAACGATGCAGCCCGGATGACCGAGAGCTCCGCCCACCCGAAGAGAAAGGCCGGCAGCTCGCCCCACCCCTCGCGGATATAGGCATACAATCCGCCGGTGCGCGGATAGGCGCCGGCCACTTCCGCCAGGGCGAGTGCACCACAGAGCGCGAAGAGTCCGCCGACCGCCCACACCGTGAGCATTGGGAAGGGACCGGGCAGCTTCGTCGCCACGCCAGCGGGGGACCGGAAGATTCCCGAGCCGATGGTCGAACCGACGAGAACGGCCACCGCCGACCAGAGGCCGATCTTGCGGGGGAGGGAGGCACGGTCAGCCACGAGTCCCTCGGACAATCGCTCCGGAGGACGACGAGGGATGAGGGAGCTTGTTCGGGCTCGGGCGCTTCGTCCTCGATTGCTGTTCAGTCATGGATGACTTGGGATGCGGGGAAGCGTCGTCGCCTCGGGCGACGAGCGCGACGGGGGACGTGGGGCGTGGGAAACCGCGACGGTTGACGTGGGAGAACGGAGTGGCGCGGTTGACCGCGGTGGCGTACTTGCACCAGGGGCGAGGGAAGACGAGGGACGAGGGACGAGGGACGAGGGAAGACGAGGGACGAGGGACGCCTCGTCCCCGTTCGACCCGAACCATTTCGCCACTCCTTTTTCTCTCGTCCGAAGTCGCACGTTTCCACGCCCCACGTCCCCCGTCGCGCTCGTCGCCTGAGGCGACGACGCTTCCCCGCATCCCAAGTCATCCATCACGGAACAGGGAGCAACGAGGGACAACGAGGGAGCGACAAGCTTCCTCGTCCCTCGTCGCAGCAACCGATCTTAGAAAATCTTCAGGTTGATGTACTTCCGCGGGTGCTTCTTGAAGTCGGCGGTCAACGAATCCACTCGCCCGACGACGTTCCTCAAATCCTGGTAGAGCAGCGTGTCGGTGAGCAGCTTCCCCGCCGTCCCTTGTCCGCCGTCCAGCTTCGCCAGCAGGGAATTCATATGGGTTGTCGTCTGGCGCAGGTCGCCGGTGAGCGCGGTCATGTTGGCGCTCGTCGCCTGCAGGTTCTTCACCGTCGAGTCGACCGATGCGCTGTCGATCGCGCCGGCGGTGCGACGCAGTGCCGCGGTTGTGCGCGAGATCTCGACGCTCTGCTGCGCGGCGATTTCGTTGAGCTGCCGCATGAAGCGCGCGCTCTGCTCGAGCGTCTCGCGGAGGTCGGCGATGCCGCGGTTCTGGACCAGCTCGACGGTGAATGCGTCGGACATCGTGCGCACCCCGCGGCTCACCGTATCTAGTCGCGCAAGCAGGTCGGCCATCGTCACCGACGGCTTGCCCGAAGGGATCGTATCGCCGGCAGTGTAGTGCACCGGGCTCGGACCATTCGCGCGCAGCGCGATCTCCATGTCGCCGAACAGGCCGTTAGGCTCGACGGTCGCGACCGTGCCCGACGGAACGTCATAGCCCTTGCCGATGCGCATCGTCACCGTCAGCGTTCCGTCCTTCTCGAGTTTTATTTCGCCGACATAGCCGACATTCACCCCGGAGAGGAGCACGGGCTGGCCCTGCTTCAGTCCCGAGCCCCAGGGAAAGCGCGCATAGAGCGGATAGCCCGACGTCAGGCCACCGCGCACCAGCCAGAGGGTGCCGAGTACACCCAGCACCAACGCAACCGCAACGACGAATCCGACCAGAACCTCGTTCTTTCGCTTCATCCCTGTAGTTGTTGCGCGAGAACCGCGGCGGTCAGCGCGTCGAGCGTGAGGATCGCCACACTGGCGATCACGACCGCCTTCGCCGTCGAACGGCCGACGCCTTCGGCGCCGGCCTCGGTGATGTAACCCTCATACGAGCAGACGAAGGCGATCGCGCCGCCGAACATCACTGCCTTGAGCAGACTGTAGAAAACCTGGAATGGTTCGAATCCAAGCTTGAGCCCCTCGGAAAATTGCGATGACAGCACGTCCGTCGCCAGCACCGACGTCAACCAGGCCGAGGCGATTCCCACCGTGTCGGCGAACACGGTGAGAACGGGGAGCATGATCAGTGCGGCCAGCACGCGCGGCACGACCAGATACGCCACGGGATCGAAGGCCAACGTTTCGAGCGCGTCGATCTGTTCCGTCACGCGCATCGTCCCGATCTCGGCGGTCATTCGCGCGCCGACGCGACCCGTCAGCACCAGCGCCGTGAGGAGAGGGCCGAGCTCGAGGACGATCATCTGCCGCGCCGAGAGCGCGACGATGCTCAGCTGGATTCCCTGGAAGAGCTGATAGCGGACCTGCAATGCGATGACGCCGCCGATGAAGGCGGCGACAATGGACGCGAGCGGGATCGAATCCACCCCGATGTTCCGCATCTGGCGGATCGTTTCGGGGATGTAGGTCGCCGGGTCGGCGAGTGCGCGACCGATGTCGCGGAGGAAAAATGCGCGATAGCCGACCTCGCGCATGTTGCCCGTCGCCCAGCGCGCCATCCGGCGAAAGAGCCGAATGCCCGTGCGCTGCACGACGGGGAACGTCGACGTCGACCGCGCATCGGTGCCGGTGGGGAACGAACCAAAAGTCACGTGCGTGCCCGGGACAGGAGAAAGCCGCCGACGACCCCGAAGAGAATGTTCGGGAGCCAAGCCGCGAAATCGGGGGGCAGCAGCCCCTTGCCGCCGATCGCCTTGGTCAGCTGGATCATCATCAGGAAGATGAAGGTCACGCCCAGGCTGACGCCAATTCCGTACGCCGCGCCGCCGCGCTGCGTGCTCGTTGCCAAGGGTGCGCCGAATAACGCGATGATCAGGCAGGTCACCGGGATGGCGATCTTCAGCGCCTGCTCGACCTTCAACTCGTTGACGTCACCGCCCGAGCGCTGAAGTGCGCGGATGAAGCGTCCGAGATCGCGATATCCCATCTCGTGCGGCGAGCGCGGAGTCGCCAGCAGGTCGGCGGGCTTTTCCTTCATTCCCTTGTCGCGCAGCGAGTCGAAGCTCACCGAGAAGTCGGGCCCGACGTCGCTGATCACGTGGGCCGAGCCCTTGTGCAGCGTCCAGCCACGCGGCGTGGCAAATGTCGCAGTGGCCGCACTGACCACGAAGGTGGGATAGTCGGGACCATTCCCCTTCCGCTCGATCTGGAAATTGCCCATCTGCGATTTCGGGACGGAGAGCGAGCCCGCCTTGTAGACGCGCCCATTCTCGGCGGAGTAGACGAAATTGAAGCGCTCGGTGCCGCGTGCCGATTTGTCCTCCTCGAGGATGTCGTTGCGCTTGGCCGTCGTCACCGGCACGAGCTCGCCTAACGCGAGCCCGAAGACCGCGGCCATCGCGGCACCGGCCATGATCGGCGCGATCAGTCGGTAGAAGCTGATCCCGCTGGCCTTCGCGGCCGTCACCTCGGAGTAGCGGGTAAAGCTCCCGATCGAGAACACCGTCGCGAACAGCACCGCCGCCGGCAGGATGAGGAACATCGACTCGGGCAACCAGTAGAGATAGCTGAGCGCGATCGCCTCACGAGTGAGGTGGCGGCTCAGGTACTTCTCGAGGTTGTCAGTGAGGTCGATGACGATGACCAGAAGCGGAAACCCCAGCGCCGTCGTGATGAAGATCTTCGTCCACTCGAAGAAGACATATCGATCGAGTGCGCGCGGCATCAGCCTCATCTCTCCCTCCGGCGGCGGTCAGCCTTCAGTCCCATTCGGCGCAGCAGTGCCGCGCACCAGGCGCGCAGCATGTCGATCATCTCGCGCATGTCGCCGCCGCGCGACGAGCCGGACTCCCTGCCCATTCGCGACAGCAGCACGAGTCCGACGATCGTGAAGAGAATGTTCGCCATCCACATCGACCAGAACGGGCTCAGTGTCCCATTCTCGGCGAGCGACTGCCCGGCGATCAGTCCGACGTAATACAGCGCGAACACCGAGAGCGACACACTGATCACGAGTCCGACACCACCACGGGGGAAGCGCAGCGCGATTGGCGCACCGATGAGGACGAAGACGATGCAGGCAACGGCGAGCGAAAACTTCTTGTGAATCTCGACGCTGAACATGTCGCGCGTCCGCTCCGACTCGACGATGCGATCGCGCAGCGAGCTGATTGCGCCGATCGTCGCGTCGCCATCGATCATCGGAAATCCGGCCGATGGCGAGACGAAGTTCGGTGCTGGCGCCGACGAATGCATTGTCCGAAGCACCGAGTCCCTCGACCTGTGCTGAGCTTCCGTCAACTCGCGCTCACGCGCGCGCTGCGCGCGCGAGCCGCCGAACTGCGGCGCCGGTGCCGGCTCGGGGGCGGGCGTGAGCTCCGCGGCCTGCGCCTGCTTCACGCCGAACACCGAGAGCAGCCGGCAATACGCGCCGCCAATCGTGAAGCCGGTGCGGGCGTGCGATGTATCGACGGGCACGATGACCGCAGGACCCGGCAACGCCAGCCCGGTGGCCGAGTAGTGCACGGTTTTCCGGATCAGCCACGACAGGTCGCCGCGCGTCCGCTCGACGCCGCCGGTGGCCGAGATGTAATCCTGCTGCATCTCGCAGATGGTCTTCTCGCGCGGGCCCTTGTAGTCGACGTTCTGCGAGTTCTCGAACTTGTTGCCGATACCCTTGACGATGAACTGGTTCTTCCGGAAGAAGAGCCGTGTGAGCTGCGCGGGGTCGGCGGCCGAGACCTCCTGCATGAAGCCGTCGTACAGCGTCATCACGAGATCGGTGCCGTTCGCGCTGAAGTTGAGCAGCCCGCTCGTCGAATAGATCGTGCGCGCGCGCGACGGATCGCCGAGGTCGTAGATGGTCACCTCGCGCATCCGGTTGGTCGAGCGATCGATGTGGCCGGTGCGGACGTAGAGTCGGCCTGGCGAGACCGGATTGATCACCTGCTCGCGCAGCGCGAAGGTCGGCTTGGTGCGCGCGATGTCGGTCTGGAGCACGGCCAGCTGGTGGTTTGCGCGCGAGAGGATCTGGTCGTTGAAACCGATCATCAGCATCGCGATCAGCGTCGCCGCGCCAAGTGCGGGGTACATCACCGTGGGCATGCCGACACCGCTCGCCTTCAGCGCGGTGATCTCGTTCTCGGCGGCCAGGCGGCTGAACGCGTACAGCGTCGAGATGAGAACTGCCATCGGCAGCGTCGTCGCGACAGTGAAGGGGATCGACAATCCGAAGAACTCGAGGATCGCGGTCCACGGCAACCCCTTGCCGACGAGGGCGCCGAACTGCTTCGCGACGTAGTTGAGCAGCAGGAGCGATGTCAACGCCGCGAGCGCGAAGACGAGGGGACCAGCGTGTTCCTTGAGTACGTACTTGGAGAGTATCTTCACGTGACCCGAAGTTTCCACTCGGGAGCCATGCAATTCAAGGCTCGCCGCCTGTCTTCTCACGAGATGCGTTGGAAGCGCTCGAGCGCTCGCAACGATCCTGCCACTCTCTAGCGCCCATCGTGTGTGCCTCGCGTCTGGTCCTGCTGGTCGTGGGCCTCGCTCTCGCTGCTGCAGGGCGGGGGCAGGTGCTCCACGCGCAGGTGCCAGCGCCAACGGGCCAGCAGCCCCCCGCCAGTACGTCGCCGGACGACAGCCTCGACGCCTTCGTCCTCGGCGTCAGCCCGTCAACTGAAGACCTGCGCGACAGCATCAGTGCCCGCCTGACGCTTCCGCGCCCGGGCGCCTTCGGCCCGTTCGGGCGACTCACCCCGCTTCGCCTCCCGGCCAGCGCAATCGCGGCGATTACCGCCGACTCGATCCGCCGCTCGCTCGCTTTCCGGCAGCGCCGGCTCGCCTCGGCGTGGCTCGGGGTTCGCGACTCGCGGGTCGCGGCGCCCCCGATCGTCAGCTTCGTCGCCCGCGCGCCAGTGCCCGTGCGGCGCGCCGCACTCGACACGGCGCTCGCCGAGGTGGTTGCGCCGGTGACCCCGCCCCTCCCCGGGAGCGCGACGAATTATGCGGACCTCGCGCTCAAGCTCAACACCCGGCTCGAGGCGAAGGGCGAGAAAGCGCAGACGACGCCCTGCCTGTCGATCGACCTCACCTCGTCGTTTTCCGGCTGCCGGTCGCCGATTGCGCCGAGCATCGACTTCCAGTTCAACATCCTGTCGGCGGGCGTCCTCGCGGACCGCGTGCACGTCGACATCGACTACGACTCACAGCGCGAGTTCGACGCGTCGAACAACCTGTCGATCTACTATGCCGGCAAGCCTAACGAGGTGATGCAGCGCATCGAGGTCGGCAACGTCACGTTCGCCCCACCGCCGTCGCGCTTCATCACGGGCGGCATTCCGAGTGGCAACTACGGCATGCAGGCGCTCGGCCAGATCGGCCCGATGCACTTCCGCGCGATCGCCGCGCAGCAGAAGGGCACGCTGGTGAAGGACGCCCGCTTTACTGTTGGCGACCGTACCGAGCAGGGGCAGTCACGCGACGTCGAGGACTACCAGATCGAGCAGCGCCGTTTCTTCTTCACCGTCGATCCGGCGTCGTTCGGGAGCGTCTATCCAAACATCGACATCCTCGATCGCGACCAGATGAAGCGGCTTGGCGACGCGCTGCCCGCCGGCGAACGACCGGTCGAAGTCGCCGTCTATCGGCTGCAGATCGGCAGCCAGCCGCCCAACCCTAACGGTCCGCGATTCAGGGTGAACGGGCTGCGCGCGGCGAACAACGCCGACCAGCCGTACGAGCTGCTGCGGCAGAACGTGGACTACTACATCGATCCGTCGCTTCTCTGGATCGCGATGGTCACGCAGCCGAGTCTCGAGCGCGACCGGATCGTGATTGCCTACAAGGTGCGCGGCGCGGACGGGCAGCCAGTCGAAAACCCCGCTGTCGGCGGTACGCCTGACGTCACCTTCATCCCGGGGAAGCAGCAGATCGCGAACCTGCTCTACGACAACTCCCTCAATCCGGGCGATGCCGCGTTCCGCCGGGAGATTCGCTCGGTGTATCGTGTCGGCGGCGATGATGTGCAGCGCACCAGCATCAACGCGCGCATCGTTGCCGGTGCGGCAGGCGATAAGGAGAAGCCGATCGGTGGCGCGGCACAGACCTACCTGCAGCTGTTCGGCCTCGCGCAGACCACCAACCCATCCGCATTCGACGCCGAGAATCGCATCTGGCCGCGGCCGAGCGACGCGAATGTCAGCACCGGCCCGGGGGGCGGCAGCTCGCGGGTGATTCGCGACTACTTCGTGATCTTCCCCTCGCTGCAGCCGTTCTCCGACAGCGGCTTCGCCCGCCCGCCGAACCTGTCGAATGACAAGATCTACAGCACGCCGGGGAGCTATCTCTACGGGCCGCAGCATCCGCCGTCGGTGTACCGGATGCAGATCAGCTACCAGTCGCAGGGGAGCGGCGACCAGGCCGGCACCCTGACGTTAGGCGCGATCCAGCTGCGGCGAAATTCGGAGCGGCTGAGCATCGACGGCATCCCGCTCGCCCGCGGGCTCGATTACATCATCGACTACGAGCTCGGGCGCGTCACCTTCACCCGTCCCGACACGCTGTTTCCGCGCCCGCGAACGGTGACGGTACAGTACGAGGAGAACCCGCTGTTCACCAACGTCGCGACCAACATCTTCGGGTTGGCGACAACCTTCGCGGCGCCGGCCGGCGAGGTCACCTTCACGGCGATCAGCCAGGGGCAGCGCAGCCAGTACACTCGGCCACCGTTAGGCTTCGAGCCGGCGTCGTCGCTGGTCGCCGGGGTGACCGGCAACTGGAGCTGGGACGCCCCGCTGCTGACCAATGCGCTGGCAAGGCTGCCGATGCTGAGCGAGCGGCCGGGCGACTCGCGGATCGCGCTCCAGGCCGAGATGGCGACCAGCCGCCCGCAGCCGAACAGCATCGGCCAGGCGTGGCTCGACAGCTTCGCCGGCGAGGGCGGCATCTCGATCAGCACCCTCGACCCGGCCTGGTTCCTCTCCAGCCGGCCGCTGGAGACGCGGTCGACCGGACTGCTCACCTTCACCCCGGACAACGCCGCATCACTGGTCTGGCAGACGAACGTCCACCTGCCGAACGACAGCACGCCGCTCCGCTTCACCTCGCGGATGATCGACCGCTCGATCATCATCCAGACGAGCAGCGGCTACAACTTCCCGGAGTCGCTCCTCTGGCTCACGCTGCAGCCGTCGACGCTGGGCTTCAGCCGGTTGCACGCCGGCGGCCGCACCCAGTGGATCACCCGGCCCAACCCGCCGGCGACACGGCGCTGGCGGTCGATCCGGACGGTGCTGTCGCCCAGTGGCGCCGACCTGACGCAGGTCGAGCAGCTCGAGTTCTACGCGCTGGTCGATACCCGCACCGAGAATCGCGATCACAATCCGACTCTGGTCTTCGACCTCGGCGACGTGTCGGAGAACACCTTTGCGCTCGCCCCCGAGTCGCTGACCGTCGTCCCTAACGGCGCCGGGGTGGATTCGACCTATCGCGGCCGGCAGACCGTCGGCCGCGACCGGTTCGACACCGCGCGCGCCCCGGGGACCCGGTGGTCCAGCGCGGCGCTGAACGACCGCGGACTGCCACCGGACCGCATCGACTCGTTGCGCGTCGTTACTCCGACCGGGAGTACGCTGCTCCGCGACGTGCCGATCTGCGAGGCGGAGTACGGGGTCATCCAGGCGGTCGGCGACGCGCGGACGAACTGCACGGTACGCAACAACCGGCTCGACGAGGAGGACATCGACCTCGACTTCGCGTTGAACTACACGGAAGCGGAGCGGAGCAGCGAGAGCTACTTCCGCTACGTGGTCGATCTCGCCGCCGCCTCGCAGGATACCCTGGCCGCGCCACGGACGGCCTGCTACAACTCGCTGCCCGCGTCGCGGAGCGACACCACCGATACCGGACCGCTCTGCTGGGTGCGCGTCCGCATCCCGCTCAACGCGGCGCGCGATACCATGAACGCGCCGCAGCTCCGCCGGATCAAGGCGCTGCGCCTGACGATGGTCGCCGGCGCCGGCGCGCCTAACGATCAGCCGACGACGGTGCCGATCGCCCGCTTCCGGCTGCGCGGTCCGCTCTGGCTGAAGCGGGCTGAATCGCCGCTCGCCGGCATTGGCGGCGACTCGCTCGCATCGCTCGCCGGCACGCGCGGCAGCGTGCGCGTGACGACGATCAGCACCCGCGACCCCGGCTACACCCCGCCGCCGGGAATCCGGAACGACAACGACGTCCGCACATCGCGACAGGATGTGCAGTCCACCGAGGTGAACGAGCAGGCGCTGCGCGTCACCGCGACCAACCTCGTCCCGCTGTCGCGGGCCGAGGCGTACTACCGGTTCCCCGAAGGCTCGAAGAACTTTCTCGCCTATCGCGAGCTGCGCGTCTGGGCCCGCGGTGGGAATTCTACAGGATGGGGGAGCGGCGGCGACCTGAATTTCTTCGTCCGGATGGGGCGCGACGGGAACAACTTCTACCTGTATCACACGCCCGCTTTCTCCGACAGCTGGACCGACGTGCGCGTCGATTTCAGCGTCCTGCAGACGTTGCGGTCGCGTATCCAGACCAGCTACCTGCGACCCGGTGGCGCGCGGATTGGCTGCACCGCCGTGGACTCGGCGCTGATCGCGCGGACGAATCGCGACGCGCTGATCCCCGACACCGCGGTGTTCGCCGCCTGTGAGAACGGGTACATCGCTTACACCGTCGCGCCCGGCGTCACGCCGCCGAATCTCGCCGCGGTGCAGGAGCTCGCGGTCGGGATCCTCCGCACCGGCAGTGCGCAGGTGTTCAATCCGGTGAGTGACACGCTCGATCTCTGGGTCGACGACATCCGCCTCCGCAACGTCGAGAAGACCCCAGGCTACGCCGGGCAGATCGGTCTCGAGATTCGCGCCGGCGGCATCGCCGACATCCGGATCGCCGGGAGCCGGCGCGACGCCTACTTCCGCCAGTTGGCCGAGAGCCCGTCGTACGTCGGGCAGGACGCGCTCGATCTCGTATCGACAGTGCGCCTCGAGAAGCTGCTTCCGGCATCGTTAGGCCTGTCGCTGCCGCTGAGCATTGCCTACTCGGGCTCGTCGTCGTCGCCCGAGCTGCTCGACCGGTCAGATCTCCGCGCGAGTGAAGTACCGGGCCTGCGAACCCCGCGCACCAGCGCCGCGTCGTACGCGATCTCCGCCCGACGCATCACGCCGCTGAACAACGGCGTCCTCGGCGCGGTGCTCGACAACGTGACGTTGAACGGCGTGCTCGCGACATCGTCGGCGCGGAGCGAGTACCAGAGCGGGGGCGCGAAGAGCTGGAGCGCGACGGCGGACTACATCGTCGCGGCAGAGCCGAGGGCGCTCGCGCTGCCCGGGTGGTTCACGCGGGTGATCGGCGACCTGCCGCCCTGGATCTCCGAATCAGAGATGGGCCGGGCGATTCGCGCGTCGGCATTCCGATGGAATCCCGCGCAGATCCGCTTTACCTCCGGGCTGGCGCGGTCGAACGACGATCGGCGCACCTTCCTCAAGCCGGCGTCGGCGATCGACGACTCGGGGCGTGTCGTTCGAGCCGAGTCGAATCTGTGGCGGAACGTCGGCGCGATCGAGCTGCGCCCGGTCGGTCCGTTGACGCTGCGCTGGGACGCGACCGAGACCCGCGACCTGCGCGACTATGCGTCCGGCCTCGACACGTCGCAGATCCGCCGCGACGAGGCGCGGCTCCGGGCGACGCGCGGGGAGCGTGGGTCGTTGTTCGGTCGCGACGTCGGCCTCGAGCGCGACCGGCAGATGAGCGCCGCGGCGAGCTTCGCACCGCCGTTCTCGTCGTGGCTCAAGCCGCGCGTCGACCTCGGCAGCACCTTTTCCTTCGTCCGCGATCCCAACGCGCGGCCGCTGACGATGGTCGATTCGGTGACGATGGACTCGAGCTACGTGCTGCCGCGCCGCTTCGGCAACACGCAGACACTGACGACCGCGGCGCAGTTCGACATCCAGACGATGGGGCGCGTGTTCTGGCAGCGCGCGCGATACGTCCGATTGCTCAGCAACGCGATCACGCCGATCGACGTCAGCTACAGCCGCTCGATCATCTCGGCATTCGACAACGAGTCCGAATCACCCGGCTTCGGCTACCAGCTCGCGTTAGGCGGTGCCCGCCGCTTCCGGTCGATCCGCGATCGCCCGGCGACCACCGCCGGACTGACGAACACGGTCAGCGCGGGGAGCTCGGTACTGTTCCCCTATGGATTCACGCTGGTCCCGCGCTACAGCCTGACGACGACGCGGAGCTGGTACCGCCGCACCGACGACCAGCAGGACGTCATCGACGGGATCCAGCGCGACTATCCCGACCTCACGCTTCGCTGGACGCTCGTTCCGGGGAAGAGCACCATCGGACAGTTCGTCGGCCACGGTATCCGGAGCCTCGCCGCCAGCGCTGGCGTGCGACACACCCGCGTCGCCGCGCTCGCGCCGTCCACCGGGAACGACGGCGATCTCCGCGTGTCGCGCGTCCGCGTCTTCCCGATCAACGCGACGGTGATCTGGCCATTCGGCGACCTGAGCACGACCGGCGGCTACTCGTGGTCGATCCGCGACGACTCGCTCCCCGGCAGCGCGACCCACGGCGTCACCGGCGAGCGGAGCGCCGACATGGCACGAAGCTGGACGATGCCCGCGCGCTTCAACACGCGCAGTCCGCTCCGCACCCGACTCGGCTGGCAGGAGACGCGCACCCGGAACGTCCTCACCGCCTCCGGCCGCAGCCTCACCGACAACGGCCGCCGGGTATTCTCGCTCTCGGCCGACACCGACCTCAATCCAACGATGAGCTTCTCGCTTCAGGGCTCACGCACCGCAACGATGGACCGGAACTACAACCGCCGCTTCGTGCAGACGGTCATAACGGCGGCGCTGCAGTTGCAGTTCTATGCGGGTCGATTCCAGTAGGCATCGACTATCGCCCGGAACGTCACCGTCCCAGCACGAGTGACACCGCTACATCACCGACGACCTGCAGCGACTTCGCCGAGACTTTATCGATCGTGTCCTGCGTCGTGTGATGGTAGTTCTTCTGTGGGCTCACGTAGTCGATGTCGACCACGTCGATCACGCGCAGGCCTTTCTTGATGAGAGGGACGTGATCGTCGGTCACGGCACCGCCCGCCTCCTGGCGGAAGTACTTCGAGTAGCCGAGGTCTTCAGCGGTCGCCCAGACGCGGGCGACGACTTCCGGAGCCGCCTGGACCGAGTAGGCCTCCTGGCGGATCAACAGCTCCGCGTCGCCGATCATGTCGAAGAGCACGCCGAAGAGCGGACGGTAATCGGGAGTCGGGAGATGATCGGCGAAATACTTTGAGCCGAGCAGGACATCCGTGTCCGTCGAGAACGTGCCATAGTCCTCGCCATCGACGAACAGCAGATCGACACCGTACTGCGGCGGCGTCTTCTTCAGCACTTCGGCCAGCGCGATCAGCATCGCTGTTCCGCTCGCCCCATCATTCGCGCCCATCACTGGCCGTGTCTGGTCGCCGAGGATCGGCGATTCATCCGCGACCGGACGAGTGTCCCAGTGCGTCAGGTAGAGAATGCGCTGCTTCTCGTTCGGCCTGAAGCGCGCGAGGATATTGCGCAGCGGAAGGGTGTCGCCCTTCGCGGTGACATGCGTCCATCGCTGCTCGATCACGGTGTCCGCGAGCGGCCGCATCTTCTGCACGATCCAATCGCCGGTCTTTCGCGCTCCCTCGCTGCCCGGGATGCGAGGACCGAACGCGAGCTGATCACGGATATAACCGAGCGCCGCATCGCCGCTGAACGCGGTTTGCGGGCGAGCGTCACGGCAGGCGGTCAGGGCGATCGCAATCGCGACGGCGAACGAGGAAAATCTGAAGTTCATCAGGGTGAGCGACGAGGGAAAGGCGAACAACAAGTTGCACGGGGGGACGAGGGATCTCAACATCCCTCATCCCTCCTCGCTCGTCGCGCATCGCCTATCGCGCTTCGTTCATCGCGGGCGACGAGGAACGAGGGAGCTCGCGATCGTTCGTGCGCCGTTCCTCGTTCCTTGGTCCGTCATGGATGACTAGGGATGCGGGGAAGCGTCGTCGCCTCGGGCGACGAGCGCGACGGGGGATGAGGAACGTGGAAAACTGCGATGCTGTGACGAGGGCGTCGTGAGTGGCGCCGTTGATCCGTGGGGCGTACTGGCCCGTACCAGGGACTAGGAATAACCAGGGACTAGGAATAACGAAGGACTAGGAATAACGAGGGACGAGGAATAACGAGGGACGAGGAATAACGAGGGACGAGGAAGCGGCGCGCTCCCTCGTCCCTTGTCGTTCCTTCTCCCACGTCGTCCCACGTCCCACGTCGTTCCTCGTCCCACGTCGTTCCTCGTCCCTGGTACCGCCAGTACGCCACTCCGGTCAATGGCGCCACTCACGATCCTCTCGTCACAGCATCGCAGTTTTCCACGTTCCTCATCCCCCGTCGCGCCAGCGGCCTTAGGCCGCTGCGCTTCGCCGCATCCCTAGTCATCCATGACGGCACGAGGGACGAGGAAACAGCGCAACAGCGACCGCGTGGCTTCCTCGTCCCAAGTCATGAGGCCAAAACGATGACAGCAGCGTGCCAACGATTCCCTCCCAAAGACGAGGCAGGGCGAGATTGTCCTCATGCCCACTCCCTCCGAAAAGAAAGCGTTAGGCTTTCTCGCCGTCATTGCCCTCCTCGGCGCCGCGGTTCGCATGTCCGGCGCGGTCGCTGATGCGACCGCCGCGGATTCCAGCTCCCGCGAGGCGCTCCGTCGCCAGATCGTCGCGGCGGAATCGGCTGGCGCAGTCGAGCGTAGGAAACGACGCTCCGCCGGCGCGTCACCCAGCACCGTGACCCAAGGCACGAAACGGCGCTCGCGCGGTCATCCGGTCCCCGACGGCGTAGCGGCTGTCGCTCCCGCCTCCGATCCGCGTGACCTGTTCAGCCCCACGACCGTCGCACCTCCGAGGCGCGGGGCGAAGCCCCGGCCTCCGATAACTCCGGTCGACGTCGACCGCGCCACAGCGAGCGAGTTGGAGGCGTTGCCGCGCATCGGACCCGCGCTCGCGAAGCGCATTATCGACGACCGCGATGCGCGGGGGCCGTTTGGCTCGATCGAGGGTTTTCAGAGGGTCCGCGGGGTCGGTCCGGCGATGGCCGCCGCACTGTCCGGGGACGTGACGTTTTCAGGCACCCCGCGTCCCTCCATTGCGGGTGGAGTCCGCTTCAGGGGCTCTACAGGGGCCGGAGGTGGCAGCAAGCGCCGTCCAGCGCCGCCGTAGCGTTACCGTCGGTCGCACTGCCGCGCTCTCGGCGCGGCGCTCATCGACCCGGCGGCCGGTTCATTTCGCCTAGAGTCCACATGGTCGCACCAGCCGCCGTCGCAGAGCGAATTGGTGACCTCCTCATGCGTGAGGGGCTCATCACGAGGGAGCAACTCGACAAGGCGCTTCAGGAGCAGAGAACCAACGGCACGCGCGTCGGCTACAACCTGGTCAAGCTCGGCTTCATTCAGGAGACCGAGCTCACCAAGCAGCTGGCGCGCCAGTACCGCATGCCGGCGGTCGACCTGTCGAAGTTCGAGGTCGATCCGCGAATCGCCAAGTTGATCCCGACCGAGCTCGCGACCAAGCACCTCGTCCTCCCGCTCAAGCGCGATGGCCGGACGCTCACCGTTGCGATGGCCGACCCGACCAACCTCGGCGTCATCGATGACCTGAAGTTCATCACCCGCTACGACATCTTCCCGGTCATCGCGGGCGAGTACACGCTTCGCAACGCGATCGAGAAGTACTACGAGTCGTCGGACATGCAGATGTCCGCGCTCCTCAAGGACATCGAGACAGGCGACGATAGCGTCGAAGTCGTCGATGACACCGAAGAGGAGATGTCGGCCGCGGCGCTCGCCAGCGCCGTTGACGATGCGCCGGTCGTCAAGCTGCTCAATGCGATCCTGACCGACGCCGTGAAGCGCGGCGCATCGGATATTCACTTCGAATGCTTCGAGCACGAGCTGCGCGTCCGCTATCGCGTCGACGGCGCTCTGCATGAAGTCATGAAGCCACCGATGAAGCTCAAGGCGGCGCTCATTTCGCGATTCA
>JANMBU010000051.1:0-5999 GCA_031360575.1 Gemmatimonadaceae bacterium
GCCGCGCTCGTCTCCTGTTACCGTCATCACCGCTTGGCCTTGTCGCCAGCCGTTAGGCGTCAGGCCGCTTCGTCCGCCGCGGCGTCCGCGAAGATGATGCTGTCGGATCCATTGATCATGTACTCCGGGTACGCCGAGGAGCCGTGCTCATGGAGATCGAGTCCTTCGAGTTCTCCCTCGGGTGAGACCCGCAGCGTGCCTGTTGCCTTGACGGCGTACATCAGTGCCATGGCCGCGACGAACGTGGTCAGGGTGACCGTGCCACTCCCGATGATCTGCGCCTTGAGCGTTCCCAATCCGCCGCCGTAGAACAGGCCCGTCACCACCGTGCTCACGTCCTCGCCCGTGGGCGTCGGCACGCCATACTTCCCGGCCGCAAACAATCCGAGGGACAGCGTCCCCCAGATCCCGCCGATCATGTGAACCGGCACCGCACCAATCGGATCATCGATCCGCAGATATTCGAGCGCATCGATACCCCAGACCACCACGAGCCCGCCGCCGATGCCGATGAAGAACGCGCCGACCGGGTCCACCCAGTAGCACGGGCAGGTGATCGCCACCAGTCCGGCCAGGAATCCGTTCGTGGTGAGCGAGAGGTCCCACTTTTTCGTCCGTACGTACGAGTAGAACAGTGCGGTCAGGCCGGCCGAGCAGGCTGCGAGCGTCGTGTTGAAGGAGACTCGCCCGATCCCGCCCGTGTCGAGTGCAGACAGCGTGCTGCCCGGGTTGAAGCCGTACCAGCCGAACCAGAGGATAAGTCCGCCCGCCGCGCCGATGATCAGATCGTGCGCCGGCATCGGTCCGCCCCCGTCACGCTTGAAGACTCGGCCCAGGCGCGGACCAAGCGCGATCGCGCCGGCCAGACTGATCGCGCCGCCGATCGTGTGCACGACGGTGGAACCAGCGAAATCATGAAACGCGATCGGGCCCATCGTCGCGAGCCATCCGTCCGGCCCCCACGCCCAGTGACCGATGATGGGATAGATGAAGCCCGTGACGCCGACGCTGTACAGCAGGTCGCCGACAAAGCCGCAGCGGCCGATCATCGCGCCCGAGGTGATCGTCGAGCAGGTGTCGGCGAACGCGAATTGAAAAACCCAGAACGCGAGCAGCGCGACGCCGGTCGTTCCGTAGGTCGGCGCGAGTCCCTGCAGTGCAAAACCGGTGGTGCCGATCCATGGCGTCCCCGGCTCGAACATGAAGGCGAAGCCCCAGAGCCAGAACGTGACGCCGCAGAGGCATGTGTCGGCAATGCCCTCGACGAGGATGTTGACCGACTCGCGCGAGCGGGCGAATCCTGCCTCGAGCATCACGAACCCGACCTGCATCCCGAACACGAGGAACGCGGCGACCAGCACCCAGACCGTGTTGATCGCATTGATCGTCGTGGTCGGGTCGAGTGCGGGGGTGGCCGCGGCGGCCGGTGCCTGTGCCGTGAGCAACGCGGGCAAGAACCAGCGCGTGATCATCGTCAGTACCAGCCCGAGCCCGATGGCTTTCCCGAGGAAGAGCAGGCCAACGTGCCGTCGGATCTGGGGGTCCCGCCAGTTTGCACGCAGTCGTGTGCCGACGGATCGCATCGCGGTCATCGGAGGGCTCCTTCACGCAAAAGGGATCGATTCCGGACCCGGGGGCGGTCCCCTATCACGTCTTTTTTCCGGCGAGATGCAACGAGTGCTGTTGGACCTCGGCGACCGTCACCGGCGTGAGCGCGGCGTTGTCGCGTTCTCCCGTCCGAATCCGGACGACACGATCGAGTGGCTGGACGAAGATCTTGCCGTCGCCAACAGAGCCGGTGCGGGCAGCGGCGACTATGGCCTCGATCGTCGCCTCGACGAACGGCTCGGAGCACGCCATCTCCACTTTGACTTTTTCGTGGAATTGCAGCATCAGCTTCGATCCGCGGCGCACGGTCACCGTGTCGCGCTCCCCTCCATGGCCACTCGCCCGGGTGATGGTGATCCCGGTGACGCCGGCGCGGAACAAGGATTCCTTCACGGCGGCGAGTCGGTCGGGCCGGATGATGCAGCTGATGAGTTTCATGGCTTGTGCGCAAGTCGTGGCAGCGGTGCCGACCCGGTCCGGGCCCGCCCCACCGAAGCATCCGTCCCACCGGCGGATCAGGCGTAACAGCCTGCCGGTCCCGGCCAGACTATAGAATCTCCTGGGCTGCTTGTCAAGGAGAACGTGCAGTTTTGCACGATTTGAGACTTCATTCGGGCGTTTTTGGTCGTATCAAACCAAATAAGTCGACAAAATTGTGCGTGAAATGCACGTTTGGATGATCAGCACGTCTCCAGATCAGTCGCGCAGACCTGATCGGCAAGCCCGCGGGAAATTATTCTCAAGTGGTACTAATTTGAACTGGGCGCGCCCACCCAGTGTGACCGTCATCACTGCCTGACGGCCTGCCCTGACTAAACAGCGGCGTACTCGTCAATATTGGATATGCCGCCCGCCGTCTCGACCCTGGTCCTCCAGGCCGTCGGCGCCGTCTTCATCGGCGCTGTGTTCGCGCACTTCCAGCACGTCTTCCATCATGGCTATCTCCGCCACTGGACTCGTGCCTGGTTTGCCGCCTCGATCATGCTCGTCGCCGCATCGGGTACCGCGATGCTGCGCGATGCCGGACGGGCCGAAGGCGCGGCGTATCTGCTGGTCGCAATCGTCTCGATGGCGGCCGGGCTGCTCCGGGTCGTCTGGCTCGCCTCGGGCGCGTACGAAGTCACCGCGCGCGCGACGATCGGGGTCAGGCGGCAACGACTGCTGGCGGCCAGTGCGGTCGCAATCGGCGTCGCGATTCCGCTGATCGTCGTTGCGGCGGGCGCCGGGCTGAATGCGCCGGTCCCCACCCTCGTTCGTGCGCTCATCCGCACCGGCATCAGCGCGGTCGGCTTCGGAGTTGCCACTTGGCTGATTCTCCGCGCCCGTCCCTGGAACGCCGGCCTCGGGCACCGCCTGGTCGGCGTCTCGTTCCTGCTCTACGGCGTGCAGCAGCTGCACTACATGGCGCTGGCCGTCATCGCGTTCCTCACCGGCCGTGTCGCGTCGTACCTGCCGATGCTGAACATCGTCGACTTCCTGCTCCAATTTTCCATCGCGCTCGGGATGGTCATCTGGCTGCTCGAGGATGAACGGCGTTCGGCCGTCGACGCCGCGACGCAGATCGAGCATCTCGCCTACCACGACGCGCTGACCGGACTGCCTAACCGTAAGCTCTTCCTCGACCGCCTCGACGTCGCCATCGCCAGCGCGCACCGCAGCGGGATCCAGCTTGCCGTCTTCTTTCTCGATCTCGATCGCTTCAAGCTGATCAACGACTCGCTCGGCCACTCGGTCGGTGACAAGCTGCTGCAGGTCGTCGCGCGGCGCATTCGTGCGCTGCTCCGCGACGATGACACCGTCACCCGCATCGGTGGTGACGAGTTCACCGTGCTCGTTCCCTCGGTCGAGAAGGTCGAGGACGCCACGATCGTCGCGCGGCGGGTGCGCGAGACGCTCAAGCTCCCGATCATCATCGACGGACGCGAGCTGTTCGTCACCGCCAGCGTCGGCGTCAGCCTCTATCCCAACGACGGCGACGACGCGGAGACGCTGCTCAAGAATGCCGACACGGCGATGTACCGGGCGAAGGCGCAGGGTCGCGACACCGTGCAGCTCTACGCCCCCGCAATGAACGCGCGCGCACTCGAGCAGCTGACGCTCGAGAATCGCCTCCGCCGCGCGCTCCCCAACGGTGAGCTCGAGCTGTTCTACCAGCCGATCGTCGCGATGAACACGCGCCGCATCTGCGCGATGGAGACCGTCATCCGCTGGCGCCATCCGGAGCTCGGGTTGCTCGCGCCCGATGCGTTCGTCGCGCTGGCCGAGACGACCGGGTTGATCGTGCCGATCGGCGAATGGGTTCTCCGCACCGCCTGCCGCCAGTTGCGGGAGTGGCAGGAAGCCGGACTGCCCGAGCTCCGTGCATCGGTCAACCTCTCCGTGCGCCAGCTGCAACAGCCAGACTTCGTCACGCTCGTCTCCGAGATTCTCGGCGAGACGCACGTGCCGCCGGAGACGATCGAGCTCGAGATCACCGAGAGCATGGCAATGCAGAGCGACGGCGACACGCTAGGCAAGCTCCGCGAACTCAAGCGGCTCGGCGTCCGCATCTCGATCGACGATTTCGGTACTGGCTATTCGTCGCTCAGCGCGCTCCGCCTCTTCCCGGCGGACTCGCTGAAGATCGACCGTTCCTTCGTCGGCCAGATCGCAACCGACCCGGATGATGCAGCCATCGCCGAGGCGGTCATCGCCCTCGCCCGGTCGCTCAAGCTCCAGGTGATCGCCGAGGGCGTCGAGACCCGCGAGCAGCTCGCCTTCCTTCGCGATCACCAGTGCGACTACTGGCAAGGCTTCCTCTTCTGCCAGCCCCGCCCCGCCGCCGCCTGCAGCGCACTGCTGGCCCGTGAAGTGATGGTCCGCCAGAGCCTCGGCATCATCCGCCCGCCGTTAGGCAGAAAGGTGTAAGCGATAAGCTCGTCGCTTACCGCTTACACCTTTTGCTTTAGAAGGCCTTGAAAATCTGCCCGAGCAGGCCGCCGAGCTGCGGGGCCTGCGCCTGCGTCTGCTGCTGTGCGGTCTGGCTCTCGCGCTTCAGGTCGTCCCCCACCTGCGCTGGAGTGGAGTTCGCCGACGCCTGGCGGCGGGCCAGCACCCCCATGACGATCGGGACGAGCATCATCAGCAGCTGGCGCGTCTTGTCCGGGTCGAGACCGCTCGCCTGCGAGACGCCCTGCTGCACGGGCGCCTGGTGCTGACCGAGAATTTTGCCAAGCAGGCCGCCACCGTCGGCTGCGCCGCCACCACCGAGCAGGCCGCCAAGGTTTTCGAGGATGCCGCCGTGCGACGCCAACGATTGATGGATCGCATCGGACCCGCCCGGCTGCGTCGCATTGCTGGCCATCCCGCCGACGATCATCGGCAGCGCCGCGCTGATTGCGCTCTGCGCCTGCCCCGGATCGACGCCGAGCTGCTGGCTGATCTGGTTGATCTCGGTGGGTCCGAGATGCTGCTGCACCATGTCGAGTAGCGATGCCACGAAGACCTCCGGGATCTTTTTCGCGTTGGTGAACGTTATGGAATCGGCGATTGATCGCCGCGTCCTGTCATGGGAAAGAATCGGGCCATGGTCACCGCGCTGTGCCCCGGTGGCGAATCGATCGTCAGATTAGCGAATGGACAACGCCGTCTGTTCGGCTCCGGCATGGCCGCCTCCGATTCGTCCGCGCCGGACGCTACAAACTTTTCTCAAGAGGTATGCATATGATGAAGCGCCTCGTGCTTGCAGCTTCGACCGTCGTTCTCTCGTTTGCCGCCGCGCCGGCCGCACATGCGCAAGTGCATGTTGGGGTCTCCGCCGGTGCGAGTATTCCGACGGGCGATTTCGCCAAGGGAGTCAAGACCGGCTACAGCGTGAACGGATTGATCGGCTTCTCCATGCCGCTGTCGCCGGTCGGCTTCCGTGGCGAAGTCGGCTACAATGCGTGGGATGGTAAGCCGTCGCTCGGTATCAGTGGGGTGAAGGCGTCGTCGCTGAGCGGGGCTGCGAACATCGTCCTCCAGGTTCCGGGGATGATTGCCGCGAAGCCCTACCTGATTGGCGGCGTGGGCGACTATCGCATGAAGCTCGACGTTCCCGGCTTCGGCAACACCACCGAGACCAAGTTCGGCTACAACGTCGGCGGTGGCATCAACTTCGGGCTCGGCACGCTGGCGACCATGCTCGAAGCGCGCTACATCACTGTCAGCACGTCAGGTGGTTCGACCCACTATGTGCCAGTGACCTTCGGTATCATGTTCTAGGAGAGCATCGCCGGTGGGCGCGCACGACGCGCCCGTCCGTCGTACCGCCGCGGGGCCCCCGGGGACGACGGGGGGCGGGGGGGTGGATTCGGCCCGCGCGGGCAACGGCGCGGGGCACGGTAACGGGGTGTACAGGTAGCGGGGGGGGG
>JANMBU010000064.1:0-22571 GCA_031360575.1 Gemmatimonadaceae bacterium
CCCCCCCCCCCCCCCCCCCCCCCCCCCCTCCCCCGCGCGCCGGGTCGATAGGCGGGCGCGGTTGGGCGGGGACCGATCTAGGGCAACGGGGTAGAAAAACAAGGCGGGATCGGGGAGGAACGGGGATGATGCGAATTGGGAGACTAGGGACGATGAGACAGGCTCGGATGGTTGCGGGGATCTTTGCGGCGACGATTGCTGCCGTGGGATTGGCGGCGTGTCGCGGGGGGAGCTCGGGGTCGGCGGATCTCGGGCGTGAGCTCGATGCGGCAACGGGCGACAGCATGGGATTCGCGCCAAACCGTGGCGGGACGCAGTTCGTCTCGGCTATCGAACAGACGCCGGGCGCGGTGCGGGCGCCGAATGCGCCGGTCCGGCGCGCGGCAGCGGTCGTTCAGCCGCTGCAGCCGGCGGTACCGACGACCGCGCCGGCACAGGTCGCGAAGGCTCCGGTCGTTGCGCCACTACCAGCGCCCGTTCCGACGCCGACGCCTGCCCCGACGCCGACGCCGACCCCACGGCGGCCGGGTGGTTACAGCACGATGGGGGACATCATTCGCAAGGCGCCGTTCCCGATCAACCCGGCGACGACGGCGCGCAAGCCGCACTGACGTTAGGCAGAGGTCGGCCAACCGCAATTTCCCCGATCGCCAGCGGAAGCGGATTCTCCGCGGCTCGATTGCCCGGGTGACTTCTGCCGATCCACAGTTTCTACCGATCGAGGAACTCGATCCTGCGCCGCCGCGCGGGCGCCGAGCGCCGGCGAGCGCGGCGAGGATCGAGGCGCTTTGGGGGGGAGCGCTGGTTTGGCTCGAGCGTCGCGATTGGGACGAAGGCGCGACGCTGATGGTGTTTGGCGCGATCATCGGCGTCATCACTGGCCTGACGGTCGTCGGCTTCTACCGGCTGATCGATCTCGCCAACCTGGTTGTGATCAGGCTTCCCGAATCGCGGTTGGCGGCAGGAGTCCACGCGTTCTACCAGCCGGCGCTGACGGCGATCGGGCTTTGGGGCGCCTGGTTTCTCATTCATCGGAGCCGGACGCCCGAGGGTCAGAATGTGCCTGACGTGCAGCTCGCGATCGCGAAGCGCGACGGGCGCATCGACGGGCGGCCGGTGGTCGCCCGGACCATCGCGTCGGCGATCACGCTCGGTGCCGGCGCATCAGCGGGAAGCGAGGGGCCGGTCGCCGTGCTCGGTGCTGCACTCGGCTCAGCGTTAGGCAAGCGGCTCCGTTTTCAGCCGCGCCACCTCAAGATCCTCGTCGGCTGCGGAGCGGCGGCCGGCATTGCCGGAGCCTTCAATGCCCCATTCGCCGGGGCGTTCTTCGCGCTGGAAGAGGTGCTCGGCTCGTTCTCGATCGGCGCGTTCAGCCCGGTCGTGATCGCCAGCGTCGTCGGTGCGCTCACGGTGCGGCCGCTGATGGGCGGTGATGCGATTTTTCGCGCACCCTCGCTCGCCGATGCGCATCCCGGGCGGAGCGCGCTGCTCTATCCGCTGCTCGGGCTGGCCTGCGGAATCGTGTCGGCGCTCTACGCGCGCGCCTACCTCGCCGCGCCAGGCTGGAGCCGGCGAGTCCCCGGACCCGCCTGGCTGAAGCCGCTGATCGGTGGGACCGCCGTCGGACTGATCGTGCTCTTCACCGGCGGTCTCCACGCGGGCAACGGGCACCTCATGCTGCCGCATCAGTTGTTCGGTGAACTCGCCTGGTACGTGCTGCTCGGCATCGTGGTGGCGAAGATCGCGGCGACCGTGATCACCCTCGGTTTCGGCGGCTCGGGCGGCGTGTTCACTCCAACGTTGTTCCTCGGTGCAGCGTTAGGCGGAGGACTCGGCGCCCTCGGCGAGCGGCTGCTTCCGGGCGGCACCGTGCACGCCGCGGCGTGGGCGATGGTCGGGATGGCCGGGATGGTGGCCGGCGCGACACGCGCGCCGCTGACCGCGATCTTCATCGTGTTCGAGATGACCAACGACTACGGGTTCGTCGTCCCGATCATGATCGTCGCGGTGGTGTCGTACACGACGGCGAAGCGATTCGCGCCGCACGGATTGTATGATGGATGGCTCGACCAGCGCGGCGAGCACATCGCGCACGGCGTCGACCAGGCCGTGATGGACCGGTTGCACGTCCGCGACGCGCTCGATGCCGACGTGGCGCCCGTCGCGCCCGGCGCCTCGCTCGACCGCCTGGTCGCGGCCGCGGCCGCCACGCGGCACGGGGTGATTGTCGTCGTCGAGGCGACCGGCGCGCTGGTCGGCGTGATCAGCCATCACACACTTCGCGAGGCGATCGTCGCTCGCGGCGAACTGGCGACGGTGGTCGTTGCCGAGGACCTCGTCGAAGCCGCCGATCCACGGCGCGAGGGGCAGACGCTGCGCGAAGCGCTGGCGGCGATGAACGCGCGCGGACTCGATGCGCTCCCGGTGGTAGCCGGCACCGGCAGCGCGGCGCCGTTCACCGGGCTGCTCAGCCGTGCGGTCGTGCTCGAAGCCTACGAACGGGCACTGACCGAGGCGGTCTAAGCGTCAGGCCTAACGCTTTCCTGGCGCGCCCGCGGCAGCTCGAGTGTGAACGTGCTGCCGCGTCCGACAACACTGACCACCGTCAGGTCGCCGCCCATGCCGCGGGCGAGGTCGCGACTGATCGCCAGGCCGAGGCCGACGCCCTGCTGGCTGGTCGGCGTGAGGTGCCGATCGACCTGAACGAAGGGATCGAAGATCCGGCCGAGCTGTTCGCGGCCGATGCCGCGACCGGTGTCGTTGACGGCCAGTCGCACCGTCAGATCATCAGCGTCGCAGGAGAGCGTCACGCTGCCCCCGGCGCTGGTGAACTTGACTGCATTGGTGAGGAGGTTGAGCAACACCTGCCGTGCCTTCTCGAGATCGGCGAGTGCGGTGACCGATTCGCTCCCCGGCCGGATTGCGAAGTCGAGGCCGCGCGCCGCGACCTGCAGGGCGACCAGTTCCTCGAGGCCGGCGAGGAGGCGGGTGACCGGGATCCGCTCGATGGTGAATTCGAGTTGTCCGGATTCGATCTTCGCGAAGTTGAGGATGTCGTTGATGAGTGAGAGCAGGTGTTGCCCGCTGCGTTTCATCCGCTCAATGTCCTCGGTCTGCGCGGCGTTCATCGGACCGCGCACGCCGGCGAGCAGCAGGTCGGCATAGCCGGCGATGGCGTTGAGCGGGGTGCGCAGCTCGTGGCTCATCGTCGTGAGGAACTGGCTCTTGGCGCGATTGGCTTCCTCCGCCTCGGCGCGCGCGACCTCGAGCGCCTGGCGGGCGTGTACCTGGCGCGTCACTTCGGACGTTACGCTGGCGATCGCGTAGACATTGCCGTCGCCATCGCGCAGCGGCTGGTAGCCGACGTCGAAAAAATACGGCTCGGGAGTACCGTCGGTGTCGCGATCGATGTGCACCAGCCGCTCGGTCGCGAAGAATGGCTCGCCGGTCTGGTAGACTCGGTCCATTGTCTCGAAGAAGCCCTGGCCGTGCAACTCGGGAAATGCGTCGGCCACCGCGCGCCCGAGCAGCGGTCGCCCACTCCCCGGTGATTCGGCGTAGCGGGGGCTGACCAGCGTGTAGACGTGATCGGGTCCGGTGAGCACGGCGACGGCGACCGGCGCCTGATCGAACAGGTCGCGCAACCGCTGCTCGGCGGCGCGCAATGCGCCATTGACCGCGTCCACCGCCGCGGTCTGCGCGGCGAGCTCGCTGACCGTGTCGTGCAGCTGCTGGTTGACGAGCTCCATCTCGAGTTGTTGCTCCTCGAGCTGCGTGTTCGCCGTCTCGAGCGCGTCGCGGGTATGTTCGCTCTCGCCGAGGAGGTGTTCGATCTCGCGCCGAGCGAGCACCTGTTCGGTGACATCGGCCCCATGGGCGAGAACACCGTTAGGCAGTCCGTCAGGCCCGCGGAGCTGCTGGTAAGCAAAGTTGACGAACAACTGTTCGGCAACCGTCCCCTCGGCGCGGGCGAGCGTTACAGGCACCTCACGTCCGATGAAGGGAGTGCCGGTCGTCAACACGCTGTCGAGGAGCTCGATGAATCCCTGCCCGCGAACTTCGGGAAGCGCGTCAGCGACCGGCTTGCCGATGATCTCGCGACTTCCGACGAGTTTGTAGTACGCGTCGTTCGCCAACTCGAAGACGTGCGTCGGGCCGCGGGCGACCGCGAGGAAGCTCGGCGATAGACGGAATACCTCGGCCAGCCGTTCGCGCTCGACGGCGAGTTCCTGCAGCAGGCTGACGCGCTCGGCCTGGAGCGTGCGCGCCGCGACCTGGTGAGTCGTGTCGAACATCGTGATCAGCACTCCGACGTCGCCCGGCGTTTCGCCGAGAACGGGGCTGTACGAGATCGTCAGGTAGACATCTTCGGGCGCGCTGGCCGGGCCGTGGCGCAGCAGCGAATAGCGCATGTTCTCGAACGAAACCGTCTCGCCCCGTAGCACGCGGTCGTAGACGGGGCCGTTGATGTGCCAGACCTCGGGCCAGCATTCGCGAGTCGGCTTACCCAATCCCCAGGGATGCTTGTCGCCCATGATCGGCGCATAGCCATCGTTGTATATCTGGATCAGCTCAGGCCCCCAGAGCACGATGCTCGGGAACGCCATCGTGAGCACGATCGAAACGGTCGTGCGCAGGGTCGACGACCATGAGACCGTCGGGCCGAGCGCAGTGGATGCCCAGTCGAATGACCGGCACAGCTTTGCCATCTCCCCGCTCGCTGGGGAGATGTCTGCGTTGTTCGTGGTGGTCATGCTGCGAGGTTGCCGGGGAGCCCCACGCGGTGGGTGGGACAGCGAACGGCGCGAGTGCCGAGGCACACCGCGCCGATCGCCGCCTGCCGCCTAACGTTGCCGATCGGTGCTACGCTTTCGCGTCGATGTTGATCCGCGATTCGGCGATCGACGTGAGCAGCTTGTCGGTGTCGCCCTCCTCGTCGAGCGTCTGCTGCAGCACATTGGCCTGATCAGCGTAACCAAGGGCACGCGCATAGGTCCGTACGCAGCCGTAGCCAGCCATCTCGTAGTGCTCGACATGCTGCGCGGCGGCGATGAGGCCGGCGTCAAGCACGTCCTTGTCGGGGCGTTCCTTGATCAGGCCCTTCGCCTCCTTGATCAACCCCTCCATCCCTTCGCATTTCTTTCCCTTGGGGGAGACGCCGAGCTCCTTGCAGATGCGCTCGAGGCGCTTCGCGTGCTGGCGGGTCTGCCGCTCGTGGGCGGTGAACGCGCGCTTGAGCGAGGTATGCGTTGACTTCTTGATCATCTGCGGCAACGCCTTGAGAATCTGATTCTCGGCGCTGTAGAGATCTTTCAGTTCGCTGATGTAGAGGTCTTTGAGAGTGTCGAGTTCCATGTGAGCAGCCCGTTTGCGGTTTGGAAAAACGGTGACGGGCCACTCGAAAGCAAGCCGCGGGCCGCGGGTGCTGAACACGCGCGGGATTCGGCGGCGGGCGGAGATGATCTCGCCAGGCGCGCCGGGCGAGCTACTTCCGGCGCGCCGGCAGCGCGCGCACGATCGCGTCGAACTCGAATGGCTTCGGCAGGAACGGGCGGCCAGTCGAGTTGAGGAAGAGCTGCAGGTCGGTGCTCACGATGTCGCCGGTCAGGAAGACGACGCGCGCCGCGAGATCGGGCCGGTCGGCGGTCCAGCGCTGGAAGATCTGCTGGCCGGAAACGTCGGGCATGCGCATGTCGAGCAGTACTGCGTCGAAGACCTCGTCGCCTTCGCCGCGCCAGATTGCCTCGCTTCCGCTGCTGACGGTGACCACCTCGTGGCCGACGCTGTTCAGGAAGCGCTCGAGGGCAATGCGAATCGGCTCCTCGTCGTCGACGACGAGTATCCGCAGCGACGGGCTGATCGGCGTCGGCGCCGATGGTGCAGCGATGGCGGCGCGCTTGCCGTTCGTGATCAATGGGAGCTCGATGCAGAAGCGCGCGCCGGACGCGGCACGCTCGGCCCAGATGCGGCCATCGTGCTCGCTGATGATGCCTAACGATATCGAGAGGCCAAGGCCCGTCCCCTGCCCGGTCGGCTTCGTCGTGAAGAACGGATTGAAGATAACGTCGAGTGATTCCGCCGGGATGCCCGGCCCGGTGTCCTCGACTTCGATCCGCACGGCGTCGCCCTGCACGTGGCAGCGCAGCGTCAGGCGGTGGTGTGGCCGGTCCACGGCGGCCATCGCCTGCTCGGCGTTGGTGATCAGGTTGAGCACCACCTGCTGCAGCTGGTAGACGTCGGCCATCGTCTCCGGCGGCACCGTGTCGAACTCGCGCTCGATGCGGATGCCGCGGACGTTGAGCTCGTACGCCCGGAGCTCGAGCGTGTCGTCGAGCACCTTGTTGATGTCGGCGAGCGTCTTCTCCGACTTGTGCTGGCGGGCGAAGGTCAGGAGGTTGTGGACGATGCGCGCGGCGCGCCGCGCTTCGCCGCTGATGACCTCCATCGAGTGGCGCTGGTCGGGCTTGAGCGAGCGGTCGGCCATCATCAGCTGCGCGAACGCCGAGATGCTGGCGAGCGGATTGTTCACCTCGTGGGCGACGCCGCTGACGAGCTGGCCGATGGCCGCCATCTTCTCGGACTGGATGAGCTGCTGCTGGAGGCGTTTTTCCTCGGTTGCGTCACGGATGACGCAGAGCACTTCGCGGCTGCGCTGCGGGCAGGCGTAGTTGACGGTCATGTAGCGGCGCTCGCCGTCCTTGCGGACCATCACCGTCTCGAAGTGCCCGACGTTGCCGGACAGGGCGCGGCGAAACTCGATGATTGCGCGGGGCAGTGCTTCCATCGCCAGGAGCGGTCCGAAGAAGCGGCCGATCAATTCCTCGCGCGCGTAGCCGGACAGCACTTCGCCGGCGTCGTTCACCGTCGTGAAGCGTCCCATCGAGTCGAACGTCATGATCGCGTCGTTCGCACCCTCGAACAGGTGGCGATAGCGCGACTCCGAGCGGGCGAGCACTTCGACCGAGCGGCGCTCCTCGCTGACGTCGCGCAACGAGACGATCGTCCCCATCGCCGCGCCGGCTTCGTCGCTGATCCGCAGCGGGCCCGTCACCACCGACACGATGCGCTCGTCGCCGCGGGAGCGGGTGATCTTTGCGTCATAACGGTCGGCCCGCCCGGGGACGGCCACTGCAATGCTCGCGCTGCCGTTTCCGTTTCCGTTGGCGGGGCGCGCGCCTTCATATTTCGGATGGGTCCCGGTCGGCGCCGGCGGCTCGTCGAGCAAGGCCTCGAGGCGCGAGCCAAGCACCTTTTCGCGCACCTTGCCGAAGAGGTCGATCGCCGCGGCGTTTGCCTCGATCACCCGGCCGTCCTCGCCTAACGCGAGCAGCGCGTCGGGGGAATAGGCGGCAAGGTCACCGGCGGACGCGACGACCGGTGTCAGCGGCGGCGCGCCGCGATTCGGACGAAGAAGATCGAAGGGATTCATCGGATCAGGCGGCGCGTCCCCGGTACCGACTCAGCGGGAAACGGCCCATCGCCTGATCCTGGCAGATGAAGCTCGCCGCGAACAGCCGCATTGCACTCTCGGCGCGAGCGCCGACCAGGGCAACGTCAGCGTTCGCTTCGTCGCTTCGGTTGAGTGCGATCCGTGACAGGTCGAGGTGCTTCTCCTCGTCAGTCCGGATGTCGCTGCGGACGCCGGGTATTTTCCCGTGCTCGCGCAACCACTGTGTCGTCTCGGGGCCGAGATCGAGATCGGGGTTACCCATGACGCCGGGGAGCACCGTCTCGGAACACACTCCCCAGATCACCATCTCGATTCCGGCCTGGCTGGCGAAATGCTCCCAGTAGCCGACTTCCTCGTGTGTCGCGCTGGTGCCGAGCAGGTGGCAGAGCGCGAGCACTGCGTCCGGAAAGACCGCGTCGGGAAAGTTTCCCTCGGCGCCGCGCGAGAGATCCTTCGTCACCGCGGCCAGCGTCGCCGCGGTCATCTCATCGAGCTCCGTCGCGGTGAAGCGCGCGTGATACGCCTCGAGATCGGAATACATACGCTCGTGATCGACGCCGAACCGTGCGAGCTTCACGCGCCAGAGTTGATTGTGCGCCTGCTCTTCCTTCAACTGCTCGGCAAGTGCGCCGAGGAAGACGGAGTTCCGGACGTGATCGACTTTTGCGATGCTGAGAATGAGCGCGCGATTGAACCCGACCACTGCCGGGTAGAGCGCGCTGATGAACGCAACCCACTGTTCGCGGCTGATCCTGCGCTCGCGCAGCGCATGCGCGAAAGCGCAGTCGTTCATCCGCGCGGCGTACGTGCGCGCGAGGTCGCTGATGACGTCCCCCGCGCGCTGGCGTGATTCGGGCCGGGAGCGGAAATCGGTGACGCGGACTGCGGAGGTCATCGGTATCGTGCAAAGGGGCGGCGCTTCCGCGGGCCCTGCGTCGTCGCAGGGCGCCGCGTCGTGGCAGCGCCGTCGAATGTCGATCAGCTATGAGACTGTCCTGATAGCCGCAAAGTCACGGGAATTACCGCGGTTTTAGGCGCGGAAACCGTGATCGGAGTCATATAAAAGCAGCCGTTAGCCTTTAGCAGGGAGGAACGGCGGTCGCTTGCAGCTTAAGGCTAATGGCTAATGGCTCGTTTTCGCTGCGACCAGGGCGGCGACTTCGCGCACCTTGGCGTTGACGAGGGGGGCCGGCGGGAGCGCATCGCGCACGGCGTCGGTCGTCTTGAGGCCGTTGCCGGTGACGCAGAGGACGATCTCGTCCTCGGGGTTGAAGCGGCCGCCCGCGGCGAGTGCGAGGGCCGCAGCCACCGTGACGCCGCCCGCCGTCTCGGTGAAGATTCCCGTCGTCTCGGCGAGGACGCGGATTCCGTCGACCAGCGCTTCGTCGGAGACGGACTGCGCCCAGCCCTTTGACTCGCGCATCGCCTTCACCGCGAATGCGCCATCGGCCGGATTGCCGATCGCGATCGAGCGGGCGATCGTGCGCGGCGTCTCGGGAACGAGTGTGTTTCCACCACTCTCGAACATGCGGACGATCGGCGCACATCCGTCGGCCTGCGCGCCGTACATCCGCGGCAGTGCCCCCTCGACGAGGCCCGCGTCGACGAACTCGCCGAATCCCTTGCGCAGCTTGGTGAGCAACGAGCCGCCGGCCATCGGTGCGATGACAGCGTCAGGCATGCGCCAGCCCAGCTGTTCGGCGATCTCGAAGGCCATCGTCTTCGAGCCCTCGCCATAGTAGCCCCGCAGGTTGACGTTGACGATTCCCCACCCGAACCGGTCGGCCAGCTGCGCGCAGAGCCGGTTCACGTCGTCGTAGTGGCCGCGCACGCGGACGAGGTTCGGGCCATAGACCAGCGTGCCGAGGACCTTCCCTTCCTCGAGGTCTTCCGGGATGAAGATCCACGATTGCATCCCGGCGCGCGCGGCGTGCGCAGCGACGGCGTTGGCAAGATTCCCCGTCGATGCGCAGCCGACGGTCTCGAGCCCGAAGGATCGCGCAGCGTTGATCGCCGTGCTGACGACGCGATCCTTGAAGGAAAGCGTCGGGTGCGACACCGCGTCGTTCTTGATCCAGGCCCGGGCGATGCCGAGCCGCGCGGCGAGTCGCGGCGCGTCGACCAGTGGCGTGAACCCGGTGTCCGGGGACAGCACCTCCGGCT
Organism: Gemmatimonadaceae bacterium; assembly: GCA_031360575.1. Taxonomy (GTDB): domain Bacteria; phylum Gemmatimonadota; class Gemmatimonadetes; order Gemmatimonadales; family Gemmatimonadaceae; genus JABFXC01. The sequence continues at coordinate 9,614 of JANMBU010000064.1, forward strand.
CGGCGCCGTCAGGCAGCGCGCTCCAGTCAAAGGGTAGCCACTCGCGGTAGCGCCAGAGCGAGGGCCGGCGGGCCGCGATCTGCGCCCGCGTCGGCAACGCACGCTTTGCCGGGTAGAGTGGCTCGAGGGGGCCAAGACAATGCTCGCAGATCGCGGCGGGCGCAGCCTCCTCCTCGACGCCACACAGCTTGCAGCGCTGCGGCAGCGCGCGCAGCGCGGCGTTGTGGGTGGTCGTCGTTTCGGTCGGGTGGTCGGCAATCTGCGTCATCTCTTGTTCGTCAGCTGCTCGGGAAACGTTCGATGGTTGTTGCGGCGCTCAGTACTTGGGAACCTTCGGGTCGACGTCGTCGCTCCAGCGGAGAATCCCGCCGGTGAGATTTCGCACCCGCGCGAACCCGGCGGCCTGGAGCTGCTGTACCGCCTTCGCGCTGCGTCCGCCGGCCTTGCAGTGGACGACGATCTCGCGCGCCGGATTGAGCGTCGCGATTGCCTCGGCGACCGTGCCTAACGGTACGAGGCGCGCGCCAGCGATCCGGGCGATCGCCCACTCGTGTGGCTCGCGCACGTCGAGCAGGTCGAAGTCATCACCGCGCTGCAATTTCGCCGCGAGCTCGATCGGCGTCAGCTCGGCCAGCGTCCCCGCATCGTCGGCCGGACCGGACCCGACGCCGCAGAACTGGTCGTAGTCGATCAATTCGCGGATCTCGTGCGTGCCGCAGGCCGGGCAGTCCGGATCCTTGCGCAGCTTGAGGGTGCGGAACTGCATGGTCAGCGTGTCGATGGTCAGCAGGCGGCCGATCAGGCCGTCGCCAATGCCAAGCAGCAGCTTGATCGTCTCGGTCGCCTGGATCGTGCCGACGAGCCCGGGAAGGACGCCGAGCACGCCGCCTTCAGCGCAGCTGGGCACGAGCCCCGGCGGTGGCGGCTCGGGGTAGAGGCAGCGGTAGCACGGCCCTTGTTCCGTCGCGAAGACGCTGGCCTGCCCCTCGAAGCGGAAGATGCTTCCGTAAACGTTAGGCTTGCCGAGTAAGACGCAGAGGTCGTTGGTGAGATAGCGCGTCTGGAAGTTGTCGGTCCCATCGACGACCACGTCGTAGTCGGCGGCGATCTCGAGCGCGTTTGCGCTGGTCAGCTTCGTCTCGTAGCCCTCGACGTGGACGTGCGGATTGACGTCGCGGATGCGATCGAGGGCCGAGTCGAGCTTCGGACGGCCGACGTCCTTCGTTCCGTGGAGAATCTGTCGCTGCAGGTTGCTGACGTCGACGACGTCGAAGTCGACCAGGCCTAACGTTCCGACGCCGGCGGCGGCGAGATAGAGGCCGAGCGGCGAGCCGAGCCCGCCGGCGCCGATGAGCAGCACCTTCGCTGCCTTCAGCCGGCGCTGCCCGTCGAGCCCGACTTCGGGGAGGATGAGGTGGCGGCTGTAGCGGAGGATTTCCTCGGACGAGAGCTCGGGAAGCTCCGTGTCACGCGCGGTCCGCGGACGGGTGTTGGCGCTCATCGGTCAGCCTCCGGCAATTGCCGGAACGACGGCGATCTCGTCGCCGTCGGCAACGGCCGCGGCGAACCCGCCGTGGAACCGGATGTCCTCGTCGTTCAGGTAGAAGGTGACGAACGGGTACGGATTGCCCTGCTCGTCGCGGAGCCGCGGGGCGAGCGACGGGTAACGGCCGGCGATCTCGGAGACGACTTCGCCCACAGTGCTGCCGTTCGCCTCGAGCGCGCGCGAGTCAGCGAGCTTGGCGAGAATGGTCGGGAGATGAAGCGTGACTGCCATGGGAACCTCGGGTTGTTGCGATGATGAATGAATACGCGTGGATCGGATTGGCTGCTGGGCCGCGGATGGCCGCGCGGGTCGTTTACACTGTGATGCCTGGTTGTCGCGATCGCGCCGGCGACGCGCCGGGCAAAGTTGCATTGTCAGGCCGGGTGACGACGGCGCCACCGACGCTCGTCGGATTGACGAAGCCCTCCGCCGCGATGCCTTGCGCCTTCCAGGCGGCGACCATGGCGCGCGCCACCTCTGCGGCGGCGGCGACCGGCGAGATCGCGACGATCGTCGAGCCCGAGCCACTGAGCGTCGCGCCGAATGCACCAGCGTGCCGGGCCGCACTGGTGACCGCCTCGTAGCCGGCGACCAGCCGACGACGGAAGGGAACGTGGAGCACATCGTCGAGCGCCGCGGCGAGCAGCTGCCCGTCGGCGGTCGCGAGCCCGTGCACCAGCGCCGCGCCTAACGCTGCGGCGCGGGTGGCGGTCGCATGGGGCACGGCCGGCGGGAGCACCGCGCGCGCGGCGGCGGTTTCGACGGAGAAGTCGGGAGTCGCGAACACCAGTGCAAGTGATTCGTGGATACCGAGCGGAGTGATCACGAGCGACCCGTCAGCACCGATGATCGCGAGCCGCGCGCCGCCGAACAGCGCTGGCGCCGTATTGTCGGGATGCCCCTCCAACTCGGCAGCAAGCGTTGCGACTGCCAGCTCACTCAACCCGATGTCGAGCAGAGCGTTCGCCGCCATTACGCCGCCGAGCGTCGCCGCCGCCGAGGAACCGAGGCCGCGGCCGACCGGGATGGTGGACGTCGCGTCGAAGGCGACTGCGTCAGGCACCTGGCGAGTCGCCCGCTGACACGCTGCCACGAATCCGATGACCAGCCGATCGTCGGCAGCTGCGCCCGTGTACGACGCAAGTGTACCGCGGCGCTCGACCGTCAATCCCCCCCGCCCGGCCGCCAGCGTCACCGTGACCTCGAGCCAGCGATCGACGGCGACGCCGACGCAGTCAAAGCCGCCGCCGAGGTTGGATGTCGACGCCGGAACCCTGACGGTGACCGCGTGGCTCACGCGCGCGCCTCGGCGACGGAGACAGCCTGCTGCACGGCTGTCGAACGGAGGATGGTCATGGTCAGCTCCGCGAAGCGTTAGGCGACGGCTGGTGACCGGCGGCGGTGATCGCGCTGATGCCGGTGGCGACGCGGGCAAGTCCGTCGCGGACCGCGTCGGCGGTGCCGGCGAAGGAGATCCGGAAGTTCGACGCACCGGCGGCACCGAAGCCGTTTCCGGGGAGAAGCGCCACACCGTGGTCCTCGAGCAAGCGCTCGGCGAGCTGCGGCGCGGTGAGCCCGGTCGCGGCGATCACTTCGCTCACGTCGGGAAAGGCATAGAATGCCCCCGCCGGCGAGGCGCAGCGCACGCCGGGAATCGCCCGCAACGCGCTGACGACGTGATCGCGACGACGATGCAGCTCGGTCACCATCGCCTGCACGTGGTTCTGCGGACCGGTGAGTGCGGCAACGCCGGCGCGCTGTATGAAGGGCGGTGTGCAGGTATGGCCGTTGACGACGAGCGTCGTCAGGCGCGGCACGAGCCAGTGCGGACTTAGTCCGAAGCCCAGACGCCACCCGGTCATCGCGTACGTCTTCGAGAAACCGTCGACGATGATCGTCCGGTCGCGCAGGCCGGGCAGCGCGGCGATGCTCGGCGTGGCCGGGCCATCGAAGACGACGCGCCCATAGATCTCGTCGGAGATGACGAACAGGTCGTGGCGGAGCGCGAGCTCGGCGATCCGCTCGAGCGCGCGGGCGTCAACGCTGCCGCCGGTGGGATTGTGCGGCGCGTTGAGGACGAGGACGCGGGTGCGCGGCGTGATGCGCGCGGCGATGTCGTCGATGTCGGGTGCGAAATCGTTCGCTTCGTCGAGCGCGTAGCCAACCGGTACGCCCCCCGTCAGGCGCGACAGCGACGGATAGATCGGGAAGCCGGGGTCGGGAACGAGCACCTCGTCGCCCTCGCCGACCGTGGCGAGGAAGGCATAGAGAAGCATCGCCTTGGCGCCGGGAGTGACGATGACGTCATCCGCGCTGGCGTCGACGCCTCGGCTGCCTAACGTTGCGGCGATCGCGCCGCGGAGCCGGGGGATTCCAGCGGGCGGACCGTAACGCCCGTCACCCTCGGCGAGCGCTTCGACGGCCGCCTGGACGATGTGCGGTGCGACCGCGAACTGCGGCTCGCCAATCGCCAGCTGCGCGATGTTCCGGCCCTGCGACTCGAGCACCGCCGAGCGACTGAGGACAGTGAGCGCGCCCTCGCCGCTGATCGTCGCGAGGCGCGCCGCGGCGGCCGGGTGATGGCCGTGCGCGTCGGGCCGCGTCGCGGTCGCCGCGATCGGCGTGCGGAGGGTGGCCTGCTCGGGTTGTTCGGTGCTGGTCGTTGTCATCGTCGTGCACTCCATTGCGCCAGGGCATTGGCCGCCGGGCCGGGTGCATCGGGAGGGTTCGTCCACCGAACGGTCTCCCGAAAAAACGAAAACGCCCGGGCGAGAAGAGGGCCGCCGGGCGCGTCGCATTTTAGCACTTTGTTTTACGTGGCGGCAATAGGCGGCAAATCACCACGAGCAGTCAGTTGTGGATTGGAGTGTATGAGCTGCGGGCGAGGCTGTCAAGCGGGAGTGCCTCGCGTGGTACGGCGACTCTGGCGGGATCGCCGTACCGGGTGTCAGTTCCGCCAATCGTGCTGCGGAGCAGTCGCGGCGCTCTTTTCGGGAGGAGAATTCGAGATGACGTGCCGGCGATTCGCAATCATTTGCGTCATGGCGCTCACTCCGGTCGCCGCTACGGCGATCGCGGGAACTGCACAACCGCTCGCCGCGCAGGGCCGACAACCGCCTCGCGTTTCGACGGAAGTCACCGCGACCGCGATCACGCGCACCGATACGTGGATGAAGATCGGCGGGCGGTGGCAGTGCGTAGCGTCGCAGGATTGCCTGCTACCGGTGGGGACGACCCAATGACCGGCGTTGCTTCGTCGCGGGGCAGGCGCTCACGCCGGCGGCGACGGCGTCCGGTGGTATGCGGGATGGTGATCGGCCTAACGCTTGCTGGCTGCGGCCCTGACGGGGAGCAAGGTCAAAGCGCGTCGGCGTCCGCCGCAACGACCGTCGCCGGCACGCGGATCGCCGCGCCGCGCACCGGGCCCGCGGGCGAATGGCCGATGCCGGGCGCCGATTACTCAAATTCGCGCTACAGCGAGCTTACCCAGATCACGGCGGAGAATGTCGGCGGGCTGCACGCGGCTTGGACTTTTTCGACTGGGGTGCTGCGCGGGCACGAGGGAGCGCCGCTCGTCGTCGGCAATACGATGTACGTCGTGACGCCGTACCCTAACGTTTCGTATGCGCTCGACCTGGCCACCGAGGGGCAGCCGCTCAAATGGAAGGCGCGCCCGGAGAATGCGCAGGCGGCGGTCGGCCTCGCCTGCTGCGACGTGGTGAATCGCGGCGCCGCGTTTGCCGACGGAAAGATCTTCTACAACCTGCTCGACGGGCACACTGTCGCGGTCGATGCGGCGACCGGCACGGTGCTCTGGCGGACGGCGATGGGCGACCTGTCGCGCGGCGAGACGATCACCATGGCGCCGATCGTCGTGCACGGGAAGGTGATTGTCGGCTCGAGCGGTGGAGAAATGGGAGTGCGCGGGTGGATCGCCGCGCTCGACGCCGCGTCGGGGAAGCCGCTCTGGCGAGCGTACAACGTCGGCCCCGACGCTGACATCAAGGCGGGGGCGCGATTCAAGCCGTTCTATCCGCAGGACAAGGGACCGAATCAGGGGACGACGAGCTGGCCCGGCGAGTCGTGGAAGGTGGGCGGCGCAACGGTCTGGGGCTGGCTGTCGTACGATCCGGGATTGAACCTGATCTATCACGGGACCTCGAACCCCGGGCCGTGGAATGGACAGGGGCGTCCCGGGGACAACAAGTGGAGCGCGGCGATCATTGCCCGCGATGCCGACAACGGGGAGATGGTCTGGGCGTTCCAGCCGACGCCGCATGACCTCTGGGACTACGACGCGGTCAACGAAAACATCCTCGCTGACCTGCCGTTAGGCGGGACCTTGCGGAAAACGCTGGTGCACTTCGATCGGAACGGCTTTGCCTACACCATCGACCGGGCGACCGGCGAGGTGATCGTAGCGAAGGCCTTCGTGCCGATGAACTGGGCGAGCGCCGTCGACCTGAAGACCGGCCGCCCGGTGCTGAATCCCGAGAAGGTGCCGGCGCCGGGAAAGAAGATCAGCCTGATTTGCCCGAGTCTCGAGGGTGGCAAGAACGAGCAGCCGGCGGCGTTCTCGCCGAAGACGGGACTGTTCTACGTGCCGACGAACAATCTTTGCATGGATTTCCAGACGCGCGACGTCAGCTACATCGCCGGGACGCCGTACATCGGGGCGAATGCGCCGGAAGTCGCCGGTCCCGGCGGCTATCGCGGCGCGTTCATCGCGTGGGACGCGACGACGGGCCGCAAGGTCTGGGGAATCGAAGAGCCGTTTCCGGTGTGGAGTGGCGCGCTGGTGACCAGGGGAAACGTCGTCTTCTACGGCACGCTCGACGGCTGGTTCAAGGCCGCGGACGCGCGCACCGGAAAGGTGCTCTGGAAGTTCAAGGTCGGATCCGGAGTCGTCGGCAACCCGATGACGTACACCGGACCCGATGGAAAGCAGTACATCGCGGTCTACTCGGGAATTGGCGGGGACATGGGATTGCTCATCGCGGGTGACGTGGCGGCGAACCTGCCGTACGACGTGCGGGAACGAGGGAGCACGCTGCCGGACCTGTCGCGGTGGACGAGTTGGGGGGGGATGCTATTTGTCTTCGCGTTATGACGGGAGGGCGACGAGGGACGAGGGGGGACGAGGAATAAGGGACGTGGAAGGCTCCGATGAGGAACGAGGGATGAGGGAGAAGAGGAAGAAGAGGGAGGCATTCTTGACGACATGGTGGAGCGTTGGGCGAACGTTAGGCATTTGGCTCGTGCTCGCGGTCGCGGTCGAAGGGTGCCGGGAGTCGGGGGCGGAGGAGGCGTTGGGGCGGCCCGTCGGGCGGGCGGGGGCGGTCGGCGCGAGCGTGCAAGGGGCGGCGCTCGCTGCTGATTCCAGTGCCCGGTTCGTCGTTCACCGCGAGCACATTCGGCCGGGGCTGACGGCGCCGCGGGGGACCGTGCTGAGGAATCCGTACGCGAGCGATCCGGCGGCAGTCGCAACAGGCGGAAAGCTCTTCGTCTCGTACAACTGCATCGACTGTCATGGGGCTGACGGGAGCGGCGCGATGGGGCCGAGCCTTGCTGACGGGCGGTGGCATTTCGGCGGGGAGGATTCGGAGCTGTTCGAGTCGATCTATCAGGGGCGGCCCGAGGGAATGCCTGCCTGGGGGAGCACGATTTCGCCCGACCAGATCTGGTTGCTCGTCTCCTATGTGAAGTCGTTGAACGGCGGGAAGGACGTGACGACCGAAAACTTTTCGGGGAAGACCATCGAGCGTACGGGTCACTGATGCCATGCCGACGCTCCGCCTTGCCGCAGTCGCCGACATCCCCGCGATCTCGGCGCTGATCGACGCGTCGGTACGCGGGCTGAGTGACGGCTATTACGATGGCGAGCAGGTGGCTGCGTCGATCCGCCATCTGTTCGGCGTCGACACGCAGCTCATCCGCGACGCGACCTACTTCGTCATCGAAGACGACGGGGCGATCGTCGCCAGCGGCGGGTGGAGCGCGCGGCGTACGCTCTATGGCGGCGACCAGTTCAAGGCGGCGGCGGATCCACCGCTCGACCCGGCGAGCGAGGCAGCGCGCATCCGCGCGTTCTTCGTTCATCCGGCGTTCGCCCGGCGGGGATTGGGTCGGATGCTGTTCACCCGCTGCGCCGGTGCGGCGTTGGCCGCCGGGTTTCGCCGCCTCGAGCTGGTGGCGACCCGGCCGGGGGAGCCACTCTATCGAGCGTTAGGCTTCACGGCGCTCGAGCCGGTCGTGGCGCGGCTGCCTGACGGCGTGGAGATCCCCTGCACGCGGATGACGCGCGAGCTGGACCAGGCGGACGGAACGTGGTGAAGCAACGCTGCCCGACCGCGGGGGCGATCGGGCAGCGTGTTCCGGCTCGCGCGCTCGGCTACTGGCAGCGCACGGAACCGCCGCGCGCCAGAACTTCGGCTTGCGGGATCGGGAAATTTGGATGGACCTTGTGCGTCGGCGCGTCCTTCGGGAGCGTGGCGAGGCGGCCATAGAGCCGCATGTCCACCCAGCGCGATCCGCTCTCCCAGAGCAGTGAATAGCGTTTCTGGTGCAGCAGCTCGTTGAGCGCGGCGCCTGCCGTAGCGTACACGCGGGGGGTGAGCCCGCCCGAACGTACGCGGATGACGTTGATATCGCGGGTCGCCGCGACGAGGTTCCCGAGCCCAAGGTTGGCCTGCGCGCGAAGGAGGATGAGCTCCTCGTTGCGGACGATCGGGATCGGCGCGGTCGGCGAGTCGTAGACGGTGAAGATGATGTTCGACGACAGCCCTTGATACGTCTTCACGTCGCCGATCATCGTCTTGCGCGAGACGCGGCGGTCGCCCGCTTCGGCACTGTCGCGCACCGACGGATGCGCGCGGAAGTTGGTCGTTGCCGGGTCCTGGAACAGCGGATTGCTCTGGTCGCCAGCGGCGAGGCTGTAGAGATGGTAGACGCCGAGGTCGAGCGATGCGGTCGTGTCGACGAATGATTCGCTGAGCGCGGTCAGCGCGGTGGTGTAGTGCGTCGCCGACGACGTTCCGAGGTAAATCTCGGCGCGCGCCTTGATTGCGCGGTTGAACCTGAGGAACGATGCCGGCGTATCGAAGCCGGCGAATCCACCGGGGAGCGCAAAGGGAAACGCCGCGCCGCCAGCATTGAGGTTCGTCTTCGCGCTGTCGAGCAGCGCCGAGATGCGGGCGAGCCCGTTGTCGCGACAGAGTATCGGCGTGAGGTCCGCGGTCGTGGCGCCGGCGTCGGACGCCACACCGGCCGTATCGCGCGACTCGGCGACGGCAAGCAGGTCGAGCGCCTTGAACGTCTGTGCGAAGCCGATTGTGGCTGCCTTCTCCGGCGCGCTGAGCGATCCAGCGGTACCGGCGGCGCTGACCAACAGATCGGCGCCCTTGATGTTGCGATAGCGAACGCGCCAGTGCGCGCCGCCGAAGCCACCGGGATCGAGGTTGATGAGCAGCTCGGTCACCCAGCGCGGATCGGCGGCGTCGAGGTTGTACGCGTCGCGTCCGATGATTTCGAGATCGCGGATGAACCCGCCCTGGTCGGAGCGGTTTCCGTCGAAGATGCCGCGCGCCATCGTCTGCACCTGGGCGCGCGTCGGGTTGCTGATGATCCCTTCGAGGCTCGGATTATTGAGGTCGGGAACGAAGGCGTCCTTGCAGGCGTGCAGCGCCGCGACGGCGAACGCGAGCCCGGCCACGCGCCGCGCGAGTTGACTCGCGTAAGTGCTGGTAGTCATGGCTCAGAACTCCACGTCGAGAGTGAGGAAATAGCTGCGGCTGGGCGGATAGGGGGCGACATCGATGTTTCGCGCAATCGCCTGATTGCCGAAGTTGCTCACCTCGGGATCGAGTCCGCGGTAGGGGGTGAACGTCAGCAGGTTGCGGCCGCTCAGTTCCAGTCGCGCCGAGTGGGTGCGGCCACCGAGGTATCGCGTTAGGCCTGACGGCAATCGATAGGCGAGCGATATTTCGCGGACCTTGACGAAGCTGCCGTCCTGGACGTACTCCTTGGTGAAACCGTCCGCCCAGCGGCTGATGCGCCGCTGGCCGGCCGAGTTCGGGTCGGCCGAGTAGTCCTTGGTGTTCCCGGCCGCGTCATAGAGGAATTCGGTGAGGTTGATGATGTCCCCGCCCTTCTTCCAGTCGACCAGCCCGTAGAGGCGCCACGCCCCGACGTTCAGCTCATTGGCGAACGCCATCTGGAAGTTGGGTGCGGCGTCGCCGAGTTGAACGGTCGGTTGCGAGCCATCAGCGAGCAGCGTATGGCCGACGATCTGAGTCGCCGATTTCCCCTCTTCGATGCGGAAGGCGCCGAGGTTCGCGCCGAAACCGCCGGTCTCGAAGGCCGGCACCGGGAGATGGGTGATCACGCTGACGTTCTTCGAGAAGGTCGCGCGCGAAATCCAGGTCGTCGTCCCGACGCTGAGTGGCGTGATCGCGCCGGTGACCTCGAGGCCGCGATTGCGCAGTTGCGCGCCGTTGAAGTACTGATCCTGGAATCCGCTGGTCGGGGCGAGCCGGCGGAGGAGGATCAGGTCACGGATCGCCTTCTGGTACCCGCTCACCGTGAGCAGTGAGCGACCGCCGAAAAACTGCAGGTCAACGCCCGCTTCGAGCTCGGTCTGCCGTTCGGGCCTGATGGTCCGGTCGCCGGCGACGAGGCCGACCTGCACCCCGGTTTCAGCGTCATACACGGTGGTCTCGAGTGAAGTGAACTTCGACCCGTAGATCGCCGGCAGGCCGGATTGCCCGAAGGCGAATCGTACCTTGGCCTCATCGAGCCACGGTGTGGCGTTAGGCACCCGATACGACGCCGACGCCTTGGGGAAGAAGAAAAACTTGTTGACGTCGCCATTGTTCGTGCTGCGGTCGGCGCGGAATGCCCCGGTGACGAGCAGCCGCTCGTCGAGCATGAGCAGCTCTTCCTGGGCGAAGTAGGCGAAGTCCTTGACCAGCTGCCGGACGGGGGCGACGGCGACGCTCGAGCCCTGGTTCACGCCACGCTGGCCGGGAATCAGCCCGCGCGTGAGGATGCTCGCCCCATCGAGATCGCGACGCTCGCGCTGCACGCCCGCTGACGTCGTCGCCGTGTATTTGCCGGCGCCCGGGGAATAATTGTGAACGACGCTCAGGTCGAGATTCGAATTCACGTTCCCGGTCGAGCCGCGCACCGTGGTGCCCGGCAGGCCGTCCTGCGGCTCGAACAGCAACTCGTTCGGCGAGAAGATGTCGTTGCGCTGTGAGAACTGGTCGATCCCGCCATTGACGTTCAGCGAAAGCGTCTGGCGTTCCCGGGCGAACACCGAGAAGCGGGCGTTGGCCGATCCGGTGAACCGGTAGACGTTCTCCTGGTTCTGCAGCAGGTCGCGCGTCTGGATCGGGTTGCTGCGCTCGAACGGGTTCGCCGGATACACGCCATTCACCGGCTGCAGCTTGGCGAAGCTCGGCGTGAACGGGAGCACCATGTAGAAGCTGGTGCCGCTGTTGTCGTTGTTGGTCAGACCGCGCTGCGCGTTGCTGTGCATGAAGTTCGTATTGACATCAACGTTGAGCCGGCTGCTGAACGTCTGCGAGAGATTGGCCCGCACCGACTGCTTGTCGTATCCCGTGCCCGACATGATCCCGGCGTCGCGTTTCAGCAGGCCGGAGACGAAATAGCGTGTCACGTCGGTTCCGCCCCGTGCGCTCAGGTCGGTCTCGTACGACGGATCGTGCGCGCCGAAAAGCAGTTTTTCGTAATTCGTCGTGCTGCCGGTGCCGTAGAGCGAGCGATAACTCGCGCTGTCGGCCGCCGTCTTCGGCCGGAAGTACGCGTAGACCCCGTCGACGGTCCAGTGTCGTGACCCGATCTCGTGGGAGAGAGACTGCGTTCCGACGCGCTGGACCGCGTTGAACTGGGTCGACCCAGCGGCGCCGCGCTTGGTGGTGATGATGACGACGCCATTGGATGCTTTCGACCCGTAGATCGCCGAGGCGGACGCGCCCTTCAGCACCTCGATCCGCTCGATATCGGCGGGATTGAAGTCGGCCATTCGATTGACGGCGTTGTCCTGTGGCGACGCGTTCCCACCCGCGGCCGCCGCGGTGATCGCGTTGGCGCCGCTCGAAATCGCGTCGTTACTGACGATGACGCCGTCGACGATGTAGAGCGGGTCGGTCGCGCCATTGATCGTCGTGACACCGCGGAGCTGGACCTGCAGCCCGCCGCCAGGTGCGCCGGAGTTCTGCGAAACCGTCGCACCGGCAATCTTTCCCGCGAGCGCATTCTCCAGCGTCGGCGTCGGCGCGCGAGTGAGCTCGGTACTGCTCACGGTCGCCACGTCGTTCGCCGCGTTGCGCCGCGCGACGCTGGTATTTTCGCCGGTGACCACCTGCTCCTCGAGCATCAGCACATCGCGCTCGAGCGTCAGCGTGACCTGTGACTGATCGCGCGGCACCCGCACGGACTGCTGCTTGAATCCAATGCGCCTTGCGATGAGCTGCACGTCGGCATCCGGCGCCAGCAGGGAAAACTCGCCCGCGTCGTTGGTCCGCGTCCCGAGCGCTGTCCCGGCGATGATCACGCTCGCCGCGGCGAGCGGTTCGCCGCTGGCGCCCGCGATGCGGCCGGTGATGCGTCGCTGTTGTTGCGCGGAGGCTGTGGCCGCGGCGAGTGCGAGAGCTGAGATGGCGATAATGACAACACGTCTGGAGCGCACGAAACCTCCGGGGGGTGAGGGAGTTTGCTTCGGCGGCTGCAACGGATGCTCCGTCGAGCGTACGGAGGACTGGCGAGGATGTCAACCTGTCTTGCACCTCGGAGGCGTCGTGATTGAACCACAGAGCACCGCCGTGGCGGTCGTTCGGTCGCGGTCGGGCGCCGGCTGCGAGTCTTTTTTGGGCGTGAGGCGAGATGCTCTCGCCGCACTGACTCCCATGCTCGCCTGCCGCGCCATCCCGACACTCGCCCTCGCGGCAGTGCTCTGTGGTTCATTCACTGTTGCGAACCGCAGTTGCGTCCGCGCTCTCCGCCCTTAGGTTATCCGACAAATCGCTTCGGGAGAGTGCGCGTTGCTAGTTCGTTCAACATCGGCTGCAACCTATGACGTCTGCATCGTCGGCTCCGGAGCCGGCGGCGGGATGTCCGCTTACGCGCTCACCAAGGCCGGCGCAAACGTCGTGATGCTCGAGGCGGGCGCTGAATGGTACGCGTCGAAGAACTCGAAGATGCTGCTTCCGGCCTACGCGTCGCCCCGGCGTGGTGCATCGACGAGGCGGCGACCGTTCGGCGAGTTCGACGCCTGCGACGGCGGGTGGGACATCGAGGGTGAGCCGTACACCATGGCCCAGGGCACGACCTTCCGCTGGTGGCGGGGCCGCATGCTCGGCGGACGCACCAATCATTGGGGGCGAATCTCCC
>JANMBU010000076.1:0-30660 GCA_031360575.1 Gemmatimonadaceae bacterium
GAGTCGCTGAAGTTTTCGCAGTACGAGACATGCTATGAGCAGATCGCGTCCGAAAAGATCTATCGCAAGGTTCGCTGACCCGAAAACATGTGGCCTACGAGCTGGTGGTGATCGGAACGTCGTGGGGAGGACTCCACGCGCTGCGCCGAGTCCTCGGAGGACTCCCGGCGGCGTTCGACGTGCCGGTCGTCGTGGTGCAGCATCGGCACCGCGATTCGGATCACCTGCTCGTGCATCTGCTGCAGGAACACACGCCGCTGAAGGTGCATGAGATCGAGGACAAGACCGAACTCGAAGCGGGCGGCGTCTACGTCGCGCCGGCGGACTATCACGTGCTCGTCGAAGTCGGGCATCTCGCGTTGAGCACAGAGGAGCCGGTGCGCTACAGCCGCCCGTCGATCGACGTGACGTTCGAGTCGGCGGCCGACGCGTACGGCGCGCGCACCGTCGGCGTGATCATGACCGGCGCCAACGACGACGGCGCCCGCGGGCTGAAGCGGATCGCCGATCGCGGCGGTGCCACGATCGTGCAGGATCCGGCGACCGCGGAGAGCGCAGTGATGCCGGCGGCCGCGCTCAAGCTGGTGCCTGACGCGCGCGTCGCGAAGGTCGAGGAGATCGGTGCGTTGATCGGGAAACTCAATGCGCGCGCGAGAACGGCGCGCCGTGGCACGCCACGGTCGGTCCCGACCCGCGACAACGGCGACTCGCTGCGGAGCTCACCGTGAGCGGCGAACAAGTCAACATTCTCCTCGTCGACGACCGGGCCGAGAACCTGCTCGCGCTCGAGGCCATCCTCGAACCGTTAGGCCAGACGCTGGTCCGGGCAATGTCGGGCGAGGAAGCGCTCAAGCACCTGCTGACCCGCGACTTCGCGGCGATCCTGCTCGACGTGCAGATGCCCGGGCTCAACGGCTTCGATACGGCGCGGCTGATCAAGGCCCGCGAACGGTCGCGACACATCCCGATCATCTTCCTGACGGCGATCAGCAAGGAGGAGGCGTACGTCTTCGAGGGGTATTCGGTCGGCGCGGTGGACTACATGTTCAAGCCGTTCCAGCCGGATATCCTGCGCTCGAAGGTCGCGGTATTCGTCGACCTCTATCGCAAGCAGGAGCAGATCAAGGTGCAGGACGACCTGCTCCGCGAGAGCGAGCGCCGCGAGCTCGAGCTCCGTCACCGCGCCGAGCTGCGCGAGACCCAGGCCCGACTCGCCGAAGTCGTCGATGGCGCGCTGGACGCGATCGTCATGTTCGACGAGCGACAGCGCATCACGCTCTTCAACGAGGCCGCCGAGCGGACGTTCTGCATCTCGGCGCGGGACGCGGTCGGCACGTCGATCGGGCGCATCTTCCCGGAGAAGTCACGGGCCCAGCAGGTCGGAATACTGCTCGGTGCGTCGCCCCATGAAGCCGACGACACCTGCGCGACCGAGAAGCCGCTGCAGCGTCACGTGATGAGCCTGATCGCGGTGCGTGGCGTCGGCAACGAGGAGTTTCCGCTCGAGGCGTCGGTGTCACGCCTCGACCAGGCCGACCTCCGTCTGTACACGATGATCGCGCGCGACATCACCGAACGCCGGCGTGCAGAGGAAGCGCTGAAGGAGCAGGCGGAGTCGCTGGCACGGACGTCGGAAGAACTGCGCGCCGCGAACGAAGAGCTGCAGCGCCGTCAGGGGGAGATCGAGGCGGCAATGACGGCACGCAGCCGTTTCTACGCGTCGATGTCGCACGAGCTGCGCACGCCGATCAACGCGATCCTCGGCTACAGCACGCTGCTGCTCGAGAACATCTACGGCCCGTTGAACGACAAGCAGGGCGAGGGAATCCAGCGGACACACCGCGCGGCGAAGCACCTGCTCGAGCTGGTGAACGACGTGCTCGACCTGTCGAAGATCGAAGCCGGAAAGATCGACCTGAAGATGCAGCCGGCAACGTTCCCCGACCTGATCGAGGACCTGTTCGTCACGGTGCGTCCGCTCGCCGACGAGCGGGGGAGCACGCTTGCCATGGAGCACGCGGGCGAGAGCCAGACGATCACGACCGATCCGCGGCGCGTGCGGCAGATCCTCCTCAACCTTCTCTCGAACGCCATCAAGTTCGGACTCGGGAAGCCGATCGTCGTGCGCTCGCGCATGCGTGATGACTCGCGCTTCGAGATCCAGGTGATCGACCAGGGCATCGGCATCGGGGTGGAGGATCAGGGGCGCATCTTCGACGAGTTCGTGCAGATCGGAAAGAGCGCGCAGCAGCAGGAAGGCACCGGCCTCGGGCTGCCGATCTCGAAGCGGCTCGCCGAGCTTCTGCACGGGGAGTTGGTCGTCGAATCGGCGCCGGGCGAAGGGAGCCGGTTCCACCTCATCCTCCCGACAGGGCACGAGCCGCGCACGTCGGGCGAGGAGCCCGCTCGCCGGTCAGCGCCCACCGCGATCGTCGGCTGAGCGAGGGGAGCGGACGAATAGTCCGCCAAGGGGAACATCAGTAGCCGATCGGGTACACCCCCGTGACGTGCATCGCGTTGCGGGGTGCCCGGTCGTTGCTACATTGCGGATGTCGCTAGTTCGCTTTCCCCCCGGTCGGCGGTGTTCATGATTGTTCTCTGCGTTGCCAGGCATCGGTACTTGGCGCAGCACCTCGCCCGCTTTCTCGGGCAGAACGGTGCGGTCACCCGCAGCGCCGTTGGTTTCAGCGAGGCCCGCGAGATTGCCGCGGACTGTTCGCCCGACGTTGTGGCTGCCGACTACGACCTGCTCGCCACGCTGCCGTTCAGTGGGTGGGAGCGGGACGAGAAACTCTCGCGGCGACCAGTGATTGCCGTCAGCCTAACGCGGCGTCCCGGTGAGGTGAACGCCCTCGACGTGAATGGCATCGCCGGCTACCTGTACCTGCCGGAGATCGGTGCCGATGTGGCGGTGCGAGTTCTGCAGGCGGCCGCCGACGCATCCAGTGTGCGCGCGCCAGCGGGAGCGCTCCCTTGGCCGGCGCGCCCGAAGCCGCAGCCCGCGATCTGAAAAGCGCACGCCCCGCCCGCTAGCCCCTCGTGGGGCGGCGGGCGTGGCGATTAGATTCCAGCATGGGTACACCCGCGATCACGAGCGTCTTCAACGACGGTTACGTCGCTGAGCAGCTCGAGGCTTATCGCCGGGATCCGTCGTCGGTCGACGAATCCTGGCGACAGTTCTTTCGTCTCGCCGAACAACTCGGCGGCGGCTCGGCCAGCGGCGGCTCGGCCAGCATTGGCGATGTCGCATCGATGCGCGCGGTCGCTGGTGCGGCGTCGCTGGTCGCATCGATCCGCCAATACGGACATCTCGCCGCCCAGGTCGATCCACTCGGCAGTGCGCCACCAGGCGCCGCGGAGCTGACGCCGGAATATCACGGCATCACTGAATCGGATCTGGCACGTGTTCCCGGGATCGCACTCGGCTTCGACGGCTTTGCCTCGGCGGCTGACGTAGTGCGCTCGCTGCGCGAGGCGTACTCCGGCCCGATCGGCTACGAGCTCGAACACATCGCATCCGACGTCGAGCGCGCGTGGCTCCGCCGGGTCATCGAGACGCGCGAATACACGAAGGCGCTCGACGCCGCGGCGAAGAAGCAGCTGTTGATGCGACTCACCGAAGTCGATGGGCTCGAGCGGTTCCTCGGTTTCGCCTTCCAGGGCAAGAAGCGTTTCTCGATCGAGGGGAACGACGCGCTCGTGCCGATCCTCGACGCAGCGATCGACGGCGCGGCGCGACGAGGAGCGCGGAAGGTCGTGATCGGGATGGCACACCGCGGGCGACTGAACGTGCTGACGCACGTGCTGGGAAAGCCGTACGCGTCGCTGTTCACCGAGTTCGAGGGACGTCGTGCCGGTCCGCACGCCGAGAACGAGACGGGCGACGTGAAGTACCACATGGGTTATCGCGGCCGCCGCACCGTCGACGGCGTCGAGCTCGACGTCTCGCTCGTTCCGAACCCGAGTCATCTCGAGGTCGTGAACCCCGTGGTCGCCGGTGTCGCGCGCGCACTCGAGCGTGAGGCGCCGTCCGACACGCGCGTCGCATCGGTGCTCCCGGTGCTCGTGCACGGCGATTCGGCGTTCGCGGGCGAGGGTGTCGTTGCTGAGTCGCTGAACATGTCGCGGCTGCACGGCTATTCAGTGGGCGGCACGCTGCACGTGATCACGAACAATCAGGTCGGGTTCACGACCGACCCGATCGACGCGCGCTCGACGCACTATGCGAGCGACCTGGCGAAGGGCTTCGAGATTCCTGTGCTGCACGTCAACGGCGACGAAGTCGAGAGCTGCATCGCCGCGGTCGCGACCTGCATCGCCTACCGGGCGCGCTTCGCCAAGGACATCCTGATCGACCTCGTCGGCTACCGCCGTCACGGGCACAACGAGACGGACGAGCCGTCGTTCACCCAGCCCGAGCTTTATAAGCGGGTGAAGGCGCATCCGACGGCGCGGCAGGTCTGGGGTCAGCGCCTCGTCGGCGAGGGTATCGTCAGCGACGCCGAGGTCGCGAACGCGGACAAGGAATTCGCCGCGAAGCTCGGCAAGATCCTCGACGACATGCGGGCGGCGGGCGTGAAGGCGCCGGTCGACTCGCCGAAGACTGCGGCCGCGCCGTCGCCTAACGGCAGTCAGGAGACGGGGGTGCCGCTGGCCCAGCTGACGGCGCTGAACGAGGCGCTGCTCGCCTGGCCGGCCGACGTCCAGCCGCACCGGAACGTCGCGAAGACATTGAGCCGCCGGCGCGAAGCGTTAGGCGGCGCGGCCGCAATCGACTGGGGGCACGCCGAGACGCTGGCGTTCGCCTCGCTGCTCGGCGACGGCACGTCGGTCCGGATCACCGGGCAAGACGCTGAACGGGGTACGTTCTCGCACCGTCAGGCAGTGCTTCACGACATGGAGACTGGCAAGACGTTCACTCCGCTCGAGCACGTGCCTGACGCGAAGGGTTCGTTCGAGGTCTACAACAGCCCGCTCGCCGAGACGGCGGTGATGGGCTTCGAGTACGGATTCAGCACCGCGGCGACTGATACGCTCGTCCTCTGGGAAGCACAGTACGGCGATTTCGTGAACGTCGCGCAGCCGATCATGGACCAGTTCCTGTTCGCCGACCGCGCGAAGTGGGGACAGGGATCGGGTCTGGTGCTGCTCCTTCCGCACGGCTACGAAGGCGGCGGGCCCGAGCACTCGAGTGCGCGTCTCGAGCGGTTCCTCCAGGCATGCGCCGAGGGGAACATGATCGTCGCGTATCCATCGACGCCGGCGCAGTATTTCCATGTCCTGCGCCGTCAGGCACGGCTGGCGCCGCGCCGTCCGCTGGTGCTGATGCAGCCGAAGTCGCTGCTCCGCATGCCCGAGGCGGCGGCCAAGGTGGAAGACCTGACGAGCGGCAGCTTCCGACCGGTGCTCGACGATCCGGCCGCGTCGCAGCGGCGCGACCAGGTGCGCCGCCTCGTCTTCTGCACGGCGAAGATGTACTACGATCTCGCCGCGGCGCGAAAGGACAACGCGGTCGCGCTGATTCGCGTGGACGAGCTGTACCCGTGGCCGCACGAGGAGATCGGTCGCGTCGTCGACCTCTATCCGGCAGTCGAGGATGTGGTCTGGGCGCAGGAAGAGCCAAAGAACATGGGCGCCTGGACCTACGTTGCGCCGCGACTGCGCGCGCTCGTCGGAAACGTCCAGGAGATGCGCTACGTTGGTCGGCCGGAGCGCGCGAGCCCCGCGGAAGGATTCGAAGCCGCGCACAAGGCCGAGCAGGCGCGCGTCGTCGCTGAAGCGCTGAACGCGCCGCAGCCCTCGAAGCGGCGGCCGGTTGCGTCGCGTCCGGCGTGAGGCTCACCGCAAAGGGCTGTAAGCGATGAGGCTCGACCCCACACGATGATCCGTCGCCAGCCCGGACTCACCATCGCGACTGTCCTGCTGCTCGCCGCCTGCAGCGGCGACGGTCGCACCGTGCTCACGGTCTACTCCCCGCACGGCAAGGACCTGCTCGCGGCGTACGAAACGGAGTTCGAGAAAGCGAATCCGACGATCGACGTGCAGTGGATGGACATGGGCTCCCAGGAAGTGCTCGATCGCCTGCGCGCCGAGCAGGTGAATCCACAGGCTGACGTCTGGTTCGGCGCGCCCGGCGAGATCTTCGACCGCGCGGCGAGTGAGAACCTGCTCCTCGCCTACACGCCGACGTGGAGCAACGCCGTCGATGGCGCCGCGCGCGATCCGAAAGGCCGCTGGTTCGGCACATACCTCACCCCGGAAGTGATTGCCTACAACACCGTCACCGTCGACTCGGCGAGCGTGCCGCGCGATTGGGACGACGTGCTCGATCCGAAGTGGAAGGGGAAGGTCGTGATCCGTAATCCGGTCGCGTCAGGCACGATGCGCGCGATCTTCGGCGCGCAGATACTGCGCGCGATTCGCGAAACGGGGAAACCCGACGCCGGCTTCGACTGGCTACGCCGCCTCGACGCAAACACGAAGGAATACGCTGCGGATCCGACGATCCTTTACCAGAAGATCGGCCGGCAGGAGGGAGCGATCACGCTCTACAACATGCCCGACATCGTGCTGCTCAAGCAGCGCGTCGGGATGCCGGTAGGCTACGTGATCCCGAAGAGCGGAACACCACTGCTCGTCGACGGGATCGCGATCGTGCGCGGTACGCGGCACGAGGCGGAAGCAAAGCTGTACTACGAGTTCGTCACCTCGAAGCGGGCGATGATCGAAGCGTCGCGGAAGTTCGTCCGCATTCCGGCGCGCACCGACGTCCCGCGCGATTCGCTCCCACCGGAGATCGCGAGGGCGATTTCGCAGATCAAGCCGATGCCGATGGATCGTGCGATGCTCGCCGCGCATCTCGACGAATGGATGGCCTACTGGGATGCGAACATCCGCAACCACGGTGGAGCGAAGTGAGCGCCGGCAGTCTTGCGCTCAATGGCCTGACGCGCGTGTTCGGATCGACTCGCGCCGTGGACAACGTCACCCTCGAGGTGCAGGCCGGCGAGCTGCTCGCGCTGATCGGCGCATCGGGCTCCGGCAAGACGACGACGCTTCGAATGGTCGCCGGCCACGACATGCCGGACGCGGGCACCGTCACGCTCGATGGAGTGGACATCACGAACCTTCCGCCACAGCGGCGGAATTTCGGGATGGTGTTCCAGCATTACGCGCTCTTCCCGCACATGACGGTCGAGGAAAACGTCGCCTTCGGGCTCGAGGCGCGTCGCATGGGGAAGGCGGTACGACTCGAGCGCGCGCAGTCGGTGCTCGCCGGCGTCGGACTCGATGGCGCGGGCAAGCGCGCGGTGCAGAGTCTGTCCGGTGGGGAGCAGCAGCGGGTCGCACTCGCGCGCGCGCTCGTGATCGAACCGCGCGCGCTGCTCCTCGACGAGCCGCTCTCCAATCTTGACCCGACACTGCGACGCACCATGCGCGCCGAGTTGCGCGACACGCTCCGTCGGCTGCACATGACGGCGCTGTTCGTCACGCACGATCAGGAGGACGCGTTCGCGATCGCCGATCGCGTCGCACTGATGCGGAAGGGACGCGTGCTGCAGGTAGGTACGCCGGAAGATCTCTACGATCGCCCGGTGTCGCGGGACGTCGCCGAGTTCATCGGACGGGCGCGGCTGCTCCCCGCGGTCGATTGTGGGACTCATGCAATCCTCAAGATCGGCAACGTCGAGCGGCGCATCGGGATCGCCGCCGATCGCTCGGCGAGCGTGAAGCCATTCACCGAGGCACTGGCCGTGCTGCGTCCGGAGTCGCTCTGCTTCACCTCGCCGGCTGGTGAAGGCGCGTTCCCCGGCACCATCGTCGGCCGCCGCTTCACCGGCAGCACGGTGACCTACGACGTGCTGCTCGAGAGCGAAGCGATCGTCGAGGTCGCGTCGCTCGACCGCGAGATGCACGAGGGCGATCGCGTCGGGGTCGGGATCGCGCGCGAGCCGATCGCGCTGGTCGAGGCATGAGCGACGCGGCGCCAGCGCGGGCCCCGACTCGCCGCGCCGCGCTGGCGACCTGGCTGATCGCGGCGCCCGTCATCGCGATCCTGCTTCTGACCGTCGTCTGGCCTAACGTGCCCGTCATTGCCGGGAGCTTCGAGGGCGGGCTCGGGCACTGGCGCGCATTCTTCACCAATCCGTCCGATCGCGACGCGCTGAAGAACACCATCGTCGTCGCCGTGGCCAGCGTCATCGCAGCGACGGCGATCGGGCTCCCGCTCGCCTTCCTGCTGACGCGCGCCGAATTTCGCGGACGGCAGACGCTGGCCGCGGTCGCGACGCTGCCCGCCGCGTTGCCGCCGCTGGTCGGCGTGCTGGCGTTCTATTTCCTCTATGGCGAGAGCGGTGTGCTGACGCGCGGCCTGCAGCATGTCTTCGGGCTGACGTCGGCGCCGTGGACGTTCACCGGCGTTCCGGCGATCATCTTCGTGCACGCGAGCACGATGTACGTCTACGTCTTCCTCCTCGTCTCGGCGGGACTCGAGCGTTATGACTCGTCGCTCGACGAGGCGGCAGCGGGGCTTGGGGCCGGCGCCATCAGGCGGCTCTGGCGGGTGACCCTGCCGCTGCTGACGCCGGCGATCGCCGGCGCGATGCTGCTCGTCTTCATGAGCGCGCTGGGCTCGTTCAGCGCGCCCTTCATCTTCGGCGGCGGCGTCCGCGTGCTGTCGACGCAGATCCTCGCGTCGCGCACCAACAACCAGTTCGGCGTCGCCTTCGTCGAGACGACGGTGCTCGCAGTGAGCGCGGTCGCTGCGCTCGCGCTTTTCCGCTGGGTCGAGCGGCGTCGCGGCTACGTGCTGAGCGGCAAGGGACAGCGGTCGCAGCGCCGGGCGCCGCGATCGGTCATCGTGCGCGCGCTCGCACCATTTCTCGTCGCGATCCTGGTGACGGTGCTCGTGCTTCCGCACGCGATGCTCGCGCTCGTGTCGTTCGCCCGCGAGGGCGCATGGACGACGCAGGTGCTGCCGCCGTCGTACGGGTTCGACAACTTCCGGCGACTCGCCACCGATCCTCATCTTTGGACGCCAATCCGCAACAGCGTCACGATGGCGCTCGTCGCGACGCTCGCGAACGTGATCTTCTGCGTCGCCGCGGCGTACCTCGTGGTGATGCGCCAGTTCCGCGGACGACGCGTGCTCGAGGTAATGCTCTCGCTTCCGTGGGCGATCCCGGCGACGGCGATCGCGATCGGCCTCGCCTCGACCTTCAATCGCAACGATCCGCTCGCGCTCCGCGTGGTGCTCGTCGGGACGTACTGGATCCTCCCGCTCGCCTACTTCATTCGCGGCGTGCCGCTCGTCACGACCGCTGTCGAAGGATCGCTGCGGCAGATGGACCCGTCCACCGAGGAAGCGGCGCGCGGACTCGGGTCGCCGTGGTGGCTGATCCTCCGGCGCGTGGTCCTCCCCGCGGCCAAGCCGGGGATCGTCGCCGGTGCGGTGCTCGCCGCGATCACGGCGATCGGCGAGTTCGTCGCCAGCACCGTCCTCTACACGCACTCCAACCGCCCGATCTCGGTCGAGATTTACGCGCAGTTCCGCACCGGGACGTTCGGGACGGCCGCCGCGTACAGTCTCCTCCTGATCCTGCTCGTCCTCGTGATCACCCTGCTCGCCCGCTGGGGCGAGAACCGCGTCGATCCGGGATCATCCACGCTCGCCGGCTGACATTGTTGCAAGCGCTCGCGCCGCTCCACGGCCACGCGACGAGAACACGATAAGTCGCGACCAGTGCGTAACACGCACCGTCATTGACGCGTCATTGCTGGGGGTCTATTGTAGCCGAACCCACCCGGGTTCGGCCGGCGTCGATGCTGGCGACCCCTCACTCCGCGCAACTGATCCGCGCGGAGCGACCCTGAGCGCATGGGACGCATGGCTGGTGTGAGAGACGCGCTCAACGACGACCTCCCGTCGGATGAAGACCATCGGTTGAGCGCGCAGTTGACGCGCCTCGACTCGGTGCTCGAGCACGTCCCCCTGGCCATCGCCCTCTTTGACGAGGAGCTGCGGCTGCTCCGCGCCAACCAGCGCTACCGCGACCTCACCGGCACCGACGTCGTCGGTGCACTGGGCCGCTCCGTCTACGACGCGTTCCCGAACGCGCTCGCCGACCTCGACGACGTGATCGATCGCGTCGTCAGCGGCGCGCGCGTCGAGCCGACACGGATCGCCTTCCGCCCGCGTCACGGCGCCGAGCGGATGCTCGAGGTCGTGTTCACGGCGGTTGCGCCGGCGAGCGCGGCCCCGGGGAACGAGGGCGGGCTTCTGTTCGTCGGCACCGACGTCACCGATCGCGAGCAACTGCGGGCAGACCTGGCCCGCAGCATCGCGCAGCTCGAGACGATCTTCGACGTCATCCCCGATTCGGTGCGCGTGTTCGACGTCGACGGGAAGATCGCGCGCTCGAATGCGCAGGCGGCGCTCGAACATGGCGCGGCACACCCGGCCGCGCTCGAGGATCTCTGGCGCCTCGACCGCCCCCGCGCGCTCGACGGTGTCAGCCTGTTCGTCCATGAGCACCCGACCGCGCGAGCGTTAGGCGGCGAGCGCGTCCGCGGCGAGAGCCTCGCCGTTCGGCGCGGGGATGGCACGCAGCCGTCGGCGGTCGTCGAGGTCAACTCGAACCCCCTGCGCGACGAATCGGGAAAGATTCGCGGCGCAGTCACCGTCGAGCGCGACGTCACCGAGCGGACGCGTCTCTCGCGCCAGCTCGAAGAACAGGTCCGTCGCACGGCCGAGCTCTACGAGCGGGTCTCGACGGAAGCGGAGCGTCTCGAACGAATGGTCGAGGCGCGCACGCAGGAACTGCTCGAGCTGCAGGAGGAACGTGCGCGTGAACGACGGCTGACTGCCGTCGGCCAGCTCGCGGCCGGCGTCATGCACGACGTCAACAATGCGCTGAACCCGATCATGGCCGCTGCCTATCTGCTCGAGGCAAACGCGACCAACCCGGAAGCGGTGATCGACTACGCGCAACGCATCGCCAAGGCCGCCGAGACCGGCGCGGCGACCGCCGCGCGCGTCGGCCGATTCATCCGGCAGGAGCCGCTGCAGGGCGAGCGCGAGGAGCTGGTCAACCTGTCGGCGATGGCCGACGAAGTCGTCGCGATGACGCAGCCACTCTGGGCCGAGCGGTCGCGTGGCGCGCCGATCGCGTTCGGTCGCAACTTTCAATCGGAAGTGACCATCCGCGGAATCAGCGGCGAAATTCGCGAAGCGCTGCTCAACCTGGTGCAGAATGCACTCGACGCGCTCACCGGCGGCGGCACGCTCGGCATCACCACGCGCGTCAGCAGCACGATGGCCTGCATCGACGTCAGCGACACCGGCGTCGGCATGACCGAGGAAGTTCGCGAGCGCGCCTTTGACCCCTTCTTCACGACGAAGGGCCGGCGTGGCACCGGGCTCGGGCTGTCCGAAGTGTACGGCATCGTCAAGCGCCATCGCGGGCAGGCCGAGATCGAGTCCGCACCGGGCGCCGGCACGACGGTGCATCTTTGCTTTCCGCTCGCGAACGCGTCCGACGTCCCGGCACTGCCCGAGCCCAAGGCGAGGAAGCGGTCACCGCGGCGTGTGCTGGTGGTCGAGGACAACGACGACGGGCGCGACTTCATGAAGGCGCTGCTCGAGTCGGACGGCCACACCGTTGACGCGGTGAGTACGATGCGGGACGCGCTCGCCCGGCTCGGGACGCTGGGCTCCCGCTACGACGTGCTCGTCACCGACATCGGGCTGCCCGACGGAAATGGATGGGAACTGGTCGAGTCGGCGCGCACCGCTTACCCTTCGCTCCGCATCGGGGTGGTTACGGGATGGGAAATCCGGACCGCCGAGGCGTCCGGCGCAGATTTCACCCTTCGCAAGCCGGTCGCTGCCCGCGAACTCCTGTCGCTCGTGGTCGCCGCCGAGTAAGCTCCAGCATACCTCCCGTGCGCGGGGACGCACTCGCGCCGGAGGATAATCACGATCAAGGTTTCTCGATCAATGCCCGATACCGCAGCTGCACCGATCCGCATCCTCCTCGCGGAAGACGACGATAACGCGCGTTCCCTGCTCGTCGACTTGCTCGCCGCGCTGGGGCACACGGTCGTCGGGCACGTGAGCAATGGGCGCGAGGCAATCGCCCGTGCGATCGAAGTAAAGCCTGACGTCGTGCTGCTCGATGTGCACATGCCGGGCGGCTCGGGGCTCGAAGCCGCGGAAGAAATTCGGCGCAGTGTGCCCGGCGCGGCCGTCGTGCTGTTCAGCGGCGACCAGACGATCACGCTTTCCGAGCACGACATCACTGCCACCTCGGCGATCGCGTTCCTGCCGAAGCCGACGCCGCCGAAGATGCTCGACTCGACGATCCGCCTCGCCGCGATGCGCGCGAAGGAGCTGCTGACGGCGCGCAGTGAGGCGCAGGACGCGAAGCAGCAGCTCGAGAATCGCAAGACGATCGAACGGGCGAAGGGAATTCTCATGCGTCGCACCGGCTCGTCCGAGCAGGAAGCGTATCGCATCCTCCAGCGCACCAGTCAGGACCGCTCGGTGCCGATGGTCGAGATTGCGAAAGCGGTTCTCGACAGCGAGCCGACCGCGGCCGCCCAAGCCCCGCCGAAGAAATAGCCGGGCCGGCCGGTGAGTTCGTGGCACCTTCCGGCGATCATCGCCGGGCTGCTGCTGTTCGCGGTGGCCCTCGTCGTCATAACGCTTCGCCGCGCCGGTCATCGCGCCGCGGCATTGCTCGGCGAGAGTGAAGCGCTCAGCCGCCAGCTCGCCGTCCAGACCAACGAACTGCGGCGACGGGTTGCTGAGTCAGAGGCGCTGCGCGCCGAGCTCGAACTCGCGAACATCGAACTCGTTGAGGCAAACGCCGAAGCGCATCACGCGCGCGAGAGTGCGGAATCAGCTGCGCACCGGAAGGAAGAAGTGCTGGCGATCCTCGACACGGTGCTCGACAGCTCACCGGTCGCCTTCGCGCTCTACGACCGCGACCTGCGATTCATCCGCATCAATCGCGCGTTCTCCGAGCTGACCGGCCAGCCTCCGCTCGATCACACAGGCGAGACGCTGCTCGACGTGGCGCCACAACTGGCACCGATGCTCTCGCCCCCGCTCGAGCGGGTACTCCACGCCGACCGTCCGCTGCGCGATGTCGAGCTCACGCTCGATGCAGCACATGTCGAGAACGGAACGCCGCGGGTCAGGCGGCACTGGTTGGCCAGCTTCTATCCGGTACGCACCTCGAGCGGCGGTGTGCTCGGCGTCGGCGCGCTGATGCTCGAGGTGAGCGAGCGAAAGAATCTCGAGGAACAGTTCCGCCAGGCGCAGAAGATGGAGGCGGTCGGCCGGCTCGCCGGCGGCATCGCGCACGACTTCAACAACCTGTTGACGGTGATGTCGAGCTGCAGCGAGTTGCTGCTGCTCGACCTCGGGCAAGAGGATTGTCGCCGCATCGACGTCGAGGAGATCCGTCGCGCTGCGCAGCGCGCCGCCGGCCTGACGCGGCAGCTGCTCGCCTTCAGCCGCAAGCAGATCCTCCAGCCGACGATGCTCGACCTCAACGCCATCGTGACCGAGATGGAGCGGATGCTCCGCCGGGTGCTTGGCGAGGACGTCGCGATGGACGCGGAACTCGATCCCGAACTTGGCTTCGTGCGCGCCGACCATGGACAGGTCGAGCAGGTGCTGATGAACCTCGTCGTCAACGCGCGTGATGCGATGCCGCGCGGCGGGCGCATCCTCCTGCGGACGCGCAACGTCGCGCAGGGCGACGCCGAGCCACTGGTCGCACTCGAGGTGATCGACGAGGGGGTTGGCATCGACAGCGACGCGATGCCGCACATCTTCGAGCCCTTCTACACGACGAAGGAGCAGGGCAAGGGCACCGGCCTCGGGTTGTCCACCGTCTACGGGATAGTCAAGCAGAGCGGTGGCGAGGTCGAAGTCGACACGACGTTAGGCAGCGGCACGACGTTTCGGATCCTTTTCCCGCGCTATCGCGAGTCGGACACCGCGCGGCGGGCGAGTCCGGCCGGGGTGATCGCGCCGCGACGGCGGGGAACGATCCTCCTCGTCGAGGACGAGGACGCGGTCCGCAATCTGGCGATGCGCATCCTGCGCCGGGACGGGTACACGGTCTACGTCGCCTCGAACGCGGCGGAGGCGGAAACGGTGTTCGCGAGCAACGGCGCCGAGATCGCGCTGCTCATCTCGGACCTGGTGCTGCCCGGTCTCAGCGGGATCGACCTCGCGAAGCGGCTCCGCGCACTGCGTCCCGCACTCAACGTCCTGCTGATGTCCGGCTATACCGACCGCGATGTGAGTGCGTTCCAGCGCGAGATGGAGTCAGTCCGCTTCCTGCAGAAGCCATTCACGCCGGACTCGCTGATCGGGCGGGTAAGCGAGATGTTCGGGGAGCTACCGGGCAGTTGAACCACAGCGAACGGCCGCGGCAGCATCTATCGCGATGGCGGGCGGTAGAGCCTTTGGGCAAGCGGGGCGAGACCATCTCGCCGAACGCCTAAAAAACGATAACACCGATCTTCGACTAGCGACCGCGAGCTACTGAATGCCGCGGCGGTTCTCTGTGGTTGAAAAAGCAGTTCCCGGTGACGGTCCTGCCTGTCCCCGCCTAACGCGTCACCGGTGCTGCCTCTGCGTCGCGGGCAAAGTTCTCCATGCCGCGCCCGAGCAGCAGCGTACCGGCGACGAAGGCGGCGCAGATCCAGAAGGGGGCGCCGACGCCGATCGACTGGAACGCCCAGCCGGCGATCAGGGGGAAGATCACCCGCGAGATGCCGCCCCACGTCTGCTGGGTCCCCATGTAGAGCCCGCGTTCCTGTGGCGAGATCACGCGGGAGAGCAAGGCGGTCACGCAGGGGAAGGTGAACGCAGTGCCTAACGGTATGAGCGCGACGGCGGCGGCCAGCATCGGGATGCTGTGCGCGAAGGGGATGAACGTCAGGCCGGCCGCCAGCAGGACGATGCCGATGCGCGACAGGCGCGCTTCGCCATAACGGTCGACCGCCGGACCGAGGAAGAAAGCGCGCGTCAGCACCGAGATCGATCCGGTGTAGGCGAAGAAGTAGCCGATGTTCTCGGCAGTCACGCCGAATGAGCGCGCCAGGTAGAGCGCGAGGATCGCGTTCATCCCCATGAAGGCGCCGATGCCGATCGCGTAGATCCAGATCAGGCGCGATGCCGGCGTGCGCGACTGCGTGATGACGCTCATCACCGCAGCCCATGATCGGCCCCGTACGCGCGGCCGGTCGGCGGGCGACCCGCTCACCACCCGCGACTCGCGCAGGTAGATGTAGGCGAACAGCATGTTCAACAGGCACAGCGTCGCCGCGAGCAGCCCCGGAGCGCGCTCGGCGAGCAGCACCGACCAGTGGCCGATCGAGATCGGATGACGGCCGGCGCGCAGTGCCCAGCTCCCGAGCAGTGGGCCGATCGTCACGCCGAGATTCGTCGCCGCCGAGAGCCAGCCGAGACTGCGCGCCCGGTTCTTCGGTTCAGTGGCGTCGGAGACGTAGGCCTGGATGACGCCGACGGTCCCGCCGCCCGCGCCCTGCACGATGCGCGAGAGGAAAAGCATCCAGATCGAACCGGCATAGGCGAAGACGACGTACGCCATCGCACTGGCGGACAGGGCAACGAGCAGCGCCGGCCGCCGCCCGTAGCGATCAGAGAATCGTCCCCAGACAGGTGCGCTGAGCAGCGACGCGACCGAGAACGCCGATACCAGCATCGTGTACATCAGCGGCGAGGCACCGAGCTTGGTCGCGTAGAACGGCAGCAGCGGGATGACGATGAGGACGCCCACCATGTCCAGCATCGCGGTCACGATCAATACGAGAAGCTTCCCCACCGAATCTCCGCTGCGGTTGTTGCCCTACGCTGCCAGTGCAACGCGGTCGCCGTCAGGCGCTTTCCTCGCGACCGAGCGCTGCCGGCGGCACGGCGCGGCCGACCACTCCGGCCAGCGCGACGATCGTCAGCACGTAGGGAATCATCTCGACGAACTGCGACGGGATCACCTGAGTGCCCTGCAACTGGATCTGCAGGGTCTCGGCGCCAGCGAACAGCAGGCAGGCGATCGCCACCCGTTTCGGCTCCCACCGCCCGAAGATCGTCGCCGCCAGGGCGATGAACCCGCGACCGGCCGTCATCTGGTCGGTGAACTGATGCTGGTCGAGCGCCAGGTAGACACCGCCTAACGCGGCGAGCATCCCGCTGAGGACGACAGCGGCATAACGAGTCCGGTCGACGTTGACGCCGACCGAGGCCGCCGCTTCGGGATGCTCGCCCACCGCGCGCACGCGGAGGCCGAACGCGGTGCGCCCGAGCACCCAGCCGATCACCACTAATGCAAGCAACCCGACCCAGACCAGTGGGTTGATTGCCAGCGCCGTGAATCCGCTGCCACTGTCGGCTCGCCCGAAGCCGGGAACGCGCGGCGAGTTCGACGAGCTGTCGTAGAGCAGCCGCAGAAAGAATCGCGTCAACCCGACAACGAGCAGGTTGATCGCGACTCCGGTCACCACCTGGTTCGCCTTGAACTTCAATGCCGAAACCGCGTAGAGCAGCGCGAGCAACCCGCCAAAAATCATCCCGACCACGGCGCCCACCACCGGACTGCCGGTCGCCAGCGCCCCGACCGCCGCGCCGAACGCACCGCCGAGCATGTAACCCTCGAGCGTGAGGCCGATCAGTCCGGCGCGCTCGGACATCACGCCTCCCGCACCGGCCAGCAGGTACGGAATCGCAATCCGCAGCGTCTGTGCGAGAAAGGCGAGTGCGATCATCGGCTCCCTCCCCCTGCGGCGCCAGTCTTCTGCATCAACGAACGAGCCACCGACTTCGCGCTCGACCTGATACTCTGCCTAACCGCCGGCACCGCGGTCGCCACCGCGAGAATCACCACTGCCTGCAGCACATCGACCATCTGCTTCGGCACCAGCGCGTTCACCGCCAGTCCTCCCTGCGACAGCGTGGCGAACAGCAACGCCGCAATCACGATCCCGAATGGGCTATTCCGCCCGACCAGCGCGACCGCGATGCCGAGAAATCCCGCGCCCGTCGCGAATCCTTCTTCGTAGTAATGCTTGTAGCCAAGCACGAAGTTGATCCCGCCCGTCCCGGCCAGCGCACCGGACAGCGCGAGCGCCCGCCACCGTACCCCGCCGACGTCGATGCCACCGTACTCCGCCGCATCGGGCTGCAAGCCCACCGCGCGCAGCTCGAAGCCGCGCCGAGTCCGGAACAGGTACCAGCTCACTGCACCCGCTGTCGCCAGCGCGACGAGCAGGGTCAGGTTTGCCGCCGATCCGTGGAAGATGGGCATGATGTCGGCAAGCCGCGTCACTCCGCCCGAGTGGATCTCGGGAGTGTGGAGCGATTCGGGCACATGGATCTTCGCCGAAACGATCCATCCGAGCAGCGCGAGGACGACGAAGTTGAGCATGATCGTGGTGATCACTTCGTGCGCGCCGAACCGCGCTCGCAGGTAGCCCGGCACCGCACCGACCACTCCACCGCCGGCCGCCGCTCCGATCGTGCACAACAGCGCGGCAACGATCGCCGGTGTCGCCGCCGGCATCGCCAGGCCGATCATCGCGGCGAGGAATCCGCCCGCTGCCAGCTGACCCTCGCCGCCAATGTTGAACAGGCCGGCCCGGATGCCTAACGCGACGGCGAGACCGGTGAAGGTCAGTGTCGTCGCCTTGTAGAGCACCTGTCCGATACCATACGCGTTGCCCCACGTGCCATCGAGCAGGAGGCGATAGACCGCCGCCGGCGACTGGCCGAACGTCAGGATGAGGACATCGCCGACGACGATCGCGACCAGCAGCGCGACCACCGGCGGCAGCAGTGCTTCCATGAGCGACGCGCCGCGAGCGCCGGCCTCCGGCTGTACGCCCGGTGGCGCCGCGTTGACGACTTCGGCTACGGGAGTCGTCACGCGATCCCGGCCTGCTCGCCGGTGCTGAATTGTCGCAGCATCAGGCGACCCGCGCCGGCGCGCCGGTTGCGCCGGTCATGTACCTCCCTAACGTTTCAATGCTGGCCTCGCAACGCGGCAGTACGACGACGAGCTTCCCGCCATACATCACCGCGATCCGGTCCGACAACGCCAGCACCTCGGCGAGATCAGCCGAGACGAGCAGCACCGCCTTGCCCTCGTCCCGGGCGCGACGCAGCCGGTCGTGGATGAACTCGATCGCACCGACATCGACACCGCGCGTCGGCTGTGCGGCCAGCAGCACGTTGAAGTCGCGACCACCGCCCATCTCCCGCGCGATCACCACCTTCTGCTGGTTACCGCCGGAGAGTGCACGCGCCGCAAGCAATGGGTTCGCCGGCCGGATGTCGAACTCGGCGATCCGCTGCCTGGCGTGATCGACGATCCGCGCCGCCTCGAGCGTTGCGCCACGCGTGAAGTGATGCTGCTGACCGAGGATCAGGTTGTCGGCGACGCTGTAGTCGAGCACCAGCCCGCGGCGATGCCGATCCTCAGGCACATGCGACAGCCCCGCGTCGCCGCGCTCGCGCACCGTCAGGCGCGCGGCGTCGTGGCCGGCGATGCGAATCTCGCCACCGCTGAGCGTTGTCAGGCCGGCGATCACTTCGACCAGCTCTGTCTGCCCGTTGCCCTCGACGCCGGCGATACCCACGATCTCTCCCGGCGCGACGCTGAGCGAGACGTCGTCGACGACGCGCGCGCGCCGCGGCGAGTCGACGCACACGTTGCGCAGCTCGAGCAGTGGCGCGCGATCCGGCAACGACCGCGCACGGTCGCTGCGCTCGACGTCGAGCGCCAGTGCGACGTCGCGACCGACCATCGCCCGGGCGATTTCGCGCGGCGTGGTCGATCGCGTCTCGAGCCGCGCGACCGTCTCGCCGCCGCGCATCACCGTGATCGCGTCGGAGACATCCATCACTTCGTCGAGCTTGTGGGTGATCAGGACAATCGTTCCCCCGTCGGCGCGCAGCGTGCGCAGCACGTCCCAGAGCTGGCGCACCTCGGGCGGCGACAGGACCGCAGTCGGCTCATCGAGAATCAGGATCTTCGCGCCACGATACAGTGCCTTCAGGATCTCGACTCGCTGCGCCTCACCCACCGAGAGATCGGCAACCTTCGCCGACGGCGACACCACCAGCCCGCTCCGCGCCGAGAGATCCGCGACTGATTTCTCCGCGGCGCGCCGATCCACCTGCAGCCCGCGCTTTGGTTCGCGGCCGAGCACCACGTTTTCGGCGACAGTGAGCGGGGGGACGAGCATGAAATGCTGGTGCACCATCCCGACCCCCGCGTCGATCGCGGCGGCGGTGTTCCATCCGGTCACGTCGTGCAGCCGCCCATCGCCGCTGGCGACTTCGACGGTTCCTGCATCCGGTGCGTACATCCCGCTGAGAATACGCATCAGCGTCGACTTGCCGGCGCCGTTCTCCCCGACGAGCGCGTGGATCTCGCCGCGCTTCACCTCGAGCGCCGCACCGCGGTTGGCGACGGTCTCGCCGAAGGTCTTGACGATCCCCTGCAGCCGGATCGCGACCGATCCGGGGGCAGCGTTAGGCAGTGGCGGCGCCTTCATCGGGTGGCCGGCACGGTGATCTTCCCGGCGATGATCTGCTCGCGCAACGACTCGATTCGCGCGCGCACCGAATCGGGGATCAGCTTCCGGTTGTTGTCGTCGTACACGTAGCCCACGCCCTCCTCGGCGAGACCGAACTGATAGACACCACCGGTGAACACGTTGTTCTTGACGCGCTTGATCGCGTCGTATACCGATGCGTCCACCCCCTTCACCATCGACGTCAGGATCGAGCCCGGCGCCTCCGCGGACTGATCGGCATCCACGCCGATGGCCAGCTTGCCCGTTTGCCGAGCCGCTTCGAACACGCCGAGGCCGGTGGAGCCTGACGCGTGGAAGATCACGTTCACGCCGCTCTGGTATTGCGCGAGCGCGAGCTCCTTGCCGCGTCCCGGATTGCGAAAGGCTTCCGGCGTGACGCCCGCGTACTGCGCGACGACGGTGCAATCGGCGCAGACCTGCTTCACTCCGGCGCGGTACCCCGCCTCGAACTTGTGGATGAGCGGGATGTCCATTCCGCCGACGAAGCCGACGCGCTTCGAGCCACCGACGAGTGCGGCGAGCGCGCCGACGAGGAACGAACCCTGCTCCTCGCGGAACTTGAGCGCCGCGAGATTCGGCGGCGGCGGAATCAGGGCACCGGTTGCGTCGCTTGCCAGCGCGTAGTCGACGCCGGCGAAATGCACGTTCGGGTACTCCTTCGCGAGCGCGGTGAGGTCGTCGGTGAAGATGAATCCGACACCGATGACGAGGTCCATCCCCTCAGCGGCCAGCAGTCGGAGCCCGGCTTCACGGTCCGATCCTTCACCGGGCTCGATGAACCGCACGCGGGCACCAAGCTCTTTCTCGGCGCGTTCACCGCCGATGAATGCGCCGTCGTTGAACGACTTGTCACCGCGGCCGCCGACATCGAACACGATCCCGATGTCGAGTCCTTCGCTCGTTGGAGGCGTGGCGGCGCCGCTCGGATGGACGGCGAGCATCGCGACGTGGGCGAGCAGCAGCGCGCCAGCTAGAATGAGCGGTTTTCGCACCGGAGAAAGCTCGCAGCGGTGTTAGTGCCCGGCAAGGCGCGCCGTGTCGGGATTCCTTCCACTTTCGCGCCCCGCGACATGGGCGTTGATTTGGGTCAAATGCCCGAACGGATCAGAACCAGATTCCTCGTCGTCGGCAGTGGTGTCGCCGGCCTCCACACTGCGTGGCGAGCGTCCGAGCATTCCGATGTCCTCGTGACGACGAAGCTCTCGCTGTTCGACAGCGCGACTGCCTATGCGCAGGGTGGCATCGCCGCCGCGCTCGGCGCCGGTGATTCGCCCGAGCTGCACCGGCGCGATACGCTCGCCGCCGGCGCAGCACTCGCTGATTCGGCCGCGGTCACCGTGCTCGTCACGGAAGGTCCGGCTCGCGTCCGCGAATTGCACATCGCCGGCGCCGACTTCGACCTCGCGCCCGGAGGCGACTTCAAGCTCGGTCGTGAAGCGGCACACTCGACCAACCGCATCGTCCACGCGCATGGCGACCAGACGGGCGCCGAAGTCGCGCGCACGCTGATCGCCAAGGTGCAGGAGAGCGAGCGCGTGCGAGTGCTCGAGCGCACGCGCGTGCTCGACCTGATCATCGTCGACGGACGCTGCGTCGGTGCGCGAGCGAGTGTCGCCGGCCGCGCCACCGAGATCATCGCCGACGCGACCGTCCTCGCGACCGGCGGCTGCGGCCAGCTCTTCCTGCATACGACCAACCCGGTCGTTGCAACCGGTGACGGCTTCGCGATCGCGCATCGCGCCGATGCGACGCTCACCGACATGGAGTTCGTCCAGTTCCATCCGACGGCGCTCGACACTCCGGAAAATCCGCTCGCCCTGATTTCCGAAGCGGTGCGCGGCGAGGGAGCGGTGCTCGTCAACGAAGCGGGCGAACGCTTCATGGTGAAGAAGCACAAGCTGGCCGAGCTCGCGCCGCGCGACGTCGTCGCACGCGCCATCTTCGCGCAAAGGAAGGGCGGGAAGAAGGTCTACCTCGACGCGCGGACGATCGGGCGCGGTTTTGCCAAACGCTTTCCTGGTATCCTCGCGCTCTGTGCCGCCCGTGGCATTGACCCGCGCAAGGATCTCATCCCGGTGACGCCGGCCGCGCATTACATGATGGGGGGCATCGTCACCGACCTCGCCGGACGCTCGAACGTGCCGCGCCTCTACGCCTGCGGTGAGGTTGCGCGGACGGGGGTCCACGGCGCCAACCGGCTCGCGTCGAACTCGCTGCTCGAGGGGCTCGTCTTCGCCGAGCGCGTCGCGCGCGACATGCAGGACACCGCGCCGCTCCCGAGCGAGCCGCCGCGCGGCGACTGGCGTGTCCCTGTGCTCAGCGATCGCGGCGCCGCGCAGGTGGCGGCCGGCCAGATTCGCACGCTGATGTGGGACCACGCCGGCATCTCGCGCACGGCGAGCGGCCTGCGCAAGTGCATCGTCCGGCTCGACGAGATCGAGGACCGGTTGCCGGAAGGCGCGACCGAGGAACGGAACATGGTGCAGACGTCTCGACTGATCGCCGAGGGTGCACTGCTTCGCAAGGAATCGCGCGGCGGCCATTTCCGGAGCGACTTTCCCCGCGCGCGCAGCGTCTGGCGGGGCAAGCACATCGAATGGTGACCGCCGATGCGCGACGTGAGGCCTAACGTCATGTCCCTGCGGCGATCCACGGTGCTCGCCGTCTTCGCGGTGATTTGCGCGGCCGCCTGCTCGGCTGGCGGGAGCCGATCGGACGCGCCGGCAACCAACAAGGCGGCCGCGACCGCCGACGTACCGGCGGCAATGCCCGCCGCACCGCCCGCACCCTACGTCACCGAGATCCCTCCGTGGCCCGCCGACACCAACATGATGTCCACCGATCGCGACGGTGCGTTGCCGGCGCGGCTGCGTGGAGTCGTCCGTGCCTGCGGCGCGCTCGTTCCCATCGTGGCGGCGGATTCAGTCGGTCCGTTCTACCCGGGACAACCGCTGGCCAATCTCTTTGGTGCCTGCAGACGGCTGGTGCAACTCTGGCACTGGGAAGACGGCAAGTATCTGCCCGCGGTCGCGGTGAAGATGGATGGCGCCCTGCTCCTGATCGACGCGAGCGGAGTCATCCCGGAAGCGGTCGTCACTCGCATCACCGCGCTCGATGGAGCCCGCACCGCTGAGGGCATCGGGCATAGGTCGCTACTCGCCGACGCGCAACGTTCCTACGGCGTGCCGACCTGGCGTCGCGACCAGTGCGCAGTTGACGTCGTGTTCGCGTCGAGACCCGGTCTCCTCTTCCACCTTGCGATCGCCGACGGCGCACCTGCTGCCTATACGTGCGAGGACATCCGCCGCTTCGCCACCGGCGTCGATTTCAGGCGATTCCCCGAAGGTTCGACCATCGCCTGGGTCGCCGCCGAGCTTGCGTCGAACTGACCACCGCCTGCACGACGGGCCACGCAACTATCGCGTGGCCCGTCGCCGTTCACGCTGCCGTTAGGCGGAACATCCGCCGGTCAGAACAGGTAGCGCAGCCCCGCCTGTACCTGACGCGGGTCACCGAATCCGCTGCGGATCGTGCCGTCGAAGTTGAACAGCGGCGACACCGCCGACGGATCCCGGAAGTTGTCGCGGTTCAGCACGTTGAAGATCTCGACGATTGCCTCGAGCCGGCCACGCGCGCTCACCTGGAAGGGCCGCGAGATCCGCAGGTCCCACGAAACGAACGCATTGTCACGCCGGATCGTGTTGCGCTTGAGGATCGATCCGTTCGGGCAAGTCCGGGACTCGGTGAAGTTCGGAACTCGTCCAGTCGGCTGGTTGTTCGCGCCGCACCCTTCCGACGTCGGCTGCGCCGAGTACGCGCTGACGCGGTTGTTGAGCGAGAACTGGCCGGGAAGCTTCGCCAGCAGCCAGCCATTGAAGCGGTGCCGCTGGTCGCGGTCGCTCCAGTTGTACTCGCGGTCCAGCCGGTCCGGCCGCACGTAGCGGAAGGAAAATGGATCGCGCTCGTTGTCGTCGTCCGCCTTGTCGTACGACAGGGTGTAGTTCGCCTGGAACTGCACCGGGCTGGTGACCAGCATCCGTTTCAGGCCTAACGTGACGCCTGCATAGCGCGACTTGGCGCTCGACTCCACGGTCGTCAGCGTGCCGACGCCATTCCCACCGGCCAGCGCGTCACTGAACGGACTGCCGAACACCGCATCATTGCGGTTGACGAACCGCGTCAGGTAGTCGGTCGACGCGTACGTCGCGCTCACCTCGGCGACGAGCCCCGGCAACGCGTCAGCATTCAGTGCATGCTCGATTCCGACCGTCGAGCTCCACGTCCGCGGGTTGCGGAAGTCCTTGTCGAAGACGAACACGTCAGGGCGGAACGGCGCACCCGATGGTGCAGGGAGCAGCTGCCCATACGCCGGCACCGGGCCGAGGATCCCGGTCAGCGCGCTGTTGCGGAAGATCGTCTGCCCGATCGAACCGTTGGTGCTGCGCGCGCTCGCCAGGTTCAATCCCGGAATTCGCGCGTAATACAGTCCAGTGCTGGCGCGCATGACCGTGAGCCCGTTGCCAGCGACGTCCCAGGCGATGCCTAACCGTGGCTGGAACATCTTCCTGTCGGAGGGGATCGTGCCGTCCGACGGGAAGGTGAACGATCCCTTCGAGTTCGTGATCGTCCGCCCGATGAGATCCTTGAAGAACACCTGGCTCGGCGGCGTGATCGGGTCGGGCTCGATCTGCGCCTCCCAGCGCAGCCCGTAGTCGACCGTCAGGTTCGTGCTCGCCTTCCAACTGTCCTGAATGAAGAGGGCGAGATCCTTCTGGTCGATCGTCTGCGTGCCCGCGTCCTCGACCGAACGTCCACCGACGCCCGCCTGCTGGAGATAGAGCAGTACCGGGCCGGTGATCGCGTAGGTGGCTGGGCAGGCTCCGCTCGTGCTCGTCGTGTCGCGGTTCGTCGTCGCGTTGTGGCACTCCACGTAACCACTCCCGAAGCGGCGGAAATTTTCGAAGCCCCGCACGCTATTGAAGATGTAGCGACCGTTGGCGAAGCCGACGAACGTCTGCTGCGTCTGCGTCTTGTTCACCTCGCCGCCCAGCTTGAAGAGGTGATTGCCCTGCACGAACGACACGTTGTCGAGCACCTGGATGCGCGTGTCGTGGTCCTTGACCGGAATGAAGAACGGCATCCCGAAGCGGAACCCGTATCCGAAATCCATCCCCGTGTCGGGGAAAGGCCGCCCGGTCGCCGGGTTGATCGGTCCGGAATACGGACGCGGACGATCCTCACGGGCGAACTGGAAGCGCAGC
This sequence comes from Gemmatimonadaceae bacterium, assembly GCA_031360575.1. Taxonomy (GTDB): domain Bacteria; phylum Gemmatimonadota; class Gemmatimonadetes; order Gemmatimonadales; family Gemmatimonadaceae; genus JABFXC01. The sequence continues at coordinate 24,900 of JANMBU010000076.1, forward strand.
TCGTTCGACAGGACCGACGACAACTGCGACGACAAGCTGCCATTCACCGCGTTCGAGTAGTCTTTCTCGAGCGCGTTCGCGCTCCGTCCCCACGTGTCGACGTCGAATGTGCCGTTCTGCTGCTTCGAGTTCGTGTAGTTGTACTTGAGCGAGAAGTTGTTGTTCTCGTTCAACCGGACGTCGAACTTGGCGAGCAGCGCGTTTGCGTCGTTGGTACGCGTGATCGGCCCGAAATCACCGCGCAGTGCACCGCTGAACGCGGTGTCAGTGTACGACTTCAGCTCCGAAAGCAGCGCACCGCCGGGGCGCGTCGTCTGTTTCGTCTCCGTGAACAGCTGCTGGTCGTAAGCGACGAAGAAGAACGCCTTGTCCTTGACGATCGGGCCGCCTAACGTGAAGCCGAACTGGTTCTGCCGGAAATCCGGGGTGTAGCTGCTCGCCCCGTGCTTCGGGTCGGACGCCAGCGCATCGTACTTGCCATAGTAGTGCAGCGTTCCCTTCAACTCGTTCGTCCCCGACTTCGTGATGACGTTGACGAAGCCGCCACCCGACCGACCGAACTCCGGATTCGCTCCCTGTGACACGACGACGACTTCCTGTACCGCGTCGAGGTTGAAGGTGAACGCCGGACGCTGGCCGCCGCGCTGCTCGCCGAAGAAGGGGTTGTTGAAGTCGGCGCCGTCCACCGAGACGTTGTTGTGGATCCCTCGCTGCCCGCCGACGCTCAACTCGTCACCGTCCGGCCCCTGCGTCAGCGCAACGTTGGGCGTGAGCAGCGTCAGGTTGAGGTAGTTGCGCCCGTTGTTCGGCAACCCGCTGACGACCTCCTCGGGAATGCGCGTCGACGACTCGACTCGCCCAACGTCGATCTGTGGTGCCTGACCGGTCACCGCGATGGCCGCCAGCTCGTTCGCCTGTCGCGCCAGGATAATCGGCGCATCGATCGTTTGACCGACGCGAAGCACGAAGCCTCGCCGCAGCGCCGGACGATAGCCGATCCGCCGCGCGCCGACTTCGTAGCTGCCGAGCGGCAGCAGCGGCGCGACGTACACGCCACGCTCGCTCGCCGTCAGCGTCCGCTGGAAATTCGTCTCGAGGTTTCTGAGCGTCACCGTCGCCAGCGCGATCGGCTCACCGGCCGAGTCGGTGACGACGCCTCTGATGACACCAGTGGTCGCCTGTGATTGGGCGGCGAGCGGGGCGGGGCGCAGCAGCGTGGCGGCAGTCGCCAGCGTGCAGGCGGCGGCGTACAACAGGTGAACGGGGCGCATATCTCCGAGGCTTTTGGGGGGATCGCTGAAACAGCGGACCGTACTGTGTCCGAAGATGGCGCGCCCGGGTCGCACCAGCAAGCGACACCGGATATTGTTACGCATGCCCGTTCAGCCTGAGCCCCGATTCGCCGAGCTGCACGACGAGATTCGCCGGGTCGCCCGCGAGCGCGACGCCGTCATCCTCGCGCACAACTACGAGCGCCCCGAGGTGCAGGACGTCGCCGATTTTGTCGGAGACTCGCTTGGTCTCTCGCGCGAGGCGGCAAAGACCGACGCCGACGTCATCGTCTTCTGTGGCGTGCACTTCATGGCCGAGACGGCGGCGATCCTCTCGCCGCAGAAGAAAGTGCTCCTGCCTGACATGGCCGCCGGCTGCTCGCTCGCCTCGACGATCGACGCGTCGCAGCTCCGCGCCTGGAAATCCGAGTATCCGGGCGCGGTCGTTGTCTCCTATGTCAACACCACCGCCGAGGTGAAGGCAGAGACCGACTACTGCTGCACCTCGGGTAATGCGGTCGAGATCATCCAGGCGATTCCCGCCGACAAGGAGATCCTCTTCTGCCCCGACATGTTCCTCGGCGCGCACGTCAGACGCGTGACGGGACGGCAGAATATCCACGTCTGGATGGGTGAGTGTCACGTGCATGCCGGAATCGATCCCGAGCACATCACGCAGCAGCGGAAGAATCATCCTGGCGCCGAGTTCCTGATCCATCCCGAGTGCGGCTGCTCGACCAGCGTGCTCGAATCGGTGAGCGCGGGAACGGTGGATGCCGACGGGGTAAGGATTCTGTCGACTGAGGGAATGATGCGCCGTCCGGCCGAATCTTCCGCTGACGAATTCATCGTCGCGACCGAGGTCGGGATCCTTCATCGGCTCCGTCGCGAAAATCCGACGAAGACATTCTTCGCCGCAAATGAGCGCGCGGTCTGCGCGTACATGAAGGTGACCACGCTTCCAAAGGTGCTGCGATCGTTGCAGAATCTGGAGCACCGCATCACCGTACCCGAGGACGTGGCTCGCCGCGCCCGCCGCGCGATCGAACGCATGATCGCGATTGGCGGAAAGGGCGGACCCCCGCTATCGCCCGTGCCGGAGATGTTCGACCCTGGAGAGTGAGGCGCACATGACGATGTCGCACGAGCCGGAAGGAACCCCGCGTCACGTCGTGACACCGCGTTCGATTCGCGCGGTGGGCCATGAAGAAGGTTTACTCTTCCCGCTCTCGAGCGAAGAGACGCGATCTCTCGTCCGCGTCGCACTCGATGAGGACGGCGCGTTCCAGGACGTGACGACGATCGCCACCGTGCGCTCCGATCGCCGAACCCACGCCACCCTCGTCGCTCGCCAGAAAGGAGTGATCGCCGGTGCCGCCCTGGCGATCGAGGCGTTTCATCAACTCGACGAATCGGTGACGGTGCGAGTCGACGCCGAGGACGGTGCGCGCGTCGGAGAAGCCACCCCCGTCTTCTTCCTCACCGGGAAGGCGCGCGCACTGCTCAGCGCCGAGCGCGTTGCGCTGAACTTCATGCAGCGCCTGTCCGGAATCGCCTCGCTGACCCGCATGTACGTCGACGCGATCGCCGGCACCCGTGCAAAGATCCTCGACACCCGGAAGACGACGCCAGGCTGGAGGCGCCTCGAGAAGTACGCGGTCCGCGCCGGGGGCGGGAAGAATCACCGGATGAACCTCGCCAGTTCGGTGCTGATCAAGGACAATCACCTTGCCGCGGTCGACGGCGACATCGCGCTGGCGATCAGCCGCGCCCGTGAGCTCGCGCCGTTAGGGACGCGGGTCGAGGTCGAGTGCGACCGCCTCGAGCAGGTCGAGCGTGCAGTCGCCGCCGGCGCCGACATCATCATGCTCGACAACATGTCGCTCGACGAAATGCGCGCCTGCGTGAAGGCCGTCACCCGGAAGGCGACCATCGAGGCGTCCGGCGGCGTCACCCGCGACCGCGTGCGCGCGATCGCCGAGACCGGCGTCGACTGGATCTCGGTCGGCGCGCTCACCCACTCGGCGCCGGCGCTCGATCTGGCGCTGGATTTCGAGGGGACGTGAGCACGCAACGAGCTGCTAGCCATTAGCCGTTCGCGGTGAGCAACGGCGGCGTCCGATGTCATCGCCTCGTGTCTTATCGGTGAACCCGAACGCGAGAACAAGATGCCTCGACGCAATGCTCCCCCGATCGATGATGACCACGGCTGGTTGATTACTCCGCGCGCGCTGACCAGCGTCGCCACCGCCGTTGGACTGATTTACACGCTTTATGTGCCCGTCCGCTATGTCCTCCAGATCGGCGCCACAGTCGACGCATTGAACGCGCGCGTGGCCGCACTCGAGATCGAACGCGCCCCGTTGGGGCGCGGCAGTGCGGTGGTTGAGCGAGTCGTCCTCCCGACGCGACCCGGGGTGCCGGCGGCTACGCCGCCCGCGCCGCCCGCCCGGGCCCGAGGGTCGACCATTGGCGGCACGACCGATCGCGCTCCCCGATGACCGACGAGCCCATTTTTTTCTCCCTTGATTTCGGTGTTTATTCGGTATAGTCTACTCCTTCCCTACGCCTCCAATCGATGACTCGTTCAGCGACCGCGCGCGGCCTGCCTGGGACGGTCGCCTGGTTGGCATCTTCGGCCGACTGCTCATGACCATGTTCCGCGCGAGCGATGAGCACCGGCCGACACTGCACGCGCGCGCACTCGCCGACGCCGCGCTGATCGAAGCGATGCGTCGCGGCGACGAAGGCGCGCTTCGCGAATTCCTCGTGCGCTTCGAGCCGCTGCTCGAGCACCACGCATACCGGCTCGGCGCCAGCGGCGAGGAACGCGACGACCTGGTTGGTGAGACGCTCGAGGACACGGCGCTCGCGCTGCTTGCGCCTAACGGTACAGCGCCTCGCTCCGTACCCGCCTACCTCGTGAGAGCACTGCGCAACCGGATCTTCAACACGCGACGGGCTGCACGCGGCGTGCTGCGCGTTCGCGAGTCGGCAGACCGTGGAGCCGCGAACGCCGATGACGCGCTCTGCTCCGAGTCGTCGCAACGTGCGAGCGCCGGTCCCGCCTGGGAACCGCCGCGTCCCTCGCGCGCGGTCGCTGCACTCGCCTCGGTTCTCTTCGATGATCTTGGCGATGACGATCGACTTCTCCTCGTCTGGGTGAGTCATCACGTGCCGTATCGCGAGATCGCGAGCTGGCTCGGCATCGGATACGCCGCCGTTGGCAAGCGTGTCGAGCGACTGCGCACCCGGCTTCGCGCGCGCGCTGACCTTCACCTCGTATCGTGCAGCGACGCGGAGCGGCGCGTGCTCTCGACGTTGTTTACTCGCGCCGGCCCCCTCACCGCGCGGATGCCGCCCTTCCGCGCTGATTCGTCCGCCGCGCGCGCTCACGCCCACGAAGGCCACCGAGGTTCCTCCTCCTCCGGATCGGACCAATGATTGATCAGCCACCACCCTCGATCTCCCAGCCTCCGCGCGACGACGCGCGCGACCACGAGACCGACACACTCATCGCGCTCGCCGGCGCTCTCGCCGAACGAGTGCTCGATCCCGACCCCCGATTCCTCGAATGGCAGGCTGCCGAGCTCCGATCGCGCCGGCGTCCAACAGCTGCCGCCGAGCTGCGTGCCGATGCCCGCGCCCGGCGCCTCGTTGCCGGAACGTTGGGCGCTCGCTTCGGTGTCCGCTGCCTGACGGCAAGCCCGGCCACCTGCTCGCCACTCGTCGTCGGCGCGCTCTCTCATGTGCTCACCGCCGCCTCCGACGCCGGCTTCGCTCCTCGGCTCGAGCTCGGGATCGCCGCTGGAGTTGGTCGCGCGCTGTGGGACGAACCGTGCGACAGTTGGATCGCGATTCCCGACGACCTTCCGCGCGGCCGCTACGTCGCGTTGACGGTCAAGGGTGACAGCATGCTCCCGCTGCTCCACTCCGACGACGTCGTCCTCATCCGCATCGGTTCCGAGATCGCCCGCGACGCGATCGTCGTCGCCCGCCGTCCCGATGACGGCTACGTGGTCAAGCGCGTCGGCCGCGTCAGCCCCGCGTCGATCGAGTTGCTCTCCCTCAACCCGGAGTTCGAGCCGCTGCTGATTGAGCGCGGCGAGGGAACGGTCGCTGGCACCGTCGTTCTGCGCTGGTGCGTACACGCCCGGTGAACCACCGAGAACCGCCGCGAAGGCGAGTCTCGGGATGACCGGGCGATGACAGCTTTGGGGCACGCGTGGAGAGTATGTCTCTCCCCGCGCGCGCCCAAAAAGCTCGTTGCCTGCGTGCGATCGCGAGCCGTCGAACGCCACGGTAGTTCTCGGTGGTTCAATCAGTACTTGGCCTACATTCAACCGCTGCCCGGGCGCTGCTCCGCCGCCCCCTCTATCAATCGCGAAAGAGCCGCCGCGACGATCGTCGCGGCGGCTCTTCTCTGTGGTGGCTAGATCCAGTGGCGACCGCCGAACGCATCAGCGAGAGCTCCGAGCGCACGTAGAGAT
>JANMBU010000007.1:0-18333 GCA_031360575.1 Gemmatimonadaceae bacterium
CCCCCCCCCCCCGCGGGGGGTCTGTCGTTGTTTGCGCGGCCCCCCGCCCCCCCCCCCCCCGGCGGCGCGGCCGGCCCCCCCCCCGCCGCGGTCAACCGAGTTGCGCGTTGAGCTGGATGTCGACGCCGGCAAGGGCGACCGAGACCGGGCAGTTCTTCTTGGTGGTCTCGGCGATTTCCTTGAACTTTGCTGCGTCGAGGTTGGGGACGGTGGCCCGCACGTCGAGCTTGATCGTGGTGATCTTGAACCCGGCGCCGACCTGGGCGACGGTGCAGGCGGCCTTCGTCTCGATCCGCTGCGGTGGGGTTCCGTTCTGCTCGAGACCGCCGCTGAGCGCCATGCTGAAGCAGGCAGCTTCGGCCGCGGCGAGGAGCTCTTCCGGGTTGGTGCCCTTCTCCTCTCCGAAGCGGGTGTTGAACGAGTAGGCGCCCTTGATCACGCCGCTCTCGCCATTGAACTCGCCCTTCCCTGACTTCAGGCCGCCACTCCAGACCGCCGTCGCATTGCGTGTTGGCATTACTCGTTCTCCACTGGGTAGGTGTCGCGCTTCGGGTTCGTGCTCACCGTGTAGCTTTCCGTCATGTCGTCGCTGCCGTCATCCGTCGATCGCGTTCTTCGCCAATTTCGCGCCATGGAGCGCGAGGAGAAGATGCAGGCGTTGCTGGCGTACGCGAAAAAGCTCGAACCACTTCCCGAGCGCTTTCGTGAACTCGACCGCGCAGCGTTCACCGTACCAGAATGCCAGACACGGGTTGATGTGTTCCCGGAGTTTCGTGACGGCAAGCTGTCGTTCTACGCGGATCTCAATCCCCGGCAGAGCCCGACCATCGCTGCGTTCCTGGCCATCCTCTTCGGAGCGGTGAATGGTCAGCCAGCAGAGACCACGCTGGCGATCCCCGATGATTTTGTCCGGCAGGTCATGGAGGGCATCGGACTCGCGGCGCGCGAAGCTGGATTGATGGCCATGGTGCAGCGGCTGAAGCGCAACGCCGCGGACGCGATCGCAGCGCACTCGTGACGGCTCGCCGCATCTTCCTCGCCACCCCAAAGGATATGAGCGCCATTCGGACGCAGACATACGCGAATCATCGCCGAGTCTTTCCGTTGTTCCATTATTTCGCCGCTCCGATCCTCGCGCTCAACATTGTCTACACCGCGATTGTGGCGTTCCGGGCACCGGGCAAGGCGACGATCTGGTCGTTCATATTCGCGCTCGGCGTCGGCGCTTCATTGCTCGCTGCACGAACGATGGTCCTCATCGTGCAGAACCGGGTCATCCGGCTCGAGCAGCGGCTGCGGCTCGTTGCGCTGCTGCCCGAGTCGATGCGTCCCCGGATCGTCGAGTTGAGGATGTCGCAGCTGGTCGGGCTGCGGTTCGCGTCCGACGCGGAGCTGGTTTCGCTGGTCGAGCGCTGCCTCGCCGGTGAATTGAAGAATGGCGACGAGGTCAAGCGGGCAATCATCAACTGGCAGGCCGACTTTCTCCGCGCCTGACAAGCCAGTCGCGACACCGAACACACCACAGCAGGAGCTACTGGATGTCCGTCACGATCAAGGTCCGCAAGGATGGCCCATATGTCGTCGAAGGGGAATTCAACCTGATCGACCACGAGGGTAACGCGATCCCCTACACTTTGAAGCCGGGCAAGGCGATGACGCTTTGCCGTTGCGGCGCATCGACGAAGAAGCCGTTCTGCGACGGCACGCACAGCAAGATCGGCTTCAAGGGCGCCGAGGAAGCCGCGAAGGAATTCGACGCCGGCGCCGGCGCTGTTGTCGCGCCGTTAGGCGCGAAGGCGCAGTAAGCGGCAAGCCACCAGCCGTCGACGCTTACCGCTTCTCGCTCGCCGTCGGCATCAGCGCCCCATGCCACGACTGGCTAGCCCGCAGCTCGAAGCCCCGTCGCCAGGCGCCTAACGTCTGGACGGTCGGGTCATAGACCCGCGTCTCCGCCGTCACCGCGCCGCGCTCAGCGAGGGCGGCGAACGCGGTACGGTCGGTCGACTGGATGGCGCCGGCGGCGTCGCGATGGAACACGCGGCCACCGCCGACAATCGACAGCCCGAGCTCGCGCTCGAGCGTCTGCAGCTGCCGGAACAGCGCGTCGATCGAGCAGCCCGATGCGCCAGCCGTGCGCTGGTCGACCGCGACCGTCAGGAACCGATCGTCGCGCCAGTCGCGCGCCGAGGTGAGCGGCGCACCGTGCGCTGCCCACTGCGCGAGGTGCGCGTCGACGACGGCGAGCAGGCGCTTCGTGGCGCCAGGGTCGAGCGGGCGGTCGCTGCCGAACACCCAGACGCGGGCGTCGTCCGGAAGCGAGTCGAAGTTCACGATGGGCATTCCGTAATCTAACGCGATCCAGTGCAGCGGTCAGTTCCGCGGCTCAGATCCGTCGCGCGCCGTGCGCTCCAGTGCCTGGATGCTTGCGAGCTCCGCCTGCTCGGCCTGGCGCTCGATCAGCGCGAGCGCCTCGCTCACCCGGCCCGCACTCTCACCGGGAAAGGCGCGACCGACCGCATAGCCAATTTCCTCGCGCATGACGACGAACTCACGCACCAGCGCCTCCCTCGTCCAGCCGAGTCGCGCCCGCTGGATTCCGTGACGCTCGGCGACGAAGCGCTGGATCTCGCCGGCGTCCACCAGCAGGGGCGACGGCTCGCCGTGAGCGTCCTCGAGAATGACCAGCGCCCCGGCGATGTCGGCGATCAGCGTCGTCATGTGGTCGGCGAGCTGCGTGTAGCGGAGCGATTTCGCCGCCGGCATCAGCGGCTCCTGGCGGAGCCGAGCGACGACTTCGTCGACGACCGCGTCCGTCTCGCGAAGCAACGCTTCGCCCACCTCGGTAAGTCCCTGCACCTGCGGCTCGCGCCCGGCAAGCCCGGGCATCGAGGGCCGCACATCGGCGTACTGTGCCTCGCCAGCCGCGGGGAGCCAGAGCGTGAACGTCGACCCCGATCCGGCGCTACTGGTGACGGTGATGTCGCCACCCATCAGCCGGGCGAGGCGACGGCTGATCGTCAGGCCAAGGCCGCTGCCATCGCGGCCGCGAGTGTGTCCCCCCTGCACCTGCACGAAGGGCGCGAAGATCGCTTCCATCTTGTCGGGGGCGATGCCGACGCCGGTGTCGGTCACGCAGATCGACAGCCAGCGATCGCCCTCCTGGACGCGAGCGTGAGGCGGTGGCATTACCCCCCCTTCCGCCTCGACCGAGATCGAGCCGCCACTCGGCGTAAACTTCGCCGCGTTGGACAACAGGTGGACGAGGATCTGGCGGGCCCGCTCCTCGTCGCCGACGAAGATTAGTCCGCCTAACGCTTCGCCTGGCGGATGGATCGACAGCCCGCGCTCCTCGGCCAGCGGTGCAGTGATCACGAGGGCCGCCTCGACGACCGAGACGAGCGAGCGCACGTCGTGGCGAACCGTGAGGCGGCCGGCCTCGACGCGGGCGAGATCGAGCACCTCATTGACCAGTCCGAGCAGGTGGCGTCCGCTCGCCCCGATGCGGCGGAGCTGCTGCCGCTGCGCATCGGTGACCGGGCCGGCCAGCCCGAGGTCGAGCAGCTCGGAGTAACCGAGGATCGCGTTGAGCGGCGTCCGCAGCTCGTGCGACATCATGGCGAGGAATTCCGACTTGGCCTGACTCGACGCTTCCGCCTCGACCCGCTTTTGTTGTTCCTCGAGCAGCTGCCGCGCGCGCTCGTCCGCTTCACGCCGATCGGTGACGTCACGGAGCGACACGAGCGACGCCGGCTCTCCTTCCCACTCGATGCGGACGAGCCGCAACTCAGCGACGCTCACCGCCCCGCTGCGGCGGACGACTTCGATCTCGGTGTGCTCGCCGGCGGCGAGCGGGTAGCCGAATTCGACGCCGACCAGGTCGCGTGCGCTTCGACCAAAGAGTTGTTCGGCGGCGGGATTGGCGAAACGAATGCTGCCCGTCTCGCTGACGATGACCACGCCGTCTGGCAGCCGCTCAACAATCTGCCGGAGGATCGATGCCGGCGACGCGGAGCGGCGGTCGTTCTTCCGGCGCTCGCGCCCGGTCGTCATCTCGTCGCGCTGTGGCAGGTTGCTCGCCATCTCGCTGTCGTCCATCAGCCGGCAGCCTAGGCTTCGTGGAAGACGGTATTGCCAGACAGGACGCCACTGGCGAGGCGGAACGGTTCGCCGATGTGCATCCCCTTTCCGTCGATCGTGTACTCGCGAATGTCGGCGTCGTGATGCGATCCGCGCATCTTCAACACGACGAGTGCACGGCGCATCGTCCCGAATGCCTCGACGTAGCGCAGCAGGATGATCGAATCGGTCAGCGTCGAGATGTGCTTCTCGGTGACCGACGTTCCACCGAGCAGCGACGGCGACGTCGACGTGAACAGCCCAGCTGTCTCCTTCTTCTTCAGCGTTGACGTCAGCGCGATGACGAATTCGCGGAAGCCGCGAACCGACGAGACCCGCTCGAGCGCAGAGAGCGAATCCACCGCGACACGATTCGGCTTGAAGTCCTCGATGAGCTGCGTCATCTCGACCAGGTGATCTTCCATCGCCATCGCGTGCGGGTAGCGATTGACCACCATCAGGCGCTCCTTCTTTTCCATCGCGGCGAAATCCATTCCCCACGCCGCGGCGTTCCGGAACAGCTGATCCTTGCTCTCCTCGAAGGCGAAGAGCAGAGTCCGCTCCTTCGCCTTGAAGCCGCCGCTCATGAACTGTGTGACGAGCAGCGTCTTGCCGGTGCCACTCGCGCCCGAGGCGAGGATCACCGAATCGCGGAAGAATCCACCGCCGCACATCTTGTCGAGCGCAGCGAGACCGGACGAAATGCGCACCGTCGAGGAGCTTTGCGTCAACTCGATCCGCGAGAGCGGAATGACGACGATGCCGTCGCGCGAGGTGATGGTGAACGGAAACTCACCGCGTTGGTGGCTGGTACCGCGCATCTTGAGAATTTCGACCGTGCGCCGGCGCCGCTCCTCGTCGAGGATGTTGCGGAGGATGACGACGTTGTCGGCCACGAATTCTTCGATGCCATAACGCGTAACCTCGCCGTACTCCTCCGTGCGCTCCCCGGTGAACACGATGGTGACGCCGGCCTGCTTCAACGTCGACATGATCCGGAACAGCTCGGCGCGGAGCAGCGCGTGCTCCTTGAACTGCACGAACAGCGCGTTGAGCGAGTCGAGCACCACCCGCTTCGCTCCGACTTTTTTCATCGCGTGCTGGATGCGCGCGAGCAGCCCGCCGAGGTCGTAGTCGCCGACCACCGCAATCGGACCATCAGAGTCGGGAGACGCGTCGACGAACGCCCACTTGCCCTCCGTCTCCCACTGTGCAATGTCCCAGCCGAAACCCTGCACATTCTTGCGGACGTCGATGACGCTGTCCTCGAAGGTGACGAAGACGCCGTTCTCGCCGAACTGCATGATTCCGGCGGCGAGGTAGTTGACCGCAAACACGGTTTTCGCGCTGCCCGCGGTACCGGCGATCAACGTCGCGCGTTCGCGCGGAAGTCCGCCTTCGGCGATGGGATCAAAGCCGGCGATTCCAGTGGGCGTCTTCGGAACTGTCGCGAGTCCCCGGGACTGCGTACCGTTGCGGCTCATTGATCAATCGAGTTGAAGCCAAGCGCCGAGAGGACGCGCTGTACGTCCGACAGGTCGCCGGTCACCCGACGACGCGGGATCGGGGATTCCCGAATCAGTGTCGGCGTCGTGAGGATGCGCTCCGCGTCAGCCAGTTCGGGGCTGTCGAGAACGTCGACCGTCGCGCACCTGGCTCTCCCGCCAAGAAGCTCGGCGCAGATGCGCTCGAGATTCGCCATGGCTTGCCGCGAGCGAGCGGTGTCGCCAGCGACGTAGAGGGTCAGGTGCAGTGAATCCATCGGGAAGGAGGGGTTTTCGGACGGTCGCGCCCGGCATCCGGCAAGGCGTGACGCGAGACGGCCCGGACTTGGAGGCAAGTGCCATTCCACCGCTGCGAGCAGCCGTGCGCACTTTTACACCCCGACCCCGACCTTCCCGGCGTGCATTCCGTTGCCGGCGGGTGTGCCCGGCGCATCGAGACGGCGCTCACCGATCTGCTGGCGCCACATCGCGTAGTACAGTCCCTTCCTCTCGAGCAATTCGGTGTGGCGGCCTGCCTCGGAGATGCGGCCCTGTTCGAGCACGAAGATCCGGTCAGCGTGCATCACCGTCGACAGGCGATGCGCGATCAGGATGGTGATCGAGTCGCGACCGGTGGCAACGTCGCGGATCGTCGCCGTCACCGATTCTTCGGTGATCGAGTCGAGTGACGACGTCGCCTCATCGAAGACCAGCAGGTGGGGACGCCGGAGCAGTGCACGCGCAATGGAGAGGCGCTGCTTCTCGCCCCCCGACACCTTCACGCCACCTTCGCCGATCACGGTGTCGAGCCCCTTGTCGGCGCGGGCCAACAGCGGATCCATCGCGGACTGATGCAGCACCGCCAGGCATTCCTCATCGGTCGCATTCGGGCTCACAAAGAGCAGGTTCTCGCGAATCGTCCCCGAGAAGAGCTGCGAGTCCTGCGAAACGAGCCCGACACGCTCGCGCAGCCGGTCGAGATCGACCGTGTCGCTGGAGTGGCCGTCATAGAGGATCCGTCCCGACTGCGGCTGGTACAACCCGACCAGCAGCTTGACCAGCGTCGTCTTCCCCGCGCCTGACGGTCCGACGAACGCGATGGTCTGGCCGCGCACCACCTTGAACGACACTCCCTGCAGCGCCGGTGTGCTCGCGGTCTGGTGGCGGAAGGCAACGTCATCGAATTCGAGTGCGGTCAGGTCGTCGATCGGCACAGGGTTGATGGGCTTCGGATCGGGCGGGATGGCGAGGATCGCCTCGAAGTTTGCCAGCGATGCCTCAGTCTCCCGATAGATGTTGATGACGTTGCCCAGCTCCTGCAGCGGCCCGAAGATGAAGAATGAATAGATCAGCAGCGAGAAGAACTGTCCGACGCTGATCTGGCCGATGAAGATCAGGTAGAGCATCAGGAAGAGGATGCCCGTGCGAAGCGCGTTGACCGCGGTGCCCTGGATGAAGCTGAGACTCCGCAGGTAGCGCACCTTTTTCAGCTCGAGCTTGAGGATCTTCTGCGTCGTGCCGTTGAGTCGCGCGACCTCCTGATCGGCCAGTCCGAGGCTCTTCACCAGCTCGATGTTGCGCAGCGACTCGGTCGTCGCGCCCGCCAGCGCCGTCGTCTCGGCGACGATGACCTTCTGGATCGTCTTGATCTTCCGGCTGAGTACGGAGCTGAGGATGCCGAGGACGGGCACCGTCAGCAGGAACGCGGGGGCGATGATCCAATGGACGGTGAAGGCATAGATCATCACGAAGACCACGCCGACCAGCGTCGTGAAGACGACATTCACCGCGGCTGCGATAAACCGCTCGACGTCGGAGCGGACCTTCTGCAGCTTGCCTAACGTTTCGCCGCTGCGCTGGTCCTCGAACGCCGAGTAGGGAAGCGACAGCGAGTGGCGGATGCCGTCGGAGTACAGCCGGGCGCCAAGCTGCTGGACGATCAGGTTGACGACGTAGTCCTGGAAGTTCTTGGCGACCCGCGATACGAAGGCAACGCCGACCGCGGCGGCGAGCAGGAGAAGCACCCCGTGCAGGAACTGCCCGACCGAGTACTTCGCGCGCTGCGTCGCGTACGAGTCGATGACGTGACGGAAGATCAGCGGATCGAGCAGCGAGAAGACCTGGTTGACCGCCGCGAGAGAGAGCGCGAGGACCACCAGCTTCCAGTAATTGCGGAGATACGAGTACAGCAGGCGCATGGGCTGTGGAAAGGGTGCAGGACGTCTGCGCAATCTACGCCCTGCCCGCCCGATTCGGAGCGCCCGGCGCGCGGACGCTCAGCGCACCCGCGCCGGAACGAGCAGGAGATCCTGAAAGTCGAAGCTGAAATCGGTGAGCGGGGACACCGCTGCCATCTTCACCTGCTCGATCGTCCCGTCAGGATTCAGCGCGAAGGTCACGTATGCGTCGGCCCGCAGCTCGCGATCGCGCCAGCGGGCGACGAAGGTGTCGTGCTGCCAGTGCACGAGATCCGCGACGAGACCGGGGGTGTGCGAGAATCGCATCACGAGCTTGCCCTGCTCCGCTGTGATCGTCACGTCGCCGTACCACGCATCGGTGTAGGTGCCCGCATAACTGGCCGGCGGCAGCGACGGACCGGACGTCGAATCCCGGCGGACGACCGCGGCTGCGTCCGCGGCGCGCACCTCGGCTAGTGCCGCCTGTTCGAGCTTCGCGAAGATCGCCGGATAGTCGTGCGGCGGAAGCCCGAGATAGCCGTCGATCACCCGCGACGTGATCGACTGGAACGCGGCACTCGATTCCTGGTTCGTCAGGACGGCGATGCCTAACCGCAGTTCGGGAAGCATCGTCACCTGCGACACGTAGCCCGGCAAGCCGCCGGTGTGGGTCAGGATCTTTCGGCCCTGGTACTCGGTGACGTTGACGCCTAACGCGTAGCCGCGGAAGTTGGCGCGCGTCCACGCCAGCTCGGCTGGTGGCGGGTTGGCAGTGAGCGGCGTGACGATGCGCCACAGTTCCCGAGCGGTCGCCGGGCCGAACAGGTGCACGCCCCCCGCGAGCTTCCCCGAGTCGAGCTGGACGATCATCCACTTCGCCATGTCCTCGGCGGTCGCGTTGATCCCACCGGCCGGGTTGGTGCTCTCCCCGGTGAACGGCGCGATCGGACGCACCACACCATTGACCTCGGCGTGCGTCGTCGCCACGTCCGGACCGGACATGTCGGCGTGGCTGACGTTGCTCTGCGTCATCCCCACCTTCGCGAGGATCCGCGACGTCATGAACTCCTCCCACCGCTGCCCGCTCACCGCCTCGATCAGTTCACCAGCGACCTGGTACAACACGTTGTCGTACGCATACGCCGAGCGAAACGACGTGGCTGGCTTGATGAACCGCAGCCGCTGGACGATTTCCTTCCGCGTGTACGTCGACGCCGGCCACCAGAGGAGATCACCGGCGCCGAGTCCGAGACCACTCCGATGGACGAGCAAGTCGCGCACGGTGATCTCGCGGGTGACCCACGGGTCGTACATCGCGAAGCTCGGGAGGTAGCGGACGACCGGTGCGTCCCATTCGATCTTTCCCTCCTCGACGAGCATCCCCAGTGCGGTCGCGGTGAACAGCTTGGTGTTCGACGCGATCCCGAACCGCGTGCGTGGCGTGACCGCGGCTGCACCACCGAGTTTCTTCACACCGAACCCGCGCGCCATCACGACACGACCGTCCTTGACGATCGCGACTCCCACCCCAGGAACCTTGAACGTCTGCAGGACCCGGGCGACGTACGTGTCGAAGTCCGACGGCAGGGACGCCGCTGCCTGCGCGTCGAGAAGTGCGGGTGATACGACGACGATCGCGGCGGCGAGCGTGTGCGCGATCGCGCTGAATCGAGTGGCGTGACGCATGGGGTTGGCGAGGGAGGACGAGGGTTCGATCAGCGACGAAACTGTTGCGCGGGTTGGCGCGTGGCTAGAATCGGAACATCAGTCGGCGCCGTTGGCTCGACTGCAGTTGAACCACCGAGAACCGCCGCGGAGGCGAGGTTCGGGACGCCCGGTCGTGAACAGCTTGGGGCACGCGTGGAGAAAATGTCTCGCCATGCATGCCCAAGAAACCCGTTGCCTGCGCGCGACCGCCAACGGCGGAACGCCACGGCGGTTCTCGGTGGTTCAATGTGGTTTTCCCTGCTCGCCCCGCAGTTCTCCTCTCACCGACACGCCATTGTTCACCGACTCAGCCGCTGACCGGCGCAGGTTCCTCGGTTACTTCGCCTCGATCGGACTTGGTTCGACGCTTTTGCCGGGCGTGCTCTGGGCGGCAATCGCCGCTGGCGCGGACATCACCGCGCAGAGTATTGCCGCCGCTGAAGAACTTGCCGGTGTGAAGTTCACCGACGCCGAGCGCGAGGCGATGGTGAAGGACCTGCAGCAGCAGCGCGAACAGCTCGACCAGCTGCACGCGGTCCACCTCGACAATTCGGTGCCACCGGCGGTGCAGTTCAACCCGCTGCTACCGGGGATGAAGCTCGATAGACAGCAGCGGCCGATCGTTGCCTCCCGCGTTAGGCCTGGCGCTGCTCCGAAGGCGATCGACGAGCTGGCCTTTCGTCCGGTGACCGAACTGGCCGCGATGATTCGCGCCCGGCGGGTGACATCGGTCGCGCTGACGCGGATGTACCTCGACCGGCTGAAGCGCTTCGATCCGGTGCTGCAGTGCGTCGTCACGCTTTGCGAGGAGCGAGCCTTGGCGCAGGCGACGGCGATGGACGCCGAGCTGGCACGTGGCAAGTATCGCGGTCCGCTGCACGGGATTCCGTGGGGCGCGAAGGACCTGCTCGCCGTGAAGGGTTACCCGACGACGTGGGGCACGCCGCCATTCAGGGAACAGCGGCTCGATCACGACGCTACCGTCGTCCAGCGACTCGACGCCGCCGGGGCGGTGCTGGTCGCCAAGCTGTCGTTAGGCGAGCTGGCGATGGGCGATGTCTGGTTCGGCGGGACGACGAAAAACCCGTGGAAGGTTGACCAGGGCTCGAGCGGGTCGAGCGCCGGCCCGGCGTCGGCGACCGCGGCCGGGCTGGTCGCCTTCGCCATCGGCAGTGAAACGTTAGGCAGCATCTCGTCGCCGTCGACGCGCTGCGGCGTGACCGGGCTGCGTCCGACCTTCGGCCGGGTGCCGAAGACCGGCGCAATGGCGCTGTCGTGGAGCATGGACAAGCTCGGCCCGATCTGCCGCTCGGTCGAGGACTGCGCGCTGGTGCTCGACGTGATTCGCGGCAGCGACGGGCAGGATCTGACGGTACATGACGCGAGCTTCAATTTCAGCGTCAAGCAGCCGCTGTCGCAGATTCGCATCGGCTGGTTCCACCGCGAGTTCGAGCTGCCGGAGACTGGAGCGGATGGCAAGCCGCAGCACGCCACGAAGAAGTTCGACGATGCGGCGCTCGCCGTGTTCGCTCGACTCGGCGTGACGCTCATTCCCGTCGCCATCCCTGACGCCGCGTACAACGCCGTGCGCATCGTACTCGACACCGAAGCCGCGGCCGCCTTCGACGAGCTTACTCGCAGCGGACGTGACGCCGAGATGACTCGTCAGACGCCGGATGCCTGGCCGACGTCGTTCCGCGAGTCACGTTTCATCCCGGGCGTCGACTACGTCAACGCCAGCCGGGTGCGGACGACGATCATGCAGCAATGGGCGCGGCTGTTCGAGACGGTGGACGTCATCGTCAGCCCGACTAACGGTGGGTCGCAGCTCGTCGCGACCAACCTCACTGGGCATCCTGCGGTCATCCTGCCGAATGGATTTCGGGAGAACGGAACGCCGGTCTCGCTCACCTTTCTCGGAAAGCTGTATGGGGAGGCCGCTCTCTGCCGAGTGGCGATGGGCTACCAGCAGGCGACGGATTTTCACACCAGACATCCGCCCCAGTTCGCGTAGCGTTCCCTCGCACTGGTTGCGGCGCGCTGCTGCGAGCGGCCACGGCCGCTCATTCGCCAACTCGAGCTGGCGACGGTACGCCGGTTGCAGTACCTTGGATTCGCGGTACGAGCGAAGGATGAAGCACCTTGTAACGCGAATTAGCGGGACGCCGCGACGACGCGGGCTGGCGCAGGACACGGTAGTACCAGCAGTTGCAGGGAGCAGGACGATTGGCGACGCAGCCGAGCGAACAATGTGTGAGGGCCCCGGGCAGTACACCCGGGGCCTTCGCATTTCCTGCCGTTAGGCAGCGCGGCCAGTCACGGCCTTACTCAGCCAGTGCTGCCCGCAACGCCTCGGTAATCGTCTCGTGCCGGAAGGTGAAGCCGGCGCCGAGCAGCCGCGTCGGGACGACGCGCTGGCTGGCGAGAATCGTCTGCTCGCCCATGTCGCCGAACATGAAGTGGATTGCCGTCTGCGGCACTGAGACGATGGTCGGCCGTCCCAGTGCGTGACCGAGTGCATGGGTGAAGTCCGCGTTGGAAACAGGAACCGGAGCAACGAGGTCGACCGGACCTTTCACCTGTCCCGCGTCGAGCAGGAACGCGACGGCCCGCGTCCAGTCCTCGAGCGAGATCCAGCTCATCACCTGCTTCCCGTTCCCGATTCGTCCGCCGAGCCCGAGCCGGAAGGGCGTGAGCATCTTCTCGAGCGCACCGCCATGGGTACCGAGCACGACGCCGCTGCGGAGGTAGACGACGCGCACGTCCGCGCGATCGATCACGCTGGCTGCTGCTTCCCATTCGCGGACGACGTCGGCGAGAAAGCCGGCGCCAACTGTGGATGATTCGTCGAGCAGCTCGTCACCTCGATTGCCGTAGATCCCGATCGCCGATCCGCTGAGGAAGACGCGCGGTGGCGCGTTCATTCCCTGAATCGTGCGCGCGAGCAGCGCGGTGCTCTTCACTCGGCTATCGAGGATGGCGCGCTTGGCTTCATCGGTCCAGCGCTGCGCGACGTTTTCCCCGGAGAGGTGAACGACCGCGTCGATCCCCTGGAGCGCGTTCGGCTGGAGCTCGCCCCGCGACGGATCCCATGAGATCGAGTCGCCGGTCGCCGGCTGCCGTCGTCGAGTGAGCGGTACGACCTGGTGCCCGGCAGCGGTGAGGTGTGTAGTCAACGCGCGACCGAGGAAACCAGTCGAGCCACTGACAGCGACACGCAATGCGGAAGCTTTCGACATCGGAGTGGGTGCGGGTGATTGCGCAGGAAGAGGCGCAATAGTCAAACCGCGACGGGCAAGACCGTCGGCTGTTCCACTCCGATCGACCGTTACAGGTCGCGACTCCCGAGAATTTCCCTCGCCGTTACGGCGAGCACGGACTCGTTGTCGTAGGCTCGTCCCCGAATCCGATTTCGGAGCTGCTCGACTCGCTCGGCGATGAGCGGAGAACGAGGTGGCTCAGCAACGCCGGGGCGCTGTCTGCCCTCAGGGCGATCGTCGATCTCATGAATGTTTCGCGTGGTGTCCATCGATCCTCCGGTAATAGCTCCGAATATCGGCCGCTGTCGCTCAAACTTTATGAACGACCGAGAACCGCCGCGGCGTGCGATGCCCCGGATGCCCATTCAGGCGCGGCGTTGGGCGTGGGAAGGCGAACATCTCGCGTTACCGCGCCCGGAAATTGTTGCCGGGTGCCAGTGGGTGCGTCATTCGGACGAGACCCGGATGGCAGCACACTACGATTGGCTGTCGCCGTTTTCCGCTGGCCCCGTCCCTCGCATGGCAACGATTCTCTACGTAGACGACGAACCTGCGGTCGGCCTCATCCTCGAGGATTCACTCGAACGGAGCGGCCACACGCCGGTGGGGGCGCGCAACGTTCCGGAGGCGCTGCGGGTCCTCGCGCGCGGCGGTGTCGACCTGATCATCTCCGATTACCGGATGCCAGGGATCACCGGGATCGAGTTGCTCGGGATGATGCAGAGCGAGGGATACGACGTCCCGCTGATCATGCTCACTGGTTACGCGAGCATCGAGCATGCAGTCGCCGCGATCAAGGCGGGAGCGATTGACTACATCACCAAGCCAGTACAGCCACAGCAACTGGAGCTTGCCGTCACCAGTGCGCTCGAAGTGGTTCGGCTTCGCCGAGAGAATGGACTGCTCCGGCGGGAGGTGATGGAGTTCCGCAACGAGCGGCAGATCATCGGCGACTCGCCAGCCATCAGGCGGTTGTTGCAGACGGTCGCGATGGCGGCGCCGACGCGCGCGACCGTCCTGCTTCAGGGGGAAAGCGGGACCGGGAAGGAGCTGTTCGCACGGGCAATTCACGACCAGAGCGATCGCCGCGACCAGCCATTCATCACGCTGAATTGCGCCGCATTGCCTGAGGGACTCATCGAGAGCGCGCTATTCGGCCACGAACGCGGCGCGTTCACTGGAGCGGTGAGGCGGGTCGAGGGTGCGTTCGAGCGGGCGCACCGCGGAACGCTACTCCTCGATGAGATCAGTGAGATGCGGGTCGACCTTCAGGCGAAGCTGCTCCGCGTGCTGCAGGAGCAGGAGTTCGAGCGCGTCGGCGGCACCATCCCGATACGGGTCGATGTGCGGATCATCGCGACAACGAACCGTGACCTCGCCGCACTCGCCGCGGAGGGGGAGTTCCGGCAGGACCTGTATTACCGGTTGAGCGCGATGCCGATCGTGATCGCCCCGCTCCGCGATCGCGCCGGGGACATTCCCGCGCTCGCCTACCGGTTCGCGATGCGGACGGCGGCCGAAATCGGGAAGGAGGTCCGCGGCATCGCGCCGGACGCCATCGAGCTGTTGCAGCAACACCGTTGGCCGGGCAACGTGCGCGAGCTCCAGCACGCTGTTGAACGAGCGGTGATCCTCAGCGCGGACGCGTTGCTCGCCGCGAAAGTCTTCGACATTCCACAGCAACCGATAACGAAGGCGCCGGATTTTGCCGCGAACGTGAAGGACAGGGATGGCGCTCCCCTCGCAGCACCCGGCGGCAGTCATGCGTTAGAGCTGCCATCGCTCAACGTCGCCGACGCGGAGCGGGTGCTCATTCAGCGCGCGCTGATTGCATCGCGGCAGAACCGGACGCGGGCCGCGGAGCTGCTTGGAATCAGCGTCCGGACACTCCGCAACAAGCTCAACGTCCGCCCGGAGACGGCGGATTCCCCGGATCGAGACGACGGCGAACCAGCCTGACGCCTAACGGCGGGCTGGTCGCTCCCCGTTGGCGGGGCCGTCGCCCGAGTGGGGTCGGTGGTCAGCACCCGGCTTCGCCTTTCCGACGCTCCCCGTGTCGACGGGGCCGACCGGCACGTCGCCGATCTTCCAGTTGCCAAGCGGCGGTGTCAGGCGCTTCTTGACGACCTCGGCCTGATCGCAGAGCACGGCGACTTCCGCGTCCGACCAACCCTGCCAATCCGCGGGGTAGGGGCACAGGCGGCGCTTCTCCTCGCCATCGACCCGCTCGAAAACTATCCATCCTTCGGCCAGGTCGTGCATGTAATCCTCAGCACGGGTCTTCGGATGGATCTGGCCGGCCGCGACGTCCCAGGCCTTCCACCGATGGCCGCCGGGTCCATCGAACTCGCGAAGCGACATGGTCTCCTCCAGGATGGACCCGTTGGAAAGGCAGAAACAGGGCCAGCGCGCCGGACGCATCGCTTGTTTTTTGGCGCCGCCGTTGCGGCGCCCACTGCCCGGCCATGGGTCCAACTTTTACCGCCTGTGAGGTAGGCAATTCTAGCCGCTCAAATACCGGCAGTTGTTGCCAAAACGGACAAATCTGCCGCCACTCATATGTTTGTTGATTCCCAAAAATCGCTTATTAAGACTTGTTATTTCAACAAAATATCCGTTTCACATAAACTAATTTATCATATCAAATCTTCTGGCACTTGGCGTGCTTTTGTCATTGGCGTGCGACGACCCCCTTCTCCGCGCGACCCAGCCAGATCATCCGGAAATTCCGGAGGGAATGGGGTGAATTCCAGCGAACTGTGGACTGCGTTCGCTGCCGGTGACAGCTCCGCGCGCGACGCGTTGGTCGCCGAGCATCTGGGACTCGTCCATTTCGTTGCGCGCCAGATCTTCCGGACCCTTTCCTCCGAAGCGGAATTCGAAGAACTGCTCAGTGCCGGGACCCTTGGCCTCATCGGCGCGTTCGAGAGCTTCGACCGAACGCGTGGACTGGCCTTCAGCACATTCGCGGCACCGAGAATCCGCGGCTCGATCCTCGACGAACTCCGACGTCAGGACCACGTTTCGCGGTCGGTGCGGCGGAAGGCGCGCGAGCTCGGCGCGGCGGGCGCGGAATTGACGCGCGTGCTTGGGAGGCCGCCGGTCGATGGCGAACTGGCCGCCGAGCTTGACGTCGACGTCGCACAGGTCTGGCGCTGGCGGACGGAGATCGAAGGTGCGGCAACTGTGTCGCTCGATCGCGCCTCGGCCGACAGCGACGGTCGCGCGGTCACGCTGGCGGATACGCTGGCTGACGAACAGCCGTCCATCGACGAGCTGCTCAATCACGAGCAGGAGGTGGCGCAGCTGAAGCTCGCACTCCTCGCCCTGAATGAGCAGGAGCGAACGGTGCTCTCGCTCTGTTATTACGAGGAGCTCAAGCTCCACGAGATCGCGACCGTGCTCGAGGTTACCGAGTCGCGCGTATCGCAGATTCGCACGCGGGCGCTCGGGCGCTTGCGCGCCGCGATGCAGCAGCGGGTCACGGGAGTCGCCTGAGGATCAGCGCTCGGCGCTTCGCGTCCCCCGCTCGGCGCGGCGGCCGGCGGCGAGCGTCGGCAGGGTGAGGACGACGCGCAACGTACCATTTTCCACCTGAACTTCGACCGCGAGGTCACCAGTGACCCGCGCGATCGCCAGGCGAAGTTCCTGTCCGACGCGTTCGCCGTCCCCGGCGGCGCTCGGGGTCGGCGCCACCGCTCCGCCGTTAGGCATTGCCGACGCGGATGCTGCAGCGGGCGTGGCTGACGGCTCGGTTGCCACTTCCACCCTGACGCGCTCGGCGTCTCCGGAATAGCGGATCACGACGCGCCCACCGCTTGTCCGCGCATGTTGCTTTGCCGTGTCGATGACGAGCAGCAGCGCGCGGACGATCTGGATGCGGTTGCCAAACACCGGCATCGCCTCGCGATTGTATTCGATCGCGCACTCGACCTGCAGGAGCATGGAGTTGTACGCGTGGAGCGCGACGACGTCCGGGATCAGTGGCTGCAGCTCGACGGCCCCAGCTTCGACCCTGACGTCGCTCGGTACCAGCCGAAGCAGGCGAAGCACGTCACCGAGTCGCCGCGCCTCGTCGTGCAACGCCTTGGACATCTTGTCCGTCCAGACCTGTCCCGGGTCGACCAGCTCGGCGATTCCGCCTAACGCGGCAACGCGGTTGCTCAGCGCGTGGGCGACGCCGCGAAGAATCGCGTCACGGAGCGCGTCGAAGGGGTTGGCTGAGTCAGTGGTCACGTCAGAGGACGCGCACTACCAGCCGAACGACACGCGGAGGCCGATCGTCCGCGGGATCGGCTGGACGAAGGAAGCGAGGGCCCGCAGCTGATTGCCTGACACGGGCATGTCGGTCTCGGGATGAGTGCCCTTGCTTCGCGTCCAGCTCGCGACGTCGTATGCGGACAGGCTCACGCCGAGCGATGCCGCATGCATCATCGCGGCGGCGCGTGACGCACGGTAGGCGAGCGTGAGTTCGCGCAGGCGGGTTGCGTCGCCGGGCACGATGAAGGCGCTGCTCGACCCGATTGCAGCAGCAAGCGCGCGCGCCTGGTCGCCGAGCGAAGCACGCGGATCGTTGAGCGCCGGACAGGCGCCGCGGACGCATTGTTCGGCGGATGTCCGGTCATACACGTCATAGCCGCCGACATGGTCGACGAGGGCCGAGAGAGTCAGTGACCGACCGATCTCCAACCCGCTGCTCAGCGACGCAATGAATGATGGTCGCGAACGCCCATCCGGACCTGACCGGCCAGCGTACTGCAGTTCGTTCATTTCGATGCGACCGTTCGAATTCGCGTCGGTCCCGCGGTAATGGTTCCTGATCCATGCCTCCCACGACTCGCCATTGGTCACGGCGAGCAGCGGGCCTTCCCTTTCAAGGCCAAATAACTCTCGGATGGCGACGTCACTGACCCGATCGTGAGTGAGCGATAGCTGTCCACGCAGGTGCAGCCGAGCACCGGCCAGCGAGATCGGCGTTGTCTCCGCGACGAGCTCACCACCGGGCACGCGCCGGGAGACCGCACCGTTGAGATCACCAGATCCGGCGATGATCCACCTCAGGCCGCGAATGGTTTCGCGCCGACGGAACGCGGTGACGGAGAGGCGCGTCGATGCGGGCGAGAACGCTGCATCGAAGCCGGCCTCCAGCTCCGTCGAGCGGTCTGGCTGGTATCGTGAATTCGACCACTGTGGAAAGGGGATTGGCGTGGGTGGGCCGAAGTCACTCAGGTCGCTGAAGCGCCGAGCGTCGTGTCCACTCGTCCGGCCGTAGGCCGTCCGCAGGCGAAGCGAGGTCAGCATGCCTAACGGCGAAGCCGCCGCCACCAGCTGATACATTGCGTCGGCATGTGGATCGACTACGGGTACGAGGCTCGTTTGGCCTTTCCACCACTTCGTGGTCGTTCGCATCGCGCCGAGCCCGAGTGCGGCCCGGTCTCCCCATGCCAGACGCTGATCGAAGGACGTCGCAAGGCGATCGCGTCGCAGAAAGCTCCAGCTCGAGCGAAAAGAATACGTATCGCCGTACGGCGGCCGGCCGAAGGCGCGCCCGCCAGTGAAAGTCGAATCGCGGCTGCGCTCGGCGTCGAA
>JANMBU010000008.1:0-154547 GCA_031360575.1 Gemmatimonadaceae bacterium
GGGCTGCCGGGTTTCCCCATTCGGCCATCCGGGGCTCACTGGATGTGTGCTCCTCCCCCCGGCTTATCGCAGCTTACCACGGCCTTCCTCGCCTCCGTGTGCCCAGGCATCCCCCACATGCCTTCGCTCGCTTGACTCTCAGTAGCAATACTGAGCTGATCCGTCAAAAACAGAGCTACGCGCATCAACGATGCAATCATTCGCCAATTCCAGCACGCTGCCTAACGGCCCGCGCGCCGGACTCGACGAGGATTCACATCCCACGATTCCTCAATCCATCACTTGTCAAACAGCAGCTTCAGCCCATCCAAGCCGGCCGAAGCGAAGCTCTGAAATCTATCCGATTCGGAGGGTGAAATCAACCTGCCGCCACCGTACACGAACTGCGCGGCGAGCGTGTCCAGATCCCTCCGAAAGGGCGGGAAGGATATTCGGGACGATGCTCGAATGCAACCCCTCGGCGGCCGGGATCGTCGTGCGGGTGCCACGTGCGCACGAGCGCGGCTGGCACGATGGTGCGCGTGTAGATCCGCGGCCCCACAGCAGATCGGCGCGTTATTTTGTCTTCCATGTCTCTCGCCGGAACCAGATGACCGCCGCTCGAATCTCGCAAAAGGGCGCGCGCCGCGTGACCGGGGGACATCCGTGGGTTTTTCGGAGCGATGTCGAACGCCGACCTGATGGGGGCGCTGGAGTCGTCGCGGTTGAGGACTACCGCGGAAAGCCACTGGGATGGACGCTGTGGAGTCCGCAATCGGAAATCTCGCTGCGCATCATCGACCGCGATCCCGCGGCCTGCATCGATGCCGATTGGTGGCTGGAGAAGATCGGACGAGCCGTCGCACGTCGGGCACCACTCCGAGAGCGAGCGAACGCGTACCGGCTGATCCACGGTGAAGGGGACGGGCTGCCGTCTCTCGTCTGTGACCGTTATGATCGCTGGTTGGTGGTGCAACTTCTCAGCGCCGGGCTGGAAACGCAACGTGAATCGATCATCGCCGCATTGCAACAGCACTGTGCGCCAGCGGGAATTCTTGCGCGCAACGACGTCGCCGTTCGGACGCGCGAGGGGCTGGCGCGAGAAACGATGCTGTTGGCGGGTGACGTCCCGCGAGCGATCGACGTAGTGGAAGACGGGGTACGATTTCTGGCGGCGCCATGGGACGGTCAGAAGACGGGCGCGTTCCTCGATCAGCGGGAGAATCGCAGCCTGATCGGCCGACTGGCGCGCGGCCGGGCGCTCGACTGTTTCAGCTACCACGGATCGTTCGCGCTCCACCTCGCAACGCGGGCTGAACGCGTAACGGCGCTCGACATCTCGGGACCGGCGCTGGAACGCGGTCGCGAGAACGCGGCGCGCAACGGTTTTACCAACATCGACTTCATCGAGGCGGACGCCTTCGACTATCTGAGAACGGCGGAGCGATCCGGCGATCGCTTCGAGACGATCGTCGTCGATCCGCCAGCGTTTGCGAAGTCGCGCGGGGCGCTTGCCGGCGCATTGCGTGGGTACAAGGACATCAACTTGCGCGCGATGCGCCTGCTTGCTCCGGGCGGGTTGTTGTTCACCGCGAGTTGCAGCTTTCACCTCTCGCGCCCGCTCTTCCACGAAATGCTGGAGGCAGCCGCGGCCGATAGCGGTCGGCGTATCGTGCTGCGAGAGTTGCGCGGACAGCCGCTCGATCACCCCGAACTGCTGACAGTCCCAGAGACCGGTTATCTCAAGGGAGCACTGCTCGAAGCGATGGACTGAGCGGAGGCAAATGTCGGCACGCCGGCTGCCTAACGCTTTGCGGCGACGGCGCGCCGGCGCTTCGGCCGTGGCAATGGCTGGCAGTGCGGGCAGTAGCAGGTTGAACGCCCGGCCTGAACGATGCGCGCGATCGTCGTGCCGCAGCGCAGACATGGCTCTCCTTCGCGATCGTATACGCGCAATGCCGCTGCGCCCTCGCGATATCGTTGTCCGCTGGCGCGACCGCGGTCGAGAACGATGCGAATGAATTCAGCGAGGGCGGTAACCTGCACAGGAGCCAACGAGTTTGCGGGCGCCTCGGGATTGATTTGCGCCTCCCACAGAGCCTCGGCCGCGTAGATGTTGCCGACGCCAGCGGCGACTCGCTGATCGAGAAGTGCGGGCTTGACGGGTCCGCGGCGCCGGGCGAGAGCGGCCGCGAACGCCCGATCGAAGTCGGACGACGACGGATCAGGTCCGAGCGCGTCGAACGGACTCTGCCCCTTCGGAACCAGCGTCACAGCGGAAAGAGCACGCGGGTCGACCAGCAGGAGGCGCTTCCCACCAGTGAACTCGATCGCCGCGCGCGCGTGGCGTGGCAGTTCGTCGTCAACCCGATCGATCGACCAATCGCCAGCCATCCGGAAGTGGACGTGAACGGCGCGCCCGTCGTCGATGACGAGCAGCTGATGCTTGGCGCGCTGTAGCACTGAAACGACGCGATGTTCGCGCAGCGACCTGAGTGCGCGCGGCAGAATGCGTCGCTTCAGTGCAGGATGGATGAGGACAACGCGGGCGATGGTCTCGCCGACCACGGCTCGCCTGATTCGGCGCGCGGCGCGTTCAACTTCCGGGAGCTCAGGCAATGAAGTTCGAACGAAGTCGCTGACAGCGATTGACCATCGGTGCGAGCGTGGCGGATATTGTGGGTGTGTCGCTGACCAACAGACCAAGTCCTGAAACCGGCGAGCGCCCAGCGCGCGCGCCAGCGATTCGCGCGACGCTGACGGCGATCCTCATTGCTAACGCGTTTGTCGTTGCAGTGAAGCTGGTGATAGGAATTCGCACGGGGACGCTTGCGGTGCTCGGGGCAGCGCTCGAGTCAGGACTCGACATGCTCAATAATGTAATGGGCATTCTGCTGGTGAGTCTCGCCGCACAAGCGCCTGACGATGACCATCCATACGGCCACGATAAATTCGAAACACTGGGCGCGATCGGAATCGTCGGATTTCTGTCGATTTCCTGTTTCGAGCTGTTACAGGAAGGTGTGCGCAAACTGACGACCGATACTGTGTCACGTCAGGCGACAACCCTGGAGATCGGGTTGCTCGCGGCGACGGTGCTGCTGAATCTCTTCGTCGTGTGGTACGAACGTCGACGCGGGCGCGATCTGCAGAGCGCCTTCCTGATGGCCGACGCGGCACATACGGTGAGCGATGTTTACGTCACCGGCCTCGCTGTGTTGTCGCTCGTCCTGGCGCGCTACGGGCATCCGCGGCTCGATGCGGTACTGGCGATCATCGTCGCATTGATCATCGCCTGGACTGGCTACCGCATACTTCGGGAGACTATTCCTATCCTGGTCGACCAACGGGGTGCGGATCCATCAGAGCTACGGACCGCGATCGTCGCCGTCGATGGTGTGCGGATCGTACGCGCAGTCAGATCGCGCCTGACGGCGACCGGAACACTGTTCGCGGAGGTCACGATTGGCGTCGACGAGGATATGTCAGTGCTCGACGCGCATCTACTCGCGGACGCCGTGGAGAGCCGGATTGCGGCGGCCTACGGCGTCGCTGAAGTCACCGTGCACGTGGAACCTGTCTAACGCGCCACGAGGGATCCGCCGGAGGTACGTCTCTCGGCTCTTGCGCGCGCACGAAGTCTGCCTACGTTAGGACGAGCGTTCGCTGTCCCCCTCTTCGCCCGCAATGTCTCATCGACGACCTCGCTCCCTCAAGCACGAGTACGAGCTTTACGTCGCGGAAGAGATCGAGAATTACAAGGAGTCGGTTCCGCGCCAAGCGCTGCTCGCGATTGGCGACGAGGCGGTCGCTGTGCTCGCCGGTGACTCGCAATTCTCGTTGACCGAGATGCT
Source organism: Gemmatimonadaceae bacterium (assembly GCA_031360575.1). Classification (GTDB taxonomy): domain Bacteria; phylum Gemmatimonadota; class Gemmatimonadetes; order Gemmatimonadales; family Gemmatimonadaceae; genus JABFXC01. The sequence goes on from JANMBU010000008.1 coordinate 3,834, forward strand.
GCTTTGCGAGGAGGTCGACCGACTGATATTCCGTCGGCTCCGCCTTCCGACGTACGAGACCTGGAAGCGGCGCCGGCTGAAAGCAGCAGCGGAGTTGCGCCGGCCTGAGCGGTGGGGCCTAACGGCGGATGCACCGGTGATGCGAACCGTGGTGCCCAGCGCTGATGGCCCGGTGCTGGTGACCGGCGCTGGTACCGAGGGATCCGCGCTCCTGCTCGCCGCGCACGGCCGTGACGTCGTAACGTTCGGCAAAGAGGAGAATGCGCTGCTCCGCGTGCTCAGCGAAGCCGAGGCGGCTGGGCTGTCGGAGCGAGTCCGGGCGCTGGTTGGCGACCTCGGCTCGTTCACGACCGATGTCCCTTTACGAGCAGTGGTCTGTTCGCTATCGGCGCTGGCCGCCTTGAGCAAGACCGAACGTGCGCGTGCGCTCGCTCTGCTGAAGGACGCAACAGCGGACGGCGGCATTCATGTGGTCGAGGGGTCTGTGCGCGGGCGAAGCCGGACAGTGCTCGACGAGGTGGTCGCCAGCTATGCCGGCTGGCGCATATCTATGGAAGGGAGCGCCGACTCGGGAACATTGGTGGCGTGGAAGGAAGTGGCGTAGCGTAAAGACACGAACGCCAACTTTCACACGTTTCGGAATGACACGATCCGTAGACTACTGACTCGATCCGGTATCGTAAGTTGTTGCTATAGATACGCTTGTCGCGATGGTCTCGCGTGGCTCATCCCGTGCTATAGTCGGGGGTGTCCCCGGCCGTTCCGGGGACCCAATGCGTCAGGAGCGTATCATAATGAAGAAGCAAGTCGAGACCAGCACGCCATCGGAGCCGCTCGGGATCGTAATTTCCCAGGGCAATCGCGCGGAGGAGATTCCGCGTTTCTGGGCATACGTCTGGGGACCTGCTCCAGAAGCCGACGTCGAAGCGACTCCGCGAGCGGCATAGCTCGCGAAGCGTAAGCGGATGCGGGGCGGCGTCACACGGTGACGCCGCCCCGCTCTCTTTTTATGCCGGGAGCCGAGACGCGGGAGCAGTGTGCGAAGGCCGCGAGGTATGCGCCTTGCTCGACTGGCGCACGTGATAGAAACCGTCGAGAGCGATTGGGAAGGCGAGCGGAGAACGCTGCTCGGGAAGCGGATCTCCGAGCTTGGCCTCTCACTAAAGGGCACGCGCCTCGAAGAACTGGTGAACCGGCTATACGAGGAGCTCTCGAACAGGGGGCTGCGATTCATGCCGCCCGTTTACCTGAGTGATCAGTGGGGATGTCCGGACGACACTCCGCTGATCGGCGTTCCTTTCTATCTCGCTGATCCTCGTCTGGCGCGGATCGAGGCAGAAGAAGCGATTGAAGTAGAAAACGAGACTGACATCATGCGGTATCTCCGTCACGAAGCGGGACACGCGTTCAATTACGCGTATCGCCTTTATGATCGCGCCGACTGGCGCCAGCTTTTCGGACCGTATTCGCGACCCTACCGCGAGCGCTATCGCGCCGATCCTTTCTCGCGTGCCTACGTGCGCCACATCCTCGGCTGGTACGCGCAAAAGCATCCCGATGAGGACTTCGCGGAGACATTCGCTGTGTGGCTGACGCCGGATCTTGACTGGCGCCGCGAATACGCCGGGTGGGGAGCGTTGGAGAAGCTGGAGTATGTCGAGCGCGTGATGAGTGAAGTCGCGGAGGAACGCCCTGAAGTTCCTGTCGTCACGCCGGACGACCTGCCTGTCGAGGCGATGGACTATACGGTCGAGGAGCACTACCGTGGCGGTGAGCTCGCGGTCCCCGCGACCGATCATCGGCATTTCGACGGCGACCTGCGAACGATTTTCGCCGTGGCGGACATCGCGCCGGGTGGCGAAGTGGCCACCGAGTTTTTGCGCCGGCACCGGCGGGAGATCGTCTCGCGTATCGCGTACTGGACCGGAGAAGGGAGCGTGCCTGTCCGCCGGTTCGTCGACCTGCTGGTCGAACGCGTCGACGCGCTGGAACTCCGAGTGCGTGGCCTCGAGGCATCGACGTTGATCGAGCTTACCGCATTCGGTACGGCGGTGATGATGAATTTCCGCTATACCGACGCGCTCGATGGCGTATCACGCGAGGAGACATAGTGAAGATCGCGCTACTGCACACGACCGATGCAGCAGGTCCGCCGGAAGATCCGGTGCTCGGACAACTCGAGGAAGCGCTGCACGCCCATGGGGACGAGACATTTCGGGCTGTCGTGACAGACGACATCGACCCGCTGATCGTGCAGCTACGTCGCGAGGCTCCCGATCTTGTCTTCAACATGGCCGAAGCGTTCGCCGGCAAGAGTGCACTCGAGTCAAATGTCGCCGCGCTGCTCAACCTGCTCGGGCTGCGTTACACAGGATCCAGTCCGTCAGGGTTGATGGTCGCAGGAGACAAGGCGCTGACGAAGAAGATCCTGAGCTTTCACGAGATTAAGACGCCGCAATTCGCGACGGTGTTCCGCGGCGCTCTCGACTCGGTCGGGAACCTGACTTTCCCCGTCATAGTGAAGCCGCCGCAGGAAGACGCGTCCCTCGGTATCACGTCGAAGTCGGTGGTGCACGACATCAAGGAATTGTTCGAAGCGATGCACGGGCTGCAAAAGGAATTCAAATCTCCGGTGCTCGTCGAGCAGTATGTCGAGGGACGCGAGTTCTACGTCGGGGTGCTTGGGAACGCGAGCGCAACGGCATTGCCGGTCATCGAATTGGATTTCTCGAAATTCCCGGCCGACAAACCGCGGATCGCGAGCTATGCGGCGAAATGGGGGGAGGAAGGCGACGGTACGGGCGCCGAGTTCGCGGGTACCGAGTCGGTGTTCCCAGCGAATGTCGAAGCGGAGCTGCTGGAGCGCATGCAGCACGTCGCGGTGGAGGCGTTCGATGCGCTGCGTCTGCGAGACTATGGACGGATCGACCTGCGGGTCACGGCGGAAGGAGAGATCTTCGTGATCGAGGTGAATCCCAACTGCTATCTCGAGAAGTCTGGCGAGTTCGCGCGGGCCGCCGAGAAGAGTGGCCTCGCATATCCGGCGCTGATCGAGCGCATCACGGAGCTGGCGAGCGCGCGATATTCGCGTTAGGTCAGCGAATCAGCTCCAGGAAAACAAAGAAGCCGGCGTAATGCCGGCTTCTTTGTTTCACTCGGGGTGAGCGTTAGCGCGCGGTGCGCTTGCGGCTCGACTTCTTCGCGCCCTTGCGCGCGCTCTTCTTCGCGCCACGCTTCGCGCCCTTACGCGCGCCCTTCTTCGCAGCCGACTTCCGGCCCGACGACTTCTTGGCGCTCTTGCGCCCACCTTTCTTTGCGGCCATGGTGCAATCTCCAGTTCTGGAGTGTTAGTTCTCACCGTCCCCCGGTGGACCGGTGAGGTCGGCGTCGACGCATCAGCATCTTCGCCTTGCGCGCGGTCCTGGCAAGACCGGCGCATCCCGCCGCGAAGCAGCACAGCCCTCGCGATCTGCTTTTCGTTCGCGCATTTCCATTGGAGCGACGCTCGTTGCGACGAGCCTTTCGCTCCCTGCTACAGCGCGCGAACCGTTCATCATCATCAGCTGTCGGTGGCACCATGAGCCGCGCGCTCCAGACATGTTTCACGCGCGATTCGTGTATTCGACGATCGATCAGCGAAAGTGTTACGCAAATCGATACGCGTGTGACGCATGATTCGCAAGCAGGTCACGCTGGCGCGAATATAGGAATCGCTTATCGGGCACGCAATAGCGATGCCGATCATCGCTGAACATGTTCGTTGAACGATGCATTCGTCGCAGTCAGTATGAAACGCCGACTTGGACGGAGAGGAAATCAGCATGGATCTCGGATTGAACCAACGTGTGGCGCTCGTGACGGGTGCTTCCAGTGGACTCGGACTGGCGATCGCACGCGCACTGGCGGCGGAAGGATGCGCAGTCGCGATGGTCGCGCGCCGCCGGGATGTGCTCGAGCGTGAGGCGCGCGACATCGTCGGCAATTCGAAAGGGCGCGCAGTTCCACTCGTCGGCGACATGACACGCGCCGCCGATGTGGCTCATGTCACGTCGCAGGCCGCGTCGCTGCTCGGAGCAATCGACATCCTCGTCGCCAACGCAGGCGGGCCGCCATCGACAACGCTGGCAACGACAACGGACGAGCAATATCAATCGGCGCTCGAGCTGAATCTCATGGCGTCGATCCGGTTGGCACGTGCGGTAATTCCTGCGATGCGCGAGCGGCGATGGGGCCGAGTGATCTTCGTGTCGTCGATGGCCGCGAAGCAGCCGCTTGGCGGGCTGCTGCTCTCGAACACCGCGCGCGCCGGACTGCTCGGATTCGCGAAGACAATCGCGAACGAGTGCGCAGCGGACAACGTTCTCGTGAACACGGTACTTCCCGGGCACTTCGACACCGACCGCGCATTGGAGTTGGCAAAGATGCGGTCAGCTCGCGACGGCCGCCCAGTCGAAGAGATTTTGCGGAACCGAGCGTCGTCGATTCCGATCGGTCGCTCCGGCCGCCCTGAGGAATTCGCGGCCGCCGTGGCGTTTCTCGCGAGCGAGCGCGCCAGCTTCATTACCGGAGTGGCGCTGCAGATCGACGGTGGACAGATCGCCGGACTTATCTGATTCTCGCTGCGGTGCGAGACTTCCATCGCTCTGAGTGGGATGTCACCTTTCAGGCCGACGCCAGCGCGCGCGCAGCGCGCTTCTCCGACCAGTTTCATCTGAACGCGGACATAGAGTGAAAGCGCTCGTCAAAGAATCCCCGGGTCCGGGGTTTGTGTTGAAAGACGTTCCGATCCCGAAGATCCGTGACGACGAGGTGCTCATCCGCGTGAAGCGCGCCGGGGTTTGCGGGACCGACGTGCACATTTACGAATGGGACGACTGGGCGAAGGGGCGATGCAAGCCGCCGTTCGTTGTGGGCCACGAGTTCGCCGGTGAAGTCACGGAGGTAGGCAAGCTGGTCACGGATGTTCGCCCCGGTGATCGCGTCACGGCCGAAGGGCACATCGTCGATGGACGATGCCCGCTGTGTCGCACCGGCAATGCGCACGTCTGTCCGTACACCAAGATCATCGGGGTCGATCGCGACGGGTGCTTCGCCGAATACATCTCGATGCCGGCGACGAACGTGTGGCATCTCGACGACAATATCTCGTTCGAGATCGGGGGTATCCATGATCCAATGGGAAATGCCTTCCACACAGCACTGACGGCCTCGATTCCGGGGAGCACGGTACTTATCACCGGTTGCGGACCGATCGGAATTTTCGCGGTTGGAATCTGTCGTGCGGCGGGCGCGTCGCGAATCATCGCGACCGACGTCAACGACAAGCGCCTCGCGCTGGCGCGAACGATGGGGGCAAATGACGCGGTGCACCCTCGTGAAGCAGAGCGTGTGGTGAAGGGCGCGACGGGCGGGCTCGGCGTCGACGTCGTGCTCGAGATGTCGGGAGTGCCGAGCGCGGTGCATCAGGCGTTCGCACTGGTGCGAGTGGGAGGGCGAGTACAGATGCTCGGCATCCCCGCGAAGCCGATGGAGCTGAACCTGGCGACGGAAATCATCTTCAAGGGGATCACGATCTACGGGGTGGTTGGACGGAAGATGTACGACACCTGGATCCAGATGACACAGTTTCTCCGCTCGGGTCAGTTCGATCCGACGCCGGTGATCACGCACCGATTTCCGCTCGAGCAATTCGACGACGCGATCGCGGCGATCAAGGGTGGCGAAGCGGGCAAGGTAATCTTCGAGGTGGCCTGATGAAGCTGGAGCCGGACCACGATGACGTGCATGCGGCGGCGAAGCGCGGCGACACTGACGAGGTCGCGGCATTGCTGTCGATGGACAACCGACTGACGAAGACGTTCGATGCCGACGGCTGGAGCCCGCTGCATCTCGCGGCGCATTACGGACACGCCGCGGTCGTCGAGCTGCTGCTGCACAACAATGCACCGGTGGATCTTCGTTCGACGAACACGATGGCGAACACCGCGCTGCACGCAGCGCTGGCTGGCCAAAGGAACGCGGTCGTGAAGATCCTGCTCGATGCGGGAGCCGACGTCAATGCGAAACAACATGGTGGATGGAACCCGCTCCATTCGGCGGCGGCGAATGGCGACCGCGGGGTGATCGACCTGCTGTTCGCGCGCGGAGCGAAGCTGGTGCCAAACGATGCGGGAACAAGCGCAGCGGCGATGGCGCGCGAACGCGGGCATGCAGCAATCGCCGACTATCTCGAGCAGCACGCGACGCCGTGATGCGCTCCCTTTCCCCAACAACGTTCAAACGCACGTGAGCCTCAACGCCGCCTTCAACGCAGACCTGACCGCAAAGATCGACCAGCTGAAGGCCGATCGCGTCTACAAGCGCCTCAATTACATCGCTTCGCCGCAGAGCGCGTGGGTGGAGATGGAGGGACGGGGGAAGACGTTGATTCTGTCATCGAACAATTATCTCGGGCTCTGCGACGAGCCGAGTGTGGTAAAGGCCGGGATCGACGGACTGACGAAATACGGTGCGGGCACGGGAAGCGTCAGGTTCATCTGCGGCACGTTCACGGTGCATCGCGAGTTGGAGCAGGCGCTGGCACGGTTTGTCGGTACGGACGCGTCAGTGTCGTACGTCTCGGCGTGGAATGCGAACGAAGGCCTGACAGCGACGGTCGTGGAAGAAGGTGACTTCGTCATTTCCGACGCGCTGAACCACGCATCGATCATCGACTCGATCCGATTGGCGAAGGCGATCACCAAGTGCACCACGGGCGTCTACAAGCACGGCGACATGGACGACCTGGTGGAGAAGCTGCGGGCCAACCGGTCGGCCAAGCGCCGGATGATCTGGACGGACGGGATCTTCTCGATGGAGGGTTCGATCGCGAAGCTCCCGGAGATCCTGCAGATCGCCCGCGAGCACGCCGCGATCGTGGTGATGGACGACTCGCACGCGACCGGAGTCCTCGGGAAGCACGGTCGCGGTACGGCGGAGCACTTCGGCGTCGTTGGGGAAGTCGACGTCATAACGTCGACGCTGGGCAAGACGTTAGGCGGGGCGGCGGGCGGATTCGTGGCCGGGCCGGCGGCGCTATGCGACCTCCTCACACAGCGATCGCGCCCGCAACTGTTCTCCAATGCCCTGCCGCCGACCGTCGCGGCGAGTGCGCTGGCCGCGGTCGAGTTCATCGAGCAGCATCCGGCGCGGGTGAAGCAGCTGAAGGAAAACGCCGACTACTTCCGCGGGCAAATCACCGAGGCGGGTTTCAAGCCGCTACCCGGAGAGACGCCGATCGTACCGATCGTGGTCGGAGAAACAGCCGATGCGATACGAATGAGCGAGTTGATGCTCGACGAAGGCGTGTTCGTCACGGGATTTGGTTTTCCGGTCGTTCCGCAGGGACAGGCGCGCGTGCGGTGCCAGATCAGCGCAGCTCATACGCGAGACGACATCGACTTCGCGGTGCGTGCGTTCGTGAAGGTCGGCAGGGTCACAATGCGCTAGAGCCGAGTTTCAACACTGCGACGAGAGATGAGTGAGACCGCGACGAGAGGAGAGAGAGGAGAGAGAGGCGAGAGAGGAGAGATGGGTGGCGGCTGATGTGGCAGTAGACTCGGCGGTTACTTCGGGGCGGGCTCGTTGTGCGGGGTTGAGATCGAATCGGTGCAGCGCACGTCGATGATGATACGCTTCCAACTCTCGGTGCTTTCGGAGTTGACCTTGGCGACGGTGGCGTGACAGCGGCCACCGGCGAGAAGCCAGGGCACGAGCCAGAGGCTGACGTCGGGCGCGAGGTGACCGAGCACGTCGCCGCCACGGGCGTGGACCCAGACTGACGGCTCATCGACGCCGGGGGGGTCGGGGATGAGGAGCAGCGCGTCGCCCGGCCGGAGGCGACGGGCGATCTCGCCGCGTTGTCCAAAGATCGTGCCGCGCACCGCGGTGCTGAATTGTTCGGCGCGTGGCGCCGGACGGGTGTTCATCAAATCCTCCCGCCGCACCAGAGTGGCGCGGGCAACCGTGTGAAAATACCCCGACGCCGCGTACCCTGCTCGCGAGCGCTCGCACACAATTCACGAATGACAATGAATCGAAGTTCGCTTGCTGTACTGGTGGCGCTTCTCGCCGGCGGTAGATCGCTCCCCGCGCAGTTGACCATCCCGACGCCATCGTCGGTGACGAAGGTCGACGTCGGGGCCGACCGGGTGCTGGCCGACTGGTCGCAGATCACGCGGTATTTCGCGGCACTCGCGTCGGCGTCACCGGCGGTGCGCATCGACACGCTCGGCCGCTCGACGGAGTTGCGTCCCTTCATCGTCGCGACGATTTCCACGCCGGAGAACATCAGGCGGCTGGATGAAATCCGAAAGGTGCAATTGATGCTGGCCGACCCGCGAAAGCTGGATGCGGCCGCGGAGGCAAGCGCGCTCGCGAACCAGCCGACGGTCATCGTGATTTCGTGCAACATCCACGCGACAGAGATCGCGTCGTCGCAGATGTCGATGGAGCTGGCATACCGGCTCGCGACGAACGATACGCTCCAGCGGTACCTGCGCAACGTGGTGGTGCTGCTCATACCGTCGATGAACCCGGACGGACAACAGATGGTCAGCGATTGGTACCGCGGCAGCGTCGGCACGAAATGGGAGGGGGGGCCGCTACCATGGCTATACCATCATTACGTCGGCCATGACAACAATCGTGATTGGTACATGATCACGCAGCAGGAAACGCGGCTGGTGTCGCGGATGCTGTACCAGTCGTGGTTCCCGGAAATCTTTTACGACGTTCACCAGCAGGGTTCGAATGGGATGCGGATCACGGTTCCACCACACGTCGATCCGATCGATCCGTTCGTCGATCCGTTGATCGTTCGCGGGATCAACCAGATCGGCGCGAAGATGTCGTGGGAGCTCGAGTCGCGGGGGAAGTCCGGTGTTGGTGACGGCGCCACTTACGACCTGTGGTGGCACGGAGGGGCGCGCTCGGCGCCTACGCGACACAACATGATCGGGCTGCTGACCGAAGCGGCGAGCGTGAAGATCGCGACGCCGATCACTCTCAAGCTGAGCGACCTGCAGGGTCACGACCGCGGACTGCCGCGCTACGAGCGGCGCGTAAACTTCCCGAACCCGTGGCCGGGCGGAACGTGGCGGCTGCGCGACATCATGGACTATGAATTGATCGCGGCCGAGGCGCTGGTACAGCTCGCGTCGGACCAACGCAGCGAGTATGTCCGCAACTACGTGGCGCTCGGGCGGAAGGCGGTCGCCGCGGGTGAACACGGTGGACCATACGCCTATCGCGTGAGCGCGGGGCGCGATCCGGAAGCCTCGCGCCGGTTGCTCGAGGCACTTCGCTACGGTGGCGTCGAGATGGGAACGGTGGCCGGAAGCAGCGATGTATTCATCCCACTAGCGCAGCCGTATCGCGCGCACGTGATGGATCTGTTCGAGGTGCAGCGGTTTCCGAAGATCGAGCGGTATCCCGGTGGCCCGGTCGAGAAGCCGTACGACGTCGCCGGATGGACGCTGCCTCTACAGATGGGAGTGTCGGTCACGCGCGTCGACAGTGCTCTGACATCGCCAGTCACGCCGATCGTGGCGATGGCGCCGGACTTTCCTGCGGTGCGGTGCGACCGGGTGGCGAGTGGGCACCGGGTGTCACTGAGTGCATCGGACACCCGGAGTTACGGGATGGTGGCGGCCGCGCTGGCCGCGGGGCACGTGGTGCGCGTGGCGGGACACGGAAAGGACGCGCGCTTCATAACGGAACTCGCGCCGACGGCTGCGATTGCTGGCTGCGAGGCGAGTAAAGCGCCGCCCATGCCAGCGAGTGCGCGCACGATCAGCCGGCTGCCGAGGGTCGCCCTGTACAAGCCGTGGACGGGAAACATCGATGAGGGATGGACGCGATTCGTGCTGGAGGAGGAGCACATCCCGTTCGTCGCGCTAACCGACTCGATGGTGCGGGCTGGCAAGCTGCGTGACCTGTATGACGTCATCCTCGTCCCTGACATGAGCTTCCGTGACATCCACGATGGGATGGCGCCGTCGCAGGTGCCGCCACGGTACGCAGGCGGGCTCGGTGATGGCGGCGTAGCGGAGTTGAGCACGTTCACGCGAGGGGGCGGGACGCTGGTCCTGCTCGACCGGGCGAGCGAGCTGGCAACTTCAGCGTTAGGGGTGACGATCGGGCGGATCACGGTCCCTCGACAGCAGGACGATGAAGGGAATGAACCAGGAGCGCCGGTGTCGCTGTACGCACCGGGATCGATCCTGCGAGTGCTGGTTGACGGAACGCGGTACGTGGCGCGCGGGATGAGCGACACAGCCGCAGTGTACTTCACGAATTCGGTGACGTTCGACGTACCGGCCGGATCGGCAGCGCGAGTGATCGCGCGCTATCCAGATCGCGAGTCGGACATCCTGTTGAGCGGATATCTGCAGGGCGGCAGCGCAATCGCCGGCAAGGCAGCTGCAGTCGAAGTGCCGGTCGGCGAGGGCCGAGTGGTGATGTTCGGCTTCCGCGTGCAGTATCGCGGCCAGTCGTATGGAACGTTCAAGATGTTGTTCAACGCGTTGCTTGGCGACGGAGAGTCGACGATGCGACGCTGAAATTCCCCGGCAGGTGGCGCACGTCATCCGCGGGGGTGTCGACCTGAACCCAATCGCGAGGCACTCCGTTATGCGCTTGATCCGTCGCCTGATTCCCGGACTCGTCCTGCTCGCCCTCGCGCCCCGCGCGGGCGCGGCGCAGGAAGGGCGGTTGTTCAAGGACTCCTGGTTCTTCGGCGCAAAGGCCGGGAACATGACTTACTGGACGACGACGACGTCGCATGCCCAGGCGCCGTTCATCGGCGGCGAGTCGCTGATCACGCGAAGCCATGGCGGGCTTTATCTCTCGCTCGACCAGGCATACTTCGATGCGACGACGAGACTGACGGACGCGGAAGGTTCGCACCTGCTCGACATCAAGGACAACCGCCGCTTCGTGGCCGCGGCGATGATCTTCCCAAAGGCGTATGGGTGGATCCACCCCTATGCCGGTCTCGGATTCGCATTCAACTTCATCCAGAGCGTCAGTGCGCGAGCGCCGATCAGCACGGCCACCGCGGACCTGATCAATGAACAGAAGACGCGCTCAGCGCCGATCCTGATGGCGGGTGCGCAGCTGCAACTGCTCCGCTTCTCGGTTTTCGGCCAGGGAAGCTACATGCCGGCACAGGCAGACTTCCTGCTGAACAACAACGAGACCTACTTCCTCGAAGCGGGGATCCGTTACAATATCGGGTCGTCGATCGAAAAGCTCGGGCGCTAGGCAAAGCACGACGGAGCGCGGGCGGCGATGATGCGCGCCCGAAAGTAGAAGTCACGCTGCAACGGTAGACCAGGGCGGCAGGACAGCGGCGGGGTATGCGGACGGCCTTCGAGCCGGGCATGCTCCGCCGTTTTGCCGCTTGCGTCAGCCCGGGCTACCGCGGAGCAAGGGCGGCCAGCCCGTGCGCGGGAAGCTGGTCGGCGTGCGCGAGACAAAGGGATCGCCGCTGACGAAGTAGCGAAGCGGCCACTCGGCTGCCCTGGTGATCCCGATGCGCGGCGTGACGACGACATCGCGATCGGCGACTGGATTGCCGGCAACGATTCGCAGTTCGGGTGCATCGAGCGATTGACCACTGTTCGCGCCGGTGACGCCGAGGGCGAGACAGAGCTTGCCTGGACCGTTCGTCAGATCATAACGCGTCCTGGCATTAGGGCGGCGTTGCTGCATCAGCGCTTCGCCAGCGACAGGTGACACGGCGCGAACGAGCACTGCGCTCCCGTGCCCGGCCTCGCGTGTCACCGCATTGAAGCACCAGTACATGCCGTAGATGAGATAGACATAGGCGACGCCGGGTGGGCCGAAGAGATGCCTGGTCCGTGCGGTGAGTCCGGCGACGGCGTGACACGCCGGGTCGTCGGGACCGATGTACGCCTCGGTCTCGACGATCCGGGCACTGGTCAGCCCATCCGGCGACTGCGACTCGAGCAGAGCACCGAGCAAGTCGCGAGCGACGAGCGAGGTATCACGATCGTAGAACGCAGATGGAAATGGGGTGCCTGGCGGCGTCCGTGGAGCGGAGCGCCGCGCGTTAGGCGCGGCGCTCCGGGTCACTCCCCCGCTTTCGGCTTGGCGACGCGCTTGGCGGCGGTCTTCCGACCGTTGCTGCGCGCCGACTTCTTCGCAACGGATGCACTCTTCTCAACCGTTGCCTCCGCTGGGGCGGCAGCCTTGCGAGCGCCGCGCTTTGCCGGCGCGCGTCCGCGAGGTGCGGCCGTCGGTTCGTCGACGATGATCACCTGTTCCACGTCGAGCGGTTCGCTCACGGAGGACGACGACGCGATCGTCGACGGCTCCTCGATCACACCGACCGCGAAGAGATCGGGCGGCGGTCCGGCCGGAGTCGGGCGTCCACGTCCACCGCGCCCGGGGGCGCTGCGCGGACCCATGCCCCGTCGTGCAGCGGCGGCGGTGGACAAGGCGCTGCCCGTGTTCGCGGGCGCGGCGGCGGATTCCGCACGAACCAACTGCTCGCGCACGGATGGCGCTGCAACAGCGCGGGCAACTTCGAAGTCGTCGCCGCGCCGGCGGAGGTCGATCATGTCGGCGTCGTGCGCGTCGCGGAGGATGCGCGTGAACATGCGATCGCCGAGGCTCTCGCTGTCACGACCCAACAGCTCGCGAGCACGAGTGCGGACGTCGCTGGCTCGCGCCGCATCGTCTTCATCGCGGGTGAGCGAGGTGACTGCCTGACGAACAAGCTGGAATGCTTCGTCACGCGTCAGGCGCTCGCCGCTGTCACCGATGGCGTCGGTGACGGCGACGCGCTCGGCCGCCGTATCGCGCGGCGGACGATCGCCACGCGGGCGCTCAATGCGCGGACGTGCCTCGGCTGGCTCGGCCTCACGGTCGGTCCGTTCGACGTCAGCACCATCGACTGCCGCGAGCCCCGTTGCGTCATGCTCGCCCGTGACGGTGCCTTCGCTGGCGGGACGATCCTCGCGACCTTCGCGTCCGCGTCCGCCGCGCCCGCGACGACCGCGACGTGGGCGCGATGGCCGCTCTTCCTCACCCTCGGTGCTGACGGAGATTGGGACGACGCCGTCAACCGCGGCATCCGCTGCGGCGAGAGGCGCGGCGCGGCCACGACCTCGTCCGCGACCGCCCGCGGATGGAGCCGCGGAAGGGGGCGGTGTCGTGGCAGCAATGCGTCCGCTGGCCGGCGACACTTCGAGCTGCCCGTTTTCGAGCCGCGACACATTGAGCAGTCCTTTCTGCGCGGCTTCCATCGTGAACTTTGAAAACTTCGAAAAGCCGAGATCACTCTCGTCGAAGCTTGCGTCGATCTCCTGCATGACCTGCTTCAGGCGATCGGAGCGCATGACGTCGCCGTTGCGCTGCATGCGACTGATCGCTTCGGTGACGAGCTCCCACGGATCCTTGGCGACGGCTTCCTCTTCGTTGGTCTTCACGAGGCCGGCGAGCGCGTTGTAGCTGTAATACTCGTCGCAGTTCATGACGAGCAGGTCGCTCGACGACTCGCGAATGCCGACGCCGATGACGTACTTGCCATACTCCTTGAGCTTGAGCACGAGGCTCGAGAAGTCGGAGTCGCCGGAGAGCAGGATGTAGGTCCCGATCTCGGGGCGCGTGAAGACGAGCTCCATCGCGTCGACGGCGAGCCGGATGTCGGTCGCATTCTTCTTCGACGACCCATAGGCGGGCGCGAAGATCATGTCGATCGAGGATTCGGTGAGCGGGACGATGTACTGCGGGTAGCGGCGCCAGTCGGCGTAGGCGCGCTGGACGGCGACCTTGCCCTTGATGATGTCGCTGCCGAGGAGGTTGCGGAGCTCGTTGCCGAGGTCGGAGCGAATCCCCATCGTGACATTGTCAAAGTCGATGAGGAGCGCAGCGTTAGGCGCATGGAACTGCGGCGCATAGCCGCCGTACGACGGGATGAGCGTTTGCGACTGGGGGGTGGCATGGGCCTGCGGACCGCGGTGCATCGGGGCGACCGAGGGCCGCTTGGCGGCCGATGGTCGGGACGGGTAACGCGAATTCATTGGGATGTCTCAAGTCTGAGGTCCGCGGCATCGAGGGCAACGAGGCGCTCGAGCTCACGGCGTTTGACCTTCCCGGTCCCGGTCATCGGGAAGGCGTCGAAGAAGCGAACGAGGTCAGGGACCTTGTAGTCGGCCATCGTGTCGCGGGCGAACTCCTGGAGTTCGGGCCCGGTGAGGACGGCACCCTCGACGGCAACGATGCAGGCGCAGATCAGCTCCCCGAGCACTTCGTGCGGGATGCCGATCACGGTGACGTCGTCGACCGCGGGGTGGGCGCGCAGCTGATCCTCGACCTCGCGCGGATAGATCTGATATCCGCCGCGAATGATCGTGTCCTTGCTGCGTCCCACGACGCGCAGGTATCCCTCATCGTCGATGATTCCGAGATCACCGGTGAGGAAAAACCCTTCCGGCGTGAAAGACCGGGCGGTCTCGCCGGGCATGCGGGCGTAGCCCTGCATGACGTTGTAGCCCCGCACCGCGATCTCACCGACCGCTTCGGGACCGTGCAGCGCACCAGTGCGGAAGTCGACCGCACGGATCTCGACGCCGGGAAGCGGGCGTCCCACCGTGGAGGCGCGCTTCTCCTCGGTATCGGCAAAGCGTGTGATGGCGACCGTCGGCCCCGTCTCGGTGAGGCCATACGCGATCTGGACGTCGCACCACTTCCGGATCCGCCTAACGACGTCGGCGGGAACCGACGCGCCGCCGATGACTCCGGAACGGAGGTGGCGGAAGCGTGATGGATCGAAGGTGGGCTCGCGCATCAACAGGTGGTACATCGTCGGGACGCCGTGGAGCAGGGAGATCTTCTCGCGGGCGATCAGCTCGATGGCGTCGGCCGCGTTGAAGGTTTCCTGAAGGACGAGTGTAGCGCCGGCGGCGAGCGTTCCGACCGCGACGCTGAACCCGAACACGGCGAAGAGCGGCACTGCAGCAAGGACGCGATCCGCGGGCTCGATCTCGATTGCCTCGAAGCTGCGAACCGCGGACTCGACGATGCTGCGGTGCGACAGGCAGACGCCCTTCGGCTTGCCCATCGTGCCTGACGTGTAGATCATCGCCAATGTGGTGTCGTCGCGGAGATCGAGCGCAACGGGCACAGGTCTGCCCTCGCCACTGGAGACGAGGTCTTCGAACTGGAAGATCCGGTCATCGTACCAGAGCTCTTCCTTCCCGACCGTCACGATGTACTGCAGGTCGGGGAGCTCAGCGATCAGATCCTCGAAGAGCTGGAGGTAATCCGTACCGCGAAAGCGCTCGGCGGTAACGACGATCGAGACTTCGGCATGCCGAAGCTGATACTTCAGCTCATGATAATTGAGCTGCGGATTCACCGGGACAATCGTCGCACCGAGCCTGGATGCGGCGAGAAGGGTGACGATCCACTCGGGCCAGTTCGGCAGGTTGATCGCGATGCGATCGCCCGCGCCGATTCCCAACTCGGCGAGTGCCGCGGCAAGCGCTGCTGCACGCGCCTGCACCTGTACGTAGGTCATCGTCCGACCAGCAGCGACCAGTAGCGTTCGATCCGGGTGCGCATCCGCACGCGTCGCGAAGACGTGGTCCAGGGTCCAGACGTTCGACATCGACCTCCGATGAGTGAGACAGGGTAGCCATTCAACTTAGCCTAGCCGATCGGGATTCGCGAGGCGTATGCGAATCCAAAGCCTTGAGCCATTAGCCGTTAGCGTTGAGCGACGGCGGCAGAACTACAGCGGAACAGCGGACGGCTGACGACTTGGGATCACTCCCCCATCGCCTTGATGAGCACGCGCTTGGGGCGTTGGCCGTCCCATTCGCCGTAGAAGATGCGTTGCCAGGGGCCGAGATCGAGGGAACCGGCGGTGACGGGGACGATGACTTCGTGGCCCATGACGAGGGAGCGGAGGTGTGCGGCGGCGTTGTCTTCTCCAGTGCCCGCGTTGTGACGATACAAGGTTGCGTCCCAGGGAGCGATGCGCTGCTCGAGCCAGTGGAGGATGTCGCTCCAGAGATTCGGCTCGTGGTCGTTGACGAACACGGACGCCGAGATGTGCATCGCCGAGACGAGGATAAATCCCTCGGTGATTGCGGCGGACGCGCGACAGCGTTCGACGTCGTCGGTGATGTCGATGATCTCCTGTCGGGCGTGCGTGTTGAATGTGAGATAGTCGGTGTGATGTTTCATTGATGTAAGTGAAGGCAGGCGTGCGGGATGAGGGGCTGCCGCCTATCTTGGACGCAGGCGGCGGGCCGGTGGCGGTCAGTACCGAAACCGTTGCGGAAACCAGACGTACAGGGGAACCTCGTGGGGTCATTCGTCGGGGAGCACTCAAGCAAGGCGGAAGCGCCCGGCGATCGGCAGGCGAGAGCTCTCGGTTTTCGCGCGCGGCTGTCGGCGATCCTCTTCGGTTTTGCAGTGGTCCCGACCGTCGTCCTGACGCTGCTCTGGGCTGGGGCGATGGGCAAGGCAATTCCGTTCTTCAGCGCGAGTCCGGCCTGGGATCGCGTCGCGGCAACGGGAGAGCGGGCAATCGCCGCAGCCCGTGCGGCGCCGCTGACGGCGAAGCAACAGGCGGCGATGGCTGCGCACGAACAGGAGCTGCAGGCGTCGCTCGAGCAGGCGCTTCGCTTTCGCTACGTTGGCCAGCGGGCGCTGCCTGTCGTCGTGGTCGTGTCGCTGACGGTCGTCGGGATACTGGTTTTTCTCGCGTCGCGAGTGGCGGGTCATCTCAGCCGGCAACTGGGTCGTCCACTCGCGGAGCTGGTTGAGTGGACGGGGCGAATCGGACGCGGCGAGACGCTGCCCGAAGTGGCGGCACGACGAGGCGCGCCGGAGTTCGAGGTGCTGCGCCAGCGGATGCGACAGATGTCACACGAGCTCGAGGCAGGACGTCGCACCGCGATCGAGGCCGAGCGCGCGGAAGCATTTCGGGAGACAGCACGACAGATCGCGCACGAGCTGAAGAATCCATTGACGCCGATTCGTTTTGCGGTGGAGCGGCTCCGACGAGAGGTCGCACCGGAACTGGCAGAGACAGTCGAAGTGCTGGCCGTCGAATCGAGGCGGCTGGAAGAGATGGCAAAGAGTTTTGCGCAATTCGGGCGATTGCCGGAGGGACCGAGTGCCGCGGTCGATGTCGGCGAGCTGGCGAGATACACGGCACGGGCGACGGTGCCTCACAACGTGACGCTGACGGTGGACGTCGCGGAGGGCGTCCCAATGGTGGAAGGTCACCACGACGCACTGGCGCGCGCACTGTCGAACGTCCTGATCAACGCCGTCGAGGCGTGCGCGCGCGGTGGTGCGATCGAGGTGCGTGTCACGGGGGAGATGAAGGGCGAGCGGGCGGCTCGCGTGGTCGTGGCGGTGAAGGACAATGGGTGCGGGATGCCGCCGGAACGACTCGCCCGCATCTGGGATCCATACGTGACGTACAAGCAGGGGGGAACGGGACTCGGGCTGGCGATCGCCCGGCAGACGATCGACGCGCACGGTGGCCAAGTGGAGGCGTCGAGCGCGCCCGGAGCGGGGACGGAGATACGATTCTTCCTGCCGGCGAGCGGCAGCTGAATCATTTGGTAGCAGAGTGGTACTAATTACGACTGGACATCGGGAGACTACGCATGCACGGTGCAGAGGTACTGGTTCCACTCGGCGGGATGGCGATGCTCGTCGTCCTCTTCCTCGGATATCCAATGATCCGGCTGATGTCGAAGCGGCTCGACGCTCGCCTGGCAACGCCGGTCGCGGCGGCATCGGACACGACGGCGCGGCTCGAGCGCATCGAGCACGCGATCGACGCGATGTCGATCGAGGTCGAGCGGATCGCAGAAGGGCAGCGGTTCACGACGAAGCTGCTGTCCGAGCGGTCGAGCGCGCGCGCCGGCAGCGTGGGCGGCACGATATGATGTACGCCGATCCGGGAGAGATTATCGGCATCCTGGGAAGCCTGGGGATCACGGCGGTGGTGCTCTTTCCATTGGCGCGCGCGCTGGCCCGCCGGATCGAAGGAAAGTCACCGGCAGCGCAGATTGCGCCGGCGACGGACGCGCGGCTCGAGCGCATCGAGCACGCGGTCGAAGCGATCGCGGTCGAAGTCGAGCGGATCTCCGAGGGGCAGCGGTTCACGACGAAGCTTCTGGCAGACCGCTCGGCGGTGGATCCGGGGAATCGATCGATCTCGGAACGCAGCGGTCGATAGCGCGTGCCCTCGGTCCTCATCATCGACGACGAACCGAACATCCGTCGGATGGTCGGTGCGCTGCTCGGCAGCGAGGGATACGACGTCCGCGAAGCCGCCGAAGGCGCCGAGGGGATCGCGAAGGCGAGTGAGGCCGAGCCGGATGTCGTGCTGCTCGACCTGATGATGCCGGGCGGATTCGACGGACTGGCGACGCTGGCGCGCCTGCGCGAGCGATCGCCTGACGTTCCGGTGGTGATGATGAGCGGGCGGGCCGGGTTGGCCGACGCGGTGAAGGCGACCAAGCTCGGTGCGGCAAACTTTCTCGAGAAGCCGCTGACACCAGAGGGTGTCCTCCTCGCGCTGGCGGCAGCGCTCGAGCTCCGGCGCGCACGGCAGGAAGCTCGCGCGCTTCGCGCCGACCTCGGCCTCACGACCGAGATGATCGGTGATGATCCGTCGATGCGAGCGCTGCGCGAAATGATCGCGCGCGTCGCGCCGACTGATGCGCGGGTGCTGGTAACCGGCGAGTCGGGCACGGGCAAGGAGCTGGTCGCGGCGGCGATTCACTTCGGGAGCGCGCGGAGCAACAAGGCATTCGTGCGGGTGAATTGTGCCGCGATTCCGCGCGATCTCGTCGAGAGCGAGATGTTCGGGCACGAGAAGGGTTCGTTCACGGGCGCGACCGATCGGCGCATCGGACGTTTCGAGCTGGCGCACACCGGTACGCTGTTCCTCGACGAGGTGGGCGACCTTGGTCCGGAAGCGCAGGCGAAGCTGCTGCGAGCGATCGAGGCACGCGAGATCGAGCGCGTCGGGGGCGCGAAGCCGATACGGGTAGACGTTCGCATCATCGCGGCGACCAACAAGGACTTGTCGCGATGCGTGGCCGATGGGACGTTTCGCGAGGACCTGTATTTTCGGCTGAACGTAATTCCGATCGTGGTGCCACCGTTGCGCGACCGGCCGGGGGATATTCCAGCGCTGGTCCGCCAGTTCTCGGCGTTGCACCGCGCGCGCACCGGCCGTGCGTTGCCGATGTGGACGGACGACGCGCTTCAAGTTTTGTCGCGGCACCGCTGGCCGGGCAATGTGCGTGAGTTGGCGAACATCGTCGAGCGCCTGGCGATCCTGCACGCTGGCCAGGTCGTGAACGCGGAGCAGGTACGCGAGGTCATCCCGGTGGACCGCGATGGCGGGCCGACGCGCGCGCCACTGCCGGACCCAGTCGCGCTCGATCGGTCGCTGACCGAGACGCTGGACGAATTCGAGCGGGCGGTGATCGTGCGGGCACTGTCGTCGGCGGGAGGGAACGTGGCCGAGGCAGCGCGCCGCCTGAAGACGGACCGCCCGAACCTGTACCGGCGAATGAAGCGCCTGGGGGTGACCGAAGGCGGCACCGCAGGGAACGCTCCGAGCGCAACGGGTAACCGGAATGCGTGAGACGATCGCGCGAGGACGGCGAATGAACACCTGGACGTCAGGGAGGCCGATGCGAGCATGCTGCCGCTGGGCCGCGGTAGCGGCAGCGCTGACACTGGTGATGGCGGCGGCGGGCGCGCAGCAGGTGGACACACTGCCGATCGCGATGCCGGCGCTGTCGCCGCTGGTGGCACGAGAGGCGGCGTCGCGGTACAACGCGCCCGTCGCGCTGCGGGTGAAGGTTGCGACGACCATCGACAGCGCACAGACGGTCGAAGGCGACGTCGCGGCGCTCGGCGCGCCGTTGACGATCGGGGGGACGGTGCGCGGGGACGTGATCGCGATCAACGCGCCGGTCACGCTGCGACCGGGGGCCCGGGTCGACGGCGGGATCTTCGTCGTCGGGGGAATTGTCAGCGGCCTCGACTCGGCGCGAGTGAGCGGTGAGGTGCGAACGTACCAGGCAGAGCTCCGCTACGTCCCTAACGGCGATGACGCGATCACGGTGGACGACCAACCGTCAGGCGAGCCGTTGTTCTCGTGGGTGCGGCTGCATCACGGGTCCGAGCACGCGAACGGGTTCCGGTTCCGGAACTACGCGACGTACAACCGGGTTGAGGGACTGCCGATCTACGCCGGGCCGTACATCACGCGGCCGATCAGGAACGGTGTCGTGACCGCGGAGCTGTTCGGGGTGTTGCGGAGCGCCGAGAATTTTCGCTGGTCGAGCGAGAACGTTGGCCACCGGGCGACGATCGAGGCGCGGACGAACGGGGACCTGCAGCTGATCGTTGGCGGGCGACTGCAGGACATCGTCGAGTCGACGCAGCCGTGGCAGATGAGCAACACCGAGACTGCGCTGGCGACGTTCTTCCTGCACCGTGATTTCCGCGACTGGTATTCGCGGCTTGGCGGAACGCTGTTCGCGGGGGTCTCGGGTCCGCGGGGTGCGTCGCTGATCGCGTCGCTGTCGGACGAGCGATGGGCATCGCGCCGGGAGCGCGATCCGTGGACGCTGTTCCGCGACGCGCAGCCGTGGCGGGCGAATCCGACGGTCGACGATGGCATCTATCACAGCTTCCGCCTAACGGGGACGATCGACACGCGCAACGACCCGGACGACCCGCGGGACGGGTGGATGGCGACGGCGGAGCTCGAGCGCGGCCACGGATCGGTAACGTCATTCGGCGCCCGGTCGCGGCCGCGACCGGTGCCTGGCGATAACGTCCGGGAGGAATCGACGCATCCGACATACGCCCGCGGGCTGGTCGAACTGCGCCGCTACAGCCGGCTGTCGCCGCAGACCCAACTCAATGCGCGCGTCGTGACCGGCGGGTGGCTCGGCGGTGATCCGCTGCCATTGCAGCGGCAACTGTCGGTGGGCGGTTTCGGAACACTGCCCGGGTACGACTTCAACGACGGAACGGTCGGGCGGGACAAGCTGCGCTGTACCGGCGCGGTCGTCCAGCCGGGCCGCCCCGCGGAGTGCGACCGGATCGCGCTCGCGCAACTCGAGTACCGGGCCGATCTCGGGCTCGAGCGATTGCACCGCGTGGTGCCATACTGGTACGGTCGCGGCGCGATCGTCGCATTCGTCGACGCGGGGCGTGGCTGGCGGGTGCGCGATGATGTGTTCGACGCAGTGGATTTCGGGACGAGGACGTTTCCCGCGCTGAACACATTCATGACGGATATCGGGGCCGGCCTCGATTTTTCGGTCGTCGGCATCTACGTCGCTAAGGCGGTGTCGGTAGCGAATGAACCGCCTAACGTGTTCATCCGGATCCGTCACCGCTTCTAGCGCATGCGTCGCTGGCGTCTCCGGGGGCAGTGGCCAGTGATCGTGCCCGCACTGCTGGCGGCGATCGCGCTGGCGCGGCCGGCGGCCGCGCAGGCTGTACCGCGGCTCGACCTGGTGCTCCCGGCGCAGAACGCCCTGCGGCGCGACGGCCCGACGTTGCGCGGCAGCAACTTGCTGGCAGACTCGCAGCTGCGCGACCTGGTGCGCAATGGCTTTCCGGCGCGGTTCAGCTTCCGTGTCGAACTGTGGTCGGCCGGGGGATTCTTCAACAGCCTCGAGGCGAGCACCGCGTGGGACGTGATCGTCCGCTACGACCCGCTGGAGCGAGTCTACGAGGTGGTACGAATCGCCGGCGACCGCGCTGTCGCGTTAGGCAAGTTCCAGGATGTGGTGGGCGCGGGGGACGCGGTTGACCGGGCGGTACGGGTCCCGCTCAACGCGCCGTCGCGATCGCGGTACTACTACGCGGCAACAGTGGACGTCGAGGTGCTGTCGCTGACCGACCTCGACGAGCTCGAGCGATGGCTGCGCGGCGAGCTGCGGCCGGCGGTGAGCGGACGGCGGAATCCGGGCACCGCGGTAACGCGCGGCGTGCGGACGCTGGTGGTGCGGCTGTTAGGCGGAACGAAGCGACACATCGAGGCGCGAACGGGGACGTTCCGACCTTAACAGCAGCCGTTAGCCTGTAGCCATTAGCGGGGAGGAACCGCGGGCACCGCAGTCGCAACCCTAACGGCCAATAGCTAAAGGCCGGTTTTCTACAGCGTCTTCTCGAGCTGGTGCAGCACGCCTTCGCCGTAGAAGAGGCGGATGTAGCGGGCCTGGGTCGGGGTCAGCTTGCGGACGGCCCAGCTCAAGTGGACGAAGTGCGGCTCGAGGGGGCGGGTCAGCGGGTGCATCCCGATCTCTTCCGGCAGGTGGTTCGACTTGCGCGTGTTGCAGGGACTGCAGGCGGTGACGACGTTGGTCCAGTCGTTGGTGCCGCCGCGCGAAATCGGGATCAGGTGGTCGCGGGTCAACGTCTCACGATGCTTCAACTCGGCGCCGAGGCGGCCGCAATACTGGCAGCGGTAGCGATCGCGCGCGAAGAGGAAGGTGTTGGTCACCTGACGGCGGAAGCGGCGCGGTACGTGAACGAATGCCTTCAGCCGAATGACCGCCGGTCGCGGCAGCGTCAGGCGTTCGGAGTGAACCGCACGGCCGCCGTCCGCTTCGACGATCTCGGCCTTGCCGTCGATCACGAGGCGAAGCGCGCGACGGAGTGGAACCATCGTCAGCGGTTCGAACGAGGCGTTGAGCGCGAGACAGCCAACTATCACGAACGAACCTCCCGGTACGGCGTGAGGTGGAGCGAGTCCCGCTGGATGCGGGGCGCTACCTCCTTCAATCCGACGACTGCGAGCATGCCGACGAAACGCGACATGCCCCTGCGAGCCAAGCTACGGGCTGGCCATAACTGCGACAACCCGCTCCGGTTCCTGTACGGGGCCGAGGGCGTGAGATTGCGTTGTCAGCTGCGGTTCAGCGGGTTGCTCCGACGGCGGCTGGCACCATCGTGAGCCAGTTATCGGGATCGGGGTAGCGGCCGCTCACGATCCCCATGTAGCGATCCTGCACGGCGAGGGTAATCGGTCCCGGCTTCCCTTCCCCGACGACCAGCCGATCGACGGAACGGATCGGCGTGATCTCGGCGGCGGTCCCGGTAAAGAACAGCTCGTCGGCGATGTAGAGCATCTCGCGCGGGAGCACCTGCTCGCGGACTTCGTAGCCGAGGTCCTGCGCGATGCGCTTGATCGAATCGCGGGTGATTCCGTTGAGGATTCCGGAGGCGAGTGGCGACGTGAAGAGCACGTTGTCGCGAACGACGAAGAGATTCTCGCCGCTGCCTTCAGAGATGTAGCCGAAGCTGTCGAGCATGATGCCCTCGACGTAGGAGTCCTGACGGGCCTCCATTTTCGAGAGCTGCGAATTGAGATAATTGCCGCCCGCCTTCGCCATGGCCGGGAAGGTGTCGGGTGCAGCACGACGCCAGCTGGAAACGCAGACGTCGACGCCATTCTCGAGCGCGCCGACTCCGAGGTATGCGCCCATCGTCCAGGCGATGATGAACGTCTCGATCGGCGCACTGGGCGCGAAGACGCCCATCTGTTCGCCGGTACGGACGACGACGGGGCGGAGGTAACAGGCATCGAGCTCGTTGGCGGCTACGAGATCTGTGGTAGCCTGTACGAGGTCGTCGACGCTATAGTCGATGGCGAGCCGGTAGATCTTGCAGGAGTCGAGCAACCGGCGCATGTGCTCACGCAGCCGGAAGACCGCGGGCCCCTTCGGCGTCGAGTAGCAACGAATGCCCTCGAAGACGCTGGAGCCGTAGTGGACAACGTGGCTGACGACGTGGATGGTCGCTTCCTCCCATCCAACGAGCTGTCCGTCGCGCCAGATCTTCTGGGTGCGTCCCGAGGGCGGTGTGGCCATGGTGGGAAAGCTAACGGGCGCGAGTGCCGTGCACGAGTGGATCGAAGAGGTCGGCGTCGCGAACTCCGAGCCTCGTCGCCAACTCATGGCACCAGCTGATCTGGCCGACCTGTTCCGCAGTGTGGCCGTCGGAGCCGAGCGAGATTCGCACACCGGCGGCGACCGCGCGGGCGACGAAGCGCTCGTGGGGGCGATAGCGGTTCGAGATCTCGAAGGCGATGCTGGCGCGGGCGAGCGCTGCGACGGCGCGCTGTTCACGCGGCTCGGTCCAGAGCTCCTCGAGCGGCGTCCTGCGCAGCGCCATCGGGAGGAGCGTGGGATGGGCGAGGATGTCGACGGGCATCTCGCTAGCGAATCGCTCGAGATTGTCGAGGTGCGCGTCCATGTATTCCTGCGGGTCGAGACCCGCCGGCCAGGGACTCGCGAAGGCGTGCAGGACGCTGCCGTCAGGCAGGAAGATCGCGTGGAGACTGCCGAGTCGGTGCGTAAAGCGGGCCGCGAGATCGTCAGGCAATTCGCGCCAGAGCTGGTCATGCCAGCAGAACTCGCCGCCGCGCAGGACATCGTGGCGATCGAGCTCGTCGAGATACATTCGAATGGCGTTCATTGAATCGAGCGCGCCGCGCACATCGCGCGAACAGTGGTCGGCAACGGAAGGCCTAACGCCTCGGGCGGTGACCTGCGCGATGAGCTGCTCGACGGAGAGCACACCGTCGGAGAAGGTGGTGTGAGCGTGGCAGTCGACGAGCCTAGAGGCTTGGGTCACTGCGAGGAGCGATGAGAGAACGGCGCAACTGGGGCGCGCTCACGGGCGTTGGTTGGCGAAGGGGTTGAGGCTGTCGGGGACGGGCTTTGTCCTCGGCGCGGGGCGCGACGCCTGCGGAATCGGCGCCGAGCCGGGAGTAATGCGCGCGCTGTGCGAGGTGTCGTAGGTCTGCTGCGCCGGGGCGCCGGCCGAGTCGACGACGCCGGTGAAGGGGGAGTGCACCGGGCACTCCTCGATCGGTTCGGTGCCGGGGATGTAGAACTCGGTACCAACGAGATCAGTTGGGCAGAATGGATTCTTGAGCTTCGCGGTGCTGCGGTCGATTTCGCGGACGACAATTCCCTCGGGACGCGGCCAATCCGGGGGCGTCGGCTTGCGGGTGTAGACTTCCTTCATGAAGGCGGTGTACGCCGGCGCGGCGAGCACCCCGCCCTGCGCATTCGCCTTGATCTTCTGCGGGCGGTCCAGACCCATCCAGAGCCCGGCGACGAGATCGGCGGTGAAGCCGATGTACCAGACGTCGGTGCCATCGTTGGTCGTGCCGGTCTTGCCGCCGGAGGGAATCCGGAAGCCGGCACCGTAAACCGCTGGGTATGCGGTGCCGTGCTGCACGACATCCTTGAGCATGTCGACCATCAACCAGGCTTCTTCCTGCGACAGTACCTGCGAGCGCACCGGCTGCGGCTCCCAGAGCACCTGCCCCTTCGCGTTCTCGACACGAACGATCCCGATCGGCGCGGCACGGGTGCCTAACGTCGAGAAGGTGGAATAGGCAGCGACCATCTCGATCGGATAGACGTCGGCCGAGCCGATGTGAATCGATGGATACGGCGGGATATCGGTGGACAGGCCGAAGCGATGCGCCATGTCGATCACCGAACTCTCGCCCAGCTCGATGCCGAGATTGATCGTCGGGATGTTGCGCGAGAGCATGAGCGCGCGGCGGAGCGGGATCGGACCCTCGAACTTGAGGTCGTAGTTCTGCGGGGTCCACGTCTGCCCGTTGCCGAGATCGCGAACGATTGGCGAGTCGTCGAGGATATACGACGCCGGACGTCCGTTCTGCACCGCCGTCGAGTAGACGATCGGCTTGAAGGTCGAGCCGGGTTGCCGCAGGGCCTGCGTGGCGCGATTGAACTTCGAGTCATCGAAATCGCGGCCGCCGATCAGCGCCCTAACGGCGCCGGTGCGCGGATCGAGCGCGATGAACGCGCCCTGCAGGTACGGGGAGTTGGGGCCGTTGTCCTCACCGCCGGCGGCGCGGGCGACGTACTGCTCGTACGTGGTGTGCGAATACTTGCCGTACTCGCCACCCTCGATGCGGCGCAACTGTCCTTCCATCGCACGCTCGGCGGCGGACTGCATGTCGATGTCGAGGGTCGTGTAGACGCGAAGGCCCTGCTCGTAGAGCTGCTGTCCGAATTGCGAGTCGAGTTGGCGGCGGACCCACTCGACGAAGTAGGGTGCGACTTCACCCGAGACTGTCTTCCCACCAAGCTTGAGTGGAAAGGCGCGAGCGAGGCGCGCGTCCTCGGCGGAGATCGCACTCTCGCGGCGGAGCAGCTCGATGATGGTGTTGCGGCGGGTGACCGCGCGATCGGGGAAGCGGCGCGGGTTATAGCGCTCGGGCGCTTTCGGCAATGCGGCAAGTGTCGCGGCTTCGGCGAGGTTGAGATCGCGAACCGACTTGCCGAAGTAGCGCTGCGCCGCGGTCTCGACACCGTACGCGCCGTTGCCGAGGTAGATCTGGTTGAGGTACAGCTCAAGGATCTTGTCCTTGCTGTAGCGCGATTCGATGTCGCGAGCGACCTTGGCTTCCTTCAGCTTGCGGACGAGGGTCTTCTCGCGCGAGATGCGCTCGGGGAAGACGTTGCGCGCGAGCTGCATGGTGAGGGTCGAGAAGCCCTGGCCATAGCCGCCCGAGCGGATGTTGTGGAGGCCGGCGCCCATGACGCGATACCAGTCGATGCCGGCGTGCTGGTAGAAGCGCTTGTCTTCGGTGATCTGGAACGCCTGGCGGACGACGACGGGAATGTCGCGCAGCGGGACAAGGGTGCGTCGCTCGAGCCCGATCTCGGCGATGAAGCGGCCGTCGGCGGCGTAGAGCTTGGACGTCTGCCGAGGGGTGTAGTCCTCGAGGACGTCGATCGAGGGACATTCATCGCCGCGACAGACGAGAGCCCAGGCGGCGTTTGCCAAGCCGAGGCCGAAGGCGATGAAGAATGTCGCGAGGACGAGCACCGAGCGCACGAGGCGCGGGTGGCGTCGCCGAAAAGCGCGGAAGAAGGCCACGGCAGCGGTCAGGGTGATCGAGAGGAAAACCTAACCCGCGGGCAGGGGAGCCGCAGCATCGGGCCGCACACTGGAGCGAAACGTCCTCTCACATTCCACCCCACGCTGTCTATTTTTGTGCCATGGCCCAACGACTGTCGCTACTCGACGAGCTCTCCTGGCGCGGACTGCTCTACCAGCACACCGACGGGATCGCCGAGTGGCTGAGCGCCCCGCGCGGGATCTACGCGGGGTTTGACCCGACGGCGAGCAGCCTGCACGTGGGGCACCTGCTCCCGGTGATGGGGCTGGTGCATGCGCAACGCGCGGGACATCGCGCGGTCGCGCTGGTGGGAGGTGGAACGGGGCTGATCGGCGATCCGGGGGGGAAGACAACCGAGCGCGCGCTGGCGAGCGTGGAGCAGGTTGCGGAGCAGGCAGAGGCGATCCGTGCGCAGCTCGCGCATTTCCTCGACTTCGGCGGGTCGAACGCCGCGCTGCTGCGCGACAACGCCGAGTGGCTTCGGCCGCTGCGGGCGATCGACTTGATGCGCGAGGTCGGCAAGCACTTCACGGTGAACTACATGCTGGCGAAGGACTCGGTGCAGTCACGGCTCGACGCCGGGATCTCGTACACCGAGTTCTCGTACATGCTGCTGCAGGCGTATGACTTCCTCGAGCTGAAGCGACGCGACGAGGTGAGCCTGCAGTTAGGCGGGAGCGACCAGTGGGGGAACATGACGGCGGGGATGGAGTTGATCCGCCGCTCCGGCGCCGGCGACGCGCACGTGATGACAATGCCGCTGATGATGAAGTCGGACGGGACGAAGTTCGGGAAGACGGAAGGTGGAGCGGTCTGGCTCGACGCAGCGCTGACGTCGCCATACCGGTTCTACCAGTTCTGGGTGAACTCCGACGACCGCGACGTCGGACGGTGGCTGCGGTTTCTCACGCTGCTGTCGCGCGAGGAGATCGAGGCACTCGACGGTGAGGCAGCCGGGCATCCGGAGCGACGGGCGGCGCAGCGGGCGCTGGCGGGCGACGTGACGACGCGGGTGCACGGCGCCGACGCGGCGCGGGTGGCGGGGGAGGTGTCGGGGCTGCTCTTCGGCGGGGGCGACGCAGCGGCGCTGTCGCCGGCGGCGATCGCCGCGTTAGGGAGGGAGATCCCGACAGCGAGCGTGTCGCTGCCGGCGGACGGTGCGGACGTGCTCGACCTGCTGATCGAGACGAAGCTGGCAGCGTCGCGCGGTGCAGCGAAGCGTCTGGTCGAGCAGGGCGGCGTGTCGGTGAACGGGGCGCGGGTGGCGATGGACGACCGGATGATCGACAGCAGCCAGCTGCTCGCCGGGGGGCACGCGCTGTTGCGGAAGGGCGCGCGGGACTACGCGCTGGTCAGGCTGACGAGCCGTTAGGCGGGTCGCGGCGGGACAGGCGGGCCGACGGTCCTCACCGCGGCGACGAGGGCCATGGGACACCGGGTCCGGGGAAGACGCCAGTGCAGGCGAAGCCTAACGATACGGTGTCGAGTGGGAGGCCGCGCGGCGCGGGGTGCCAGCGGGCCGACGGCGGCGGGAGGGGCGCGACCGGGGCGAAGTCGTAGAGGAGGACGAAGGCATCCTTGGCGCCCCAGCGCCCGACCTTGGGCGCGACGCGATCGAGATAGTCCTCGATCGCGCCGCCTTCGTGGACACCGTTGATCCCGGCGGGATGGACGACGAGCACCCAGAGTCGTCCGCTGCCGCGAAAGGCGTCGAGCTCGCGCAGGTATTCGCGCCAGGCGGGGCGGTAGCAGCCCCCGCGAACGACATGATCGTCGGCGAAGGGAAAGCGCGCGCGATAAAACTCGAAAGCCTGGCGGCCGCCGTAATAGACGTACAGCCGATCATTGGAGCGCGCCTGCGCGTCGATCGCGGCCAGCACGGGGCGCAGGTCGTGCGGCGAGTAGGGCAGCCCGGTGAGGTCGTAATAGACCGGCGCGGCGAGGAGGATGACGGCCGCGCCGACGCCCACGCGGTGCACGTACCTGATCGGTGACGAGAGCAGCGTCATGATCCCTTCGCTGACGACGAGTACCAGCCCGGGCAGCAGGAAGAGGAGGACGCGGCCGTTGCCGGCGGCGATCTTGTTGAACCCCCTGACGGTCGTGTCGAACGGGTAGATGCCTAACGCCGATGCAAGGTAGAGCACCGCGATGGCGCCGGCGAGCGCGGTGAGCTGCACCGGGCGGCGGCGAGCGAGGGAGATCGCGCCGAGGAGGAACATCCCCATGCCTAACGCGGTAACGGGCATGCCGAGCGGATCGCGAAAGAGGCCGTAAAAATTCACGAACGGCCAGGCGAGGTCACCGAGGGATCGCGGCGGGAGCGGCCAGAAGCCGCCCTCCCAGAAACTCCGCATGTACGCATGCTCGTGCGGCGCGAGGCTGTGCAACGTCAGGTAAATCGACGGGAGTCCGCTGGCGGCCCAGAGCACGCAGGCCACAATAGCCGGCCAGCGTAGCGGAATCTTGTGCTGCAGCACGGAGACGAGCAGCGCGAGGCCGATTCCGGCGAGCACAAACAGCGCGGGCTGCGAGAACCAGACGGCGCAGGCGCCGAGGACTCCTAGGCGGAGCCAGTGCCGAGGCGCGGCGTCATGGGCGAGAATCCGGACGGCGAGCAAGAGGAGCAGGCAGGCGAAGAAGATGTCGCCGCCGTACTGCTTGGCTTCCGCGGCGTAGTAGATCGGCCGGCTGAGCAGCGCGAAGAGCGCAAATGCGACCAGCGCGCCATGTTCGCTGAGGACGCGGCGGGCGAGCGCGTAGAAGAGCGGAAGCGCGGCGAGCGCGGTGAGTATTGCGTAGAGCCGGAGGGCGCGGTCGCCGCTCCCGAAGGCCGTGACCGCCAGCTTCTCGACGAGGAGAAAGCCCTTCGGCGCGATCTGGGCGTAGTCGAGCGGCTGGAGAAGCTCGCGCCAGGAATGGTGCACGACATTGCGGGCGATCGCCGCTTCGTCGATCCAGAGGGTGCCACGACCGAGAAACTGCCAGAGCCGCAAGCCGGCGCCAGCGATGCCTAACGCGACAGCGATGGCGCGGCGGCGTGAGGGAATCACCGGCGGCTCACCGGTCAAGCAGGGCGAGCGCTCGCTGGATTTCTTCGCTGGTGTTGTAGACGTGCGGCGCGAAGCGGAGCGCGCCCTCGCGGAGCGAGTGGGCGACGCCAGCGTCGCGCAGCCGCGCCGAGCTGGCGGCCGAATCCGCGGTGACCAGGGAAACGATGCCGGCGCGGCGCGACGGATCGCGCGGCGTGACGAGGGTGACGTCGCGACGACCGTCGGTCCAGTCGACGATCTCCTGCGCGAGCGATGCAACTCGCGCGGCCACCGCCGCCGGTCCGAGCTCGTGGAGCAGCGTCAGGCTGGCGGCGAGCCCGGCGATGTCCTGGAAGGGGAGCGTGATCACCTCGAAGCGGCGGGCGTCATCGCGCCAGGTGAGATCGTAGTCGGTCATGCGGGTGAAGTCATCCGACGCCTTGACCGACATCCAGCCGACGGGGCTGGGATCGAGGGTGCCGATCAGTTCGCGCCTGACGTAGGCAAACGCGCTTCCCCAAGGGCTCATCAGCCACTTCTGCCCGCCACAGGCGAGAATGTCGATCGCGCAATCGCGGACGGAGAGAAAATCAGCGCCGAGCCCCTGGATCGCGTCGACGACGAAGCGCACATCATGCGCGCGGCAGGCGGCGCCGATGCGTCGGAGATCGGCCTTGTACCCCGTGGAGAATCCGAGCCAGGACACGCTCACCGCTTTCACCCGAGGACTGCCAATCGCCTCGATCAGCGCGTCCTCGTCGGGGAGCAGGCCGCGTGGCGGGATACGCCTGACGACGACGCCGCGCTTCTCGAGCGCGAGCCAGGGATACATGTTCGCCGGGAACTCGCGATCGTGGACGATCACCACATCGCCGGGCGCCCAGCTGAACGTCTGGGAAGCGATGTTGATGCCGTATGTCGTATTGGTGAGAATCGCGATCTCCGCCGCGTCTGCACCGATGAGCTCAGCGGCGAGCAGGCGCGTGCGAACGAGCATCGCGAAGTTCTTCTCGTCGTCGACACCGAACGGATTGGCGCGTTCGGCGATCACCTCGCCGCTCGCGGCGATGGCGCGCTGCGTCAACGGGCCGGTCGATGCGTTATTCAGGTAGATGCGGTCGTCGCGATCCGCCCAGGGAAATTCTGCGGCGCGGAGCGCGGCCACGTCGATGGTCTTCACCGTCAGCTGTCGGTCAGGGAACGAGCGATCGGTCGGCGGCGGCCGCCTGACGGCGGAAGCGCGGATCGAGGGCGTCGCGGAGGGCGTCGCCGAGGAGGTTGAAGCCGAGCACCGCGGCACCGATCGCAACCCCGGGAAAGAGCGACGTCCACGGCGCGGTGCGGAGCTGCGAGAGGTCGCGTCCCTCGGCGATCATCGAACCCCAACTGGGGGTCGGTGGTGCGACGCCAAGGCCGAGGAACGAGAGCGCGGCCTCGGCCATGATCGCGCCGGCGACGCCGAGAGTGGCGGCGATGACGACCGGGGCCACAACGTTAGGGAGAACGTGGCGGACGACAATTCGCACGTCGCGGGCGCCGAGCGCGCGGAGCGCCTGCACGTACTCGAGCTGGCGAACGACGAGCACCTGGGCGCGGACGATGCGCGCCATCCCCGCCCAGCCGACGATGCCGATCGTGAATAGCACGACACCGAGCGAGGGCTGCAGCGCCGCGACGAGCGCGACGAGCAACAGCAGCGTCGGGAAGGCGAGGGTCACGTCGGCGAGGCGCATCACCGTCTCGTCGGTCCATTTGCCGTAGTATCCGGCGATCAGGCCGAGCGTGACACCGACGGCCATCGCGATCGCCTGCGAGAAGAGGCCGACCGCGAGCGAGATACGTGCGCCGTAGACGAGACGCGCCCAGACATCACGGCCCTGGACGTCGGTGCCGAGCCAGTGCTGCAGCGAGGGGCGCCGCAGCTGCTGCATGAGGTCGATGTGGAGCGGATCATGACGGGCGACGAGCGGCGCGGCGATCGCAGCGAGGACGAGGAACACAACGACGGCGATCCCGCCCACGGCGCGCGGATCGCGGAAGAGCCGATGCCAGAAGGAGCGTCTCGTCACGGACGCAATGTTGCGCCGACGCGAGACGATTTCCAGCGCGACGTTGCGGCCCAGGTCGAACGGCGGTTCATCGCGACGGGTCGCGCAGGTCGTCGGGCGTGCCCGGTGGCTGGCGCCGCCAGCGGCGATGGTGCCAGAAATACTGTTCCGGGGCGCGACGGACCCAGCGCTCGAGCGTCTTGGTGTACTCGGCGACGATCGCATCGACGTCGCGTTCGCGGTCGCCAGTGTCCTGGACGGTCACCGCCTCGAAACTCATCCGGTATCGACCGTTAGGCTGGCGGAGCGCGCAGCCGAAGACGACCGGCACGCCGAGGCGGAGTGCGAAGACTGCTGGACCTCGCGGGGTCTTGGCCGGCATCCCGAAGAATGGGACGAAGGTTGACGCGAGGCCGAGCACGCCCTGGTCCGAGAGGAAGGCAACACCGCGTCCCGCCTTGATCGAGCGCGGCGTGCGGCGGACGGCGTCCGAATCGTGGACGACCGCCATGCCGATGCGTTCGCGCGTGCTCGTCAGGTAGCGGTCGAAGAGCGGGTTGGCCATGTGGCGGGCGACGACGTCGAGCGGAACGCCGCGCGATGCGACGTAAGCGCCGGCGAGCTCCCAGTTGCCAAGGTGGCCGGTGACGAAGATCAGTCCCTTCCCGGCCGCGATCGCCCGCTCGACCGCGGACCAGTTGTCGACGCCGTCGAACAGATCGAGCACGCCCTGCCGCCCGATACCGGGCAGCAGCGCAGCCTCGATGGAGGTGCGGCCGAGGTGCGCGTACGACGCGCGGGCGATAGCGAGTACTTCCGCGTTAGGCAGACCTGGAAACGCGGCGGCGATCTGCCGTTCGACGACGCGGCGGCGGATGCCGAGCGGCGAATAGCCGAGAGCGCCGATGCGCGCGCCGAGCGCCGACGCGGTGCGCCAGCGCATGCTGCGCAGGGCGCCGATGACGGTGCGAAGGGCGCCGTATTCGAGACGGTGAGTGAGCGTCGGCTGGACGTCGTTGCTCATCGGGCGGGGAGCAGGGCAAGGCGGGGGGCCGCGACCTGCTCGGCGAAGGCCCGCGTTTCGCGCGCAACGCGCGCCCAGTTGTAGTGCTCCTCGACCGATGCGCGGGCGGCCCGGCCCATCGCGGTCCGGCGCTCGTCGTCAGTGAGGAGTATGCGGATCGCGCTGGCGATCGCGCCGATGTCTTCGGGCGGGACTACAAAGCCCGTTTCGCCGTCGCGCACGGCGGAGCGGACCCCACCTGAGTCGCCGGCGACGGACGGCGTGCCGCTGGCGGCGGCTTCGATGAAGGAGATCCCGAAGCCCTCCACGTTTATCCCGCGATCGAGCCGAGACGGCCCGACGTACACGGTGGCCGTCGCATATGCCTCGGCGATTTCGTCGTCGTTGAGCATCCCAGCGAAAACTACCCGATCGCCGAGGCCGAAGGAGCGGGCGAGCGCCTCGAGGCGCGCGCGATCGCGGCCGCCGCCGACGACCAGGTAGTGCAGTGCCGGAAAGTCCGGCGCGAGGGCAGCGAGGGCGCGGATGGCGGCGTCCTGACCCTTGTGGGGAACGAGGCGGCCGACGGTAAGCAGCAGCGGGCCGTCGCCTAACGCGAGGCGGGTGCGGAGCGTGCGGCGGTCGCGGGCGGGATGGAAGTGATCGGGGTTGGTGCCGAGATCGATCGCGGAGACGGGAGGCGGGGTGCGCACGCCGATGGTGCGCATCAGGTCCTCGGTCACCGTCGCGGTCCAGCGCGAGTTAGCGACGATACCCGCCGCGTCGCCGAAGATGCGCCGCGCTGCCTGCCGCTTGAGCCAGCCGCGCGACTTGACGAGCTCGCGGAGGACGTCGCCGCCGTTGACGTAGACGAGGTACGGTGCGCCGGTGCGGCGGGACGCCGACCAGACCGCGTAGCCAACCGGGCGGGCGTTGCCGCAGTGCAGCACGTCGTAGCTCGCCCGCGTCGCGATCAGCGACCTGGCCCAGCGGAGCTGGTTGGTGAAGACCTTGGCGAAGACGATGTCGAAGGGTTGCCGAGCGATTGGAAATGACTCGGCGGCATCGCCCGTGACGCTGCTCGACGCGACGGTCGAAACCGCGATCTCGCCGGCGGGGAAATGGCGGCAGAGCTCGACGTGGCGGCGGGCCATGCCGCCGCTGTCGGGCGGAAAGTCCTGGGTGACGAAGAGGTGCCTCACGGCGCGGCGGTCATAACGGCGCGGTGTAGGGCGCGCCGCTCAGGAAGTGCGGCACCCGTTCGTCGTAGGTGTGATGTTCGCGGACGAACGTTGCACCGGCGAGGCGGATCCGTTCACGCGCTGGTGCATCGGCGAGATAGCGGCGCGCGCGGGCGATGCAGTCGTCGAGCGACTCGAACCAGACGCAGTGCTCGTCGTTGGCGAGCATGCGGTCGGCGTCGCGCCCACCCTGACCGAGATAGCAACCGCCGGCGAGCATGGCGATGAACATCCGGTCGGTGTAAAACGGATTGCCGCAGGCATTTGCCGCGGTGAGGCCGAGGGTGAGTGCTGCGCTCGAGCAGACGGCGGCAAACTCGCGGCCCTCGACCGGATGGCCGGCCCAGTCGATTTGATCGCGCCACTTTGCCCAGCCGAGTCCCCAGACGCGGAGGCGGACGTGCTTGGCCAGCTCAATGAGAAATCGGGCGCGATCGGGATCGTAGCCTGTCCCGAGGAAGGCCACGTCAACCGCAAGCGTGCGGTCGCGAGGCGCGGCGACGATGTCGCGGTCGCCGGCAAAGGGCAGAAAATGTGCATCGATTCCCAGCGCGCGCCACTCGGCAACGAACGCGGGGACCCAGAGTCGCGCCGCCCGCTCGGCGACCGAGGCGATATGCCGGATGTCGTCGCGCGCGTCGACGTGGGTGAACCACTGGGCGTCGCTATACCACATCGCATTCGGGCGATCCTTCACCAGTGCATCGACGGTCTCGAGCTCGAGGCCGAGGCACTTCGAGAGGAGAACGAAGTCGGGGCGGAAGCGGCGGGCGCGGTAACTGATCCAGTGCTGCGCCGCGCGGCGCCCAACGGCGCGCGCGATTCGGCGGTCGTCGAGAAGCAGTGTGCGGTGGCCCGCCCGCTCGAAGGCCCGGGCGAAGCACGATTCGACGCGCCACTGCCGACCGCTCCCGAGAATGAGGACGCGCACCGCTGCCTAACGGTCCCTGGCGGAATAGCCACGCCCCATCGCCCAGAGCCTTGCATACTTGGCGGCGACGCTCATCGCGGCGAGCACGGCGAGGACGAGTCCATGCGCCCCGTCGAGCAGGCCGAGGCGAAGGACGTACATCGAGAGAAAGCGGAGCGGTGGTCGTACGAGCACGTCGAGCGGCGTGGCAACGCGCCCGCGGGCGTGATGCTGCTCGGCCCACCAGCGACTGTAGCGGCTGAACTTCTCGAAGTACTGGTTGAGCGAGTCGTAGGTGTAGTGGAGCATCGGCTGCGCGAGGTCAGCCGGCGCTGCGTGCGTCACGACGCGCTCGTGCACCAGGCGCTCGTCGTAGCGGAGCGACGCCCGAAAGAGGCGGATCGGGCGGTCGTGTTCCCACCCGCCGTGACGGATCTCGCGGCGGAGGAAGAAATTGCGGCGAAGAATCCGGTAGGCGTCGGACGATGGCGCTCGAACCGCTGCCGCAATCTCGGCGGCCAGCTCGGGCGTGCAGCGCTCGTCCACATCGAGAACGAGGATCCAAGGTTGCGAGGCGCGGATGATCGCGACGTTGCGCTGGGCGCCGATGGTGCGGAACGGGTGCGTGAACACCGTCGCGCCGGCGTGCTCGGCTAGTTCGAGGGTGTCGTCGGCCGAATCATTCTCGACGACGATGGTCTCGGCGGCCCAGTCGATGACGCTGGCGATGCAGTCGGTGATGTGGGCGCTGGCGTCGCGGGCGGCGATGACGACAGCAACGGGGGCGCGTTCGTCGAGGGCGCTGCGAGGCGCGCTCACGTCACCCACTTGGTGCGATCGCGCGCGGCGTCGGTGACGCGGGCGAAGGCATCGATCATCTCCGACTCGCGGAAGTCGCGGGCGACACGGACGTGGGCAGCGTTGCCCATCGCGATGCGGCGCTCGTCATCGGCGAGGAAGCCGGCGACCATCGCGGCGGTCGATGGCGCATCGTTAGGCGGGAGAAGCACGCCCCCGATCCCGTCGGCGACGTAGCGCTGCGCCATCGCGCTGCGCTCGGCGAGCACCGGTACGCGGAGCGACATGAGGTCGAGGAAACCGTAGGCAGCGGCGTCGCCCGACGAGACGACCCAGCCGATGTCGGCCGCCTTGAGCACGGAGAGGTGGTCTTCTCGATCGCCGAGCCAGGCGATCAGGGGTGTGATCCCGAGGGCGGCGGCGTGCATGCGGAGCCCCTCGTCGTCGGAGCCGGGCCCGACGAGCACCAGGCGCAACTCAGGATGCCGCGGCGCGAGGAGACCGAGGGTGCGGAAGACCGTCGCGACCCGCGATCGTGCGGTCGGGTCGTAGAGACAGGCGATCAACTTGATCCCGGCGCCGGCGGCACCGAGCGTCGCGCGGTCGACCGGCGGCACGATCGCGTAGTCGGTAACATCGACTCCGACGTCCGCGCGAACCGCGCCTAACGCTCGCTCGGGGAGGGGGGGAGCCGCGCGAAGCTCCTCTTCCGATGGGAAGACGAAGCCGGTCGCGGCGAGGCGGCCACCGAGCTTGCCGCGCCAGTGCATGGTCAACGTCTCGCCGACGCGCACGCGGCGGACAACGGCGCCGCGGTCAGCCATCCGCGTCGCCGCGGCGGCGATCAGCGAATCGCGTTCGCTGTGCACAAAGACCACTTCGACGAAACGATCCTCGAGCACGCGACGCAGCCGGCGCGCGGCGCCGCGGAAGGTCCCGCCGAGCTCCACCGGAACGGTTTCGACACCGGACGACGCGAGGCGCTGCTCGGCCGCGGTCTCGGGCTGCGAGACCGCGGTGACCTGATAGCCACGCGCGGCGAGTCCCTGCGCCGCGGCGGCGAAGACGCGCGTCGATCCCGACCACGATGGCTCGCTGACGACGAAGAGCGCGCGCATCAGCCGACCAGCGCGGGTGTGCGGTCGCGGAACTGCATCTCGTACAGTCGCCGATAGGCGCCGCCCTGCGCGAGCAGCTCGTCGTGCGTGCCGCGCTCGACGACCTGCCCGCGATCGAGCACGAGGATCTGCGTCGCGTGGACGATCGTCGAGAGACGATGCGCGATGACGAAGACGGTGCGGCCGGCGAGCAGCCGGTCGATGGCTTCCTGGACGAGTCGCTCGGATTCGGTGTCGAGCGCCGACGTCGCCTCATCGAGAATCAGGATCGGCGGGTCGGTGAGCAGCGCGCGGGCGATCGCGATGCGCTGGCGCTGCCCGCCGGACAGACGAGTGCCACGCTCTCCGAGCAGGGTGTCGTAGCCCTCGGGCAACTCGGCGATGAATCCGTGAGCGTTTGCGGCGCGCGCCGCTGCCTCGATCTGCGCCGCGCTGTACTTCGTGCCCGCACCGTAGGCGATGTTGGCGCGCACGGTGTCGTTGAACAGCACGGTGTCCTGGCTGACGATGCCGGTGAGCGACCGGAGTGACGGCAGCGTTATGTCACGGGTGTCGCGGCCGTCGAGGAGGATGCGTCCACCGGTCGGCTCGTAGAAGCGCGGGATGAGATCGACGAGCGTGCTCTTCCCCGCCCCGCTCGCGCCGACGAAGGCGACGATCTCGCCGCGCCGCGCGGTGAACGACACGTCGCGCAGCACGGGCTCTTCGTCGTAGGCGAACGCGACGTTCTCGAAGACGACGTCGCGGTCGAAGCTGCGCGCGACCTGAGTGCCGCGATCGGTCGCTGCTTCAGTGGGCGTATCGAGCACCTCGAAGACGCGTTCAGCAGCGGCGAGCGCGCCCTGCGCCGACGTCGGGATCTGCGAGACCTGCTTCAGCGGCTGCAGCAGGCGCATCACCACGGCGAGGAAGGTGATCAGCGACGCGCCGGCGAGTGTCTTGTCGACGATCACCTGGCGCGCGCCGATCCAGAGCAAAACGACCGCGATGCCAGTTCCTATGATTTCGGTGACCGGCTGCGCCATGAACGCGATGCGCGTGACGCGGACCATTCCTTTCGAGTACCGGTGACTCGCTTCGGTGAAGCGCTGCTCCTCGTATCCTTCCGCGCCGTACGACTTCACCAGGCGCACGCCGCTGACGACTTCCTGAAGCACGCTGGTCATCTCGCCGTAATCGTTGCGGAGGCGCCGGTAGCCCTTGCGCAGCTTCTTGAGCAGGGGTTGCAGCGCGCCGAGCAGCAACGGAGCAACGACGAGCGCATAGAGCGTCAGGCGGGGCGAGATGCCGAAGAGAAAGGCGATGTAACCGAGGATCGTCGCCAGGCTCTGGATCGACTGGGTGACGAGCTGGGTGATCAACTGCTTGGTCTGCTCGGTGTCGGAGAGGACACGAGAGATGATCTGCCCGACTTTGGTGCGGGTGAAGAAGCCTAACGGCAGCCGCTGGAGATGCGAGTAGATCGTGTCGCGGAGGTCGCGGGTGACGTACTCCTGCAACTGGGCGCCGAGCTGTCCGGCCATCCACGAGAGCACGTTCTTGGCGACGATCGCGGCAAGGATGACGACGATGACGCGCTGCAGCGATCCCATCGGATCGGCGGGCACGAGCAGCCGGCCGATCGTCAGGCGGAGAATGTTCCCGACCCAGCCGGCGCGCGCAGGGAGCAGCGACTGCTCGCCGAACAGCGCATTCAGGAACGGGATGAGCAGCGCGAAGGCAAATGTGTCGAGCGCCGCGGCGCCGACGCTGCAGGCGATCGTTCCGGCCATCCGCCAGCTGTGCGGGCGGAGGACTTTCAGGAGGCGACGATACATCGTCAGCGGCGCGGCGTGAGGAGCGACACCGGGAGGATGACCTCCTCGGGCGTCACGCCTCCGTGCAGGAACGCCCCGCGATACCGGCTCTGATACTCGCGCAGCTTCGTCGGGTAGACGAAGAAGGTGTCGCCGGCGGCGAGCAGGGTGTTCGCGCCCAGCCCGCGACGCGGCAGCTTGAGCGTTTCCTCATTCGGGAACATCAGCGCCTGCTCGGGACGCTCGGCGCGAAGATCTTCCCCGAATTTGTACCGCAGGTTGGCCGTCGCGTCGCGCTTGGCGAACACCGTCGCCGGTGTCTTGCAGTGGATCGAGCCGTGATCGCTGGTGATCACGACGGGCACACCGCGGCGCGACGCCTCGCGCAACACCGAGAGAAGCGCCGAGCGCTGGAACCACTGCTTGGTGAGCGCGCGCAGCGCGATCTCGTCGCGCGCGACCTCGAGCAGGATGGACGATTCGCTGCGCCCGTGCGTGAGCAGGTCAACGAAGTTGAAGACGAAGGCACTCACGCCGTCCGCCGCGATCGATCGTCCAACGCGGCGCTCGAGATCTTCCGAATCGGCGTGCGTCGAGATCTTTTCGTAGTTGACGTTGGTCGGCGTGCCGCGAAGCGCGCGCAACTGCTCCTCGAGCAGCTGCCGCTCGTGGGCGTTGAGCGACTCGTCGTCGCGCTCGCCCCACCAGTCGGGATAGTTGGCCGCGATCTCGTAGGGAAAGAGCCCGCTGAACAGCGCGTTGCGCGCGTACGGCGTCGCCGTCGGGAGGATCGAGAAGTAGTGCGCGGTCTCGACGTCGAACATCGGCGCGAGCAGTGGCTGGAGCACATTCCACTGGTCGAGGCGCAGGCAGTCGACGACGATGAACACCGCGGCGCGGTGCGAGCCGAGCAGCGGAAGCAGGTACTCGGAAACGATGTCGACCGAGAGGGAGGGCCGCTCGCCGTCGAGATTCGCCAGCCAGCCCGGGTACTGCGCCTTGATGAAGGTGACAAACTCGCGATGCATCGCCGGATAGAGTCCACGCAATGATTCGTAGAGTCCCGTCTCCCGTGCATCAGCGAGATCGACGTCCCACTGCGCGACTTCGACGTAGCGATCGACCCATCCACGCCAGTCGAGCTTGCGTGCATCGGCCTGCTCGAGCTCGCGGAAGCGTTCGACGAAGTGTCGCGCCATCGCCTGCTGCCGGAGGCGCGGACCGTCGAGCACCTTGGTGACCATCGCGAGGACCTGGCGCGGCGACACCGGCTTCACGAGGTATTCGCCGACATTCGCGCCGAGCGCTTCGGTGAGGGTGTTGTCCTCTTCGCTCTTGGTGACCATCACGACCGGCGTGGTCGGCGCGATCTCGGTGAACTCGCGCACCGCGTCGAGGCCGCGGCGGCCAGGCATCTGCTCGTCGAGCAGGACGATGTCGTAGGTCTTGCGGCGAAGCATCTCGGATGCGTCGTCGGCGTTGCTCGCGGACGCGACATCGAAGCCGCGGTCCGCGAGAAAGCGTCGATGCGGCTCGAGAAGCTCAGCTTCGTCGTCCACCCATAAAATCGTTCTCGCCTGACGGGGCATGTAATGCGGAATGTAGTCCCGTGAAAAATGGCCGGAAAGACCCGAACGCCGTACATTGCGTCGTGTCTTTCGCTCCGCCGTACAGTCTCGCTCCGACGAACTTCCGCTTTCGCGCGCTGGCAGCGCACGCGGGGCGCGCTCCCCTCGGCGGCGCACGCGAGACGGCGCTCGCCTCCTACATGGTGGCACGGCTCGCGGTCGGGCTGCTCCCCGGCACGCTGCTCCCGCTGGGCGATCGCGTCACCCGAGCGGCAGCGGCGCGCACCTGGCTGGCATCGCTGGCCCTGCCCGCACCCCTGCGAGCGCCGCTGAACAAGGTGATCGAGAGCACGCGCGAGGACGTTCCGTCAGCGGTTGCCGCCGCGCTCGTGACGGTGGCCGATGTCGCCGCGTCGTATCTGGATGGCCCGTCGCTGGCCGAGCTGCGCGCGCTGGCCGCGCAGCTCCTCTGATCACGCCGACGCGCCGCGCTCGATTTCGCCCCTGCATTGGCCGATGGCACACTCGACTGACATCTCCCCGATTGCCCGCGTGATGCGCCGGGTGGACGAAGCGACCGATGGGTCGCCGTCCCCCGATTCGATCGCGACCGGATTCCCGAGCCTGGACAAGCTGCTCGGCGGCGGCGTGCGCCGCGGAGATCTCGTCGTGATCGGTGGCGCGGTCTCGAGCGGCAAGTCGGCGCTCGCCCTGGCGATCGCGCTCCGCTCGGCGGAAAGCGAACGCACGGTCGCGTTTCTCTCGGGCGAGATGAGCATCGCGCGCATCATGGAGCGGGCGCTGGCGATCGAAGGCCGCGTCTCGCTCGATGAGATCCGCTCGGGCAAACTCGACGATGTGTCACGGGCCAGTCTCGGAGCGGCG
Source organism: Gemmatimonadaceae bacterium (assembly GCA_031360575.1). Lineage (GTDB taxonomy): Bacteria > Gemmatimonadota > Gemmatimonadetes > Gemmatimonadales > Gemmatimonadaceae > JABFXC01. The sequence goes on from JANMBU010000008.1 coordinate 45,267, forward strand.
GCGGTGAAGCTGCGCGATCGCGCGCCCCAGGTGGACCGGCTGCACGCTGGCGGCGTCGCAGCGTTAGGCGACGACCTCCGCCGCCGGCTCGACCTCGAGCTGGCGATCTGCGATTCGCTGCAGGCGGTCGCGGCCGGCGCGCGGAACCGCGACGAGGAGCTGGCCGTTGCGGCGCGCGACCTCAAGCTGCTGGCGGTCGAGACCGACGTCGCGATCATCGTGACCACGCACCTCTCCGAGCTGCAGCGGGATCGGTCGGACATGCGCCCGCAGCTGGCCGACTACGGTGCGCTGGGCGCGATCGGCGAGCACGCCGACGTGGTGCTCGGTCTGTTCCGCGAAGAGATGTACGACTCGACGCGTGGCATCGAAGGGGCCACCGAGTTGATCGTGAACAAGAACCGGAATGGCGGCATGGGCTACGCCGACCTGTACTTCTACAAGAAGTGGATGCGGTTCGAGGACATGCTCGACCCCGATCGTTAGGCGGAACAGCAACCAGTGACCAGATCCACCATGCGAAGCTCTACCCTGTTCGTGCTGCTGATCGGACTCGCTGCCGCCGTCGGGTGCGCGCCGCACACTCCGGCGAGCGCGGTCACCCGGCTCGAGGCGAAACGCGACGCCCATCCCGACGCGGCGAAGACGCTGCGCGCGTTAGGGATCGCCTACCACGACGACGGCCGCTTCGCTGACGCCGTGCGAGTGCTCGGTCGCGCCCAGCAGCTGATGCCGAGCGACGGCGTCACCGCGCTCTATCTCGGGATGAGCGCCGAAGCGACGGGCGACCTGAAGACAGCGCGCGCGTCGTACGAGAGCTACGTGCGATTCGGCCGCACGTCGCGCGTGCGCGCGCAGCTGCGCGGCAAGCTGGCGGCGCTCGCACGCAAGGAGATCGAAGCCGAGGCAAAGGCGACGGTCGCGGCGGAGTCGAAGATCGGAACCGAGCCAGGCTCTCCACGCACCGTTGCCGTGCTGCCGCTGTCGTTCTCGGGAACCGACACGACGCTGTCGTCACTCGGCCGCGGGCTCGCCGACCTGATGATCACCGACCTCTCCCGATCGGCGCAGCTCACAGTGGTCGAGCGTGATCGCCTCGATGCGCTGCTCGACGAGATCGGCCGGTCGGGTGATGGCAGCGTGGACGCAGCGACGTCGGTGCGGTCGGGTCGGCTCGCGCGCGCCGGGCGGGTCGTCCGCGGTTCGGTGACGCAGCTGCGCGGGAGCGCGCTGCGCGCCGACGCCGCGGTGGTCGACGTCAGCACCGCACGCGCGGGCAGTCCGCTCAACGCCGACTTCACCCTCGACGCGCTGTTCGACGCCGAGAAGCGCATCGTGTTCGCGCTGTTCGCCGAGATGGGCATCACGCTGACGCCCCCGGAGCGCGCGGCAATCGACCTCCGGCCCACTCGCTCGATCGCCGCGTTTCTCGCCTACAGCGGCGGGCTGGCCGCCGAGGATTCGGGGCGCTTCGACCGCGCGGCGCAACTCTTCGCCGAAGCGGCGCGGATCGACCCGGGATTCGCCGCGGCGCAGGGTGCAGCCTCTCGCGCGCAGGCGACGTCGGCCGGCCAGGCGGTGACCGCGAGCTCGGTGCAGGGCGCGCTCGCCGGAACGGCGGAAGGAGCGACAGTGTCAGCCGCGCAGCAGGGCGAGGACAGCGACGGCCGGCGTCTGGCTTCCACGCTCGGCGCGGCGCGCGACGACCTCAATCCGTCGCCAGCGTCTGACGCGGCGTCGACGATTGTCCCGCCACCGGTGAAGGATCCCGTCGGCATCGCGACCGGTGCCGGCGACGTGACATCAACCGCGGCGGTGATTCGCATCAAGGTGGGGCTTCCGGTGCTGCCATGACCGCGCTGACACTGCGCAACGCCGGGCGCGGCATCACGATCGCGTTAGGCATGGTGGCGCCGCTCGTCGTTCGCACCGCGGTGGCGCAGGATGCCGGAGTGATCTCGACGCGGGCGGCGGCCGAGGTGGTGAGCTACACCCTGCGAGCGAACGGAAGCGAGAAGACCATCTCGCAGTTCGTGACGCCACTCGCGGTGGTGATCCCGATCGGTGAGCGATTCACGTTCGACATCGCGACCGCGTACGCGCGGTCGCGCGTCGCGGTGAAGGGCGACAGCGCGGCACCGAGCACCGTCTACGGGTTGACTGACACGCAGCTGCGTGGGAGCTATGTCTTCGGGCAGGACGCGATCGTGCTCACCGGAGGTCTCAACCTGCCGACCGGTCAGAGCACCGCGAATGCGAAGCAGTTCATCGCCGCGCAGAGCATCTCCAACGACTTCCTGCTCTTCCCGATCGGGACGATGGGCGCTGGCTTCGGCGCTACAGGCGGCATCGCGCTGGCGCGACCGATCGGCGCGTGGAACGTGGGTGTCGGCGGGAGCTACCGTCATTCGGCGGATTTCGCGCCGTACGAGTACAACGACGGACAGAAGGCGCACTATCAGCCGGGAAACGAATTGCGGACGCGCATCGGGATCGATCGCAGCTTCGGCGCGGCGACCGCGATGGCTGGCGTCACCTACTCGAGCTTCGGTGACGACAAGTCGTCGGGCGCGACGTTCAACACCGGCAACCGGCTCGTTTTCCAGGGTGGCTATTCGGCGACGGTCGGCAACGTCGGCTACTCGCTCGGCGCGTGGAACCTGACGCGGACGCGGGGAACACGCGCTGACGGTCGCAGTGCGCCGAGCGAGAACATCACGAACGTCGCGCTCGGCGCGAGCTTCGCGGCCGGCGGCGTCTCACTCGAGCCCTCGCTCGAAGCTCGACATTTCGCGCGCTCGGCGGTGGCCGCGGGGACGAGTGTTGGTGAAGCCAGCGCCACGGGCCAGATGGAGACGATCGGCCTCCGCGCGCGTTGGATGATCAACAGCTTTCAGGTTGCGCCGTCCGCGGGCTATTCGACGGGCAAGCTCGAGGGATCGGCGTTGACCGGGTGGCACGGTACGCTGGCTGTCCGCTTCACCCCGTGATGCCGCGATAGCGGAATCGGTGACTGGTATCCGGGGCGGGACGCGACAGCGTTCCGCCCCGTTTCGCGCCCCGGGGAGCGCGCCGTATATTGCCGGGAGACATCCCCGCGGCGCGGTGCGCGAGCGGGGAGAACGCCGCGAACAGGCTGGAACGACCGGGAGCACGGTGCCATGGCTGGTCACAGTAAATGGAAGCAGATCAAGCACTACAAGGCCGCGACTGACAAGAAGCGTGGCGCGCTGTTCACGAAGCTGATTCGCGAGATTACGGTTGCGGCGAAGTCGGGGGGCGGCGACCCGGGCGGCAACGCACGGCTGCGCACCGCGATCGAGGCGGCGAAGGCGAACTCGATGCCGAAGGACAACATCGAGCGCGCGGTAAAGAAGGGCACGGGCGAACTCGAAGGCGAGACGTACGTCGAGGTCGTGTACGAGGGCTACGGCCCAGCTGGGGTCGCGATCATAGTCGACGCGGTGACCGACAACCCGACGCGCACGGTGGCCGACGTCAGACACAAGTTCTCCCGGCTCGGCGGGAACATGGGCGCGACGAATTCGGTCGGCTGGATGTTCGAGAAGAAGGGGCAGATCGTGATCGAGGCTGCGGGTGTGGACGAGGACAGCGCGATGGAGGCGGCACTCGACGCTGGCGCCGAGGACCTGCGCCGCGAGGACGAGCACTACGTCGTGACGACGACGCCTAACGATTTCCACCACGTCCGCAGCGCGCTCGAGGCAAAGGGGTTGAAGATCGCCGACGCCGAGATCGCGATGCTGCCGAAGAACACGGTCAAGGTCGAAGGGAAGGACGCCGAGACCGTGCTCAAGCTGATCGAGGCACTCGAGGAGCTCGACGACGTGCAGAAGGTCTGGGCCAACTTCGACATCGACGTCGCCGACATGGCGGGGGCGTAAGCCCCGCGTGCTGGTACTCGGCGTCGACCCGGGGACGGCGACCACCGGTTATGGGGTGGTGCGCGCCATTCGCCCCGGCGAGGCAGCGCTGGTCGAGTGCGGTGTCATCCGGACGAAGGCGCGCGATCCGCTTGCGTCGCGGCTCAAGGAAATCCACGACGGAATCGCGGAGCTGATCGAGCGACACAAGCCGTCGGTGCTCAGCGTCGAGGCGGTGTTCTACGCGAAGAACGTGCGGACGACGGTCGTCCTCGGCCACGCGCGCGGCGTGATCCTGCTGGCCGGCGCGCAGCACGGGCTGCACGTTCACGAGATCCCGCCGGCAGAAATCAAGAAAGCGGTCGCTGGCACCGGCGCCGCCACCAAGGAGCAGGTCCAGTTCATGCTCACCCGCCTGCTTCGGTTGAAGACCGTCCCTTCCCCGTCCGACGCGGCCGATGGTGTCGCGGCGGCGCTCGCCTACTGCATGGGGGCACATCTCATCCGGGTGGCGGCGCGGAGCGAGTCGACGCTGCCCCGGAACGCGACGATGGGGAAGCGCGCGTGATCGTCCAGGTGCAGGGGCGGGTAATCGCCAAGGATCTTGACCGCGTCGAGATCATGACGAGCAGCGGCATCTGTTACGAGCTCTTGATTCCTCTCAACGTCTACGAGTCGGTCGGGCGCGTCGGCGATGAGGCAACACTCTGGACGTCGCTCATCGTGCGCGAGGATGCCTGGCTGCTTTACGGGTTCGCCAGCGCCTACGAGCGGAAGGTCTTCAACAAGACGTTAGGCGCGAAGGGGGTCGGACCGTCGCTGGCGTTAGGCCTGCTGTCGACGTTGACCGCCGAGCGTCTGGTGCGGGCGATCCGCGAAAAGGACATCGCGACGCTGCAGAGCGTGCCGCGGGTCGGGCGGAAGAAGGCCGAGCAGATGATCCTCGACCTCGCCGACAAGCTCGATGATGCGGCGGCTCCGATGGAGGGTGGCGGGCCGGCGCGACCGGCGGCGACGGGGGTGGACGACGCAATCCGCGCACTCGTATCGTTAGGCTACACGACGGCCGACGCCGAAAAGGCGGTTCGCGCCGCGCTGGATGGCGGGAAGAAGGGATTGTCAGCGCCGGAGCTGATCCGCGCGGCGCTGGCGAAGATCGGGGGACGTTAAACAACAGCCGTTAGCCGTTAGCCATAAGCCGTAAGCTGACGACCATCAGGCAGTCAACGCAGTTGCTCAACGCTAACGGCTAATGGCGAATAGCCGATCACGATTACCAACGTAGAACGGCGCAACGACAATGAAGCCTGCGAGCAGAACGTCGACATTCACCGAATCGGTCATCCGCGAGATGAGCCGGGTCGCCAGTCAGTACGAGGCGATCAACCTCGCGCAGGGATTCCCCGATTTCCCGATGCCGGCGCCGATGAAGGATGCGGCGTGCGCGGCGATCCAGGGCGACGTCAACCAGTACGCGATCACCTGGGGGAGTGCGGCGCTTCGGTTGGCGATCGCGCAGCGGTATCGGCGCATGCACGAGCTGGATGTCGATCCCGATACTGAAGTCACAGTGACCTGTGGCGCGACCGAGGGGATGGCCGCGGTGTTCATGTCGATGATCGACCCCGGCGACGAGGTGATCATCTTCGAGCCGTTTTATGAGAACTATGGCCCCGACGCGATTCTCGCTGGGGCGGTGCCGAAGTTCGTCCCGCTCGAGCGGCCGCACTGGCGGATCGATCCCGACCGGTTGCGCGCCGCATTCTCGAAGATGACGAAGGCGATCGTCGTCTACACGCCGCACTATCCGTCCGGTCGCGTGCTGACGCGCGACGAGATGACGCTGATCGCCGAGCTGTGCGTCGAGCACGACGTCTGGGCGATCACCGACGAGGTGTACGAGCACATTCGTTACGCGGGTAATCATCACCCGATGGCGACCTGGCCGAAGATGCGTGAGCGGACGATCACCGTCTCGAGCCTGTCGAAGACGTTCAGCTGCACCGGGTGGCGCATCGGCTACGTGATCGCTCCGGCCAAGCAGACCGACGCGATCCGCAAGGTGCACGACTTTCTCACCGTCGGCGCGCCGGCGCCGCTGCAGACCGCGGCCGCAGTCGGTCTCGCCTTCGACGCGGACTACTACAACCACATGGCGCTCGACTATCGCGCACGCCGCGACGTCATGGTGTCAGCGCTCGCCGACGCCGGCTTCGTCTTCTGCGTTCCGGAAGGTGCGTACTACGTGCTCGCCGACTTCTCGGCCCTCTCAGCGAAAACCGACAAGGCGTTTGCTCACTGGATGGCCAAGGAGATCGGCGTCGTCCCGGTGCCGGGGTCGAGCTTCTTCCACGAGCCGTCGTTAGGCAGGGGGCTGGTGCGCTTCGCGTTCTGCAAGCGGATCGAGACGCTGGAGGAGGCGTCGTTCCGGCTGCGGCGCATGCGCGCGCGAGTGTAGGGCGACGATCGCCCGCAAGGCGGGAGCGTGGCTTGGAACGGCACTCGGTCCCGGCGAAGGCGATCGATGCGCGGGACGGTCGCGATGGCAAGGTCGCGATGGCAGAGCGGGGTTTGCTCCGCGGGCTTTGCCCGATCGTCGCTGCACCCCGCTCCGCCATCGCTCCCGTGAGCTCCATCTTTCGCTGTCGTGGAGTTCGGGCGCACGCGCTCGGGTTGCTCTGCATCGCGTCTCAGCATCCCAGCGATGCCGCGGGCGAGCGATCGTCACGCTGGTTCGCGCGAACTAGACGCGGAAGCGTACCAGTTCGTTGAATGCCTCGCGCTGAAGCGCCGACACGGTCGCAACAACTCAGCACCCGTTTCGAGTTCGTGCGTGACCACCGCCGCAGCCTCGTCCGGCGCGGTCGTGAGGCCGGCTCGCAACCGCGTCCCGATGCCAACGGCGGGATCGCGGGTGCAGCGACGATCGGGCGAAGCCGCGGAGCAAACCCGCGATACCGTCCCGGCATCACGCGGCAGAACCCAGCCCGCCTAACGTGCTCCGAACGTCAGGCCGAGGGCGATTGCTGGCGCGCGACCCAGGCGGGTATGACGGTCCTGGCCGCTCAGCGTGAGATTCACTGGGCCGATCTCGATCCCGGTACCGGCGGCGAGGGCGTAGCCGCCGAGCAGCGTGGACGCGCCGAAGCGGAGCGGGACGAATGGGATCATCCGCAGCTCTGCGCCAATGCCCGTGTGCGTTCGCTCGGCGATGCGCATTCCATCGCCCAGCTCATGGCGGACGTCGCCGGTGAGGAGGATCAGTGGAGTCGCCTGCCAGGCGACTCCAGCGGCGAGGGCGGGCCTGTAGCGCTGGTGTGCAAGCCAGTCGCGGACGCCTAACGGCGCCGAGTCGAGCGGCAGTGCAACGCTCGCTGCGCTGTAGCTGGTGTCCGCACCGTTATAGATGTTGATCGGCTTGTAGAAGAAGCTGCTCGCGTCCCACTTGAACGTGTTGACGATGTTCTGCAGCGAGAGCCCGGCGGTGAGCGGGCCGCTCTGCCAGGCACCGCCGAGGTCGAGTCCCATGCCGCGACCGTGATTGCCGTTGGGCGAGCCGGTGCCGGTGTCGCTGAGGATGATCGGAAAGCGGATGTTCACCGACGACGCGTTGGCCGCGAGATACGAGCCCCCATCCTCGCCGTGGACGAGCGCGTTGCCGACGATGTACTTGGCGGTCGCGCCGACCGACAGTCGCCCGATGCCGAGATCGAGCGGGTGGGCCCAGGCGATCGCGCCCGTCGTCGTCATCGCGCCGGTGATGTGGGCGCCGTCGAGCCGGGTGGTGCGCGGCGTTCCGGTGCGACCGGCGTTCCCGTAGAGCAGCAGCTCCATCGCGTCGGGTGCGAGGTTGGCGTCTCCGGAGATCGCGCTCGCGAGTTGCAGCGCGAACCGACCGCGGCTCAGGGCGAAATAGGTGATACCGGCGCCGATCTGCCCCTGCTCGCCACCCTCGTCCTCGATGCGCTGCATCCAGGCGTCGCGCACGTCGTTAGGCAACTGCAGCCCCTGGTAGCGGGCGACGTCGCTCCCGGTCACCGGGCCGAGGTCGCTCGAACCACGCATGCCGAGAAGGGCCAGCGAGAACCGGGGGTTTCCTGTCAGCCCGAGGTTGGCCGGGTTCCAGGCGACCGCGCCGAAGCCGCGCGCTACCGCCGTGTAGTTGTCTCCCATCCCTAACGCTGCGGGACTCGTGCTTGGCAGCTGTGCGTTGCCGGTCGCGGTGACAAGCACGCTCAGGATGAGCGTCGCCGCAGCACCGCGGGGATTGGGTGAAAGGCTGGCCATCGTCAGCTTCCCCCCGTGACGATGGTCGCTTCGACCAACGTCGTGATCGACATCTTCTGGATGGGCGTGACGGTCACCGCACCGTTCGGCGCCGAAACGCTGCCGCTGATCGTGATCGCAACGTCCTTCTGCCCGAGCAGGGAGTTGATCTCGCTGGTCGTCAGCCCGAGGCGAATGGACGACGGTGCGGAGCCCGCGCCGCCGACGCCGAGGGTGAAAGCCTTGGTGACCCGTGCACCGTTAGGCGCGCGAAACTCCATCGACAAGGAGCCACCGACGGCAAATGGATTGTGAATGCCGAGGATCACCGCGCCGCCGGCGATCCTGCCGGTGGTCGTACTGTTGATCCCGGAGAGATCGACGATGCCGTGCTGCGGCGCGAACGTCGTCGTCGGCACGTTGATCGACACCTGGCTCACCCGGATGTTGTTCGCCGCGGCCGAGACCGAGAACTGCTCGCTGGTATTCAGCGTCACCGAGTCGCCAGCGGGTGAGAACAGCGTCGCAACGAGCGTGACCGGGCCATTGAGCCGGATCGCCGCGGCGGGCGATGCGAGGACGGCGATCGAGCGATTGCGCGTCATGTTCGTCGGCAGGGTCAGGGCATTGCCGTCAATCGAATCGCGGGCGATGAGCGTCGAGCCGGAGGTGATGCGCACGCGCACCCAGCCGCGCGACGTCGCGCTGGGGGTGAGCGGATCGAAGTTGAACCCGCTCGTCAGCGCGTAATCGATCGATCCGCCGATGATGTCGGCCGTTATGACATCGGTCGGCATCGCGACAGTGGTCGACTCGGCGAGCGTGAACGCCGGCTTCGGCTGACGGGTGCCATTCGCCGACGCGCAGGCATAGCAGCTTTCGCCGAGCGTCGTGCTCGTGGACGCAGCGGGAAGGCTGAACGAAAACGCCTTCATCCCGGGCGCGACATCGACCACGCCAACCGAGGGCGGGAGCAGGCTCGCGACGGTGACTTCGGCGCTGTCGGCCGGGACCTGCCACACGGTATTCCAGATCGGCAGCGCGGTTGGCACCTGACACGAGATCGCGACGAGTGCGCAGCCGGCGATGCCCGCGAAGCGGACCGTCGTGCGGGAAATTTCCAGCATCGAATGTGACCGGGGGGAGAGACTGCCAGCGCGATGTTCGGCGCGGCGCGACACACGTCCATGACGGCCGACGCGAAGCGGGCGCAACTCTGTGCGCGTCGTCACGCCCTCCTTTTCGGTCGCTCGCAGCGAATCGAAATCTCACAGTGGATTTCGGCGTATTTTCGGGTACATTGCACGCGACGAAAGCGGTTGGACGTTCACCGTCACGCAGGTAGAGTATGGAGACGATGACCCGCGCCGAGATCACCACGCCTGAAGTCCTCGCCGACGAGTCGGTCGTCGAGCTGTCGCTTCGACCGCAGCGCCTGGCCGAGTTCATCGGGCAGGACAAGGTGAAGAACAGCCTGCGGATCTACATCGACGCGGCGCTGGCGCGACGCGAGCCGCTCGACCACACGCTCTTCTTCGGTCCGCCGGGACTCGGCAAGACGACGCTTGCCGAGCTGATCGCGCGCGAGTTGAGCGTGAACATCCGCACGACATCGGGCCCCGCGCTCGAGAAGCCGGGCGATCTCGTCGGCACCCTGACGAACCTGCGCGAGGGGGATATCCTCTTCATCGACGAGATCCATCGCCTGCGCCCGATCATCGAGGAGTTTCTCTATCCGGCGATGGAGGACTACAAGATCGACATTCGCCTCAGCGAAGGTCCCAAGGCGCAGACGATCACGATGCCGATCGAGAAGTTCACGCTGATTGGTGCGACGACACGCTACGGTATGCTGACGCCGCCGATGCGGGCGCGATTCGGAATCGTCGAGCGGTTGAACTACTACCCGGTTGAGGCGCTCCAGGAAATCGTCAAGCGCTCGGCGGAAGTCGTCGGCGTAAAGATCGACGAGGGCGGTGCACTGGAGATCGCCCGCCGTTCACGCGGGACACCGCGCGTGACGAATCGTCTGCTCCGTCGCATCCGCGATTATGCGCAGGTGAAGGCCGACGGCGAGATCACGCTGACGGTGGCGCAGCAGGCGCTCGCGATGCTCGACGTCGACGAGTTCGGGCTCGACGACATGGACGCGCGGATCCTGAAGACGATCATCGAGAAGTTCGATGGGGGCCCGGTCGGCGTGACGACAATTGCCGCGGCGACGGGCGAGGACGCGAGTACGATCGAGGAAGTGTACGAGCCCTTTCTCGTGCAGAACGGATTTCTCCAGCGCACGCCGCGCGGGCGAATGGCAACGCCGCAGGCCTATCGCCACTTCGGCTACACGCCACCGGCACAGCATCCGCAGCAGACGCTGTTCTGAGCGTCGCGAGAAGCGGAAGTCAGCGGGCAGCAGCGCACGCCGGCGCCATGGTCGCCCTCGTCTTCAGGCGCTCCCGCTACCGACACTGCGCTCCGCCTGCCGCGCTGACCGCAGCTCGAGCCCGCGTGTGATCACGTACGCCAGCAGCAGAAAGACAAACGCGACGAGCAGCATCCACGCCGTGCTTTGCAGGGTCTCGATGACGGTGCGGTAGACCTCGAGCGTCCATCGGTCCCCGTTGAGGACGGGCGAAGGGGTTTTCGGATCGCGTGGGTTGACGTATTGCTCGAGCGACCAGATGCGGACCCCGCCCGACACGCCGACGACGTAGAGCGCGAAGATCAGGTAGCGGTGCCACGCGCCAGCCAATTCCGGCGAGACGATGTGGTCGAGGATGCGCCGGATCGACGCGCTGAACAGCCGCGCGACTCCGAACGAGACGAGCAAGGCGAGCGCGAACGTCGTCAAGAGCAGGGTCAGAAACATTGGTGGCCAGATTGCAGATGGTACCGACACGGGCAAATGCGTTGCGGCGTCATCGTCGACGTTAGCCCGCCTTCGCCTCGCGTGCAAGTTTCGGGTAGATTGCGCCGATGCCAGCGAGCCGGCGCACCCGAATCAAGATCTGCTGCATGGCCAGCGCCGGCGAAGCGGCACTTGCGCTGGCGAGCGGCGCCGACGCGTTAGGCTTCGTGATGCGGATGCCGAGCGGGCCGGGGCCGATCAGTGAAACAATGGCGCGCGACATCATGGCGACCGTCCCGCGCCGGACGCCGACCTTCATGCTGACCAGCGAGGTCGAGGCGGACGCCATCGTCGCGCAGCTGCGGACGACTGGTGCGAACACCGTGCAGATCGTGGACGCAGTCTCACCCGCGACGCGCACGGGGATTCGCGACCTGTTGCCACACGTACGCGTCGTGCAGGTGGTGCACGTCGTCGGACGCGAATCTCTCGACCAGGCGCGCATCGCCGCGGAGACGAGCGACGCGATCCTGCTCGACTCCGGAAATCCGGCAGCGGCGATCAGGGAACTCGGCGGCACTGGCCGCGTGCACGACTGGACAGTGAGTCGTGCGATCCGCGACGTGATCGCGGTGCCACTCTGGCTGGCCGGCGGATTGCGCGCATCGAATGTCTCGGAGGCGATCGCCGCGGTCGCGCCTTACGGGGTGGATGTCTGCAGCGGGGTGCGGACCGAGGGCGCACTCGATGGCGCGAAGGTGCGCGACTTCGTGGCCGCGGTGCGCGCTGCGGGTACCGGATGATCGCGGCACGCGGCGCCCGCACCGCCGACTACGACTTTCCCCTTCCCGCCGCGCTTATCGCGCAGCGACCCGCCGAGCGGCGCGACGAGAGCCGGTTGCTCGTCGTCCACCGCGCGAGCGGGGCGATCGAGCATCGCAGATTCCGCGACCTCGTCGAGTACTTCGCGCCCGGCGATGCGCTGGTGCTCAATGCAACGCGCGTCCTTCGCGCACGGTTGCTCGGCACCCGCGAGGGGAGCGGCGCGCCGGCGGAGATTTTCCTCCTCCGCGCGTTAGGCGACGACCGGTGGGAAGCGATGGTCCAGCCAGGGGGGAAGCTCAAGCCGGGGCGGCGCGTGCACATCGCCGCGGGGTTCGACGTCGAGGTGCTCGAAACGACCGAGCGCCGCACGCGGATCGTCAGGCTCGAAACGGGGATGCGCTCCGCGGATGAGGCGATCGACCGCTTCGGTCACGTCCCCCTGCCGCCCTACGTCGAGCGCGGCGACGAGGCGGTGGACGCCGAGCGATACCAGACCGTCTACGCACGCGAGCGGGGCTCGGTCGCGGCGCCGACCGCAGGACTGCACTTCACCCCCGAGCTGCTGTCCGCGATCGAGGCGCGCGGGGTCCGACGCGCCGAGCTCGTACTGCATGTCGGAGCGGGAACCTTCAAGCCGGTCGAGGTGGATGATCCGGCTGCGCACGTCATGCATAGCGAGTGGTTCACGATTCCGCCTGACGCTGCGGCAACCATCGCGACAGCGCGTGCGTCGAAGAAGGCGATCTGGGCCGTCGGCACGACGAGCTGTCGCGCGCTCGAGAGTGCAGCGACTTTCGATGGTGCGCTCCCTGCAGGCGAAGCCGAGACCAGCATCTTCATCCGTCCACCGTACCGGTTCAAGCTGGTGGACAGGCTGATCACCAACTTCCATCTTCCGAAATCGACCCTCGTGATGTTGGTGGCGGCGTTCGCGGGTTATGAATTGACGATGCGGGCTTACAAGGAGGCGATCGATGAGAATTATCGGTTCTACTCGTACGGCGACGCGATGCTGGTCCTCTAGCGTGCGCCTCGCGCGCCGCACCTCGCACCGCGCGACGCTGATCGCCGTTCTCGCCTTCAGCGCGGCAGGGTGCACGCGAACGTCGACCTACTACATCCCGACGCCCGGCGAAGCTCGGCTCAACCAGGATGAATTCCGCGACGAGTCCGACCGCATGCTCACGCTGGAGTGTCCGCGCCTGATGGGCACGGGGAGCTACGCGACCGGTGAGGCACGAGCGCGCGTCCAGATCGACCGGAGCGGCGCGGTGCAAAGGCTCGAGTTCACCCGCCCGACCCACGATGATCACATCAACACGATCTGGGGGGCGCTCGCAGCGCGACTCCAGTTCGATCCGCAGGAGGGCCAGACCGACGAGCTCCGAACCTCCCTGTTCACGATCGGATATTCGTGCGGCAAGGGCGTGGCGCTGACAACGCTGCAGCTCTGAATCGAAGCGGACGCGAGCGGCCCGCGTCCTGCATTAGCACCTTTCCGGAGCGGCGCCGCATCGGTGCTGCACAAAACCGGCGCCCCCTCGCGCCGAGCACCGGGGAGGAAGCGTCATGTCGGTCGGAGCGATCGCGAAACGTGAGGCGGCTCGTCGTCAGGGGACGTGGAATCTTTCGGTTCGGGCAGGGATCATCGCCGCGATCGCGACGCTCACTGCCTGCGCGTCATTCGGTGGAATGGTCAGCACGCGCAATAACGCTGTCAGCGGCGTGATCACCGAAGACGAGATGCGCATGACCATGGACACCGTCGTCCGCAACGCCTGCGAGCAGCTGAGCGACGCGGACGAGGTCACGCGCGGGGTGGTCGCGGTGCGCATCTCGCAGGACGCCTTCGACGAAGCGATCCAGGCGCGGCTGCTCAAGTCGTCGGGTAATGCGCACATCGACGAAACGGCGGTCGATCTGGCCGCCCTACTCCCGCCTCGCTTCCGGGACAAGGAGCAACAGGTGTATACTCCGCGCTACGACCTGGCGGTTCGCTACACCTGCGTGCGCGACGCGTACGGCGTCACGGGGAGAGCGGCCCTCTCGCTCTAACGCCCGCACCCGGCCGAGTTGTCCAGCAAGTCCGCGCTATTCCAGTTCGACATCGAGACCACCGCCGGCGCCGCACGCGCCGGCGTTTTCACGACGCCCCACGGCGCGGTCGAGTCGCCCGCATTCATGCCGGTGGGGACGCTGGCCACCGTGAAGGCGATCGATCCGGCCGACGCTGGCTCGAGCGCTGCCGTGCCGAATTCGAGCGACTGGACCGCGAGGGTGACACTGAGGGAAAACCGTACGATCCGCAGGCGCTTTTCCCCGTGGTTCAGGGAGGAATTCATCCGTCCCTTCGTCGCGATGCGGCGCGACAGGCAGCCGCGGTCGCCGACTGGAAGGGCTTCGGGATCGGCGGACTCTCGGTCGGCGAGGCCAAGCCCGACATGTACGCGATGCTCGAGACGATGGACGCCTCGTTGCCGCACGACCGGCCGCGCTACCTGATGGGAGTCGGCTACCCCGAGGACCTGATCGAGGGGGTCCGTCGCGGAGTGGACCTCTTCGACTGCGTCGCGCCAACGCGAATGGGGCGGAACGGCACCGCATTCACCAGCAATGGCCGCGTCAATGTGAAGCGCGCCGAGTTCCGCGCTGATCCACGTCCGCTCGACGAGCGGTGTGGGTGCCCGCTCTGCGCGCGCTTCTCGCGAGCATATCTCCGGCACCTCGTGACGAGCGACGAGATCCTCGGACTTCGACTCCTCTCGCTGCACAATGTACATTTCCTCGTGACACTGATGCACGACGCGCGCGAAAGGATCCGCGCCGGAGAGTTCGATCGCTGGAGCCGCGACTGGCTCGAGCGATATCACGCTGCAAACACCGCCTCATCCCGGAACCAATGACGTTCTTCGCGACATTCCCCGCCCTGCTCGCCCTGATGGCGCCTTCGTCATCGAATGGCGCCTTCCAGCAGGTGTTCATGTTCGGGATGATCTTCGTGATCTTCTACTTCTTCATGATCCTCCCGCAGCAGAAGCAGCGGAAGGCACACGAGAAGCGTGTGAACGAAGTGAAGCGCGGCGACGAGATCGTGACGAGCGGCGGCCTGGTCGGCGAGGTGGTGCACATCAAGGAGTCGATGAAGGACGGCGCCTCGACGAAGACGCCGACCGATCGCATCACGATCAAGAGCGCGGATGCGCGCGTCGTGATCGAGCGCTCGAGCATCGCGCGTGTGGTCACCGTCGCCACCGGCGGCAGCGCTGACAAGCCTGCCTGACGCTGGCCCGGCGCTCGTGAGCATTCTACGCATTCACGTACTCGGCTCGACCGTTCTCCGGCAGGCGACGAAGGAGATCGCCGCGGTCACCGACGATCATCGCCGCCTGATCGACGACATGTACGAAACGATGTACGCCGCACACGGCATCG
The DNA here is from genome assembly GCA_031360575.1 of Gemmatimonadaceae bacterium. Classification (GTDB taxonomy): domain Bacteria; phylum Gemmatimonadota; class Gemmatimonadetes; order Gemmatimonadales; family Gemmatimonadaceae; genus JABFXC01. Next base: position 60,522 of record JANMBU010000008.1, read on the forward strand.
GGCTCGCTGCGCCGCAAGTCGGGCGCACCGAACGCATCGCCGTGGTTGACGTCGACGACGTCGCGTACACGATCGTGAACCCGGTCGTGGTCGGCGATGACGGATCGGCGGTGAAGGGGGAGGAAGGCTGCCTGTCGATTCCCGACGTCTACGGCGACGTCACCCGTCCCGAGCGCGTGAAGGTGCACGCGCTGAATCGCGATGGGACTCCATTCGAGATCGAAGCCGATGGCTTGCTCGCGCGCTGCCTGCAGCACGAGATCGACCATCTCGACGGTCGCATGTTCATCGATCACCTCAGCGTGTTGCGGCGCCGCGCCGCGCTGGCGAAGTGGGCGACGATCAAGGGAAAGTATCCGGGCTACATCCGGACGCTGAGCGCCGACGAGATCGCCGAGCATCATCACCGCGACGAGGAGCTCTAGCTGCGCGTCGTCTTCTGGGGCACTCCCGAGTTCGCGACGGCTCCGCTCCGCGCGCTGATCGGCGAAGGGTTCGACGTCGTCGCGGTCGTGACGCAGCCGGACAAGCCGGTGGGGCGGTCGCGTTCGAAGCTGAGCGCGTCGCCGGTCAAGGCGATCGCGGTCGCTGAGGGGCTACCCGTGCTCCAGCCCGACAAGCCCCGCGGCGACGAGTTCATTGCGCAGCTGCGCGCGCTCGAACCGGACATCTCGGTCGTCGTCGCCTACGGACACCTGATACCGAAGGTGGTGCTCGACCTCCCGCCGATGGGCAGCTTCAACGTTCACGCCTCGCTCCTGCCGAGACTGCGTGGCGCGGCACCGATCCAGGGGGCGATCCTCGGCGGGTTCCACGAGACCGGGGTGACGATCATGCGAATGGTCCCCGCCCTCGACGCCGGACCGATCGTCCTCCAGGCAGCGACGCCGATCGCCGAGGACGAAACGTTAGGCGAGCTGCAGCTGCGACTGTCCGAGCTCGGCGCGCTGGCGCTGATCGAGGCGATGACGCTCATCTCGTTAGGCAGGGCACGCGAGGAGCCGCAGGACGACACCGGCGCGACCTATGCCGGAAAGATCGGCCGCGACACGTCGCGGATCGACTGGATGCAGCCGGCAGTTCTGGTCTCGCGTTCGGTGCGCGCCTACGACCCGAAGCCGGGGGCGCACACGCTGCACCGCGGCGAACCGTTGAAGCTGTTCGGCGCGCGGGTGCTGCCGCACACGAACCACGCGCCGGGCAAGGTCGTCGAGATCGCCGAACAGGGAATGATCGTCGCCTGTGGCGACGGAGCGGTACGGATCGCCCAGGTGCAGCCGGCCGGGAAGACGCGGATGGCGCCTGAGGGCCTCGCGCGGGGGCGCGGGATCGAAGTGGGGGAGAAGTTGGGGTAGGGCTCAGCGTTGCGGGAATGACTAGCTTCGAATGCTCACCACATTGAATCGCTCGTGATGCCGACCTCCCAGCCCGACCCCGTAAACGCCGCCGCCGCGCGCCAGCTCTTCGAGAAGCGCTTCGGCCGCGCGCCCGACGTCGTCGCTTCGGCGCCGGGGCGGGTGAACCTCATCGGCGAGCACACCGACTACAACGGCGGCGAGGTGCTGCCGATCGCGATCGAGCGGCGGACGTGGGTGGCGGTCTCGGTCGACACCGCGGCGCGATCATCGGTGCTGCACGCGGTGTCGTCGAACGAGGCGAACATCGGCGATGCATCGCTGCACAACCCGGTGCGCAGCGAGCGCTGGTGGGATTACATCACCGGAGTCGCGGCACCGCTCATCGCTTCGCCGTTAGGCGGGGGCCGCCGGATTGCGATCGATGCGGCGGTGGTCAGCGACGTGCCGGCCGGCTCGGGGCTCAGCTCGTCGGCCGCACTCGAGGTCGCCGCCGGTCTCGCCATCTCGACCGCGCTCGGCGAATCACTGCCGATCCGCGAGGCAGCGATGATGGCGTGGCGCGCCGAGACTGAATTCGTCGGTGTGGCGTGCGGGATCATGGACCAGTTCGCGTCGGCGCTGGCGAAGAAGGGGCACGCCCTGCACCTGAACTGCGAGACAACCGACACCGCGGACGCTCCCTTCCCCGACGCGGTGCTCATCGTCGATAGTGCGGTGCGCCGCTCGCTGCGCCATTCGGAGTTCAACCAGCGACGCGCGGAATGCGAGCAGGCACTGGCCGCACTCCAGCAGCGCTGGCCAGCGATCCGTTCGCTCGCGATGGCGACTCCCGAGCAGATCGACGAGGCGGCACTGCCCGACCCGATCGGGCGACGCGCGATGCACGTCTCGCGCGAGACGCGCCGGGTGCGCGAGGCGGTTGCGACACTGCGCGCCGGGCGCTCGCTCAGCGGACAGTTGCTGCTCGACTCGCACGCTTCGCTCCGCGACCTCTACGATTGCTCGCGCGAGGAGCTCGACTGGCTCGTCGAACGGTCGATGCGCGAGCCGGGGGTTCGCGGCGCGCGGCTCACTGGCGCGGGCTGGGGGGGATGCATCATCGCCGTCGGGTCGGAAGAGGCGCTGACCGCGGCGGCGCCGGCGATCGAACGCGACTACATCAAGCGCTTCGCCATCACGCCACGTCTCTGGCTCTCGAAGGCAGCGCCGGGCGCGTCGGTCGAGCGTTAGGGAGCGGGAAGACTGCACAGGGCAATCACGCACGACCATCGACGGGACCTACACGGATGACCCACGTTCCACCCCATCACGCGCTGATTCCCTGTGGCGGAAAGGGCACGCGCATGCTCTCGCTCACCGGCGGCGCGCCGAAGGAGCTCGTTGAAGTCGCTGGCATTCCGGTGGTCGAGCGCGTGGCGCGCGAGTGTGCGGCGAGCGGGATCACTGACCTGCTCGTCGTGATCGCACCGGGCAAGGAAGCCATCCAGGAGCGCCTCGCCTGGCAGGCGGGGACGCACGGCATGCCGGCACGCATCTCGTTCGCGGTGCAGCGCGACGCCCACGGGCTGGCCGATGCGATACGGTTAGGCGCGAGCTTCTGCAACCGCGGCTCGATTGCGGTCGCGCTGCCCGACAACCTCTTCCTCGGCGCAATCCCGGCCCTCCAGCAGGTGATCAACGTCGCGACGAAAGCAGGCAAGAGCGCGGTGTCGATCGTCGGCATCAGCACCGAGGAGGCGCGCGCCAAGGGAGCGACGGCGATCTACCGGGGCGACATCGTCGGCCACGAGTACCGGATCGCGCACATCCCCGACAAAGGCGCAAAGAGCGCGACCTTCGACACCGGGGGCGCGAAGGTCGCCTACACCGGCGTCGGTCGATACGCGTTCGGCCCCGCGGTCTGGAAGGCGATCGACGAAGTCGACTCCACACTCGCGCCGGGCGCCGAGCTCGATGACATCCCCGTGATGCAACTGCTGCTCAACCGCGGGCTGATGACCGGATGCCTCATCGAAGGGCGCTTCCTCGACGTCGGCCTTCCCACGGGATACAACGAAGCGAATGCCGAGCTTTCCGCCTGACGTTGCACTGAGATGATGCGGCCCGCTCCGCAATCCGAAGCGGAGCTCGACGACGAGCTGTCCACGCCGCGCGATGCCACCGTCGCCGCGCTCGCCGCCGCTGCCGGCGACATCGTGATCCTCGGCGCCGGTGGCAAGATGGGACCGACGCTCGCGCGGATGGCGGCCCGCGCGGCCGAGCGCGCCGACGGAGCCGCCCGGCGACGGGTGATCGCGGTCTCACGCTTTGCGACGGCCGGCGCCGAGCAGTCGCTGCGGGCGGCTGGCGTCGAGACGCTGCGCTGTGACTTGCTCGATCGTACCGCCGTCGCACGGCTGCCGCTCGTGCCTAACGTCATCTACATGGCAGGCCAGAAGTTCGGCACCGGCGATGCACCGGCGCGGACTTGGATGCAGAACGTCGTCGTCTCGGCGATCTGCGCCGAGCGGTACGCCGGCTCGCGCATCGTCGCCTTCTCGACGGGGAATGTCTATCCGCTCACCGCTCCCGCTGGCGGCGGGTCGCGCGAGAGCGATCCGACGGGCCCGGTTGGCGAATACGCTGCCAGCTGCGTGGGGCGGGAGCGGGTCTTCGAGCACTACTCGGCTGCCGCCGGCACCAGGGTCGTCATCGTGCGGTTGAACTATGCGATCGACCTCCGCTACGGTGTACTCATCGACATCGCGACGCGCATCATGGAAGGCCGGCCGGTCCCGCTGGCGATGGGTCACGTGAATGTGATCTGGCAGGGTGACGCCAACCGCGCCGCGCTCGAGCTGCTGGCGCACGCGTCGGCACCGCCGCTCGTCGTCAATGTCACCGGGAGCGAGTCGATCGCGGTGCGCGCGGTGGCGGGCGCGCTCGCTCGGCGAATGGGACGCCAGCCGCTCTTCGACGGACGCGAGGGACCGACCGCGCTGCTCAGCGATGCGTCGCGGATGCGCGGACTGATCGGGGCGCCGGCCATGCCGTTAGGCACGCTGCTCGACTGGGTAGCCGATTGGGTCGGCCACGGGCGCCCACTGCTCGGCAAGCCGACCGGATTCGAGAAGCGCGACGGAGCATTCTGATGGCGGTGAGCGCACACCAGAACCTCCGCGCCGGCGTTGTCATCCCGGCGCACCCGCTCGCGCTGACCGCGGCGCGCAAGCTCGACGAGCGCCGCCAGCGCGCCCTGACGCGCTACTATCTCGATGCAGGCGCCGGCGGCATCGCGGTCGGCGTGCACACCACCCAGTTCGCGATCCGCGACGCGAAGCACGGGCTCTACGAACCCGTCCTGTCGCTCGCCGCGGAGACGGTCCGCGCCGCGCTGGCGGCACGAAGGCGTCCGTTCACGATGGTCGCCGGCCTCGTCGGGGATACGGCGCAGGCGATGGCGGAGGCGGCAATCGCCCGCGCGTCAGGCTACGATGCCGGCCTGCTCAGCCTTGGCGCGCTGCCACGGGCGAGCGACGCTGAGCTGATCGCCCACTGCCGCGCCGTGGCCGATGTCATTCCGCTGTTCGGATTCTACCTGCAGCCGGCGGTTGGGGGACGCGTTCTCAGCTACGAGTTCTGGCGTGCCTTTGCCGAGATCGAGAACGTGTGGGCGGTAAAGATCGCGCCGTTCGATCGCTACCGCACCATTGACGCGGTGCGCGCCATCATCGACGCAGGGCGCCGCGACATCGCGCTCTACACCGGGAACGACGACAACATCGTCAACGACCTGGTGACTCCTTTTCCTGGGAGCATTCACGGTGTCGAGCGTGCCCGCTGGTTCGACGGCGGCCTGCTTGGCCAATGGGCAACGGGGACGAAGCGCGCGGTGGAATTGCTCGATCGCGCGAAGGGAGCGCACGGCGGGCCCGGTGTCGGGCTGCTCAGCGAAGGCGCGGCTCTCACCGACTTCAACGGCGCGATGTTCGATGCGGCGCATGGTTTCGCCGGCTGCATCCCGGGAATTCACGAAGTGCTGCGCCGGCAGGGGCTCCTCGCCGGGCGCTGGTGCCTCGACGAGCGGGCGGAGCTGTCACCGGGCCAGTCCGCCGAACTCGATCGCGTCGGCCGCGCCTATCCGTTCCTGCTCGACGACGAATTCATCGCCGAGCGGCTCGACGCCTGGTTGCGTTAGGCAGGGCGCGCAGTGGTGGCCGCGCTCGGAGCTCAGCTCCCCGTCTCGACGCAGATGGTGTGATCGCCCCGCCAGCTCCCGCCGGGAGCGACCGTGATCGGGTCGAACACCGTCGCCGGCTCGACGCAGATGAAGCGCGACCATTCGCCCGGGGCGAAGTCCAGCTTCTCGTCCGAGCCGGGCCCGGGGTTCCAGACGACGACGTTGGCGAACCCGGAGCTCTCGATGCGGAGGCAGCGCGTCTCGTCGCGGAGGCGGAGGCGTGTGGGCGAGGCAAGATAGACCCGATCGGTCTCACCGTTAGGCGAGAGTGCGGGGGTGGTGTCGATCGACTCGGCCCAATCGGCGACCTTGTCGCGGTAGCGAAGCCCCTGCAGACCTTCAACGCGGGCGGTGCGCACGTCGCCGACGCGAAAGTAGCTGTGAAAGCCACCGGTGAAGGCGAGTGGCGCCTTTCCGGTATTGGTCAGGCAGAGCGCCAGCTTGAGGGTGCTGCCGAGCGCGACGTCGAGCTCGAGGCGGAACTCGTGCGGCCAGAGGCGGCGCGTCTCGGCGGACGACTCGAGGGCCAGCGTCGCGGTCGCGTAGCCGGCGCGATTGACGCCGTGGCGAACGGTGTCCCACTCGCTGGTGCGGGCGAAGCCATGTTGCGGCAGCGGTCCGATCGCGGTCCCGACGCCCTTGCCGAACTGCGGAAAGATGAGCGGAATCCCAGCGTGCGTTTCCTGCTGGGCGTCGGCGCGCGCACTGAGGAAGAGCACCTCTCCAGTCGGGTCGCGCCAGGAGAGGACGTGGCCACCATGGGGATAGACGTCGGCGGTGCCGCCGATGTCATGCGAGAGCCGGATGCGGGGACGGCCGGCGTGGCCGGTTCCGACGTCGGAGGCAGCGGAGGCGGTCTTGCGGGTGGTCACGGGCGTACCGGTCGAACGTTAGGCAGGGCGCTGGGCGATTTCTGACTCGGTCCGGAAACGCGCGAGGAACGCGGCCGGTCCGGCGTGGTCAGGCAGGGCGCGCAAGGCGCGGATCGCCTCGTCGGCGTGGGTGCTCAATCCCGCCACCATCTGGTCGGCATCGACGCCGACCCGCTCCAGCTCTTCCACCAGCGTGCGCAAGACATCGGCGTGTGGCATCACCCTCCGGCGTTCAGTCCAACCGCTCAGTTCGGCCAGCGCTGCATCGCACCTGTCGAGGCATGCAACTTCGCCCTGCGCACCACAGTCTGCCAGAAGTGCGCCAAATGTTTCAGGTCTGTCGTTATGAGGGCGCTATTCCTCACCCCGTGCAACACGAGCCCTCGCGGCAGGTTCCCCGCGCCTCACGGGCGCTTATCTTAGACGCATGATGCAAAGCACCTTCAGCCACGCGGCCGGTACCGTCGGCGGCGTCACCGAAGCGCGGGTCGCGGCGGCCACCATCTGCGCCGACATGCGCGGCGGCGACCTGCTCGATCCCGCATTCGACCGCCGCACCATCGGGCTCGACGCCCGCGACCGACGCTGGACGCGTGAGCTCATCTACGGCATGCTGCGCCGGAGATCGCGTCTCGACGCGTTGCTCGCTGCGCGTGTCACCGGAGGCCTCGCCCGCCTCGACGCCGACCTCGCAGATCTCCTGCGGCTTGGTGCGCAGCAGCTGCTCGCGATGGGCAGTGTGCCCGCCTACGCAGCGATCGCGCAGACCGTCGAGCTGGCGAAGCGCCGTCACGGGATCGGTGCGAGCAAGCTGGCGAACGCGGTGTTACGGCGGCTCGATCGCGAGCGGGAAGCGCTCGTCATGCCGCAGCCATCCGACCCGATCGACGCGCTCGCGCTCGAGCATTCGCATCCGCGATGGATCGTCGCGCGCTGGGCCGCGCGGTGGGGCGCCGAGGAGACCGCGGCGCTGCTCGCCGCCAACAATCTCGAGGCGCCGATTATCGTCCGGCCATGGCACGTCGTGCGCGAGCAGCTCGAGGCAACGCTGGAGTCGGCTGGCGTGCACGTCACCGATGCGCCGCTCGTCGTCGACAGCATGACCATCTCGGCGCCGCCGGTCGGGCTCACCGAGCTTGGTGCGTACAAGCAGGGGCTCTTTCACGTGCAGGATCCGGCGTCGACGCTGGTGACGAAGTACGCCTGCTTCGCGAGCGGTGCAACCGTCGCCGACCTCTGCGCCGCGCCTGGCGGGAAGACGCTCGAGCTGTCGCGCACTGCGGGGATGGTGTTCGCCAGCGACGCGTCGGGGTCACGGCTGGCGCGCGTCGCACACAACGTTGCTCGCCTCGAGGCGGGCAACATCGAGCTGCTCGTCGCCGATGCGCGCTTCCCCGCCGTTAGTGGCGTGGACGGGGTGCTGATCGACGTCCCCTGCACCGGAACCGGCACCTTCCGACGCCATCCCGATGCACGCTGGCGGCTCAAGATGTCCGACCTCGCGGTGCTCGGTGCGCTGCAGCGGGCGATCATCCGCGCCGCAGCGACCGCGGTCCGCCCGGGGGGGCTGCTCGTCTACAGCACCTGCTCCCTCGAGCCTGAGGAGAACGACGAACAGGTCGAGAGCTTCCTCGCCGAGCATCCTGAATGGACGCTGGAGCCGCCGCCTAACGGCACGGTGCCGGAGACGGCGCTCGACGGCGGCCGCCTTCGCGTCCTGCCGCAGCGCCACGGGGCCGACGGCGCATTCGCTGCACGCCTGCGGCGGGTGCGATGATGAAACGTCAGGCAGCAGGCGGGCGATGAGCTTGCGCACTTCGCTCCGGCGCGGCATTCCGTACTTGATCGCCGCGGTCCTCGGGTTCGCGTCGGCGTATGTGGTGATCGCGGTCGCGGTCTTCCCGGGGGGCGGTGGCAGCGGCGACGTGACGGTGCCAAGCCTGTCGGGGATGACCCTCGATGACGCGACACGCCGCCTGACGAAGCTGGGATTCAAGATCAAGGAAGGGACGCCACGGCCGAGCGAGGGCTCGCCCGCCGGCACGATCATCGAGCAGACTCCGCTCGGCGGGGCGGTCGCGCGTCTCGGTGAGGCAGTCACTGTCGTCACCAGTGCGGGGCAGCGGTCCATCGTGGTGCCGGTGACGCAGGGGATGTCGCGGCGCGACGCTGAGGGTATTCTGGAACAGGCGGGTTTCTCGGTCGGATCCGTGACGCAGCAGGCGAACGACGCGCCGCGCGGGACGGTGCTGGCGACCAACCCGGCGTCGGGGACGAAGGCACCGGCGGGCGCGGTGACCGTCGTGCTGAGCGGTGGCCCGTCGTCGATCACCCTGCCTAACGTTGTTGGCCGCAACTACGCCGACGCGCGCTCGACGCTCGAGCAGATCGGCCTCCTCGTCTCGGGCAGCGGCCTCGACTCGGCATCCACCCAGCCGTCCGGCACGGTGCTCTCGCAGTCTCCCAGCGCCGGACGTTCCGTTCCCTCGGGGACGACGATCCAGCTCCGGCTGTCGGCCGGAATCGGGATCGTTCCAGCCCCCAGGGAGTAGGGTATTTAGTCAGTTTTGCTACTTATTGCCCGTCCTCGCGGTACCTCGCACTTCTCTCATCTCTCGTCGCAGTGTCGCAAGCCCGCCCCGGCGCCCTGATCGCCCCCTCGCTCCTCAGTTCCAACTTCGCGCAGCTGGCGACCGACCTCCGCCGTTGCGAGGAGGGGGGAGCCGACTGGCTGCACGTTGACGTCATGGATGGCTGCTTCGTCCCGAACCTGACGTTCGGCGCGAAGGTGATCGAGACGGTGCACCGGCACACGCGGCTGCCGCTCGACGTGCACATGATGGTCGTCGAGCCGGAGAAGTACTTCGACAGCTTCGCGGCGGCTGGCGCGTCGACGATGACCATTCACGCCGAAGCGGCGCCACATCTCCAGCGGCAGCTGGCGCGCATCCGCGAGCTCGGGTGCAAGGCAGGCGTCGCGCTCAACCCCGGCACTCCGCTCAGCGTCGTCGAGGATGTGCTGGCCGACATCGACCTGCTCCTCGTGATGACGGTGAATCCCGGCTTCGGTGCGCAGCAGTTCATTCCGCACTCCCTCGAGAAGATCACCCGCGCCCGGCGGATGCTCGACGCCGCGAAGAGCAGCGCCCGGCTCGAGGTGGACGGCGGGATCAATCGCCAGACGATCGCTGGGGTGCGTCAGGCGGGCGCCGACGTGTTCGTCGCCGGCAACGCGGTGTTCACCGCGCCGGATCTCGCCGCCGAGATCGCCGCGTTGCGCCAGTTGACGATGGCGACCGCATGACCGTTCGCCAGCAGTGGGCGGTCGTTGCCGCGGTGGTCGCACTGCTGGCGGTCGGGTTGTTCACCGCGACCCGCTCGATGAGTGACGAGCTTTTTCCAGTGAGCGTTGGCTCGAAGGCGCCGGAGTTCCGCGCGACACCGTTGCTCGAGCCGGTCTACCCGGCGCTGCCTAACGTGGCGTTCACCTCGCGCGAGGTCGGCGACGGCGCGGCAGCGAAGACGCTGGCCAGCTACCACGGGCAGGTCGTGCTGCTCAACATCTGGGCGACCTGGTGCGGGCCCTGCCGCGCCGAGATGCCGTCGATCGAAGCCCTCCACCGCGAATATGGCCCGCGCGGTCTCATGATCGTCGCGGTCAGCGTCGACGAGCCGGGGCAGCAAAAGGCGGTCCGCGCGTTTGCCCACGAGCTCGGCCTGACCTTCGAGATTCTCCAGGATCCCACGCACGAAATCCAGAAGGCATACCAGACGACCGGCGTACCGGAGACCTTCGTGCTCGGCCGCGACGGCACCATCCGGAAGAAGATCATCGGCGCTACCGACTGGAGCTCGCCGGGGACGCGGTCGCTGGTCGCACAGCTGCTGGCCGAGGACGGTCGGCCGCCAGCGCCGGCCGCTCGCGCGCCTAACGTCCGGGCTGCCGCCGAGTCGACCGTCACAGCGGTCGCCTCCGGCGCGCGATGACGACTCCGCGTCGCCCACGCTGGCAGACCGCGCTGCGTAGCACCTTCGCTGAAAACCTCGGGCTGAAGGCAGCAGCGCTGTTCTTCGCGCTGGTGCTCTGGACGGTCGTCAGTGTCGAGGAGCCGACCGACGAGGTGATCCCGATCCGCTTCGCCCCGGTCGTCGACAGCGGGATGGTGATCGTCAGCCCGCTCCCGACGGTGCGCGCCCTGGTGCTCGGCAGCGGACGCGAGCTGCTCAAGCTCTACAACGCGTCGCCGGTGATCGTCCGCCGGATCCCGAGCGGCACGAGCGAGACGGTGACCGTCGAACTCGGTCCGGCCGATGTCGACCTGCCGGCGGGAGTGAACGCCGTGGTCCGCGACGTGAGCCCGCATAACGTGACGCTGCAAGTGCGGCGGGCGACGCCGCCGTGACGCGCATCCTCGGCATCGAGACGTCGTGTGACGAGACGTCGGCGGCCGTGCTCGTCGGTCACGGCGACACGACCACGCTCGAGTCGCTGGTGATCCTCTCTCAGGACGTGCATCGCATCTTTGGCGGCGTCGTTCCCGAGATCGCGTCGCGGGCGCACCTGACAGCGATCGTGCCGGTGGTTGAGCGCGCGTTAGGCGAGGCTGGTGTCTCGATCGGCGAGGTCGATGCAGTGGCCGTGACCAACGCGCCCGGGCTGGTCGGCGCGCTGCTGGTCGGCGTCAGCTACGCGAAGGCGCTGGCGTTCAGCGCGGGGATTCCGCTGGTCAGCGTGCACCACATGGAAGGTCACCTGTTCGCGACCTCGATCGACCATGCCGACGCCGTGCCTCCGTTCACCGCGCTGCTGGTGAGTGGAGGTCACACGCTGCTGCTCGACGTCGAGGCATGGGGGAGCTATCGCCTGCTCGGCTCGACGCGGGACGACGCCGCTGGCGAAGCGTTCGACAAGGTCGCCAAGCTGCTCGGGCTTCCCTACCCTGGGGGCCGCCACATCGAGCGGCTGGCCAGCGAGGGAGGCGATTCGGCCATTCGCTTCTCGCGGCCGATGACGCGGCGCGACCAGAAGCCGGGGGACGCCGACTATTACGATATGTCGTTCAGCGGGCTGAAGACCGCCGTCCTCAATGCCGTGCGCGAACGGGCGCTGCCGCCGCTGCCGGCCACCGGCGACGACCCGGAGCACGGAGAGCGCGCGGCGATCGCCGCGGCATTCCAGGCCGCGCTGGTGGACACCCTCGCCGAGAAGACGTACCGTGCGGCGCGCCAATTCGGGCGCAAGCGGGTAGTACTCGGCGGTGGTGTCGCCTGCAACAGGGCGCTCGCGGTGACGATCGGCGAGCGGGTCGCATCGTTAGGCGCGGCCGTATTCGCGCCGGCCCCGCGGCTGGCGACCGACAACGCGGCGATGATCGCGCGTGCCGGATTGTTTCGCTTCGAGCGCGGCGAACGTGCCGCACTCGACCTCAATGCCTACGCTTCAATGCCCATCCCCGGACTGGTTGCCGCATGACGCTCTTTTCCGCTCTCGCTCCCGTGATCCTCGCGTCGCCGACCGTGGTGAACGCGTTCAGCTATCCACTCGGCCCGCTCGAGATCACCGGCTTTGGCCTGGCGATGTTTCTTGCATTCGTGGTGGCGCAGAACGTCGCGCAGCGGGAGACGGCGAGACGCGGGTACGACCCCCAGCCGGTGGGTGACCTCGTCTTCGGCGCGGTGATCGGGGGACTGGCCGGCGCGAAGATCTACTACGCCATACTCACCGGCGATCCGCACGCCCTGCTCGAGCGCGCGGGCTTCGTGTTCTGGGGTGGCCTGATCGGCGGGACGATCGGCGTGCTCGGGATGGCGAAGTGGAAGGGGCTGAATCTCTGGCGCGTCTCCGACGTCGGGGGACCCGCGGTGATGGCCGCGTATGCGGTGGGTCGCACCGGATGCTGGGCGGTTGGCGACGATTATGGGCGGCCATGGGAGAGTGCATTCGCGGTCGCCTTCCCTAACGGTGCACCACCGAGCACGGCGGGCATCATGTCGCAACTGTTCGGCGCAGCATTTCCACCGGGCACGCCGTCCGACCTGGTCGTCGGCGTATATCCGACGCAGCTGTACGAGGTCGCGCTGGCGTCGATCCTCTTCGCCATTCTCTGGCGGATGCGCGATCACAGGCACGCTGAAGGATGGATGCTCGGCGTCTACTTCATGATGGCTGGGGTCGAGCGCTTCATCATCGAGTTTTTCCGGGCGAAGGACGACCGGTTCTTCGGCGCGCTGACGACCGCGCAGGTGCTGGCAATCCTCTTCGTGATCGTCGGCGGCGCGGTGATGGCGCTGCGCTGGACACCGCGGAAGGGCGCGCTCGGGATCTACCGGCCGGGATTCATGCCTGATGCAATCGCGCCGGAGCGGCTTCGCGCTGATGGCTGACGGGAAAGCGACACATGGCGGGGGGGCGCCGCCGGCGCGACGGGAGAATACGGTCAGCGATCCAGGGAACGCCGAGCGGGGGGAGGCGCAGATCGTGAGGGAGGGGGTCGCGTGGGAGAGCGACGCCGCGCGGCTCTGGACGTCGGAGGTCCGGCTGCCGGGACGCGAGGCGAAGAGTGCGCAGCAATACCGGTTTGGACCGGGTGAGGGCCACGTCGACGGCGTCATCGTCGTCCCCGTCGACGAGGACAACCGGATCATCCTCGTCCGACAGTTTCGCCACGGCGTCCGGATGTGGGTGCGCGAGCTGCCGCGTGGCTCGCGCAACGAAGGGGAAGCGCCCGAGCAGTGTGCTGCCCGCGAGCTGCGCGAGGAAGTGGGCTACGTGATGACCGAGTCCTGGTCGTTAGGCAGGGTAGCCACCGACTCGGCCCAGCAGCGGAGCATGCCGTGGCTGGTCGCCGCCCGGGTGATGCGCGCCGGACCATCCCACCCCGAGAGCACGGAGTCGATCGACGCGACCTACGCCTACACCTTCAGCGAGCTCGCCCGCGAGTGCGCCAGCGGGACGATCCTCGACGCGTTCACGCTCTGCGCAGTGACCCGACTGCTCCCGCATTTCGACGACGACGTATTCAACTTCCGGGCTGGCGTCGTGGCGCCTAACGCAGTCAAATAGAGCAAGCCGTTAGCCTTTAGCCATAAGCAGGGAGCGACAGCGACAACCGCAGTCGCTCAACGCTAATGGCTAACGGCTGCGGTTGGGGCGTTTAGAGGATTTTCTTCCGCCGCAACTGCGGCACCCGCCACTCGCGCGAGACGACCGATCCTCCACGCAGCACCTGCGGATCTTCGACGGTGACGAATGCGCCGTCGTCGAAGCGGTCGACGATGGCCAGTACCTCATCGAGGTGGGCGCGCTGCACCACTGACTGGACGATCTCCACCGCACTGTCGCGGCCGAACCCGGAGAATTCCGTCGCGCCGTAGCCGCGGTCACGCAGTCCTTCCGCGATCTCGACCCCGCCGTGCTTCGAGACGATGCGCAACTGGACCAGCCCGTAGGCAACGAGATTCTCGATGGTGATCCCGACCATCGTCCCGGTGCCATAGCCGGCAGCGTAGCCGAGGATGTGCCATACGCTGTCGAGATGCTTCATCGCGTTGCCGACGGCGATGATCCAGACGAGTGCCATCAGGAAGCCGAGTATTCCGGCCGGGACGCGTCGTCCGCGTACCATGAACAGCACGCGCATCGTGTCGAGGGTGACGTCGACGATGCGGAGCAGGAAGATGACGATCGGTCCCCAGAGGGGATCGCCGAAGATCGCGAAGACGTCCGACGTCACTTGGCTGAGAAGCCGCGCGGAGCCTCGCGCTCTTCGCCGAGCGAGTTCTCGAGCGCGGCGATCCGCGCCTGCAGTCGCGCGTTCTGCTCGGAGAGTTCAGCCATCCGCGTGGCGACATCACCGGAGGCCGGCGCCGACTGGGAGGGCATCGTCGGCAACGAGACGGAGCGGGACGGCCAGAAGGTCTTCACCAGCGCGAAGATGAACGCGGCAACGAGGACCAGTTGGGCCAGCGTCGTCTCGACGGTCGGATACATCCCGATCGCGTTGACCGTCGGGAAGCCGGGGATGCGGGTCGCCGAGACGAAGTTGCCCTCCTGCAGCTCCTTGATCCCGCGGCCAGCGAAGACGAACGCCATCAGGTAGAGCAGCGCACTCGTCACGCTGAAGAACGGGCGCAGCGGAATCTTCACGCCGAACCGATAGAAGAGCGTGAAGATCACGACCAGCGCCGCGAAGCCGACGACGACGCCCATGCCTAACGGGAAGACGACCGCTCCCCCCTCGTGGAAGAGCGCCTGATAGAAGAGCGCCGTCTCGGCGCCCTCGCGATAGACGGCGAGGAATGCGACGAGCGCGAGCGCCTTGCCGCCGCCATGCTCGAGTGCGCTGGTCACCTTCTCGCGGATGAACTGCTGCCACTTCGCCGCTTCGACCTTCGAGATGAGCCAGTAGCTGACCGAGAAGAGCACCGCGACGGCGACGAGCAATGTGCCGCCCTCGATCAGTTCGCGGCTCGCCGGGAGCGCACTGAGGATCGTGCTGAGTATGACCGCGGTGATCGCACTGGCGACCACGGCGAGCGCGCCACCGATCCAGAGCGACTTGAGGCGTTCGCGGTGGCCCGTCTTGATCAGAAACGCGGCCACCGCGCCGATGACGAGGATCGCCTCGAACCCTTCGCGGAGGATGATCAGGAATGATTCGAGGAATGCGTCCCACCCGCTCGCCGCGGGCTTCGTCAGCTCGACGACGGTGGGGAGGCTGAGGTCGATCGCGTCGCGCGCACCGGCGGCAGCGCGCATGTCGCCAGCTCTCACCGCGGCCTTGAATTCGGCGAAGTGCGATTCCATCGCGGCGATCAAGCCGGGATTCTTTGCGCGCGTTGTCCGCTCGAGAGGCTCGAACGCGATGTACGCATCGAACGCCTTGTCGCCGGCATCGCTGGCGCGACCGTCACGCGCCGCATTGAGTGCCTGGTCGAGGAGGGCGAGGATGCTCCGCGGGGCGTCGTTCTCGGTGCCGGTCGATCCCGACGCGACAGCGATGGTGCCGGCCCGCTGCGGGAGCGTCCGCATGTAGGCGACGATGCTACGGGCCTCGGCAGCGGAGAGATCGCGCGACGCCGGCATCGCGGTGCCGGGGATGCCATTGCGGATGGTCGACGCGATCTGCGCGTCGCTGCGCTCGGCCTGCCAGCCTAACGTTGCGATCTCGGGAGGCAGTCGGGTGAGCAGCCGGGCAAACGTCGCGCTGCTGGTGCCGGTGCCGTGACAGGATGCGCAGCGCTGCAGGTAGAGTCCCTCGCCGGCGAGCGTCCCCTGCGCGCGGAGCGAGGTGACGTAGGCGACGACGTTCCAGCGCTCGTCGGCCGTCAGCGCATTGGCCCAGGCCGGCATTGGCGTGCCGCGAACGCCGACGCTGACGATGCGGTACATCGTCGCCGGGCTGGTGCCGCCGGCGACGCTGTCGAGGGCGAGTGCCGGCGGCGCGGGGTTCATCGCGCGCGCGGCCGGGCCGTTGCCCATGCCTAACGTTCCATGGCACGACGCGCAGCTCTTGTCATAGGTCGCCTTCCCGCTGGCGAGGTCGAGCGAACCGCGCGGCATCTCGAGCGCTCCCTCCTCGCCGAGTGCGAGGGCAAAGCGTTTGCCCAGCGCGTCGAGTTCGGACGGGGGACGCTTCGCGGCCATCGCGACCGTCAGGCTGTCGAGCACTTCGCGCGCCGTCGCCGCCTGCGATCCCGCCAATCGCTCGGCGACCAGCTTCGCGTCGACGAGGAAGTCGGTCGCCTCCTGGAACTCGGTGGCGGATATGAGCTTGCCGCGCTCGTCCACCGCCTTTCCGTACTCCTCGACCGCGACCGCCACGATGCTCGAGAGCCGCCGGGCGGGGTGTTCCTGCGCGGCGGCTCGAGTGGCAGTGGAGGCCAGGACGGTGGCAAGTGCCACAAACGCCGCGAGGAGCGAAAACGCTGTCCGGAGGGCGTAAGTGGTGATGGTCGAAGCAGTCAGTTTCATCCCGAGGAAAGGTATCGGGATTGAATCAATGCTGGTAGTCCAGACCGCACGGATCGTGGGTGGCCATGCACAGTGCCGGACCACAACTTGGCGGATGCCGATCGTGATCGAGGCAGGCCCCTGCCTGTTGCGACAGTGGGAGCTCACCGACGAAGAGGCGGTGGTGCGTCATGCGAACGACCGCCGCGTCTCGATCAACCTTCGCGACCGGTTTCCCTACCCCTACACGCCAAGTGATGCGGCGCAGTGGCTCGCCCAGACGGTGCCGACCGAGCCGCCGCTCAACTTCGCGATCAGCGACCGTTCAACGGGCGAGGCACTCGGTGGCGTCGGCCTGATCCTGCGGGAGGACATTGAGCGGATCAGCGTGGAGATCGGTTTCTGGCTCGGCGCGAGCCGATGGGGCGCGGGGATCGCGACCCCCGCAGTGCGCGCTGTGACGACTTATGCGTTCGACGCACTCGGCTTCGAACGCGTCTTCGCGATTGCCTTCGCTCGGAACCACGGCTCGGTGCGGGTGCTCGAGAAGCTGGGTTTCCGGGTCGAGGGGACGATGCTGCGGAGTGCGATCAAGGAAGGGGTCGTGCTGGACCAGATCATGTATGCAACGACCAGGACGGAGTGGCGGCGGTGATTCGCCCCGCTCCGGATCGGCTTCCCCACACCTTGCACCGGCCGCACATGCTCCGCCTTCGCGCACTCTCCCTGCTTTCGTTCGCCACGATCGCCTGCACACTCAATCACCCGTCCACCGGCGCCGAGGGGCGCACCGCGCCGCGGATGACATCGGTCTCGCGCGCCCCGAAGGACTCGCTGTTCGCCCGCGCCTTCGCAGCGATGAAGGAGCGCGGCTATACCGAGATCACCAGCGACGTTGCGTCAGCGCAGGTGCGCGGCAAGAGCCCGCGCGGGACGTCGGTGATCGTCGCATTCACCGCCATGGAAGACTCGACGCGCGTGACGGTGACGGCGGGCGAAGGCGGCCCGCGCGGCCCTGGCATCGACAGTGAAGCGCTGGCGACGGTGTTGACGCTGATGTCCGACATCACGCGCCCACCAGGTGCAGTGGGTGACTCGACCGGAGCTCGTTCCGCGCCGCCAGCAGCGCTCCAGCAATGAGAGACGAGCGAACACGGAGACGCTCGGGCGAGCAGGCGATGTTGTGAAGACTCTCTGGCAGGAGGGGACGCGGGCGGAGTGCATGGCGCGCGCGCGACGACTTACGCCGGACAGCCAGGCACGGTGGGGGCGGATGACCGTGGACCAGATGCTGGCGCACCTGGTGGACGCGTTCCGGATGGGACTTGGCGAGATCACGGTGCGGCCGCGGCGGCTGTTCGTCCGGTACTGGCCGCTCAACTGGATCTTCGCCAACCTGCTGCGCTTCCCGAGAAACCTGCCGACGGTCCCGGAGATCGTGTCGCGGAAGAAAGCGTCGATCGATGAGGAGCTGGCGCAGCTCGAGGCGGCGATGACGCGGTTCGCCGCGCGTAAGCGGAGCACCACCTGGCCCGAGCATCCCGCGTTAGGCAGGCTGTCCGGCAATTCGTGGGCGCGGCTTGGCTACCATCACATCGATCATCACCTTCGGCAATTCGGCGTATGAGGCCCCGCGCTCGCCAGTTCAGGCTGGCGTTCGTGCTGCTGCCCGCGCTCTCGCTCATTGGGCGCTCCACCGCGACGGCGCAGTCGAGCGGCCTTCGGACCTGGTGCAACCCGGTGGACGTCGACTACCGGTACAACTGGGAGAAGATCAACGACAGCGTGTCGTACCGGAGTGGGGCCGACCCGGTGATCGTGACGCAGGGCGGACAGTACTATCTCTTCGGGACGATCGCCGCGGGGTACTGGAGATCCCCCGACCTCGTGCACTGGATGCATGTGCGGCCGAGCCGGTGGCCGTTCGACGATGTCGTCGCGCCGGCGGTGCTGACGGTGCGCGACACGATCTTCCTCCTCCAGGCGGCGATGGAGCCGCGGCCGCTGCTCTTCAGTGCGTCGCCGGCGACCGGCCGGCTCGAGTTCTACAATCGGATCATGCCGCGCCTGCCTAACGCTGCAGCGCACGGCGACCGTGGCGACATCCCCGACGACTCGACGCCGCCGGGCCCGTGGGACCCGGCACTCTTCCACGACGACAGCAGCGGACGCTGGTTCCTCTACTGGGGGTCGTCGAACACCTATCCGCTCTACGGCATCGAGCTCGACCCATCCCGGCGGATGAGCTACAAGGGCTCGCCGGTCCCCCTGCTCCGGTTGCATCCGGAGGTGCACGGGTGGGAGCGCTTCGGCCAGGATCATCGCGACGCGCGCGTGCCCTTCGTCGAAGGGGCGTGGATGACGCAGCACGGGGGGAAGTACTACCTGCAGTATGGCGCTCCGGGGACGGAGTACAACGTCTACGGCAATGGAACCTACGTCGGCAATGCACCGTTAGGCCCGTTCACCTATGCGCCGTACAATCCGGTGGCCTACAAGCCGGGCGGCTTCATGGTCGGTGCCGGGCATGGCAACACCTTTCAGGACCTGCATGGCAACTGGTGGAACACAGGTACGGCGTGGGTCGCGGTGAATTGGAACTTCGAGCGGCGCATCGTGATGCACCCCGCCGGCTTCGACGCCGACGGCGACATGTACGCCGATACCCGCTTCGGCGACTTCCCGCACTGGGCTCCGACGCGGCGATGGACGCAGAGCAGCGACCTGTTCACCGGGTGGATGCTGCTCTCCTACCGGAAACCGGTGACCGCGTCATCGGCCATCGACAGCTTTCCACCGGCCAACATCACCGACGAGAACCCGCGCACCTTCTGGGTCGCCAGGGCGAACCGGCCGGGCGAGACGATCACCATCGACCTCGGGCGCGCCTACGACGTGAAGGCGCTGCAGGTGAACTTCACCGATTACAAGTCCAACCGCTACGGCACGGACTCGGTCTATCCAGCGCGATTCCGCATTCTCGGTTCCCGCGACAACGCGACGTGGACGACGCTGGCCAACCTGTCACACGAATCGCGCGACCGGCCTAACGCTTACATCGAGCTGGCGGCGGTGCGGCGGGTGCGCTACGTCCGCTACGTGCACGGCAGCGTGGCGTCACCACAGCTGGCGATCAGCGACATTCGCGTCTTCGGCAACGGCGACGGCCCGCCGCCGGCCATCCCTGCATCGGCTACCGTCCGCCGCGACGTGGACGAACGAAACGCGTTCGTCTCCTGGACGCCGGTGGCCGGCGCGGTCGGCTACAACGTCCGCTGGGGGATCGCCCCGAACAAGATTCGACAGGCGTACCAGGTCTGGGCCGACGCGCCGACGCAACTCGAAGTGCGCGCGCTCAACACTGGCGTCGACTATTGGTTTGCGGTCGAGAGCTTCGACGAGAACGGGGTGTCGGCGATGACCGTGCCGATGCGCGCCGCGCCGCACTAGCGGCGCACTAGCGGCGCAGGTCGCCGCTTCGACCCACGCATCGTCCCGGCGATCTTGCTTGACCGGGATCGCGAACGTGTCGCATGATGGGTGCAACCTGCACCGAGGCATCAATGATCTCGCATTTCCCGAGCTATCTTCCGCTGTTCGTGTTCGTGGTCATCATCCTCGCGCGGCGTCCGGCCCACATGCTTCGGAAGCGCGGAGCAATCACTCCCGAGACCGCGCAGTCACTCGACGACTTGAGGCCGCGCGATCGGGCACGGCTCGACCGCCTGATAGCGCAGGGCGTCGTTCGCGAAGCGGCACCGGGCCAGTACTACTACGACATCAGCGCTGAACGCGCCCGGATGAAGCAACGAGCGCCGTGGCTGGTTGCGGTCGCGGTGGCGCTCGGCGTTCTGGCCGTTGCGCTGTCGTACTTCGCCAACCACCGGGTCACGCCGCTGCCCTGAGCGTGAGGCCTGACGCTGCGCGCGCCAGCCTCACTGCAGGGTGCCAGGACAATGTCAGAATTCCAGGGCTGAGATGTAGGCGAAGTCGCGCTTGACGCTGTCGATCGGCGCGCCCGGATAGGTCTCCTGCTCAACGTAGAGGAACTTGTTGTCGATGTCGTCGATGCTCGCCAGCAGCCGGCGAAAGTCGATGATGCCCTTGCCTAGCTCCGCGTCCGTTGAAGCACCGAGGCGGGGCGCGTCCTTGATATGGAACAGGTAGTAGCGCGATCCATACTTCCGCATGAGGTCGAGCGGATCGCGCCCGCCCATTTCCGCATTGCCGGTGTCGAGTTGCAGCCTGACGACGGCCGGATCGGTGCGATCGGCGAGGAGGTCATACGGCACCTGCCCATCGATCAGTGGAAAGTCGTACGCCTCGTCGTGGAAGGCGATCCAGAGGTTGCGCGCCCGCGCCTGGTGGCCGGCCTCGTTGAGGCGGTCGGCCCAGCGGCGGTAGTCGTCGAGCGTTGCCTTGCCCGGCTCGTAGGGGAGGCTGGCGAGCACGATGTACTGGTGGCCTAACGTTCCGGCTTCATCGAACACCGGATTCAGGTTGTCGAAGGCGCCGGCGCTGACGTGGGTCGAGGGTGCGCGGAGCCCGTTGCGGTCGAGGATCGCCCGCAGCTGGGCTGGCGGGATGCCGAAGTTGCTCATCGACGAGAGGAGCTCGACGTCCTTGTAGCCGGCCGCGGCGATGTTGGCCAGCGTCTTCTCGACGCCCTGCTTCGCGGCGTCATCGCGCAGCGTGTAGAGCTGGATGCCGACGCGCTTGAGCCGGCGGTTGCCGCGCGTGGTGCTCGACGCTGTCGCGGCGGATGTGGTTGCGCAGCCGCCTAACCGTGACGCGGCGGCGGCAACGGCGAGCGAGGTGAGGAAGGTGCGACGTTGCATGACAGGGTTCTGGGTGAGGGTGACCGGTCGAGCCAACGCGCACAACGATACACGTGGAGCGTCGCTCGTCGAGGGTAGCGGGCTCGCCTACTTGTCGCGCTTGGTGATGAAGACGTGCATCGCGCGTTCGCCGGCGACGTGCTTCGTGCATTCGTAGCCGAGGGCGCGCAGGTCGATGCCGTGGAAGAGCTGCTCGCCGGCGCCGAGCAACACCGGTCGCACCGCGAGGTGCAGCTCGTCGATCAGCCTGGCCTCGAGAAACTGCCTGACCGTCGCGGCGCCTCCGCCGATCCGGATGTTGCGGTCTCCGGCGGCTGCTCTCGCCTGTTCGAGCGCCGAGTGAATGCCGTCGGTGACGAATCGAAACTCGGTGCCGCCCTCCATGACGATAGGTGGCCGCGGGTGATGGGTGAGTACGAAGGTCGGCACGTGGTACGGCGGGTTGGGGCCCCACCATCCCTTCCAGTCGTCGTCGGTCCAGGGTCCGCGGACAGGCCCGAACATGTTGCGGCCGAGGATCCATGCACCGAAGCCGGTCATGCCACGCGCGGCGATGCTGTCGTCGATGCCCGTCTCGCCATCGGCCTTGCCGAACATCGTCTGGAAGGTCCGCGTCGGGAAGAACCATTCCATCAGGTCGGGGCCGTTGACGCCTAACGGGTTCTGGAGATCCTGATCGGGGCCGGCGGCGAAGCCGTCGATGGAGACACCGAAGTTTTGGACGAGGAGTCGGGACATGGGAGTGGGAGTTGGATTTGTCGAGTGACGCGCGCGCGGGGTCTGTTCGCGCGCGTCAGTGCGACTTCGATTTCGGCAGCGCACCGGCCAGCATCACCACGCTCATCAACTCGAGCGTGTTCGCGACGTCTGCATCCTTCCAGCCGGCGACCGTGGGCGAACGACCGGTGATCTCGACAGCCGTCGAATCACCCTTCGTACTCATGGTCGCAATGAGCATGACGCCGGGTGAGTCGGTCCCGTGCCACTTCTCCTTCTCGCTCCCGCGCGGCCAGGACAAATGCGGCGCGGTCACGATGCGTCCCGTGGCCCGGCTGGAGTCGGCGATCGTGTAGCCTTGCTTTCGCAGCGCGGTGATCAGCTGGGTGAAGGCCGTCGCGACGCTGCCGGGCAGCATGACGCTCACGCCGATGTGCCGTTCGTCGGGAGTTGGCGACTGAGCGAGAACTGGATCAGTCAGCGCCGGCACGATACGCCGCGAAAATTCGGCGATCACCGTCGCGTTCGCCGAATCGGGCACGTACGATGCGCGCAATTTTAAACGGAAGCCGGGCATGTAGGACAGGTAGAAGTCCGATTGCTCGTGCATGCCGCGACGAATCATCCGAAGCCTCAGATGACGACCCATCTTCCAGCGGTCATCAGCCGCGGGTGTCATTACCTGATCGCTGACGACAGAGATGCTATCGGCGTATCCACGGCGTTCCATCTCTGGAAAGGAAGCGATGAAGCCGGCGACTTCGCCATCAAGCACCTTCGCGGCGCACTCGGTCGGGCAGTTGGTGGCGAGATCCGCGCCCGGGTACACGAAGACATCGACGGTGAGGCTATCGGCGCGCATGTAGCGAAGCAACACGCCGAGCGAAGGGTCGTCGAAATCCTTCCGCTCGGACATTGCAAAGACCCCGATGGAGTCTGGCACGCGCAGGCGGATCATCGCCGAGTCAGCGTCCTGCGCCGGCAGGGAGACGCCGATCAGCGACGCGGCGGAGACAGCGAGGGCGGTGCGAAGAAGCACGATTCCGCGTAGTTGGAAGGTGATAGCCACGTCAGCGCCACACGAACATCGTGCCGCACCCCGGCGCCTAACGCATCGCGGCGAACGCCGCCGCCGCCCGATCGATCACTCTCGCCGCATTCCCGATCGCCGCGCCTAACCGCACCACCGAGTCGTCGATCCCGGCGAACTGCTTCTGTTCGATCGCCTCGCGCACCGACGGCATCGTCTTCACCCCGTAGCCGGTGTAGAAGCCCGGCGCGTAGAGCTGATGCACGAACCATGGCCGCCCGGGCAGCCCCTTTGAATCGGTCAACGCGTGCTCGACCTTGATCAACTCGGCGTTTACCCCCGACTTCGTTTGCGACGCGAGCACCGTGTCGCCGTGCGCCCGTGCCCTGTCGTACGCCTCTTCATAACGGCGCGCCGCGTTGCTCAGCGCGTCGACCGCGTTGTCGAGCGGGGCGAAGTTCAGATATGGGGGAATCGAGTCGCGCTTCGGCGCGACGGTCGGCAGCTGCGGATCGTCCGTTGCCGGATAGACGCCTTCGTCGAGCGCCATCGCGGTCTCGCGCGCCTTCGCCTGCTCGTCGGCGAGCAGCTTCTTTACTTCGCCGGCGTACTTCTTCACCGTCTCGGCCAGGTTGCCGAACTCGTAGGGCAGGACCTCGGCGTCGGCGAGGCGCATCACCGCGATGCCCGCCGTCTGGGCGAGCGCCTTGCCGTAGACGAACGATGTATCGCTGAAGTGGGTGTACCAGTAGAAATCGTCGTAAATCGAGTGGTAGATCCCGCCGTCGTCCTCGCCGCCGAAGCCGAGGTTGAGTGAGGGAACACCCAAGTGCTGGAGAAAGGGGGTGAAATCGGAGCCCGAGCCTAACGCTCCGATGCGCAGGTCGGCTCGGCTGCGAGCCTCGGCCCGTTCATCCTTGCTCCCGCTACGGATCGCCTGGAGCTGGTCGCGCTTCCAGACGGTGAGCTTGGTCTCCGGATCGGTGATGTCGCGGGCGACGTCGTTGATGAATCGCTCGAGGATGTGCGAACCCTCCATGCCGAGGAAGCCGCGTCCGTTGGTGTCGCTGTTGAGGTAGGCGACCGCCTTCGATTTCAGCTCGTCTGCATGCGCTTCGGCCCACTCGGTGCTGCCGAGGAGACCGGGTTCCTCGCCGTCCCAGGCCGCGTAGACGATGGTACGCCGCGGCTTCCAACCCTGCCGGGCGAGCGTGCCTAACGCGCGGGCCTCCTCGAGCTCAGCGACCAGCCCCGAGATCGGGTCTTCGGCGCCGTTGACCCAGGCGTCGTGATGGTTGCCGCGAATAACCCACTGATCGGGTTCGGTCGCACCCTTGAGCGTCGCGATCACGTCGTAGACCGGACGCGTCCGCCAATCGGACTTCACCTTGAGGTGGACGCGCGCCGGGCCGGGCCCGAAGCGATAAGTCATCGCCAGGCCGCCGCGCATGCGGGATGGGACGACGCGGCCCCGCAGCGCCGACAGCAGCGGCTGCGCGTCGGCGTAGGAGATCGGGAGAACGGGAATCTTCGTGATCGTCTGCGCCTGGGCAATTGTAAGACGCTTCGCGCCCGGTGTCGCGCCGACGCCGGGGGTGAGCGGATCACCGGGGTAGAGCGGCATGTCGGCGACGCTGCCGCGCTGAACACCGTCGTCAGGCCGCATCGGACCGTTAGGGAAGACGCCGCCACCGCCGAAGCCGTCGTTCGCGGGATCCGAGTAGATCAGGCAGCCGACGGCACCATGCTCGGCGGCGACCTTGGGCTTGATGCCACGCCAGGTCTCACCGTAGCGCGCGATGACAATCGCGCCCTTCACCGACACGCCCGCGCGATCGAGATCCTCGTAGTCGGCGGGCGCTCCGTAGTTCACGTAGACCAGCGGCGCGGTGACGTCGCCGTCGATCGAATACGCATTGTACGTCGGCAACTGTTCCTGCTGCTGCGACGACGTCGGATCGTTCGAGAGTGCGGATTCCTCGAGTCTGGCTGTGAACCTGGTCGGCGCGACCAGCTCGACGACGCGCTCGATCGGTGTCGGAAAGAGCACGTCGAAGCGCTCGATGTGCGCGTCCCATCCGTACGACTTGAATTGCGCGAGAATCCACTGTGCGTTCGCGCTGTCGTACGGCGAGCCAACGTGATGCGGGCGCGCCGAGAGGTGGCGCATCGCTTCGCGCATCGTGTCGGGCGCGGGAATCGCCTTGAACTTTGCTTCCCATTCCAGCTCGGCGCGCGCAGCTGTCGGAGAGAAACCGCGCAGATCGGCAGCGGCGGGCGCCGCGGCGACAAGCGTGACCGCGGCGATGACGAGCGGGACGAGCCGAAGACGACGGATCATGTGAGGTCGAGAGAGGCGAGTGGTCGATCGGTGCACGGGATGATGCGGCGCAGCAACGCCCGGCGCCAGACGGTTCTCGGGGTGCGCGGAGGGATGCAACGTGACGATTCCGGGCGGAGAAGCGCCGGGCGCGCTATCTTGTGGACTGTTGGTCCGCCCGGCACCCGTCGGGCCAGTCACTTCGAGAGCACGACCGGAGCGGAGCCTCCCCCATCTGGCGAGAAAACCCAACTACGATTTCGAGAAGCGCCGCAAGGAGCTCGACCGCAAGGCGAAGAAAGACGCGAAGCGTGAAGAGCGGCTCCAGCGGAAGCAGGAAAACGCCGAGAACGGCGTTGAGGGCGGCGATCCCGATCTCGAGGGCATCGTGCCTGGTCCGCAGAACATCAATGACATCATGGATCAGAAGTAGCGGGTGGTGATTGCAGGCGGCGCGGCCTCATAGCGCGTAGCTTCCCCACCCGGCTCGGATGCGACTCGCCGACCGCTACAGCAAGCACTCCGAAGCGGAGATCACCCAGACGCTGGCGCGCCTGCGCGACCGCGTCGCCGAGCGATTCCCGGAATCGGGATTGAGCCATGTGACGGAGGAGCTGCTGCGGTTCGCGGGGGACGCCTCGCAGACAGCGGCCTACCTCGAGCGGCCGAACTGGCCGGTGCGGGTGGGCGTTGCGATCACGATCGCGGTGATGGCCATGATCCTGCTGGCCGCCGCGTCGGCGATCCGGGTCTCGCACAACGTTGGCGGGATCGCCGAGCTGGCGCAGGGCCTCGAGGCGGCGATCAACGACCTCGTCTTCCTCGGCGTGGCGATCTGGTTTCTGCTGACGCTCGAGGCTCGGATGAAGCGCCGCCGAGCGTTAGGCGCGCTCCACCAGCCGGGCAAGGTGTGGCAGAAGATCACGCTGCTCGGCGCGTGCCATCATCCGAGCACGACGCCGGTGGTCAATCGCGCGGTGGTGGCTGAATGGCGTTGACGGCTACGATCTACAACTTCGACGTCGAGCTGGCCAACGTCGATCGCGGCGTCTATGAGACGTTCGCGCTGAAGGTGGCGCAGCATCCGTCAGAGACGAACGAGTACCTGTTGACTCGCGTCCTGGCGTACTGCCTCGAATACACCGAGGGCATTGCGTTCTCGCGCGGACTGGCCGAGCCTGACGAACCGCCGATCACGGTGCGCGACCTGACGGGCGCGCTCAAGGCGTGGATCGAAATTGGCGCACCGGACGCCGACCGGCTGCACAAGGCGAGCAAGGCGTCACCGCGCGTCGCGGTCTACACGCACAAGGATCCGGGGCAGCTGAAGCGCGCGCTGTCCGGAGCGCGGATCCACAAGGCCGACGCGCTCGAGCTGTACGCGGTCGATCGCACGCTGCTGGCCGAACTGGTGGAACTCCTCGACCGGCGAGTGAAGCTCGCGGTGTCGATGACGGACGGGCAGTTGTACGTGACGATGAACGGATCGACGGTGGGCGGGACGGTCGAGCGGTTCACGGTACCGGGTTGAACCACAGAGAACGGCCGTGGCGGTCTGACGGGGGGCTGGTGACGCGAGCGCCGGCGCGTAGGTTATTTCCGGTACACCTCCGCGAGAGATTCACATGTCTCTGGCCGGCCTGTCACAACGTTTGCTCGTCTCTGGCGCATGGGGTGCGATTGCCCTCGTCCTCGCCTGCGCCGACGACCCGATCGTGCCCGCGGCCGGTGTTCCCGGGCAGTATCACGCCACGCGGTTCACCGTTGCGAGGAGCGGCATGCCGGTGAACCTGCTCGCGGTCGGCGCATCGCTTTCGCTGGTGCTGGCTGATGACCACACCACGGCGGGGCGACTGATCGTCCCCGCCGCCGCGGCTGGTGGCACCCCGATCGACCAGAGCCTGAGCGGCAGTTGGCGCGCGAGCCACGATACGGTGTTCTTCGCGGGCCCCGCTGACACGTTCATTCGCGACGTGCCTTTTCTCGTCCGTGGCGCGACGCTGGTCGCCGACGACTCGGCGGGCGAGGCGCGCGTGCAGGTGATACTGAGCAAGTAGCGGTGCCGCGTGCTCGCGCGGCGGGTCGCTCGCGCTAGCGTTCGAGGATCACGACCGCGCCGGCGCTGGTATCGGTGTGGGTCATCGAGAGGTGGACGGCGCTCACGCCTAACGCGGCGGCCCGTGTGCGCGCCCGTCCGTGAAAGAGGAGCGACGGCTTGCCGTCGGCGGCGCGTTCGACCTCGATGTCACGCCAGCCGATGGCGCGCGCTTCGTCCGTGCCGGCGAGCGCCTTGTAGGCGGCCTCCTTCGCGGCGAGGCGCGCGGCGAATGATGCGGCAGCGGCCGGGTGGGCGCGGACGTATGCCGCCTCACGCTCGGTGCAGAGCCGAGCGAGGACGCGTTCGCCCTTGGCGTCGAGCAGCCGCCGGGCCCGCGCGACGTCGACGAGGTCAATGCCGATTCCGAGGATCATCGCGCGCGCCCGATCATGCGTCGCCAGAGACTCGGCCGCGGTCCGGGATGCCAGCCGGTAACGAGGTGGGCGACGGGAGGCCAGCAGCGATCGGCCGCGGCGAAGGTCGCACGGGCGAGCGCCGACCAGTCACGCCAACGGGCGATCATCGAATCGGCCGCGCTCGTGCGCAGCGCGCTGGCCGCGGCGTCGAGCGCATCGAAGGCGCCGATGAGCGGGGCGAGCGCGTCGTCGATCTGCGCTTCGAGGGCGCGCCTGTCCGACGCCGCCTGGCCTGCCGAGCGGAGCGCGATCCGATGCGCGAGGTCGTGGTAGGCGGTGCGCAACGTGGTCGCGTCGAGCGCCGCCACCTGAGCGTTAGGCTCGGCGGTCCGATCGAGCTTCCGCCGCGCCGAGAGCAGTGGCTCGAAGTAACGGCGCTGCAGGTCGTCAGCGCCGCGCCGATGCGACCCCAGCGAACGGAGGGCGAGCGTGAGTTCACCTGGGGCACAGGCGCGGGCGACGATGTCGCGGGCGGCCGCGGCGAGCCGCCCCTCACCGGCGAGGACGATCGTGCCATCGCCGAGATGGAGCGTAAGGACTCCATCGCGAAAGCCGACGCCCTGCAGGCCGCCTAACGGCAGGGGGAGGCGCGATCCTCCGTCGAGGGCAACGAGGGCGACGTCATCGGCAGTCAGCTCGAGCATGACGTCTCCCGCCAATCCGGCACCGCGCCAGGCGCCGCTCGCTGCCACTGCGTATCGGGCCTCGATCGCGCCGTGGCGGCCGGCACTCACCACTCGATCTCGTCGAGGTCCGCGGCGCAGACCACGGCACGCTTCCCCGTTCGCTGCTCGTAGCGCACCATGAACTCGGGAAGCGAATCGGCGCTGAACGATTCGCGCGGCAGCCCGATGATCGCGACCGCGCGTTCGATCTGCTCCGCTGTCCCCTCCACTTCGACGAGGTCGTCCATCCGCGGGTACGACTCGAAGCGGACGGTCGCGCCGCAGAGCTTGAACTGCGCAATCTCGCGATCGATCGTGCGCGTCACCTGGAGGCCGAGTCGTTCCATGATCTCGCTGAGCGCCTCGGCGTCGCCGATCGACGTGCCCAGCTCCTCGCGCAGCTTGTAGCCGTCGCGCGATTGCGTCGGACCCTTCCACTCGAGCGTGGCCTCGGTGCGACCTCCGCCGGTGAACACCCGGATACGCAGCACGTGATCGCGTCCGCGCATCCGCTCCGCGTTGTCGTCCCATCGCCGGTCCTGGAGGAATCCCTCGAGCATGATCAGGCCGCCGCCCGCTTCGACGAGCCGGCGTCGCAGTGCGAGATCGTCGACGACCGCCTTGAGCTCGATCTCGGTCATCGACCGGTCAACCGATGACCGCCGAGACGACGGCGTCGGTATCGCTGAGATTGAGGAACGCGGCGCATGCACCGTGCGACAGTAGCTCGTCGACACCGTACCGGCCAGTCGCAACCCCGATTGCCCGCGCTCCGATGCCGCGACCACAGGTCATGTCCGCCGGGGTGTCGCCGATGACCACGAACCGGTCACCCGCGAGCTCACCACCGAGCAATTCGGCAGCGCGCCGCCGCGCGATCGGCGGCAGCTCGGGGCGGTCTTCGTGGTCGGAGCCATACGCCGAGACCCGGAATCGCGCCGGGTCGATCCCGACCGCGCGCAACTTGGCGTCGGCTCCCGGCTCGACGTTGCCGGTGAGCAGCCCGAGCACGATGTCGTCGCGCGCCTCGAGCGCGTCGAGCAATTCGGGAACGCCGGCCAGCCGCTCGGGCGGATGGGACGGATTGCGCAACGCGTCGCGGAGCGCACTGACGTAGAGCGTTATGACGCGGTCCATGCGCTCGTCGATCGCCTCGCGATCGTGGCCGGCCAGCGTCATCAGCTCGCGCACGATCTGCTTGTCGGTCTTGCCGTCGAAGCGGTGGTTGGACGGTCCGACGCCACCGAAGACCTCGGTCAGCGCGAGCTGGATCGCCCGGCGGCCCGCGCCGTCGCTCCAGAGCAGCGTGCCGTCGATGTCGAAGAGGACGACCGTGTGGCGGTGACCGTTGGAGCCGTTGGTGCTCATGCGCGAGTGAGGAGAAGGCCGATCATGATCGCCGCCGCACCGACCACCTGCACCAGCGTCGGCTGTTCGCCTAACGCGAGCCAGGCGACGACCAGCGCGACCACCGGCTGGAGGTTGCTGTACATCGCGCTCCGGGTCGGGCCGATGACACGCACACCGCGATACCAGAACAGGTAGGCAACGACGAGCGCGAGGATCCCGCTGTAGCCTAACGCTCCCCAGGCGCCGACCGGAAGCGCCGTCCACGGCGTGCGCAGGATGTCAGGGGTCGCCACGGCAACGAGTGGGATGGCACCACCGATCATCGTCACCGCGGAGAGCGAGATACCGGGCACCCGCTCGGTATACGGCTTGAGCAGCACGGTGTACGTCGCCCAGCAGAGACAGGCGGCGAGCACGAGCATGTTCCCGGCCAGCGTCGACACATCGCCCGATGGCCCGGCCACCGGATGCGCGCTGCCGAAGACGACGAGCCCCATTCCAACGAGCGATGCCGCGATGCCGAGTATGCGCCGCCCCGTCACCTGCTCGACGCCGAGTATCCGTCCGATGATCGCCATGAACGCCGGCGCGGCGGCGAGCACAAGCGCCGCAGTGCCAGCGCGCGTGCGCGACACGCCCTCGATGAAGAACCACTGATAGAGTCCGTTACCGATCACGCCGAGCATGAGCAGCGCGATGACGTCGCGTCGCGACGGCCAGCGCTCGCGCATGACGGTGACGATCACGATCAGCGCGGTGGCCGCGATCGCGACGCGGGCGCCACCAAAGGCCAGCGGTCGCATCAGCTGGGTGCCGCGCTTCACGACGATGAAGTTGACCCCCCAGATGAGGGCCATCAGCAGCAGCAGCGCGTCAGTGGCCCAATGCGCGGCTGGCGCTTTCTCGGGGGGGGCGTCGACAGAGGAATCGAGAACGGAGGAAGACATTGGAAACAAAGATAAACCGGGGACTTGGGAGGTTGGCGCGGGCGCCTCACGCCTCGTGCACCTGAACAATCGTGGATGAGGGGGGGCGCCGTCGCCCTGGGCGACGGCGCCCTCCGTCGTCCCTCGTCCGCAGGGCGAGGAACTCACTAGCTTGACCTGATGCGCCTCTCGTTCGCCCTCTTCGCCGACGCCGCCAACCTGTCGCAGGAAGGAAAGCTCAACATCCTCGGCGTCTTCGATGCCGTTCATGTCGGCTCCCTCCCGACTGTTCATCCGCGCGCCCATCTCGTGGCGCGCATCACCGGTGGGCGGGGCGATGCCGGCACTCATGTCATGACGCTCATCTGGCGGAGCCCGTCGGGCGAGGCGATCTGGACGACCAACGGGGAGCTGCACATCGAAGCGGCGCCGCCGGGGGTCGAGGAGATGGACCTGCCCTTCATCGCCGCGCTCGACCTGCCGCTCGACCGGCCAGGGACGTTTGGTCTGTCGATCGAGATCGGCGGGCAGGCGATGGCCACCATTCCGCTCCAGGTGCGCTCGGCGGCGCCGGCTGCCGGGCCGAGGATTCCCGGCGGGCAGCTCGTCAGCTAGTCGAGCTGCCTAACGCTCGCCCGCGGGGAGCAGGCGGCGGGCGCCGGTGAACCGGGCGCGCAGCTTCTCGACGTAGAGGTCGTCGGTGTCGTCGAGGCGCTCGATCGCGAAGCCGCCACGGCCTAACGCAGCGTGAACCATCGACCCGCGGCCGAGCGAGATGCCGACATGCGTGATGCGCTGGTCATCGCGGTCCGAGAAGAACAGCAGGTCGCCGGCAGCGACGGCGAGTGGATCGCCCGGGGCTGGCTCGCCGACCGTCGCCTGCTGCCAGGCGTCGCGCGGGAGGATTATGCCGTGGAGGCGAAAGCTGGTCTGCACGAGCCCTGAGCAATCGGCGCCCCACGGCGTGCCGCCTCCCCAGAGGTAGGGCGTCCCCTCGAAGATCGACGCGGCGGTGCGAGCCGCCGCTGCCGGGTTCGATGGATATTCGGCGCGCAGCACGTCGAGCGTCACGGCGCGGCCGCTTTCCACCGTGTCCTCGGGGAGCAGCAGTGCGCCCGGGGGCAGCACGCGCCGCCGCTCACCGGCGTTGCGAACGATGCAACCGAGCGACGTCAGGCGGACGCTCGCGCCAGTCGCGCTGGTCGCCGGCGCGAGGTAGCCCGCGTGGACCCAGCCTGCGTACCCATCGTCGCCGCGCAGCTGGTGCCAGTCGTCGGTCGACTCGACGACGTCGAGCGTGTGACCGCCTAACGCCTGGGAGACCTGCGCGCTCGCGACGCGCGGCTCGGCGTGCATCGGCGCGTACGAGCCGATGATGACGACCCGGCCGCTCATCGGGCGTGGTTGCCGGCGGACGAGCCCTCTTCGTCCGCAAGGCCGGGAATTCCGTCGCGGCCGCGGGCGAGGCGTACGGCGCGTTCGATCGCCTCCTCGAGCGCGGCGGCCGCGAGGACACCGGCCGCCACCGGATCGCCCGGATCGCCGACGAGCGGCGCGAGTGCGAAGACGATGTCGCCGTCGAAGGCCGTCCCGGCCGGCGTGATGCGGCGATGCAGCGCGGCGGTCGCCGCTTCGGCGACGGCGCCGAGATCCGCGCGCGAGAACGCGCTGCTCACGGCGATCACGGCGAGCGTCGTGTTCGTCGGCGCCGGCGCGGCGGCCGAGAACTGACGGGCGACACCGCTGGCGAGCAGGGCAACCGAGTCGGCGAAGCCACCCGCTTCCGAGCGCGCGCCGGCGATGATCCGCCCGCGTCCATCGCGGACGTCGCCTAACGCGTTGACCACGGCGACCGCGCCGGCGACGAGGTGGCCGGCCCGCGCCGTCGCGCAGCCGAAGCCGCCCTTCATCGCGCATCCCGCGCCGGCGGTCTTACCCACCGTCGCGCCGGTCCCTGCGCCGACACTTCCCTCGCCGATGTTGTCGGCGCGCGCATCGTCGGCCGCGCGATATGCCATCGCCGCCGTCGGACGCGCCGCGAAGCTGCCGAGTGGCGCGAGATCGAAGATCACCGCGGCCGGCACGATCGGAACGACGCCGCCCCCGACGGGGAATCCCCGTCCGCGCTCTTCCATCCAGCGCATCACGCCAGCAGCGGCGTCGAGCCCGTACGCCGAGCCGCCGGTGAGGAAGATTGCGTCGACGCGGTCGACGAGATGATGGCTGACGAGCGGGAGCAGGTCGCGCGTCCCCGTCGCGCGTCCGACCACGGCGGCCGCGCCGCGCATCGCGCCCTCGACCGGGCGGACGACCG
Organism: Gemmatimonadaceae bacterium; assembly: GCA_031360575.1. GTDB lineage: Bacteria > Gemmatimonadota > Gemmatimonadetes > Gemmatimonadales > Gemmatimonadaceae > JABFXC01. Next base: position 93,597 of record JANMBU010000008.1, read on the forward strand.
TGCAGCCGGTCCCGCCTTCGTCGTCGCTCGCGTGACCGACCGCGATCCCGAGCGACGCGAAGCTGGCGATCGTGTCGATGCGCAACGCGCCGCGCGGCGTTGTCACTTGCGCGCCGCGCCTCCCGCCTGCTCGTCGCGCAGTTCCTGGCAGACCTTGCAGAGCGTCACGCCGCGGAAGCTGCAGATCATGCAGACGAACGTTCCGCAGTCGACGCACGGGTATCCCTCGGATGCGCGCTCTTCCTTGCCGCAGGCGCGGCAGACCATCATGTCACGCTCTTTGAGTTCGGTCATCGTTGAGGATCCAGATTGTAGTCCTTGATCTTCTTGATCAGCGTCGCGCGAGAAATTCCGAGCTCGCGCGCGGCGCGCGTGCGGTTGCCTTCGTGTGCGCGCAGCGTGCGCCCCATGTGCACCCGCTCGACTTCCTCGAGCGACCGCGGCGTGTAGTGCTCGACGGCGAAGCCGCTCGCGTCGCGCACCTCACCCGGAAGATGCACCGGAAGTATCTCCAGCGCACCGCGCCCCATGATCATCGCCCGCTCGAGCACGTTGCGCAGTTCGCGAATGTTGCCCGGCCAGGCGTATTTCAGCAAGCGCTCGAGCGCGCCTTCCGACACGCGCTCCGGCGCTTCGCCGAGCTGCGGCTTCAACTCGTCGAGCACCGCGCCGATCAGCTGCACCAGGTCCTCGCGCGCACGGGCACGCAGCGGGGGCAGCGTGATTGGCATCACGCTCAGCCGATAGTAGAGGTCTTCGCGAAAGTTGCCGGCGGTCACTTCGTTGACGAGATCCTTGCTCGTCGCCGCGATCAGCCGCGCCTGCGTTCGCACCTCGTCGGTTCCGCCAAGCCGGCGAAAACCCTTTCCTTCGAGCACGCGAAGCAGCTTCGGCTGCAGCGACGCGTCGAGGTCGGCGATCTCGTCGAGGAAGAGCGACCCCCCGTCGGCCACCTCGACCAGCCCCATCTTCCGGTCGCGCGTGTTGCCTAACGCTTCACGCTCGTGGCCGAACAGTTCGGCGTCGAGCGACGCGGCCGCGAGGCTGGCACAGTTCACCTCGACGAACGCCTGGCCGGCGCGCGGGCTCTGCGCGTGGATCAACTCGGCGACCCGTCCCTTCCCCGTGCCGCTTTCACCGAGCAGCAGCGCCGTCGTCTTGTCACTGCGGGCGAGCAACGCGATCTGGTTGGCGACATCGACCATCGCCGGCGAGACGCCGAGCAGCGCGCCTCCGGCGCTCGCTCCGCCGCGCCGGCCGGTGAGAAACCGGTTCATCTCGCGCAGCTTCGCCTTCTCCAGTGCACGGTCGGCGGCGGCGCCGAGATGCGCCAGCTCCACCGGCTTTGGCAGAAAGTTCTCGGCGCCGGCGCGCATCGATTCGACGGCGACCTCGATGTCGCCCTGCCCGGTGATCATGATGACCACTGCCTGCTCGGCCTGCAGCGCGGCCAGCACGTCGAGTCCCGACGCGTCAGGCAGGTGGAGGTCGAGCACCACCAGGTCGGGACGCACCTGCCGGAACACCGCCAGCGCTTCCTTCGCAGTGTGCGCGACGCGCACTTCGTGACGCGACCGCTCGAAGAAGCGCGAGAACGTCGCCGTGATCTCGAGTTCGTCGTCGACGATCAGGATGCTGGCCATCAGCCGGCGGTTTCCGAGATCAGCCGCGCCACGTCCTCGAGCAGGAATGGCTTGCCGATGAATGGGCGCCCGGTACCGCGGATGAATTCGGCGCCCGCACCCGCGTGCGCCTCGCCGGTGACAAAGATGACACGTGACGCGAGCTGCGGATCGCGGACGAGCAGCTTCGCGTAGACCGCGTCGCCGGTGACGTCAGGCATGCGCAAGTCGAGGAGGACCGCATCGTACTGATGCTCCTCGAGGCGCGACAACGCCTCGAGCCCCGAGCTCGCGACATCCACCTTGTGGCCGAGCGAACGGAGGAAGAGCTGCAGCGCCTCGCGCACGGCGCTCTCGTCGTCGGCCACCAGGATGCGGCGCTTTGGCGTGCTGTCGCTCGACGTCACCGCGTCGTCGCTCGTCTCGGGCACCGGGGGTACGACGCGCGGCAGTTCGACCGTGAACGTCGCGCCGGCACCAGCGGTCGAGCGAACAGTGATGCGCCCACCGTGCTCGCGCACGATGCCTTCCGAGATCGACAAGCCGAGTCCCGCTCCCTTGCCGACCGCCTTCGTCGTGTAGAACGGAAGCAGCACCTTGTCGACTGACAGCTCATCGATCCCCGGACCGCTGTCGGTGATGCGGAGGATCAGCGTGTCGCCGTCCTGCGTCGTCGCGACGTTGATCGTCCGCGCACCACTCCATTCTTCCATCGCCTGCTCAGCGTTGCTGAGCAGGTTGAGCACCACCTGCTGCATCTGGAACGGGTCGGCCCAGGTGAGCGGCAGCGTGCTGTCGAGCGCCAGCGTCAGCTCGACACGCGCGACGCGCAGTGCATAGCTGCGCAGGTCAACGGTGTCGGTGACGATCTGATTGAGGTCGGTTGCCTCGCGCTCCGCCCCGCGCCGCCGCGCGAACGTCAGCAGGTTACGTACGATCTTCGACGCGCGGCGCGCCTCGAAGTTGATGCTGGCGACCGCGCGCTCCCGCTCCTCCGGCGTCTCGGTGTGCGACATCAGCAGCTGCGAGAAGGCGAGCAGCCCGGCCAGTGGATTGTTCAGTTCGTGCGCGACACCGCCGACCAGCTGGCCGATCGCCGCCAGCTTTTCCTGCTGCAGCAGCTGCTGGACGAGGCGCTTTTCGTCGGTCACGTCGCGGACGATGCCTAACGCTCCGACGATCGCGCCGCGCTCGAGGATCGGCGCGGCGATCAGCGACGCCGGATGCGGCTCGCCATCGGCGCCAATCAGGCGCACCTCGACGCGCGGCCGGTCGCCGGCCAGGGTTGCCCGCAGCGCTTCCTCCATGATCCCGCAATCGCGCTCGTCGCAGAGCTCGAGCGCCGACCGGCCGAGCAGCGTCTCGCGATCGCGCCCGGTTGCCTGCTCGAGGGCGCGGTTCACCGATGTGAAGCGCAGTTCGCCGTCGAGCGTGAAGATCGCATCGGCCGCCGATTCGACGAGGCGCTCGTAGCGCGCCTCAGACCGCTCGAGGGCTTCGGCCCGGTCCCGATCGGCGGTGACGTCGCGCGCGACGCCGAGCACGCCGAGAATCGCGCTGCCATGGCGGATCGGCGTGTAGGTCACCGAGACGAGGCGCACGTCGCCGCTCGCTGATACGATGTGCGTTTCGAACCGCCGCGCCTCGCCACCCAGTGCGAGGCGGAAGTTGTGCTTGGCGTCGTCGATTTCCTCGTCGAGCATCATCCCGAGCATCGGGCGCGCGAGCAGCTCCTCGCGCGTGCGTCCGCTGAGTAGGCAGGTCGCGTCGTTGGCCGATGTGACCGCGCCACGCGCATCGAGCGTGTAGATCGCGTCCGATGCCGATTCGACGAGGTGCCGGTAGCGCGCCTCGGACTGCGTCATCGCGTCGCGCGCCCGGCGCTCGGCGGTCACGTCGCGCAGCGACGCGACGGTCCCGGTGATTTTTTCTCCCTCGCGAAGGGGCGCCGTGCTCACGGCGACGTAGCGCCGCTCACCGTCCGGACGCAGCACCACCGAGTCATAACGCTGCGGTTCCCCGCTGAAGCCCGACTGCTCGCGCTCCCGTACCTCGTCGCGCGCTTCAGGCGCCACCGTCTCGGCGACCAGCGCGCCGAGCAGGTCGCGGCCGCGCCCGAACAATGCGTCGGCGGCCGGATTCGCGAAGACGATGCGCCGTTCAAGATCGGTGATCACGATCGCGTCGTTCGCGGTCTCGACGACGCGTCGGTGGCGCTCGCCGAGCAGTGTCACTTCCTCGAACAACCGCGCGTTGACGACGGCAACGGCGACCTGCTCGGCGAGTCGGTGCAGGACTCGCGCGTCGGCGTCGGTGAAGTCGTTCTCGCGGTTGATCACCTCGAGCACGCCGAGCGTTCCTTCCTTCGTGTTCAGCGGGGCGATGATGATCTTCTGCATGTTCGCCGCGTCGACTGCCGGTTGGTAAGCGCTCGGCTCGGACGACAGGTCGTTCGAGATGATCGTCTTCCCGGTGGTCACCGCGCGGCCGCGCATGCTGCCAGCGACCGGGATGCGCATGCCGCGGATCGCCTGCGCGATTCCTGATGCCTCGACGACCTCGAGTTCGGCGCCGGTGCGCAGCGCGATGCAGGCGCCCTCCGATCGGAGCAGCGCGGTCGCGTGGCGAAGGATCAGCGGCAATACCTGGGCGAGCCGCAGCGATGCGCCGACCGCGCGCGCGACATCGGCGACTGCCTCGCCCGCGCGCTGCTCGCGCTGCGATTCGGCATAGTGGCGGGCGTTGATGATCGCGGTTGCCGTCTGCGCCGCCATCGTGTGGAGCACCTCTTCGTCCTCGGCGCCGTACTGCGACGGCTTCGCCGCGTAGACGGCGATCACGCCGAGCAGCTTCGCGCCGACGAGCATCGGGACGACGAGCAATGATCGCGCCGGCCCGCCGTCGCCGACGGTGTCGTCGGCCGAGGCGAGCGCATTCTTGTTCGGGTCGTAATCGGGGATGCGGACGGCGCGGCCGGTGCGGGCGACCTCGCCGATCGGGCCGTGGCCTAACGGTGCCGGATTGCGCGCCCGGCGGATTCCGCGGACGGAGCGAAAGAGGGTGGTGACAAAGTTTTCCTCGACGTCGGGCGCAGCGATCACGATACCGTCGCAGCTGACAACGCGGCCGATCTGGCGAGCCAGCTCCTCGACGATGTCGTTCTCATCGAGCGAGCGGGCGAGCATGACGCCGACTTCGTGCAAGCGGGCGAGGCGGTCGGCGCGGCGACGTGCGATCTCGACCAGCTCCGCCTGTTCGATCATGTAGGCGACCTGCTGCCCGAACAGCTCGACGGTGCGCACGCGCGCCAGCGTTGGGCGGTGGCGGTCGGTCGGGTCGTCGAGGACCAGCGTCGCGATGATGCGGCCGTCGCTTCCCTTCAGCGGAACGAGCAGTGCATCGCGCGGATTCCACTGCGGATCGACGCTCGGCTCGAGCCGGCTGGCGAGCCCGCCGTGGAACTCGCGCGAGATCCATTCGTCGCCGGCATCGAGGTAGAACGACTGCGAGACGCGGAATCGTTCGAGCGACGCGAGTCGCCGCTTCCAGACGAGCCCCGATGCGGGACGGTCGCGCAGCTCGCGCGTTTCCTCCGGTGTCAGCCCGACCGAAACGAGCTTGGTCTGGTCGAGGTTTTCATTGCGCAGCGTGATCGCAACGCGGCCGAACCCGATCTTCCGGATCGCGTTGACGATGACGTCGAGCCGCGCCTCGAGCGTGGTCTGCTGCTCGGCGTCGACCAGCGCTTCGTGGAGCAGGAAGAGATGGTCGCGGTCGCGCGAGAGCTCGCGTATCGCTTCCGCCGGCTCGCCGCGCGCCGACGCGGCGGTGCCGTCCGGCCCGACCGGCGCGACCAGCGGCATCGGCGGGCGCGATGGCGGAGCAGGCGACGACGGGCCGCCGGAGGGGGGGATGTCAGTCATCTATGCGGGCGATCGCGCCGTTAGGCGCGAATCGACAGTCGTATGTTTTCTCGACGTACGGGGCCAGCTATTTCCTGCGCGGTACCAGGAGCGTGGCCGCCAGCGGTTCGACTCGGGCACCGAACGGCGTGAGCCCGAGCAGGTCGCCATCAGCCTGCGCCTGGCAGGGTGGATCGGTCTCGATCCGGAACACGGTGCCCGAGCGAAACAGCATGCACGGGTCGTTGCGGAAGTCCTTGCGGGACAGCCGCCAGAGGATCCGGATCGCGTCCAGCAATCCCTCCGGACTAAAGACGCACAGGTCCAGCTTTCCGTCATCTTGACGGATTCCGGGGCCCAGGAAGAGCTGATCATTGAGGACTGCCCCAAAATTGGTCAGCATGACCGAAGCGGCGTCCCGCTCGATCAATTCCCCGTCCACGGTCGCCCTCACGTGGACCTTGTCCCCGCGCAGGATCGACCGGGCGGCGGCGAAGACGTACGCCCCCACCCCGATCCGCTGCTTGAGCCAGGGCGACGTGTGTTGGATCATCTGGCTGTCGATGCCGACACCGGCCGCGAAGGCGAAGCGGCGGCCGTCGTCCATGATCCCGAGGTCCACCCGCCGGATCTCCCCCGCGAGCAGCGAGCGAACGGCGCGGCGGACCGCCAGCGGCGTGCCTAACGCGCGGGCGATCAGGTTGCCGGTCCCGCCGGGCAGGATCGCCACCGGCTTGCCGGTGTTCGCCAGTGCGCCGACGACCTCCATTGCCGTGCCGTCGCCGCCTAACGTGAAGACCGCGTCGTAGCCGCTCGCCCGCGCCCGGCAGATCTCGGCGGCGTGCCCCGGCCGCTCGGTCAACACGGCGTCGCAGTGCACCCCCGCCTCGGCGAACGCGCGGAGGGCCGCCGCCCGCAGCCTGGCGCCTCGCCGCGACGCCGGGTTCGCGACGAGGAGCACCCGCTCCATCAGAACGTCCAGCTGCGCGTCAGGTCGAGCCCGAACTGCTTGCTCGGCTGGTTGGTCAGCTGCGCCGCGGTGCCCGACGCGTCGCAAAGCTTGACGCTGGCGCTCGGCTCGTAGCCCGCCGAGAGGGCGAAGCCGTGCGCCAGCCGGTGGTTGATCGTCAGGCCTAACCGGTCGAATGTCCCGACGTTGCTCGACCGCGGGCCGTTCGAGAGGGCGCAGAGGCCGGCGTCGAGGCCGATGAACGTCCGCTCGTTGATCTGCTTTCCGACCGTCACGCGCGAGTTGGCAATCTGGTTCTGCAGGCCGTTGTTGGTACGCGCCGGATCGGCGACCGCCCCGGCCTGGACGCTGAACACGTCGATCGCCGAGCCGAAGCGGGTGTTCTGCAGCAGGTTGGCGGCGATTCCCCCGGCTGATGCCGAAATCAGCCCCTGCCCGAGGCTCTGATAGCCAACGCTCCCGGTCCCCGTCACCTCGAAGCTCGGCTTGCCGAACGCCAGGTAGCTCACGAGATCGGTCTGCGAGATCTGCAACCCCTCGTCGCTGCTCAGCACCAGTTGCGGGGCGAGCAGGGTGCCGCGAATCGCCACCCGTACCCTGACATCCTGGCCATTTTCGGTGCGGACGGTGTGCACCGCGTTGATGTCGAGTCCCGGATTGATCTGCGGATCACCGGCGAACGTCAGGCGCCCACGCGTCACCTCGAAGGTGCGTGAAATCGCCGGGCTCAGCTCGAGACGGTACTGGCCCCGGTCGGCCGTCAACGTCCCTTGCAGCGCAAGCTGTTCCGGCGCCGTCTCGCCTAACGCGGCGAGCGTCGGGTCGCGCCCCTTGGTCACGCTCACTTCACCGCCCAGCTGGATCGCCGCTTCCGTCGAGCGCAGCCAGACCTCGGGGCCGATCACCAGCCGCACGTTGCGCAGCTGCAGTCCCTGCACCACCGACGTCGGCGCATCGCCGAGCAGCGCGCGGTTGCGGCCGATCCCGCCAATGGTCCCCGTCTGCAGCGTGTCGCTGATGTCGATGACGCGCTTCTTCGTCAGCTCGGGAATGTAGATCACTCCCTTTTCTATGATCGCCGTGCCGGTGAGCGTCGAACTTCTCGTCGAGCCGGCGAGATGCATGCCCGGTGACGAGATGCGGATGTCGCCGATGGTCCGCTCGTTCAGCGCGTGAAAGGTCCGCGCCTCGACGTCGAGGGCAAACGTCGGGTTCGACGGCGTGCCGGCAGCGTGGTGCAGGTAGTCCAGGTCGATGAACCCGCGTGCAGCGACGCTCCCGCGTTCACGCGGGTCGTCGCTTTGCGCCGACATCCGGTCGATCGACACGCTGTCGCCGCGCATCGAGATCCTGACCTCGACGCTCTTCACTCGCACGCCGAGCCGGGCGATCGCCGCGGCGCCATTGTCGATCGTCAGGCGCCCATCGATCGTCGGGCGCTGCCAGGTGCCGCCGAGATCGCCGACGATGCTGAACCGGCCGCCGGTGATGTCGAGCCCAGGAGCCAGCGTCTCGAGGACGGCCAGGTCCGCGCTGTCGGCGCGGACGTTGCCGCGCAACGGCTCGGTGAGCAGTCGCGATTGGCGCGGCTCCAGCGCGAGGTCGATCGGCAGGGCGACGCTCGCCACCATCGTCGCCTGCTGCCCCCGGATAAAGCGCGCCGTTCCGCCGAAGCTGCGCTCGGCGTACTTGCCAGTCGCCTCGATCCGGTCCAGTCGGACCCCGGCCGTCTGCGGCTGCTGCAGCAGCGCCGTCCATTCGACGACCGGCTGCGGTCGCGTCCCCGACAGCGCCACGCGCAGCGAGGCGATCCCGCCTAACGGCGTGTGAAGCTGCCCGAAGCTGGCCAGATCGCCAAGGGGTACCTTGTCCCCGACCAGCGTTCCGGTAATCGGGGCCGCCGCCGGCAGCGCCGCCGACAGCGCGAGCGAGCCGCCCTTGCCGTCCTCGAGGCGCATCGGCGCGATGTCGATCGACGCCGGGGAGACGAGCACCCGCGACGGTCCGGTCAGCCGCCAGCGATTGCCCGCCGGCGCGCTGTCGACCGCGAAGGTCAGCGAATCGATCCGCGCGTCGATCGTGTCGCCGCGCATCGCCAGCAGTGCGGCGCCGCGCGCCGTCTGGCCGGTCGTCTCCCGCGCCTCGACGAACAGCTGCCCATGCCCGGCGCCGTCGAGCGACACGAGGCCGTCCATCCGCGCGATCGCAAGCCCGGCGATCTGCGCCGAGTCGACGCCGATGATTATGTCGCCTAACGGTGACGCGGTGACCTGCCGAAGGGCGAAGGTGCCCTTCACCGCGGCGGCCCGCGTCCCCGCCCGGTAGAGCGACGCCGCGGCTACCGTGCCCCGCGCGTCGAGCGACTTGAGCGATCCGGTCAGCGTCCCGGTGACCGAGAATGACCCGTCGAGCGAGTCGCGCGCCGGATCGGCGGCGACCCAGCGTCGCAGCCCGCCCAGCGAGTCGACGAACACCGCGACGCGCAGCGAATCACGCACGTCAGGCGCGAGGCCGATTCCCCCCGACGCGAACACCGTCGCCGCGGTGGTCTCCAGCGACAGCGAATCGACGCGCAGGCGGCCCGCGTCCGCCATCATCCGCGCCCGCCCCGAGAAGATCCGCACCCCGTCGACTATCGAGCCGGGCTGGACGACCGCAGCGATCCGCCCCGAGAGATTCGCCAACGAGTCGCCGCCGATGTCCGTGTCGAAGCGCGCGCTCAGGTCGGTCATTGGAAGGTCGGCACGCTCGAGGAGCGTGCGGACATCGAGATGCGTCAGCGTCGTCTGACCGCGGATCGCGTAGCCCGGCGGATAACTGTCGAGGCGACCATTGAAGGCGACGGTTCCCGCCGCCCCGGTCAGCGTCGTGTTCACATCGAGCAAGTCCGTCGTTCCGGAAATGCGCGCCGGTCCGCTGACGAGACCACGCACCGGCAACTTCGGATACGACTGCGCGAGCTCGGTCAGCGAGAGCGTCTTCGCATCGAGCGCGAGGTCGTACGTCATGAACTTTTCGCCATAGGTGATCCGCCCCGATCCACCGACCTCTGTCGGCTCGCCGGCGCCGTCGTGCCAGGTCAGGTCACCATCGCGGAAGCGCACGTCGAGCCATGACGAGTCGAGCGTCGCCGTCCCCGAGATCGTCCCCTGCAGTCGCGGAAAGTTCGGATAGAGGAATTGGATTGTCCGGAGGTCCGCGCTCGCGACGTCGACATCGAGCCCGCGGAATATCGTCAGCGCCGGCTGCACGATGTCGAGCTCACCCTTCACTCGCGCTCGCGTCTCGGCGCCGGGAACGTGCGCGTCCCGGAAGACGAGATTCGATTCGTCCACCCGGAACCGGTTCAGCGGCCCGCCAACTCCCTTCAGCGATCCGGAAATCGTGCCCGCCCAATCCACTGGAAAGGCCTTTCCGTTGAGCGTCCGGATGAACAGGAAGTCGATTGGCGATGCGACGACGTCGAGGTTCTTCACCGCCAGCAGTGGCCCACCGACAGCGAACGTCATCGCGCCGGTGAGGTGCGAGCGGGTGCTGCGCACGTCCATCTTCGAAAGCTGATACTCGATGATCGACAGGTTCTTCGGATCGTTGACGATGCGCAGGTTCGAGCGCCCGCCACCGTCGTGCGGCAGCGTCGAATAGACCCACGCGACGTCGGCCAGCGACAGCGAATCACCGGTGACATCCATGGCATATCGGACCGGCTTGTCGCTCCCCCACACCACCTTCCCGTGCGCACTCCCCGTCGAGCCGGGCAGGTCCCAGTGCGGCACGTCGAGCCAGGCCGAGTCACCGCGCACGCGAGCCGCCGCGACCACGTTGCGGAAAAGAAATGGTGGATCCGATTCCGCCCACGACATCCGGTTCGTCGTGTACAGCTGGCCGACGCTGTCCGGATCGGCGATGCGAACATACGGCGACTCGGCGTTGATCCCGGTCCAGCGCCAGGTCTTCGCGAACCCCTCAGCGGTCCGGTTGACGTCGTGATCGGGCGCATCGAGCGCGTGACGGACCGCGCTGTCCCGCCTGACGCCGCGCAGATCCTCGTCGGGGTGCCATGGCATTGTCAGGATAAAGCTGCCGTCCTTGATCGTGACCGAGTTGGCGACGATGTAGTCGCCAAAACCACGGTCCGCGGAAATCGGCGATCGCTTCTTGCGGTCGCCGGGGAAGACGCGGCGGAAATTCCAATCGCCGTTCTCGTGGCGCCGCGCGTAGAAAATCGGTCGTGTCAGCTCGACGCGCGAGAGAAGCACGCGCTTGTCGACGAGGTCGCGCGGATCGTAATCGATCTTGATCGGGCCGCTGGCAACCAGCAGCGAATCGTCGGCGTCGCGAATCTCCAGCGAATCGATCGTCACCCCGCCAAGCAGGCCGCCCTCGATGTCGCCGATGTACATCCGGCCATGGACCGCCGGCCGGATCCGCGCCGCCAGTACGTCGCGAACCTTGTCGCGACCGTAAGGAGTCTGGGTGATGAGCACGACGACGAGCCCGATCACCAGACCGAGAACTACCAGCGACAGACCGCTGACCAGGGCGACGAAGCGCCGCCGCGACATCCCTGCCATTTCCCGATCGTTACTCGATGCTGGTGAGAGCGACGCCTGACGGCGCGCTATTTTTCCTCAGAACGCCTGCCCGATGGAGAAGAGCAGCACGATCTTGTCCGCCAATCGTTCGCGCTTCGCCGGCCGGAAGTTCGACGAGGCACACTCTCCCTGATCCTGCACCCACTTGCCATTGCGAAGGTGGATGGTAGATACACCCGACGGCTGCAGGCACACCGTGCCGTTCGACACTTTCGCATCCGCGATTGTCACCGGGTATACGTCGTTGTAGTAGAGCTGCGCCGCGGGCTGCGTCTTGTCGTTGTACCCGGCAGTGACCCCGATGGGCCCGAGGAACGTCAGCACGCTGAGGCCGATCCCGGGAGTGATCCGGAAGCTCTGGCTCCGCAGCGCCTTGTTCGACCGCTCCCAGACGTTACCTGCATCGGTGAACACCGTCCACTGCAGCAGGTCGGGAAAGAACGGATCGCGGAACCGAACCTCGGCGTTGGCGACGATCAGCCGCGTCCCGCCGGTCGGCACCGACAGGTAGCCCTTGTATTCGATTCCCTGCTTGAGCGGCTTGGGTGTGAGCGCGAACGCGCGCGTGGAATCGTCAACGTTCGAGACCTTCACGTAATTCGGCTTGGCGACATAGACCACGGGCCCGAGCTCGTTCTGCTGGACACCGCGCACCGTGTTGGCGCCGCCCGCATAGAGCCGCTCCTGCGGCGGCAGGAAGCTTCGCGACAGGTCGAATCCCTGCAGCGTCGGCCGCAGCGGGGTGATGACGCCGCCGCGGAAGCGGAGGGCGAGCACGGTGCGACCGCCTAACGGCGTGAAGGCGCTGCCATCGACGATGCCGCGGTTGAACTGCAGCGAGCTCGATGACCCGACGAACCGTGAGGCATGGCGAAGCTCGATTCGGAAGACGCCGCCGCTCGTCGGCGTCAACGGGAGGTCCGTCCGGTCCACCGTCAGCGACGCGCTGACCGCGGCCAGTCGGATCGTGCTGTCGGCGATCTGCGTGCGCAGCGCTTCATCGCAGATCAGGAAGAGGCTGCAGAAGAACGCCGGCGCCGCCCGCGTGCGGCCGCGCTCGATCTGGTAGCTGAAGGTCAGCGGTGCGCGAAGCCACTGCTCCCGCGTCACCGACGCGAGCAACCCGATCGGCGTCGCCCGCTCGTACTGGTTGAACTCCGATCTCCGCTCGCTGTAGACGGTGAAGCTCGGCACATTGCGCGCGCGGAGCCCGAAGAACGTCGGCTGGCGATAGGTCACGCCGGTGTAGTAGTTCACGGCGCGCGAGCTGATCGAGTCTCTCGCCGCCTGGCCGCAGATCGCCTTGCTCACGAAGTCGGAGACGGTCGGGCTGGCAATGCCGAGCTTCGATACGCGGGCTGTCACGTCGAGTCGCCGCGCGCCGCCGAGAAAATTTCGGTCGCCGTACGTTGCCTGCGTCCGGAAGCAGTCGATCGTTCCCCACCCGAGTCCCGCCTGCATCGAGCGCATGTCGCCCTCGATCAGCGATGCCTGCACGGCAAGCACCGAATCCTCGGTGCTCTGGCCCGGCGCCAGTCCGAGCTCGACGTGCCGGTAGGCATCCGTTGCATAGAGATTCCGCTGCGCGGCGACCAGCTCCTTCCGCCGGTAGATCGATCCCGGCGCGATGCCGAGGATCTTTTTCACCGTGCGCGACGAGATCTTCTGCCGCCCCTGCGTGCTGTCGACGACGATCCGCACCTGGCCGATCCGCGCCAGCTGTCCCGGGTCGACATCGATGTAGTACGCGCTCGTCCGCCCCTCGCGCACGACGTCGTGACCGACCGCGATCCGCGCCCCGGGATAGCCGTTGTCGAGCAGCCGCGTCCCGATCGTGTCGGCGAGCGCCGTTAGGCGGATCTCGTCGTATGGCCCGCCGATCGTCGTATCGAGCCCGCCGAGGATCGCCCGCCGGTCGACCACCGAGTCGAGCCCACTGATCCGCAGCGTCGTCAGGCGAATCGGCAGCCCTTCGACGACATTGAACGCCACCGCGACCCCGCGGCCACGCGGCTTCACCACGGTGTCCACCTGTGCTTCCCAGTACCCGCGCATCCGGTAGTAGACCTTCACCCGCGCGATGTCGCGCCCCAGCTCCTCGCGGTCGAGGCAGCGCTTCTCGCCCAGAAAGCGGAAGGCGCGACGGGCGAAGCTGGACGTCGTCGTCGCGATGACCTGCGAAAGGTCATTGTCGCGCAGCGCCCTGTTCCCATTGAAACCGAGCGCCCGCACCTCCGGCTCGCCCGGTCGGCAGGCGAGCAGCTGCGCGTCCGCGATGCGCGGTACGAAGGCGAGCCAGACACCGAGCAGGATCGGACCGATGGCGAGCGGGCCGGCGCGCCAGCACCGGCTTTGGTGCGCCATCAGACGCCGGTGCGGGCGGAGCGCGATCCCTCGCGGCTCGGCGGCATGTCATCCTCACTGCGCACGCCGCGGCGGCGCTTCGGTGCCAACCGCTCCGTGGGCTCGAGCGGGCCGGGCACCAGCGGCGTCCGCTGCAGGAACAGCGTCGCGACGTAGAAGGCGGCAACGCCGACGGCGAGCCCTGCGCCGATCGCCGGAATGAGTTCCCCTGCCCGCAGGTCGCGCCGATAGCTGTAACCGCGCGATACACTCGGCGCGTCCGGTCGCTGCTTCATCGCTCGTCTCGTGTGGTGATCATCTCGGTCGTGCGCGGCTGGTCTGTTCCTACACTCGTTGAACGGCGATGGTGCCAGCGCCGTTGGCACGCGCTGCCCGCTTCGTCGCGGCGGCAATCTCGCCGAGCTTCGACGCCGATTGCCAACGCCCCGGCTCGATGATCAATACCGCACTGGTCATCTTCGCAAGCGGGAACTGCCTAGCGACGCCTTCGCGATCGACACCGGAGAACTCGCCGGCAGCGAGCGTGTCCTCTCCGATGATCCGGCCGATCGTTTCGCGAAAGCGCGCCGCGCTCGCCTCGGCGAGTGACTCCCCCCGATCCTCGCGGGTCACGACGATGAAGTCGTCGCCACCGATGTGACCGACGAAGTCGCCCGCGTCGCCACCGCCAGTCTCGGCGGCCGCCTCACGCAGCGCGCGTCCCGTTTCGCGAATCACCTGGTCGGCGGTCGAGAACCCGAACGTGTCGGCGAAGGGCTTGAAGTTGTCGAGATCGATGTAGCAGACGGCGAAGGTGTCGCCCACCGCGACGCGCCGTCGCAGCTCGTCCTCGACCGCGCGCCCACCGGGCAGCCCACTCGTCGGGTTGCGGTCGGTCTCGCGCTTCACCAACCGGAGCAGCGCATCGACCCGGGCGCGCAGCTCGCGGGTGTCGAACGGCTTGACGAGGTAGTCATCGGCACCCGCCTCGTATCCCTCGAGCTTGCGCTCGACCGCGCCGAGGGCGGTGAGCATGAGCACCGGGATGTGCCCGGTGAAGGGATTTTCCTTCACCGCGCGACAGGTCTCGATCCCATTCATCACCGGCATCTGCCGGTCGAGAATCAGGAGATCGGGTTCGCGTTCGGCGACGGCAACGATGGCGGCGGCGCCGTCGGGAACGATGCGCACCTCGTGCCCGAACGCCTCGAGGACGTCGCGCACCATCCGGCGCATGTCCTCGTGGTCGTCCGCGTAAATGATGTGAGGCACGTTTGACGCTGTACGGGAGAGGGCGTAAGTTCTCCCGTTTCACGCACTTCTGTCAACCGTCGGCCACCCGTCCGTGCCCCAATTGCTCGGTGTTTCGCCCGCTTCGTCCGGTCGCCCGTGGTCCCGGGGCGGCGCTTCTCTCACCCGCGATGCGGTTCTCTCATCTCTCATCGCCGTCGCGGCCTTCGCCCTGGCGAGCGGAACTCTCGCTTGTCGCGGCGGCGACCCATCGCCCGCCCGCCGCACGATCATCGACTCGCGGGACAACTATGACCCGCGCTCGCTCGATCCGGCAAAGTCCACCGACGTCCCAACCGGCCGCGCCGTCGGCTACCTGTTCGACGGACTCACCCGCTTCACCCCCGACGCGCGTCTCGTCCCGGCGCTGGCTACGCGTTGGGAGATGTCGGCCGACGGTCGGACCTACACCTTTCATCTCCGCGCCGGCGTCACCTTCCACGACGGGAAGCCATTCGTCGCGCGACAGGTTGTTCGCAGCTTTCAGCGCGCCCTCGACCCGAAGGAGCGCGGCGGACGTGGCTGGCCGCTCTACCCGATCGCCGGCGCCAAGGCATTCGCTGACGGTCGGGCCGAGACCATCGCCGGCCTGACGGTCCGCGACGAGAGCACGCTCGTCGTCGTGCTCGACGAGGCCTTCCCGATCTTCCCCAAGCTCCTCGCGATGCCGGTCGCCGCGGTCGTTCCCGACTCGACGCCGGCCGATTTCGGCGAGCACCCGATCGGCACCGGTCCCTGGCGCTTCGTCGAGTGGAAGCACGACGACTACGTGAAGTTCGCCCGCAACGAGAAGTATTGGGGCGGCGCCGCCGCTTCCGACTCGCTCGTCGCACGGGTGATCGCCGAGCCGAGTACCGCGGTCGCCGAGTTCGAGAGCGGCAACGTCGACATCCTGTACATCCCCGAGTCGGACACTCGCCGCTGGGAGAACACTGACGAGCGCAGCGCGACGCTCGCCTCGGCGCCGGGCCTCCGGCTCTGGTACATGGCGATCAACACCACGCGCGGCCCGCTCAAGGACGTGCGCGTCAGGCAGGCGATCAACTACGCGGTCGACACCCGCACCATCCTCGACCAGCTGATCGGCGGTCGCGGCAACGTCGCCGGGGGCGTGATCCCGCCCGCGCTCGAAGGCGGCGACTCGACACGCCGTTATGCGTACGACACTACCAAGGCGAAGCAGCTCCTCGCTGACGCCGGCTTCGCGAAGGGCATCGACGTCGATCTCTGGACCGGACAGACGCCGCCGTTCCCGCGGCTGGCCGAAGCGATCCAGAGCTATCTCGCCAAGGTCGGCGTCCGGGCGAAGATCGTGCAGCGCGAGAGCGCCGCGATGCGCGAGGCCGCTCGCAAGGGAGAAACCGATCTCGCGCTGAAGGACTGGTTCGCGGATTATCCCGACGCCGAGAACTTTCTCTATCCGTTGCTGCACAGCGCGAACAAGGGCGTCGGCGGGAACGTGTCGTTCTATCAGAGCCCGGCGTTCGACAAGCTGGTCGACGCGGCGCGCCGCGAGCCGGACGACGCCAAGCGCATCCTGCTCTATCACGAGGCCGACGCCTACGCGTTCAATGAGGCGCCGATGCTCTACCTGTTCTTCTACCGCGACCTCGACGCGGTGCAGCCGTGGATCCGCGGCTTCCAGCTGCCGTCGATTCTCAATGGCCAGGACATGCGCGGCGTCTCGATCGAGCACAATGGCGCCGGACGTTAGGCGGTAGTGCTCCGCGTCCTCGTCCGCCGGCTGCTGCTGTCGATCCCGACCCTGGCCGGGGTGCTGGTCGTGGTGTTCCTCCTGCTCTACGTCGCGCCAGGCGACCCGGTGATGGCGATGGTCGGCGAGCGGGCCGACCCGGAAACGATCGCCCGCCTGCGCACCGAGCTCCGGCTCGACGACCCGTTGCCGGTGCAGTTCGCCCACTATGCGGGCGGCGTTCTCCGCGGCGACCTCGGACGCTCCTACATTACCGGCCGGCCGATCCTCTCCGACCTGCTCGAGCGCTTTCCGAAGACACTGGAGCTGGCCGGCGCGGCGATGCTGCTGGCGGCGATCTGCGGCATCACGTTAGGCGTGCTCGCCGCCCGCCGGCCGGGCGGCTGGACCGACCGCCTGTCGCTCGGCATTGCCTATCTCGGAACGTCGTTCCCGGTGTATTGGATCGGATTGCTACTAATTCTCGTCTTCGCCGTCCAGCTCCGCTGGCTCCCGCCCTCCGGGTTCGGCCGTCCACAGAACCTCGTCCTCCCGGCGCTCGCGCTCGGCATGCGCTCGATCGCCTTCCTCGCCCGGATGACCCGCTCGGCCATGCTCGACGCGTTAGGCGCCGACTTCACCCGCACCGCTCGGGCGAAAGGGGTGCCGGAACGCCTGGTCGTCGTCCGCCACGCGCTCCGCAACGCCCTGATCCCGGTGATCACCGTCCTCGGCCTCGACTTCGGTGCCTACCTCACCGGCAGCATCCTCACCGAAACGATCTTCAGCTGGCCGGGCCTTGGCCGCTACGTCGTGAACGCCATCGCCCGCCGCGACCTGCCCGGCGTCCAAGGCGCGGTGCTCTTCATGAGCGTCGTGTTCGTGCTCGTGAACCTGGTCACGGACATGGGATACGCAAAGGCGGATCCTCGAGTCCGATACGAGACCTAGCCTATTACGGCGAGCTCGGAGGACGAGGGAAGAGGAACGCTCAGCGGCCTTCGGCCGCTATCGCAACCAGGAACTCGGAACGCGGAAGGATCCGACGAGGAGCGAGGAAGTACGAGGAACGAGGAACGACGAACCTATCCATTCACATTCCTCATCCCCGCTTCCGGGTATCTCGTCCCGACTGCCACGCCTAACGGCGCGATCTGGTCGATCCGCCGCATGTCCGCCGCCGTCAGCCGGACTGCCATTGCTCCCGCGTTCTCCTCGAGGTACTTGATCCGCTTCGTCCCCGGAATCGGCGCGATGTCGTCGCCGCGGTGCAGCAGCCAGGCGAGCGCGAGCTGCGACGGGGTGCAGCGCTTCTCGGCGGCGAGTTCCTCGACCAGTCGCACGAGGTCGAGATTCTTCTCGAAGTTCTCGCCCTGGAAGCGCGGCGAGTTGCGGCGGTAGTCGTCGGCCGGGAGTTCGTCGATCGTGCGGAAGCGGCCCGTGAGGAAGCCCCTGCCTAACGGGCTGTAGGGGACAAACCCGATCCCCAGCTCGCGGGTGGTCGGGAGGATTTCGTCTTCCGGCTCGCGTGACCAGAGCGAGTATTCGGTCTGCAGCGCGGAGATTGGATGCACTGCATGGGCGCGCCGGATCGTCGCCGGCGACGCTTCGGAGAGTCCGAGGTAGCGGACCTTTCCTTCCGTGACCAGCTCGGCCATCGCGCCGACTGTCTCCTCGATCGGCGTCGCACGATCGACGCGGTGCTGATAATAGAGGTCGATGACGTCGGTCTTCAGGCGGCGGAGCGATCCCTCGCATGCCTTGCGGACGTATTCCGGCGTACCGTTGATGCCGAGGAAGGAGCCGTCCTCGCCGCGCATGTTTCCGAACTTCGTCGCGATGATGACCTTGTCACGACGGTCTTGCACCGCCTGTCCTACCAGCTCCTCGTTGGTGTACGGGCCGTACATGTCGGCGGTGTCGAGGAAGGTCATGCCGAGTTCGATTGCACGATGGATCGTCGCGATCGACTCCTTCGCATCGCGTGCACCCGACCCCTTGTCCGCCGCAGTGTAGAATTCGGACATTCCCATGCAGCCGAGTCCGAGTTCGGATACCGTCAGTCCCTGCGTTCCCAGTCGTCGTTGCGCCATCGTTTTCCTCTCGTGGAGTGCGTCCGTCTCGAACGGACAGCACGCAGGGCACGTTCCACGATGTATCCCGAGCGCCGCGCCCTCACCCAGCTCTCCAACAATCCAGTGCCTCTCACCGACTATCAGCGCGCCGCGACGCGCACCGCGAACAGCGCGCTCACTCCCGACGACGCGCTCCTCGACGCAGCGGCCGGTCTCGCCGAGGAAGCGGGCGAGGTCCTCGCGCTCGTTCGGAAGCAGCGCTTCCAGGGGCGTCCGTTTGATCGGGACGAGCTGGTCGCCGAACTCGGCGACGCGCTCTGGTGTCTGGCGTCGGTGGCCACGTCGCTCGGCGTCACACTCGATGACGTTGCCGACCGCAACATCGCCAAGCTTCGCGCGCGACATCCGGACGGGGTGCGCACGCCGGGTGGAGAGACGCGCTAGTCACCAGGACCGCGTTCCGGAGCGCGCCGCCGGACGATCCGAAGCGCGTCTCGGCACCACCATTTTCATCCGTGCACCCGGCGTTTTCGCCGTGACCGTGCCGCGCCGAAATGCGTCCTTGATGTGAGCGCCGCGATACGCTGTCGCGCTGCTCATGACACTCGTACGGAGGCGCAGATGGTGGTGGTCGCAGTGGCATTCGTGATCGGAGGGATTCTCGGCGCGGTTCTCACCGCGGCGCTGATTGCCCGGGGGCAGCGCGCCCTGGCGGTGACCGCCTTCGAGCCTGAAATGCCCATCCGCCCCGCCAGCCGCTGGGGAACCGAGACCAGCAATCTGGACCTGCCCTATACCCCCGACGAGCGCATCGAGCGTTTCGAGCAGGAGCTCGCGCGGCGTCTTGGACGCGAAGCCGCGTCGACCGCCCGCGAGCGCTTCGTCGAAGCGAATCACGCGCTCCGCCCCGGGTTCGGGGTGACCATCCGGATGAAGCGTTAGGCCCGGCCTCGCGTTAGGCAGCGGTTCTCGCCGCTTCCCTCGGCGGGCCGCCCGTGCGTCAGTCGTCCGTCTGCCCGAAGACCGCCATGTTCGAGCTGTGCCCGGGATTCACCTTCTTCTCCGGGTAGATCCAGTGCACTGCCTGGTTGACCGCGGTTGCTGCCTCCGAGAACCCCGTCGCGATGAGCTTGAGCTTTCCCGGATACGACGTGATGTCACCCGCGGCGTAGATCCCGGCCCGCCCGGTCTCCATCTGGCTGTTGACCTGGATCTCGTCCTTTTGCAGCGTCAGCCCCCACGTCCCTAACGCTCCGATATCGCTGACGAAGCCGAGCATCGGCAGCACGACGTCGGCATCGATCGTTCGCAGCGTCTTGGTTTTCACGTCGCGCAGCACGAGCCCGCACACCCGATCGGCGCGGCAGACGACATCGGCCAGTTCGTGAAAGGTGAGGATCTCCGCCTGACCGGCGGCGGCGGCGCGCTCGACTTCCTTCACGGTCGCGGCGTGCGCGCGGAAGCGATCACTCCGATGCACGAGCGTGACGTGCGCCGCCTTCCCCGCCAACTGTGCTGCCCAGTCGAACGCCGAGTCGCCGGCTCCGATGATCACGACGTGCTTCCCGTGATATTCGCTCGGCGTGGTGACGACTTCGTGGATTCCCTTCCCGTACCACGGCTCAGCCGCCTTCTGCGGCAGGCGTCGCGGCGAAAAGGCGCCGATCCCGGCGGCGATCACGATCGCCCGCGATGGGTGCCGCCCCGAATCGGTCACGAGGATGAAATGCCCGTCCTCTTCCTCGAGTGCGACCACCCGCTCTCCAAGTGCGACGGCCGGGTGGAATTGCCGCATCTGCTCGGCGAGCGCGGCGATCAGGTCCTTCGCCAGCACCCTCGGAAATCCGGCGACGTCGAAGATGTATTTCTCGGGGTACAGCGCAGCGAGTTGCCCCCCGAGTTCCGGCAGCGCATCGACGATCCGCGCCGTCGCCCCCCGCATGCCGGCATAGAACGCCGCAAACATCCCCGTCGGTCCGCCGCCGATGATCGTGATGTCCTTCATTTCGCTTGCCATGCGAGCAATCTAAACACGCGACGAAAAGAGCTGGAAGCGATCGGCGGGAAGCAGCCATCGAACCGGAGCGGGCTTCTCGGTGCACTCGGTGTCTCGGCGTCTCGTTGGACAGACTGTCACGACGATCGAATGCTGAGGCGTACGGCCGACATGCCAGGGCGCCGGCAAAGAACGACGAACCGACGAGCAAAAGCCTTCGCTGTCGCACCGCGGAAGGCCACGGACCTCCTCCTCGAGAATCCGCGGGGCAACGAATCTTCACAGTTCAACCGCCGTCCGCTCACCGCCTATCCCTTATCGCCTATCGCGTATCCCTCATCGCTCGACACGAAGCTTCAAAGCGCGGGACGCCGCACCCCGTTCAATCGTCAGATGTGACATGGATCTCACCGCCTCGTTCCTCGACTATCCCGGTCGCTTTCGCCTCGTCCGCAAGATTGCGGAGGGGGGAATGGCGACTGTGTACGAGGCAGAGCAGCTCGGCCCCGCGGGATTCACGAAGCGCACCGCGCTCAAGGTCATTCACACCCAATACGCGAAACAGGGTGAGTTCCTGCAGCTGTTTGTCGACGAAGCGAAGCTCTCGGCCAACCTGGTCCACGGCAACGTCGTGCAGATTTACCAGCTCGGCGAAGTGAGTGGTCGGTACTTCATCGCGATGGAGTACATCCAGGGCCCGACGCTGCGGTCGATCATCGACACGCATCGCGATCTCAAGGCGCCGATGCCGCCAACGCTCGCTGCGTACGTCGCGAGCCGCGTCTGCCGAGCGCTCGACTTCGCGCACAACTTCGTCGATGCGCGCGGGCGGCGGCTCGACATCGTGCACCGCGACGTGTCACCCGGCAACGTCATGGCGACCTGGGACGGACACATCAAGCTCGCCGACTTCGGCATCGCCAAGGCGCGGACGTCAATCGATCCCGCTGAAAGCCGGCCGATGATGATGGGCAAGAAGCATTACATGAGCCCTGAGCAGATGCTCGGCCTTGCCGTGGACGCGCGCAGTGATGTGTTCTCTCTCGGGGTCGTGCTGTTCGAGATGCTCGCGCTGACGCCGCTCTTTCACGAGGACATTACCGCGCTCGCGATTGACGAGGTCGCGGTCGAGCCGATTCCCAATCTCCACACGCTGATCCCCGGACTCGATCCCGAGCTCGAGCAGATCCTCGTGCTCGCGCTCGAGAAGGATCCGGCGCGCCGACCGACCGCGGCGGCGATGGGACACGCACTCGATGAATGGTGCGTCGCACAGAACGAGATGGGCACCCCCGACCTGCTCCAGGATCACCTCCAGACACTCTTCCCGGCGACGTACGCGCCGCAGTCCGCCCGGAGCAGCGAGGCGACCTCGTTCTCGATGTTGCGCGAGACCGGCGGGCTCGGGATGAAGTCGTGGTGGCGGCGCGTCGTCGATTCGATTGCCGGGTAGCACCGCGCGGCCGTTCGCCGGACGGTTTATTTCATTACATTCCGCGCGTGACCACTCGCATCTACACCCGCACCGGTGACACCGGCGACACCTCGCTCTTCGGTGGCGGCCGCGTGCCGAAGGATGACGCCCGCGTCGACGCCTACGGCGACGTCGACGAGCTGAACGCAACGTTAGGCCTGGCCCGCTCGATCGAGATGATGCCGCGCATCGACGAGGTGCTGGCCCCGGTCCAGCGCGATCTCTTCGCGATCGGTGCACTGCTCGCGACTCCCGATCATGCGAAGATGCAACAGCAGCTGACCAAGGCGCGCATCGACGAGGGTCGCATCGCACAGCTCGAGCGGGCGATCGACGAGGGGGAGAGCGAGCTCGAACCGCTCACCGCCTTCATCCTCCCGGGCGGCACGCCGAAATCCGCCGCGCTCCACGTCGCGCGCACGGTCTGCCGCCGCGCCGAACGGCGCGTCGTGCACGTCGCGCGCGACATACCGATTCCGCCGATGGTGATCGTCTACCTGAATCGGCTCTCCGACCTGCTGTTCGTGCTCGCGCGCGTCGCCAATCGGCGCGCCGGCGCCGGCGAGGTCACCTGGTGATCAGCTGATGGCGCAGCGCAGCGCCGGCGCGGTGCGCGATCGCGCTGCTGCCCACGTCGTCGCGCTCCCCGGGTACGAGGTCACCATCGCGGCCGGCGCACTCGAGCACGCGGGCGACATCATTGTCCGTGCGGCGCCGTCACATCACTACGCGATCGTCAGCGACCCTAACGTTGCACCGCTTTACGTCGAGCGGGTCCGCGCCGCGGTCGCCGCTGCGGCGCCGGGCACTGCAATGTCGCTGCTGCTCGTTCCCGCCGGCGAGGCGCACAAGACCCGCGAGCTCTGGGCGCACCTTACCGACGAGCTGCTGGCCACCGGCGCCGGCCGCGATACCACCATCCTCGCGTTAGGCGGTGGCGTCGTCGGCGACCTCGCCGGCTTCGTCGCCGCGACCTACATGCGCGGCATCCCGGTCGTCCAGCTGCCGACGACGCTGCTGGCGATGGTCGACGCCTCGGTCGGTGGCAAGACCGGCGTCGACACCCCCGCCGGCAAGAATCTCGTCGGCGCCTTTCACCCGCCGGCCGCGGTGATCGCCGACCCCGACACCCTGGCAACGCTCCCGATTCGCGAACTGCGCGCCGGCACCGCCGAGATCATCAAGCATGGCGTCGTCGCCGACGCCCGCTACTTCGATGAGGTCATCGCATTCCTCCCCCGCCTGACGGCGGACGACACCGCCATCCCGCCGGCGATCGCCGCGATCATCACGCGAAGCGTCGAGATCAAGGCAGCGGTGGTCGCCGCTGACGAGCGTGAGCACGGGCGCCGCAAGATCCTCAACTTTGGCCACACCCTCGGCCACGCCATCGAGATGGTCAGCGGATATTCACTGCTGCACGGCGAAGCGGTCGCCATCGGCATGTCCCTCGAGAGCGAGATCGCCGAGCGCGTCGGGGCCGCCGAGCGCGGTACGGCGGGCCGGGTTCGCGCGGCGATCGCCGCGGCCGGGTTGCCGACCGTTGCGCCGTTAGGGATGGATCCCGCCGACGTGCTGGCGGCGACGCGGAGCGACAAGAAAGCCCGCGGCGGCCGCGTCGAATACGCCCTGCCGTCGGCGATCGGGACGATGGTCGGGGCCGATCGCGGGTGGGGAATCGCCGTCGCCGACGACATCGTCCTCGGCGTTCTCGAGTGACCGCGGGCGGGGCCTGCTGATCCACTGCCGTGGCGCGTGACCTGCCGGCGTCCTCGGACGTCGCTAGGTGATATGCGATATCTCCGGACGAGAGCCGCCCTCCAGCGACCGAGGCCACCCGCCTGGGCCACGCCGCGGGTGATGCTGTTCGCCGCCGTGGCGATCGTCGGCGCGCTCGCAACGTTCGCCGCGCTCGACCGCGCCGCGGCGTCCCCGCAGAGCGAGCCGCTGCGACTGCCGGGCGTCGTGGTCGAGGGAGAGCATATGCTCCCCGGAGTCGTCGTCAGCAAACCGGCGACGCCAGTGCGCCGCACGCCGTTCACGCGCGCTCACGAGGGCGAGGCGATTCCCGTCGAGGTCACTGCGTACTGCCTGAGCGGTACCACACGGCGTGGCCGCTGGGTGCGGCCGGGAATCGTCGCCGCCGATCCGCGGGTGTTTCCGCTGAGCCGCTACATCGAGCTGTTCGAGGGCGATCACTACCTCGGCCGCTTTCTCGTCGACGACACCGGGCTGCTGATCAAGGGACAGCACATCGACATGTGGGTCCCCACCTGTCGTGAGGCGCGCCTGTTCGGGCGGGTCGACGGCACCGCGGTGCTCGTCCCGCGCCGCCGGCACCGCCACTAATGAGCTGCGCGCGGCCCCCATGTGCGGCGGGACAACGGCGGGACCGTGGCGAATTTGTCGCCGTTAGGCAGGCGGCTCGGAAATGGCAGCGTCTCGTCGTCGTCGGACGCATCGCGCCGGCTCCGGCCGCGCCAGAGCAGCAGCGCGGCGAGCGACCATATCCAGACCGTCCACGAGACGCGCTCAACCGCCGACAACCGGGTGACGACGCCCCAGAGCAGCAATGCCGGCGTCGCGACGACAGCAGCGAGCGATCGGGGCAGCGGCGTCGAGCTGCGGCCGATCACCCGCACCGCGTTTCCGCCGGCGATCAACGTTCCGCGTATCGCCCGGTCGAGCGAATCGGGCGACATCGCCCGCCAACCGGGAAGTCGGAGGATCGTCCACGCCGATGCGGTGCGACCCCAGCCGTGATTGTTCGAGCCGGCGACCAGTGCCAGCCGCCGAGTCGTCGCGAATTGCTCGATCTCCGGCGCGAGTCGCCGCGTGAACATCAGTCCGCGGGGCGCGCCGTCGGATATCTCCACCGCGTCCAGCCGCAGCGTCTCGGGAATCCACGCGAGGCTCGCCGGTGTCGTCAGCACAACGACGAGCGCGGGCAGCTGCGCCATCCGCGCCGCGTCGACCCGCCCATTCGTCTCCACCCCCATCCCGCGGCGCGCGCCGAGGATGGTGATGCGAGAATGTGGCGCGATCGACTCGATTCCCGAGAGCAACACCGTCCCGTCACCGGCGTGCGCGGGATTGCCGCGCTCACCCGCCTCCGCCCCTTCGAAGCGGCGATGATCGGTGACGTAAGCGGCACCGAAGCCAGCTGCGGCATGCCAGCGCCGATTCGCGTCCGCATTGAATCCGGGGCGTCCATCGTGTGACGCCGAGGTGTGGCTGTGGATGTCGACCGCGATTTCGTCGCGATCGTCGAGCGCAAGCGCTGCCATCGGGCGCGGGACGATCGCCCCTAGCACGTACACGGCGACGAAGGCGAGGATCACCGCGCCGAAAAGCATCGCCTCGACATGCAGGCCCCGGCGCGCGACGCCGGCCGAACCGAGCGCACGTCTCCGGACGATGCGGAACACCGCGAACAGCACAACGAGCCAGGCGAGGATCGCGGCGTGCTGGCTCAACGTCAGCAGCGTCAGCGCGTCGTAGCCTTCGCAGAGCGGTGAGAGGATCGCATAGGCCACGGGGAGGTGCAGCGTGGACGCGAGGGCGACACCGTTGGCTGGTGCGCCGAGCGCTTCGACGGAAGGCACTCGCGAGAGGGCGGTGACGACCGTCAGCACCGTGGCGCCCACTGCAATGAGAAGTGTGCGGCGACGCGTCGCTCGATGCATCGCTGGGCGATCCATCGGCGCGGGCGCGGATCGCGGCCGTCCCGACGATCTGCCCTGTTCGTCCACGCGCACCGCAGTCGCCACTACGCGCCCCCATACGGCGCGCAGTCGCGCCGCCAATCAATGTCCTGGCCCCGAACGCGATCGCGCGCAGCGCTACGTGGACTTAGCGCCCGACGCCTAAACCCTGCATAACCTGCCCCGGCCCTGTCGAGATCACCCGATCGTTTGGACGCCCCGAACGTTGCGTCACGGGGTATGATCGCTGACATTTGCCAGGTCACCAGTGAGGAGACCGTGCGCGTACTGCTTGCCGAAGACGACGTCTATCTCAGTGCCATGCTTGCAAAAGGCCTGCGCGAGCACGCCTATGCCGTCGACGTCGCCGCCGACGGCGACGCTGCACTTTATCAGGCAGCGGTGAACGAGTACGACTTGATCATCCTCGACGTGCTCATGCCGGGGCGCGATGGTTTTGCGGTTTGCCGCGAGCTGCGACGGCGCGGCGGGACGATGCCCGTGCTCATGCTCACCGCTCGCGATGCTGTCAGCGACCGGATCGAGGGGCTCGACGCCGGCGCCGATGATTACCTCGCCAAGCCCTTCGACTTCAGCGAGCTGCTCGCCCGCATGCGCGCACTCCTCCGCCGAGCCCGCGAGGTTCGCCCCGAGGAAATTACCATCGGCGACCTCGTCGTCGATACCCGTGGGCAGGTCGCCCGCCGCTCCGGCCGGGTATTGGCGCTCACCACCAAGGAGTACGCGCTACTCGAGTACCTCGCGCAGAACGCCGGCCGGGTGGTCGGCCGCGCCGACATCTGTGCGCATGTCTGGGACGACAACCACGATCCCTTTTCGAACGCGATCGAGGTCTACATCGGGCGTTTGCGCCGCAAGGTCGATGGTGACGGGACGCCGCTGATCCACACACGCCGTGGCGCCGGCTACCTCCTCGGCGCGATGGCCGAGAGCGAGTGACGTTCGCCGTGACGACGCCGTGACGACGCCGCGATGAGCCGAGCGCCGTGAGCGCCAGCCGATGATCGACAGCGTCCGCGGAAGGCTCGCGCTCTGGCACACGCTGGTGCTGGCTGCATTGCTCATCGCGTTCGCCGGGCTTTCCTACGGAATGCTCAGCCACACGTTCGCGCGCCGAACCGATACGTACCTCGAAGAATCGGCGGCCGCGCTGGCCAACAACCTGCGCGCTGACGGCGTCGTCGATGCATCCGATTCGAGCGACGCCCAGGAAGCGCTCGCCGAGTTCCGTCTCCGGGACCTCGGCTTTCTCGTCTTCGACTCTCACGGAAGGCTGGTCGCGTCCGATCTTCCATCCGACTCCGTGGGCGGTGTCGACCGCGCCGGCGCAGTCATCGACTTCGACGCGGTACGCGCCGCGATCGGACCCGAACTCGTCGCCGGCGGCCCGCGCCAAGCCACCCTGCCTAACGCCGAGGGAGGCGTCCGCATTTACGCCACCCGGGCGAGCAGCGGTCCTGCTTTTCTCGTCGTAGTGTCTGCCACCTCGCTCGCCGACCAGGCCGAACTGCTCGAGGACGTCCGTGCGGGGTTCATCGCGGCGATCATCATCGGCGTCTTGCTCGCATGGGGCGGCGGCTACGCCCTCGCGCGGCGCAGCCTTGCGCCGGTAGTCGCGATGAGCGCCCGCGCCGCCGACATCAGCGCATCCAGCCTGCACGAGCGGCTTCCGGTCGCCAATCCGAACGACGAGCTCGGACAGTTGGCAGGGACCTTCAACGAATTGCTCGCCCGCCTCGACACCGCGTTCGACCAGCAGCGGCGATTCATGGCTGACGCCTCGCATGAGCTGAGGACCCCGGTGGCGATCATGCTCGGCGAAGCCGACATCGCCTTGTCGCAGGCGCAGCGCCCGGGCGACGAGTACCGAAGCGCGCTCGGCGCCGTCCGCGACGAGGGACGCCGGTTGTCGCGCGTCGTCGCCGATCTTTTCCTGCTCGCCCGCGCCGACGCCGGCCAGCGGCCGCTGCAGCGCCGTGAGTTCTATCTCGACGAGCTCGTGATGGAATGTGTCCGCGCAGCGCGAGCACTCGCGGTAGCACGGGGGTCGACGATCGTGTTCCGGTCGCCGATCGCGGAGGTGCGCTCCGACGCCGCCTCCGATCCCGCCGACGACTGGCCGATCGACGCCGACGAAGAGCTTCTCCACTCGCTGCTCATGAACCTCCTCGACAACGCAATCAAGCATTCGCCGACCAGCGCGACGGTCGAGATCGGCCTCGCTCGCGACGCCAGCGCCTACCGCCTAACGGTCTCCGATACCGGACCGGGAATCCCCGTCGAGGCCCACGCCAAGGTCTTTGAGCGCTTCTACCGGGTTGACGCGGCGCGCGGGCGCGAGGCGCCATCCGAAACGGGTGGCGCGGGACTCGGACTCGCCATCGGGCGGTGGATCGCGGAGGCACATGGCGGGACGCTCGAACTGGCCGAGAGCTCGGCGGGCGGCAGTTGTTTCGAGATCGTCCTGCCGCGTGCGACACGGCTTCAACCCGGCGACGATGCCAAGGCGTTAAGCCAGGTTTAGATTGCCTGGACTAACAATCCGTTCCTCGCGCGAATGCGCGAGACAACGATCACGTCGGGGGGCCGATCATAACGTTTTCCGGAGTTCCTGATAGCCCCAGTACTGGGGGCAGGTTCCGGCTGGGCGCGACGGCGTTGGCGACGGTCGTCGCCACGCTCGTCGCGGGTACCGGGGTTCCCGCCTCGGCCCAGGCAGTCGCGCCGGTCCCGGCGATCGACACGTTGTCCCCAGATCTCGGCCGCTGCCGCACCGATAGCGGCTTGACGATC
Source organism: Gemmatimonadaceae bacterium (assembly GCA_031360575.1). GTDB lineage: Bacteria > Gemmatimonadota > Gemmatimonadetes > Gemmatimonadales > Gemmatimonadaceae > JABFXC01. The sequence continues at coordinate 122,075 of JANMBU010000008.1, forward strand.
GCGGCTTCGTTGCAGAGTCGCCCCATCGGTTCGGTCCGCATCGTGACCGCGCCACCGCCCCCGATTCCCGGTGCCCCGGACGCGATCGACAACCTCCATATCCAGACGCGCGCGGGAACCGTCCGCCGCCAACTGCTCTTTGCGGCGGGCGGCACGGTCGACACGGTGGCTGTGTCCGAGTCGCTACGCCGGCTGCGGCGGCTGCGATATCTCAGTGAGGTGGCGATCGTTGCGACCAGCTGCCGCGGTCGCGCCGAGGTCGACCTCGCGGTGGTGACGCGTGATGCGTGGAGCACGCAGCCTAGCGTCAAGCTGCGCGGCACGGCTGCCGCGATCGTAGGAATCGAGGAGCGCAACGTGCTTGGTACCGGGCGAGACGCCAAGGTCTACGTTCGCTCCGACGGCGCACAGCTGGGGTTTGGTGTAGCCTACGCGGATCCCTGGGTCGCCGGGACGAATGTTGGCGCATCGATTGCCCGAAATACCTATCGCGACGGCGGCGACTGGACCGGCGGCGTCGCCCTTCGCGAGCGCAGCGTATTCGACCGATGGCGCGCCAATTTCACGGTGGCGAGCTCAGTTCGCGCGGCTCCCGCCGCCATCGGTGACACAGTTCGGCGGGAAAGCGCGACGCTCCTCCTGGGACGGCGCATGTCACGGTCGGCTATCAGCGCGACGTCGCTCCTCTTCGGCGCCGAGTATGGGAAAGCTCAGGTCGCAGCCGGTGCCGCGGCCGCCATTGTCGGCCCTTCGGCCGTGCGCCGCGAGTTTCTCGGGGCGGACGTCGGCGTCGCACGTCGCGCGGCGGTCTACGAGAGCGTCAGCTGGTACCTTCCGGGCGGTGGGCTGGTCGAGCTGCCGGTCGCACTCGAAGGCGAAGCGGTGCTCGGTGTCGGCCGCGACCTGGCATTCGGGCGCCCGGCGCTCCACGCCGACGCGTGGCTCGGCCGTTTCTGGATGCCGGACAACCGCATCCTGGTTTCGGCAAACGCCTGGGGCTCTGGGTATCGGCTGGGCCAGCAGTGGACCGCTGGGAGCGTCCGCCTGGCGTTAGGCATCGACGCCGCGGCCAGTCACGGGCGCTGGTCGGCGCGGCTCGCCGCCGAGCGGCTGTCCGATCCGGACCCCGACGTCCGGGCACTCGCCAGCGCCGACCCCACGGTTGCCGCGCTTCCGATCCGGGCCCGGCTCGCGGAGGCCGCGTTCGCGACATCGGTGGAGCGCGACGTTTACCTCCATCGTCTGACGGGAGCTTACACGCTTGACGCCGCCGGTTTCGGTGCGGGCTCGATGCGGTGGGACCCGGCTGTTGGAGGGCTGCGACCCGCGGTCGGCGTTCTTGGCGTGGGCCTCCGGCTCACACCAGCCCGCGCCGGAATGGCTCGGATAGGAATCGACATCGGGGTGCCCGTCCTCCGGTCCGCGGGAATCGCCCCTCGCCCCTTCATCGCGCTGACGATCTCGCCCTGGCTCGAAGCGAACCGGGTGCGCGACGGGCAGCGTGCGCGTTAGGCGGCTCGGCCCGCGACAGTGACCGGCGGCTCCGCCGACCGCACGCGCCGCCTGACGCTGGCGGCGATCGGCGGCGGCCTGATCGTCCGGCTGCTAATCGCCGCACTCACGCCGCTCCTCCCCGATGAGGCTTATTACTGGGAGTGGTCGCGTCACCTCGCTGCTGGCTACTTCGATCACCCGCCCGCCGTCGCCTGGCTGATCGCCGCCGGAACGGCACTCCTCGGCCCGACGTCGCTCGGCGTTCGGCTGGGTGCCGTGATCGCCGGCACGGGGGCGATCGGGTGCGTGGTCGCGATCGCCAGGCGGTTAGGCGGCGACGAGGCCGGGCTCCGCGCCGCCCTGCTACTGCTCTGCATGCCCCTCGTCATCCCGGGCCTGGCTGTCGCGACCACCGATGCGCCAGCGCTGTTCGCCATCGCCGCTGCTCTGCTCTGCATTGTCGTCGCAGTCGATCCCAGCTCCGGCGCTGCGACATCGGCGGCGTGGTGGATCGCGGCCGGTGCAGCGTTAGGCATGGGGCTGCTCGCCAAGCTCACCGTCGGAATTGTCGGCGCAGCGATCGGTACCGCGCTGCTCTTTCGCCCGTCGCTGCGACGCCAGCTGCAAACGCCCGGTCCCTGGCTCGCGGTGCTCTGCGCCGCGATCATCGCCACCCCGCTCATCTGGTGGAATGCGCACCACGACTGGATCTCCGTCCGCTTCCAGCTCTCGCATGGGCTGGGCGCCCCGACGCGCGGGTCCGTCGTCGGGCGCGAGCTGTCGCTCGTCGGCAGCCAGTTCGCGCTGGTCAGTCCGGGGATCTTCGTGCTCGCTCTGGCTTCGGCTTGGCAATCGCTCACTGCAGATCCCGCTTCCTCCGCCGACGGCTCGCGCACCGGCGCCCGCGATGGGCGATTTCTCCTCGCCGCGATTGGCTCGATTGTCTTCGCGTTCTTCGTCTACAGCGCGCTTCGTCGGCCCGTGGAGGCGAACTGGCCAGCACCGGCGTTGCTCGCGGTCATTCCGCTTGCCGCTGCGGCTTCGCCGCCGCTTCTGCGTCGATTGTGGCGTCCATCTGTTGCGATTGGGGCGTGTCTCGTCCTGATTGCCCTGGTGCAACTGGCACTGCCCATTCTCCCTTTGCCCGCGTCGCGCGACCCCGTCGCGCGGGCGTACGGCTGGAGCGCGCTGGCGATGGCTGCCGACTCGACGGCACGAGCCAGTGAATCGCGGCGGCGTGTCTGGCTTGGGGCCGATCGATATCAGGACGCGGCGGAGATTGCGCTCCACGCGCCGGGTAATCCGACGGTCTTCGCACTGAGTCTAGGCGGGCGACGGAATCAGTACGAGCTCTGGCCGTCCTTCGCCCAGTCCGCGAGTCGCGGGGACGGACTGGTCGTGGCGCTCGACACGGGCAGCTCGGACGTCGCCGAGCGCCTCCGTCCGCACTTCGCCGCCGCCGAGCGTAGGGGCAGAGTCGCGCTCACCCGTGCCGGCGACACGGTCAGCGTCCGCCAGCTCTGGTCGTTCCTCGGCTGGCGCGGGTCCTGGCCAACAGGAAGCCCCGGTCGACGTTGAGCGTCGCCGGGGCTGCCTAACGATATCGACGCGAACTGGCCTGTTACGGCTTGGCCATCCCCGACGAGTCGTGCGACATCTTCGACATCGGCTTCGCCATGCCCGAGTCATGTGACATCTTCGACATCGGCTTCGCCATCTTCATCTTGTCGCCCTTCATTTCCTTCTTCTCATCGACCGCTTCCTTCTTCTCGGCCTTCATGCTCTCATGCGTGTTCGAGACGACAGCACCCGTCTTCGCGTCGATCAGCACTTCGTCGACACCCGGCTTGCCGTGGGTCTTGATGTCATACGAGTAGACCAGCGTCCCCTTCTCTTCTTCGAGCTCGGCTTCCTTTATCCAGCCCTTCGGCACCTGTGCGAGCGCGAGCTTCTGCGCCGAGTCGGCGCTGACGGTCGCCTGAGCCGCAAGCCCGGCCGATGCTTGCTTGACCTTCACCAGCTTCTGCGGGGCGTGCATCTTCTTCGCCATCGCACCATGGGACATCGTCGCCTGCGCGCCAGCCGGGGCCGCCGCGAGTGCTGCGCCCGCGACGACGAGCGCGACGAGGATCTGTGTTCTCTTGCCTGACATCTAAAGCCTCCTGGAGGGAATCACGACCGGTGAACGAAGGGCGAACGACCGGCACGACACGCGGTTTGCACCGCACCGAAAGAAGAATAGGACCGCCCAGCTAACGTGCGGATAAAGCCACCAGCGCCGATAAAGTTCGGTCGAGCTGCCGGCCGAGCATGGCCCCCGACTTGCCCCGATTGCGACCGTACCTCCACCGGACCCAAAAATGTCATCTTTCTCGACCTATCTGATCGGTTTCTTCATCCTGGTCATCGGACTCGCGATTGGCGCGTACCTCATGGGTGCGCCGCCGCTCTGGATCGGAGTCGGAGTCATCGTGGCCATCGGGATCGGCATTCTCATGGCGACCAGCCGCACAAAGCCGCGCGACCCGCAGTCCCCGCCGTCGCGGTAGCTCCGGCGACCCGAGCCGAGACCGTGCCGCCGGATCGGGGGGAAGCGGTAGGGGGTAGGCGGTAAGCAGGAAGCAGTACGCGAGCGGCGTCAGGAGGAGCGAACCCTCCTGACGCCCTTTCGCTTTCCCTATCCCTTCCCCCGTTCCGCCGCCTCTCGCCGCCCTGGCCCCTCGCCTCTGGCCCCCCGCCTCTGGCCCCGCTTCACGCTTCCAACTAATGGCTAATGGCTAATGGCCAACGGATCGCGCCGACCATCGCCAGTTGAACGTATGTTCCCTCCAGCGCTACTTTTCTGTTGACCGTTCACGATTCGTTCATTATCGTGGCCGTCCTGCCGGGACTCGACGGGCCGCACGATGTCGCCCGTCCACTCCACTGTGGTAAAGGAGCGTGTATGGAGCCAGTGACCGAGACCAGGTCGAAGGGGTACTTCCGCTCGTCTCCCTCCTCTGCGTTCGATCAGTACCTTCACGATATTCAGAAGCTGCCGCTCATTGGGTCAGCTGAAGAAGAGCGCCGCCTCGCCAGACGGGCGCAGAAGGGTGACACCGAGGCCGCCGAGCGCCTCGTCACAGCGAATCTCCGCTTCGTCATCTCGTATGTGAAGAAGTATCAGGGACACGGACTCGATCTCAGCGAGTTGGTCGCGATCGGGAACGAGGGATTGCTCAAGGCGGTGCGCAAGTTCGATCCGGACCAGGGCGTCAAGTTCATCTCGTACGCCGTATGGTGGGTCCGTCAGGCAGTACTCAAGGCACTCGCCGAGCAGACGCGGTCAGTCCGCATTCCGCTCAACCAGAACTCGCAGCTTATCCGGCTCGCGCGCGCCGAGACCGTGCTGTCACAGGTGCTCAAGCGCGACCCGACCGAGGCGGAGTTGGGCCGTCTCCTCGACGAAACTCCGGAGCAGGTCCGCTCCTCGAAGCAGATGTCGGCCACCGAGGTGTCGCTCGATGCCCCGGTCGACCGGTCCGATCGCGAAGCCTCCACCCTCGGTGAGCGGTTCGCCGGACAGGATGGCATCGAGATCGAGGAGAACACCGACGGTAAGCTGATGCGCGAATTCATCGATCGCGTCTTCACGCGTTACCTCACGCCCCGCGAACGGAAGATCCTCTATCTGTACTACGGGCTCGAGGAAGGCTCCGAGGCGATGACGCTCGAACGGATCGGCGCTCTCATGGGCGTCACTCGAGAACGCATCCGGCAGATCCGCGAGCGGGCGTTCGAGAAGCTCCGCGAGTCGCCCGATGGTCGCGCCCTTGCCGGCTTCTGGACCGCCGCCTGACGCCGACCATCTACCGTTAGGCAGCCTGAGTCAGGAAACGCGGAGCCCTCGATCGGGCTCCGCGTTTTCGTTTGGATCCGTTACAAATCGCGCTGCGGGCCGCGGTAACGACTGTCCCCCGCCGATCGTCATGCTCACGGCCAATCGCGTCAAGCGCGCCGCACCCCATGCTGACCTCACTACCTCCCTCCCAGCTGCCGACGAGCGCGTCTCCCGAGTCCGCGCTCGCCGAGAAGCGCCTCGACGCCGAGCAGTACCGGCTGTTGTTCGACAACAATCCGGTCCCGATGTGGGCGTACGACACCGCAACCCTCCGCTTTCTCGCCGTCAACAATGCGGCCATTCAGAACTACGGCTACTCGCGCGAGGAATTTCTCGCGATGTCGCTGCGCGAGGTGCGGCCGGCCGAAGACCTTGACGCGCTGGAACAGCGCGTGCTGGCGCTCCCGCGAGGATACCGTCAGACCGGACAGTGGCGTCACCGGCGGAAGGACGGGACTGTCTTCCCGGTCGAAATCACCAGCCACGCCCTGACATTCGATGGCCGCGACGCGAGGCTCGTGCTCATCACCGACATCACCGAGCGGCAGCGCGCCGAAGAAGCGCTCCGCAAGGCAGAGAAGATGGCTGCGATCGGCCAGCTGATCTCAGGCGTCGCACATGAGCTGAACAACCCGCTGTCCTCGATCCTGATTCTCGTCGAGACGCTGCTCCAGGACGTCCGTCCCGCCGAGGACACTGAGGCGCTGACGACGATTCGCGACCAGGCGCGCCGGTCGCGAGCCATCGTCCGCGACCTGCTGTCATCGGCCCGAGGCAGTCCGGTCCGGCGCGAGTGCACCTGCGTCCGCGACCTGCTGCGGCGTACAGCGCGTGGCCTCGTCCCGCAGGTCGAGGACCTCGGCGCCACGCTCCACGTGACCATCGATGACGCGGTGCCAGAATTGTTGATGGATGCGTCGGCAATGGCGCAGGTGATCACCAACCTCGTCGTCAACGGAGCGCAGGCCGCCGGCGAGGGGGGACACGTCTGGCTGCGCGCGGCGCCGCGCGCCGATTATCTCGACATCATCGTCGAGGACAGTGGTCAGGGCATCACGGCTGACGCCTTTCCTCGCCTGTTCGAACCATTTTTCACCACGAAGCCTGCCGGGGTCGGGACGGGACTGGGGCTCGCGGTGTCGCGCGGCATCGTTGAAGTGCATCAAGGGACACTCATGGTTGAAAATATTCCGGGGCGCGGTGCACGATTCACTGTTTCACTTCCAGCGCCCACAATCGCGACCGCGACCGACCCACAGGAAGCCGTACCCGTCGCAGTCACGAGCGTCGGCGCATCGAGCGGTGCCCGTCGCGTGCTCATCATCGACGACGAACCGAGCATCCGGATGGCGCTGCGCCGATTCTTCGCCAAGCGTGACTGGCTGGTCGACGAAGCGGGCGACGGAGCGGCGGCACTCCGCGCCCTCATGGCGCCTGACGCGCCGGACTACACGCTCATCGTCTCCGACCTGAAGATGCCAGGGCTTTCCGGAATCGCGCTTCACGACCGGTTGATGACGGAGCGTCCTCGAATGATCGACCGAATGATCTTCTCTACCGGCGACGTCGCATCGCCCGACGCCCGTGCATTCATCGATCGCGTTCGGGCGCCGGTGATGCAGAAGCCCTTCGAGCTCTCGACGCTCGATGACACGATTGCCCGCCTGGTTCCCGCCCGCGACTAGCCGCCCGACCGCCGCGGCACGGAGATTCCCATAGCGACCTCCGTGACCAATTCGACAGGAACGACACGCAGTCCGATCCCGGTGCTGGTGAATCCGGGCGGCGGTAGCGCGAAGAAAGTCCTCGAGACGCTGCGCGCCGACCCGCGCTTCGCGGTGCACGAGACCGCCCCGGAACAACTTGGCGACCGCATCAAGCAGCTCCGCGGTAGCGGCGAGCGGCGCATCGGTGTCAGCGGCGGCGACGGGACGATCACCTCCGCAGCCTCGACACTGGCCGGGACGACGACCGAGTTGGCGGTCATCCCCGGGGGCACGCTCAATCATCTCGCCCGCGACAATGGCATCCCCGTCGAGCCGGACAAGGCGGCCGAGCTTGCGGCAACGGGAACAGCGCGGCCGATCGATGCCGCGACGGTCAACGACCAGCTCTTCCTCAACACCAGCTCCGTCGGAGCGTACGTCACATTCGTCCGCACCCGCGAGCGACTGGAGAAGAAGATGTGGTACTGGCCGGCGAGCATTGTCGCCGGCCTGCAAATGCTCTTTCGCCTCCCCCGCTTCGACGTGCACATCGATGCCGACGGTGGCGCCGAGGCGAAATCGTACCGCGCCTGCCTCGTCTTCATCAGCGTCGGCGAGCGCGACTTCGACAAGGGGCTGTTCGGCGAGCGCACCCCGGAGGGTCGTCGCGGCCTCCACGTGATCGTCGTGCCTAACGTTGGGCTGCTCGGGCTGTTATCGATGGTCTTCGCGGCGATGTTTCGCGGCATGCGGGCCAATCTCGGTGAAGTGGACAGCTTCGTCGTCGACCGCTGCCGGATCGAAATGCGCCGCCCGAAAGGCTACGTGTCCTACGACGGAGAGCTCGAGCGAATGACCGCTCCCCTCGAGTACCGGCATCATCGCGACCGGATCCAGCTCGTCTGTCCCGCGCCCGCCGAGCGCAAGCCGGAGAAGTAGCAAGGTTCAGAGCACTGGCGGCCGGAGATCGCTCGCTGGTTGCCTCCCGCGCCCGCCCGTATCTTTCGCGGGTGAGCACCTCCGCTGTCATCGATGGCCCGCCGGACGCGACGCGACCGGCCGCTGCCACCGCCACGGTCATCGCTGAGCGGCTCGCCAGGATCGTCGGCGAGCGGCGGGTGCTGTCGCGCCCCAGTGCGCTGTTCACCTACACGGCCGACGGACTGCCCGGCTATCGCAAGCAGCCCGCGGTCGCAGTCTTCCCCGGCTCGCGCGACGAGACAGTGGCCGTCGTGCGGGCGCTCGCCGAACTGCACGCACCCTTCGTCGCCCGGGGCGCCGGAACCGGGCTGTCCGGCGGCGCACTCGCTGACGACACGGTGCTGGTCGGCTTGCAGCGCCTGACGGCGATCCTCGACGTCGACGTTGCGAACGCGCGGGCTGTCGTCGAGCCGGGTACGGTCAACACCGTCATCACCCGCGCCGTCGCCGGGCACGGGCTGCACTTCGCCCCCGATCCGTCGAGCCAGGCGGCCTGCACGATCGGTGGCAACGTCGCCGAGAACGCCGGCGGGCCGCACTGCCTCAAGTACGGCGTGACGCTCAACCATGTCCACGCGCTCACCGTCGTGCTGCCTGACGGCGAGATCGTGACGTTAGGCAACGCCGCCGGCGAGAGCGACGGCTACGACCTGCTCGGCGCCTTCATCGGGTCCGAGGGGTGCTTCGGGATCGTCGTCGACATCACCGTCAGGCTGTCGCCCGACGCCGCGGCGGTGCGCACCCTGCTCGCCGATTTCACCGACGTCGATGACGCGGCGCGCGCGGTATCGGGGATCATCGCCACTGGAATCGTCCCCGCCGCGCTCGAGATGATGGACAATCCCACCATCCGCGCCGTCGAGGCGAGCGTCTACGCCGCCGGCTACCCGGCCGACGCCGCAGCGGTGCTGCTCATCGAGCTCGATGGACTCGCCCCCGGTCTCGACACCGACGTCGACCGGGTAGTCGCGATCTGCCGCGACGCGAGAGCGCGCGGGGTGCGCGTCGCCGCCGACGCCGCCGAGCGCGCGCGACTCTGGCAGGGACGAAAGAAGGCGTTCGGCGCGATGGGTCGCGTCGCGCCGCATCTTGTCGTGCAGGACGCGGTCGTCCCGCGGACGAAGCTGCCCGAAACGCTGCGCGCCATCCGCGAGATCGGCCAGCGCCACCGGGTGACCGTTTGCAACGTGTTCCATGCCGGCGACGGCAATCTCCACCCGAACATCCCGTACGACGCGTCGAACCGGGACGAAGCCGAGCGTGTCGAGCGGGCGATGGGCGAGATCATGCGCGCTTGCATCGATGCGGGCGGGACGATCACCGGCGAGCATGGCGTCGGCCTCGACAAGATCGACTACATGTCGCTCGTCTTCAGCGACGACTCACTGGCGACGATGTGCCGGCTGCGCGACGTGTTCGATCCGGAGCGGCGGGCGAACCCGGGCAAGGTGGTGCCGATGCACTCCTGCCGCGAATGGGGGCCGAAGAACACGGTGCCTGGCGCCGCGGCGCGGCACGCTCCGCCGGCCACCTTCGCCGCCGACGATGTCGGCCGGCCGACCAGCGACGCGCCGTTAGGCACGGCCGGCGGCGCGGCCGCCAGCGCACTGGCCACCGGCGACGCACTCCGCCGGGCGCGACCGCGCCTTCGCGATGAAACGGCGCGCATCCGCGACGAGATCGCGGCGGCCCGCGCCGCCGGCACGCCGCTCCGCATCACCGGCGCCGGCAGCTGGCTCGACGCGGGGCGGCCGACCGCGGCCAGCCAGCCGCTCGCCGTCCGTGACGCCGACATCGTCGAGTACACGCCCGGCGACCTGACGATGACCGCGCGCGCCGGCGCGTCATTGGCCGCACTCAACGACGAGGCCCGGAGCAATGGCCAGTGCATCGCACTCGATCCCTTCGGCAACACCGGCGGAACGTTAGGCGCGACGCTGGCCACCGCCTCGGCCGGCCCGCTGGCCCACGCCTTCGGCACGCCGCGCGACAACGTGCTCGGCGTCGAGCTGGTGACCGGCGAAGGACTGGTCGCCCGCGGCGGCGGCCGCGTCGTGAAGAATGTCGCCGGCTTCGACCTCACTCGACTCGCGATCGGATCCTGGGGGACGCTGGCCGTGATCACCGAGGCGACGCTCCGCCTGCGCGCGCTTCCCGAGCACGACGTCACCATCGCCGTCACGCTCCCGCGCACCGCGCAGTCGGCCACCGGGGTGCTGGAGCGCCTGCGCGTCGCCCCGCTCGCCGCGTGGGCGCTCGAGGTGATCAATGCCGAAGTTGCTGCTGCACTGCAACTCGGTGACGCACCACTGCTTCTCGCTCGTCTCGCTGGCAACGAGCCCCTCGTCGCCGCGCAGCGTGCGACGCTGGCCGCACTGGGCGACATCACGGTGCTCGACAACGCAATCTGGGCGCGGCTCGCCACGATCGAGCCGCCCTCGGCGGCAGTCGCCCGCGTGTCTTCCCTCCCGTCGTCCATTCCGGCGCTGCTCGCGGACGCTCTCCCGACCGGCGCGATGCCCGAAGGCACGATGCTCCATGCCACACCGTCGCGCGGGGTGGTGCGCTGCATCGTTCCCGGCCACGCGTTAGGCAGCCTTCAGCAGGCCGTCAGCCGGGCGCGGCGGCATCCGGCGGCACCGCTGACCTGGATCTGGGAACGGTTGCCCGCCGCGAAGTGGCCCGAGCTCGCGCCGTCGCCGGTGACCGCGCGGTTGAGCCGGCGCACGCGCGATGCGTTCGATCCCGACCGCATCCTCAATCGCGGCGTGCTCGGCGAGACCCTTACATGAGTGCGGGGTCGCCGCACTCCTACGATGCGCCGGATGCCTATGCGTCGCACCCGGCCAGTCCACACCACGCATCGAGTGCCGCGTGCGCGATTCCCGGAACACCGCTCGACTTCGCGAAGGCGGGGATCGACGCCTGCGTTCACTGCGGCTTCTGCCTGCAGGCCTGCCCGACCTACCTGACTCTCGCTGACGAGAACGACAGCCCGCGCGGCCGGATCCTGCTCATGCGGGCGCTGGTCGAAGGGGCGCTCGCGCCCGACGATCCCGTCGTGCGCACACACATCGACCGCTGCCTCGGCTGTCGCGGTTGCGAGACGGCCTGTCCGTCGGGGGTGCCGTACGGCCACCTCCTCGAGGCGACGCGGGCGACGATCGCCGGCAAGCATCCGCTCGTCGCGCGTGTGGTGCTCTTCGCGTTCCGCCATGAGTGGCTGCTCCGGCCCGCGCTCTTCGGCGGCCAGGTCCTCCGCGCAACGCGCCTGTCGAAGTTGCTCGGCCGCATCCCCGGACCGTTAGGCTTCGCGATGGCGATGCTCGAGTCCACCCGCACCCGGCTCCCGCGCCGTTCATACGACGCCCGCGGTGACGGATCCCGCGGAAAGGTGGCTGTCCTGCTCGGCTGCGTCATGGAAGGACTGTTCGGTCCCACCAACCGCGCGACCGAGCGCGTGCTCACCGTCAACGGGTGGACGGTCGTCGCCGCGCCGGGGCAGCAATGCTGCGGTGCACTGCACGCGCATGCCGGCGATCTCGACGCGGCCCGCGACCTCGCCCGCGCGAACATCCGGGCCTTCGAGGCGGACGGCGCGGCGACGATCGCGGTCAACGCGGCGGGGTGCGGCGCAATGATGAAGGACTACGCCGGCTTGCTCGCCGGCGACCCGCTGTATGCGCAACGTGCCGCGGCGGTGAGCGCGCGGGTACGCGACATCAGCGAGTTGCTCGCGGTCGCTGGCCCGATGCGCGGTGGGCCCATCGTGCTGACCGTCACCTACGACGCGCCCTGCCACCTGCAGCATGCGCAGCGCATCACCGCGCAGCCATTCGCCGTGCTCGCGGCAATTCCCGGTCTCACCCTCGTGCCGCTCACCGACAGCGACCAGTGCTGCGGCGCGGCGGGGATCTACAACCTCGTCGAACCCGCTGTCTCCGGCGCCGTGCTGGAGCCGAAGCTCGCGCACATCGCGCGGACTGGCGCGCGATACGTCACGACGGGGAATCCCGGCTGCCTGATGCAGATCGGCGCCGGATTGCGCCGCAGCGGTAGCAACGCCTCGACCGTGCACCCGGTCGACCTTCTCGACGCCTCGTACGCGGCGCGACCCTCCGCCGCAACGTCAGGCAGCGGATGACCACGCCCCGCGCCGTGCTGCTCGAGATGGAAGGCGTGCTCGTCGAGACGCGCCAGCTGCGGCGCGACGCACTCGTGCGCGCGCTGGCCGAGGAAGGGATCGCCGTGGACCTCGTTGGCTACGACGATCTCGCCCATGGACTCCCCGTTCGCGCCGCGGCGCGCGCGCTCGCCGCCGTGCAGGACGAGGCAATCGACGAGATCGCGATCGAGCTGGTGGCGCTGCGCGCCGAACGCCATTTCGCCCAGTCGATCGGGACGGGGATCAACCTCACCGACGGCGCGCGCGACGCGCTCGGCGCCTTGCACGGCGTGGCCCGGCTTGGCCTCGTCACGCGGGCAAGCCGCCGCGAGGTCGAACCGATCCTCGAGGCAGCGGATGCGAGCTTTCTTTTCGAGTGCATTGTCACCGGCGATGACGTCGTGGATGCTCCGAAGCCCAGCCCGGAGTCGTACCATGCGGCCATCCGTCGTCTCGCCCGTCGCCGGGCATTGGGGGCCGGTGACGCAATCGCCCTCGAGGACGGGCGGGCGGGGATTCGCGCCGCGCGCGCCGCGGGGTTACGCTGTCTGGCAGTGGGTGACGTTCCACCGTTCCGGGCGCTCGACGCCGACGGTTATCTTCCGACGTTGCGCGGTGCCACCCTCGACTCGCTCGATGCGGTCGGCGGTCACGGCCAGCAGTGAACAGGTTTCATCGATGATGCGGTCGTTCAGCCCAAATCGCGAAGCGGCAGGAGAGTTCGGCGAGATCGATGGCCGCCAGGTCGTCCTCCATTACGGAGACGTCGGCGCCGAGTACGCCGCGCTGCGAACCGGCGCGCTGCTCGTCGATCGCACGCATCGCGGGCGCATCCGGGTGCGCGGCGACAAGGCGCGCGACGTGGTCACCGGGCTCGTCACCAACGACATCACCGCACTCGAGACGGGACAGGGCGCCTACGCCGCCGCGCTGACGCCGAAGGGAAAGATCATCGCCGACGTCCGGGTGTTCGTCGGCGCTGATTCGGTGCTGATGGACACGCCGGCGCGCGCCTTCCCCGGCTTCCTGGCGATGATCCGCAAGTACGTGAACCCTCGCAACAGCCCGTATAGCGACGAATCGGCGACGATCCACGACCTCTGCATCGCCGGCGCCAATGCCCGGCTGGTTCTCGCCGAAGTGTTAGGCGCCCACAGCGCGACGCTGGGGCTCCTCCTGCCGTACGGTCACCTCACCGCCGACTTCGAGGGTTCCATGCTCGTTATCGCGCGCAGTCCCGAGTTGGGCAGCGATGCCTACGACTGCTTCGTCCCGGCCGAGCTGCATGAGACGCTGCGGGCGAAGCTGATTGACGCCGGCGCCCGCCCCGGTGGTCTCGCCGCCTGGGACATGGCGCGCATCGAAGTCGGCCGCCCCGAGTGGGGCGTCGACATCGACGAGACGACGATCCCGCAGGAAGCCAACCTCGACGAGCTGCACGCGATCTCCTACACGAAGGGCTGCTACACCGGGCAGGAGACCGTTGCGCGAGTGCACTTTCGCGGGCACGTCAACCGCCACCTGCGCGGGCTGGTGTTCGAGACCGACGAGCCGGCACCGCGCGGCGCAGCGTTAGGCGACGAGGCCGGGAAGCCGGTGGGCGACGTCCGCAGTGGGGCGACCACCCCGCGACTCGGCGCGATCGCGCTGGCGATGGTGCGCCGCGAGGTGGAGCCCGGCGCGACGCTGACCGCGACCTGGGACGGGGGCAAGCGGGAGGGCCGGCTGGTTCGGCTCCCCTTCCCCGCCTGATGCGCATCACGGAGAGTGGTCGCCGGTGAACAAGGTTGCCCTCGTCACCGGGGCGACGGGGCTGGTCGGATCGCACATCACCGAGCAGCTCGCGTCCGACAACTGGACCGTCCGCGCGCTGGTGCGCGAGCCCCGCGACGCTGCCTGGATTCGCGAGCTGGGCGCATCGGACCTCCTGCGCGGAAACGTGCTCGATGCCGCGTCGTTCGCTGCAGCCGCCGCGGGCGCGGACGTCATCTTTCATGCGGCCGCCGCGATCACGCCGGCGGCGGGCGACTGGGAATCATATCGGAGCGTGAACGTCGGCGGCACCGAGTCAGCGATCGCCGCCGCGCGCGCGTCCGGTGCACGGCTCATGCACGTGAGCAGCGTCGCGGTGTACGGGCCGCAGGGTCGGTATCGCGCCAGCGGTGTGCCGACTGACGAGGATGCGCCGATGCCCCCGATTCCCGATGCCGCGTTCTATGCGCGATCGAAGCGCGAGTCCGAACGACTGGTGATCGCCGCGCACGACCGCGGCGAAGTATGGGCCACCGCAGTGCGGCCCGACGTCATCTACGGAAAGCGCGACCGCCAGTTCGTGCCGCGCATGGGACGGCTGTTCTCGCGACTGCACGCGTTTCCCCTGCCCGGCGGCGGGAAGAACACGCTGGCCATCATCAATGCCGCGAGCGTTGCCGACGCCGCGATCCGCGCCGCGGCGTCCGACGTCGCCGGCGGACGCGCCTATAACGTTGCCAACGAGGGCGACACCACCCTCCGCGACTTCGTCGCGCTCGCGGCGACGGGACTTGGCACCCCGATCATCCCGCTGCCCATACCGTTAGGCGCGATCGCCGCGGGGCTGTCGTCGGTCAAGTGGCTCGCGCGAAAGCTCTCTATCCCGGGCGGCGAGATCCTGCAGCACGCGTCGCTCAACTTCGTGGCGCGCGACAATCCCTTCTCCAGCGCACGCGCCGAGCGGGAGCTGGGCTGGCGTCCGGTCGTCGCACCGGCCGACGCCATTCCCGACGCCTTTCGCTGGTGGGCGCGCGAGCGGCGACGGTGACCGACCCATCGGCCGGCGACGGGCTGAACGCCGCCGCGCTGCCTGACGGCGAGCGAACTGCACTGAAGGAGTGGGCGGTGCTCTGCGATGCGCTGGCCAGCGGCGAGATCGTGGCGATGGTGCGGAAGGGCGGGATCCGCGAACAGCGCGCTGGCTTCGCCGTCAGGCACGAGCGGTTCCTGCTCTACCCGACATACTTCCATGAAAAATCGTCCGAGCTGCAGCCACGGTTTGCCGAGCGTGTCGGTGCGGTGGGTTCCAGCCGGCCGCCTGAGGGGATCATTCGCATCGAGCACGTCGCCGACGTCGTCGCCGTCTGGCACGTTCGCGAGCTGGATCGGCTCCGCGCCATCGAGGGGGCGCACGGAATGGCGTGGCCCGCGGTGCAGTCACGGTTCGAGTACCGGGGCAACCCGGAGGTGCGGGTAGTGGCAGTGCGCGTGTCGCACCTGCGCTCACGCCACGAGGTCGTGGAGACGCGGCGCTACCAGGGCTGCGTATCGTGGGTGGAGCTCGACGCACCGATCGATGTCAGCGGCGCGGAGCCGACGCTGACCTCTGCCGCGCTCGCCGAGCGGATCGCGCCGATCGCTGCGGCGCTTGGCGCGCCAGACAGTGGAGAAGACCGTTAGGGAGGAGGGCGGACAAGCAACACGGGGCGCGACGTTGATCGTCGCGCCCCGTGGAAACCAGCAGACCGCGACGATTACGGCTTCGTCTTGGTGGTGGTGGTCTTGCTCATCGTCTTGGTCATCGGCTTCATCATCGTGTCCTTCTTCATCATCATGCCGGTGTCCTTCGACATCTTCATCGAGGAATCCATCTTCATCCCGGTGTCCATCGCCGACGGCGCCGGCATGAGCGTGGTGGTATCGGCGACAACAGTGTCCTTCTTGGTCGTGCAGGCAGCGATCACGAGCACTGCGGCAACGAGGGCCAGGCGCTTCATTCCTTTCTCCTTTTGGGCGTGAGATTCCTCAACGCGTGGTCCGTGCACACAGGCGGTGCTCGGAAGATTCATCGGCCGAAAATGTACGGTGTTCGATTTTTCTGTCAAGGCCGAACTGACGCACAAGTCCTGCTCTGGCAACGGGTTGTTCGGCCGAGACCGCGCGTCGCACAGGCTAGGCTATTATTCAATCGCTGGTCGCGCACCGAACGGTTTTTCAGATGCTAACATATTATAGCGCAAGTCTTTACGGGTAATTATCCTGTAACCTCCCCCGATCGCCGATCGCCGAGCGCTCGCTCGGACGGTCGCGACGGCTCGCCGCGAGGATCCGCATGGCAATCCAGCTTCCGCTCGTCGGCAGCACGACGCTCGACCTTGCGCGCGATGGCCTCGTTCGGGGCGCGTGTCCGCACGATTGTCCCGACACCTGCGCCTGGCAGGTGACCGTCGAGAACGGCCGCGCCGTCCGCGTTGCTGGC
Source organism: Gemmatimonadaceae bacterium (assembly GCA_031360575.1). GTDB lineage: Bacteria > Gemmatimonadota > Gemmatimonadetes > Gemmatimonadales > Gemmatimonadaceae > JABFXC01. Next base: position 138,532 of record JANMBU010000008.1, read on the forward strand.
GACAGCGAGCACCCGTTCACCCGCGGCTTTCTTTGCGCGAAGGTGAATCGGTACGTCGAGCGCACGTACCACACGGATCGCCTGACGACGCCGCTCCGCCGCGTCGGCGCGAAGGGTGAGGGACGCTTCGAGGCGGTGAGCTGGGACGTGGCGATCCGCGAGATCGGCGGCCGGCTGCGGGCGATCGCCGACTCGTCCGACGGACCGCAGGCGATCCTCCCTTACTCGTATGCCGGCACGATGGGGATGATTCAGGGCGAGTCGATGGACCGCCGCTTCTTCCACGCGTTAGGCGCGTCGCGGCTGCTGCGGACGATCTGCTCGACGGCCGGCGCCGTCGCGATGCAGATGACCGTCGGCGCGAACATCGGCGCCGACTCGGAGGGCGTGCCGGAGAGCGACCTGATTCTCCTCTGGGGATCGAACACCCTCACCTCGAACCCGCATCTCTGGCCCTTCATCCTCCGCGCCCGGGAGCGCGGCGCCCGGGTGATCGCGATCGACCCGCTGCAGACGCGGACCGCGGCGCAATGCGACGAGTGGATCGCCATCCGCCCGGGCACCGATGCCGCGCTCGCGCTCGGGATCATGCATGTCATCTTCGCCGAGTCACTCGAGGACCGCGACTACATCGATCGCTGGACGTTAGGCGCAGCCGAGCTCCGCGAGCGGGCGGCTGAATATCCGCCGGAGCGCGTCGCGGCGATCACCGGCATCGGCGCCGAGCGCATCGTCGCACTCGGACGGGAATTCGGCCGCGCGAAGGCGGCGTTCATTCGCGTCAACTACGGCCTGCAGCGCCACGCCGGGGGCGGAATGGCGGTGCGGACCATCGCCTGCCTGCCAGCCATCGCCGGCCATTGGCGCCGCGCCGGCGGCGGCGTGCAGCTCTCGACCAGCGCGAACTTCGAGTTCGATCGCAAGGTGCTGGGCCGCCCCGACCTCGGGCCGGCGGCCCGCGACATCAACATGATCCGCCTCGGCGACGCGCTCACGCTGCCTGATGCCGGCGTCGGCGGGCCGCCGGTGAAGGCGCTCGTCGTCTACAACTCCAATCCGGCGGTCGTCGCGCCCGACCGCGGTGCGGTGCAGCGCGGGCTCGCCCGCGAAGACCTGCTCACCGTGGTGCTCGAGCATTTCCCGACCGACACCACCAACTGGGCGGACTACGTGCTGCCGGCGACGACACAGTTCGAGCACTGGGACATTCATCTCGCCTATGGACATCACTACATCACGCTCAACCGGCCGGCGATCGCGCCGTTAGGCGAGGCGCTCCCGAACACCGAGATCTTTCGCCGGCTGGCGCAGGCGACGGGGCTGACGGATCCGTGCCTCGCCGACGACGACCTGACGATGATCCGGCAGACACTCGCCGGCGCAGGCCCGAAGCTCCGCGGCATCACGGTCGAGACGCTGCTCGAGCAGGGGTGGACGCGGCTCAACCTGCCGACTCCGTACCTGCCGTTTGTCGAGGGCGGGTTCCGCACCCCGAGCGGAAAGTGCGAATTCCGATCGGAGCGGCTCGAGAAAATGGGACTCGATCCACTGCCCACCTTCACCGCGCCCTACGAGTACCCTGATTCGGCGCCGGAGCTCGCAGCGAAGTATCCGCTTACGCTGATCACCTCGCCCGCCCACCAGTTCCTCAACTCGACGTTCGTCAACGTCGACTCGCTTCGCCGTCAGGCGCGCGAACCGGAGTGCCTGCTCCATCCGGATGATGCCGCGCCGCGCGGCATCGTCAACGGTGGGCGCGTCCTCGTCCGCAACGATCGCGGTGGCTTCGTCGCGACCGCGCGCGTCGCTCCGGAAATTCGTCCGGGTGTCGCGTGGGCTCCCTCGCTCTGGTGGGGACGCTACGCGATCGACGGACGAACGGTCAACGACACGACGTCGCAGCGCGAAACGGACATGGGGCGCGGACCGGTGTTCTACGACAACCTCGTCGAAGTCGAAGCGGTGCCCACGGCCGAGGGATCGGCGATCAGCAGCGCGGCCTCGATCCCGATCGCAGCGCGGCGCTAGCGGAGACGGGGGAGCAAAATCGGGCACTGACTCCCTGTTTCATGCATTGAGGCCCTAGCGCCATCGTATGATTGCGCGAGCCCGGCAGGCGACCCGTTCCTTCTCGACAGGAACGCTGCGCCGGGCTATTCATTCGTCAGCTTCCCGCCCCGAGAACACGCCGTGCCCGCATCCCGTCCACAGACCCTGGGCGCCCTGAAGCGCTCCCCGTTCGCCAACGCTGCCCGTGCTTCACGGACGGTAAAGGACGAACTCCGCACGAACCTCATCGCGCGGCTCGCGACTGGTGGCCCGGTATTCGAGGGCGTCCTCGGCTACGAGGACACGGTGATGCCGCAGATCGTGAACGCGTTGCTCAGCCGGCACAACTTCATCCTGCTCGGGCTGCGCGGGCAGGCGAAGTCACGCATCCTCCGAGCGTTAGTCACGCTGCTCGACGATGCGACGCCGGTCATCGCCGGAAGCGAGATCAACGATCACCCTTTCCGTCCGATCTCCAAGTTCGGGCGGCTGGCGATCGAGGCGGGTGGTGACGACACGCCGATCGCCTGGCTCGATCGCGACCAGCGCTACGTCGAGAAGCTGGCAACGCCTGACGTCACGATCGCCGACCTGATCGGCGATGTCGATCCGATCAAGGCCGCGCGCGGCGGACACATTCTCGCCGATGAGCTGACGATTCACTACGGGATGCTGCCGCGGGCGAACCGCGGGATCTTCGCGCTGAACGAGCTTCCCGATCTTGCCGGCAAGGTGCAGGTCGGCTTGTTCAACGTGATGCAGGAGGGCGACGTCCAGATCAAGGGCTATCCCGTTCGTCTCCCGCTCGACGTGCTGCTCTGCTTCACGGCGAACCCCGAGGATTACACAGCGCGCGGCAAGATCATCACGCCGCTCAAGGACCGCATCGGCAGCGAGATCCTCACGCATTATCCGGAGACGGTCGATCTCGGCATGGAGATCACCGAGCAGGAAGCGTGGACCGAGCGCGAGGACTCGTCGGTGCGGGTGCCCGACATCATCGCCGAGGTGGCCGAGCGTGTCGCGTTCGAGGCGCGCACCGACAAGCGGATCGACAAGCGGTCCGGGGTGTCACAGCGGTTGCCGATCAGTCTTCTCGAGAACGTCGTGTCGAACGCCGAGCGGCGCGCGGTGATGGCGGGCGAGGAGACTGCAACGGCGCGCATCTCCGATGTGTACGCGGCGCTTCCGGCAATTACGGGAAAGCTCGAGCTCGAATACGAGGGTGAGCTGATCGGCGGGCACGTGATCGCGCGCGAGCTGATTCGTCGCGCGTCGGAGGCGACGTTCAAGGGACGCGTCGGTGACGCGGCGGTGGACGAGATCGTGATGTGGTTCGATGGCGGCGGCGCGCTGCAGGTGACCGACGACGCGCCTGACGCAGCGCTGGCGGCGGCGTTCTCGAGCGTGCCCGGGCTTGGCGATCTCGCCCGCTCGCCGCTGCTGGCCGGCGACGATCCGGATGACGGGACTGTCGTCGCCGTGTCGGAGCTGGTGCTCGAGGCACTGGTCGCGCGGAAGCGCGTGTCGCGCTCGGACGCCGGCCGTTATGGTCGGGCGACGCCGGAGAAGCGGCGCCGGCCGAACGAGGACATGTTCGGCGGTGGCCTGAGCGCGTGACGACCCGGGCCGCCGTTCGCCGCGCGGTCCACATTCGTCCGGCGACGCCGGCCGATCTCTCGCACGTGGTCGAGCTGCGCATGGCGCTGCTGCACGAGCATGGCGCCAATCCGGTCTACGCCCGTCTCCGCGCCGATGCGCCGGAGCGGGCGCGCCGGATGTTCGCCGCCCAGCTGACATCGCCTAACGAGCGGATTTTTCTCGCCGAAGCGGACGGGCGCGTCATCGGCATCATCCGCTGCGTCGAGTCAACCAGCTCGCCGCTGCTCGAGCCGGCGCGCTACGGCTACATCTCGAGCGCGTACGTCCGTCCGGAGGCGAGACGGCGCGGCGCACTGCGCTCGCTCGTCGCCGCGGCGCGGAGCTGGTGCGCCGAGCGCGGGCTCGACGAGGCGCGGCTGCACAGCGTCGCCGATGACCCGGCGTCGAACCTCGCCTGGGACGCGTTAGGCTTCGAGGTGGTCGAGCACATGCGGCGCAGCACCGTCGGCCCCGACGACCTGCAGCCGATCACGCCGCGGCCGCGCTGACCGATGTCGATCATCACGATCTCCAGGCAGTACGGCTCCGGCGGCTCCGAGGTCGCGAACAAGGTCGCTGCCTCACTCGGCTGGGAGCTGCTCGACAACGAAATCGTCGATGCGGTCGCTGCCCGGCTCGACATGTCGGCCGAGGAGGTCGAGGCGCGCGAGGAACGCGTCCCGTCGCTGGTCGAGCGGCTGGCCAGCGCGATGACGTTAGGCTCGCCCGAGATGCTGATCACCGGCGAGCACCCGATGGGCGCCCCGACCGAGGAGCAGCTGGTCGCGGTGACGGCCCAGATCGTTGACGAGGCGGTATCGCGGGGCAACGTCGTGCTGGTCGGCCGCGGCGCCCAGTCGCAGCTCGCCGAGCGCACCGATGCACTCCACGTCTTCTGTTACGCGCCGCGCGCGGCGCTGATCGCCCGCGCCGCACGCCGCCTGAGCGTGAGCGAAGCGGAAGCGACGCGCATCGTCGACGACACCAACCGGACGCGCGAGCAGTACGTCCGCCGTCACTGGAACCGCAGTTGGCAGGCGGTGGACAACTATCATCTCTGCGTCAACACGTCGTGGCTCGGCATCGACGGTGCGGCCGAGACGATCGTGCGCGCGGCCCGCGAGCGTCTGGCCTGACGGCCGCGCACTAGAGTCGCATCAGCTCGCGGTGCGACGAGAACGACCAGGCGACGACAGCGAGGATGATCAGCGCACCACCGGCGACCGCGTACTGTGGGCCCGCCGCGCGGGCAACCGCTCCGGCGACGAAGTTGCCCGCGACCTGCGACAGCCCGACAACGACGAGCGAATACGCGGCCATCAGCCGACCGCGGAATTCGTCGGGGACGAGTGCCTGAAGGAGCGCGTTGCAGAGCGCACCGTTGAGGATCATCGCACAACCGGCGACGAGCAGGATCGCCCAGGCGACGTGAAAGGCCCGCGTCATCGCAAGCGCGATGAGCATCGCGCCGAAGACGACGGTAGACCAGGCGAGCAGTCGCCCACGCTTGACCCGTGAGCCGACCGCAGCGAGGAAGAGCGCGCCGGTGAGGCCGCCGATCCCGATCGCCGTGAGCAGCGAGCCGTAACCACCGGCGCCGGTGCCGAGGCGGTCGCGGGCAATCACCGGCATCAGCGCGATGTATGGCGCACCGAAGACGCTGACCACCGTGACGATGATCATCAGGATGCGCACCTCCGGCGTCGACAGCATGTAGCGGATGCCCGCGCGCATCTCTCCACCGCCGGCTCGGCGCGCCCGTTCGACGTGCGGCGCGAGGTGGATCATGTAAAGGCCAATCACTACCGCGAGGTAGCTGACCGCGTTCAGCGCGAAGCACCAGGCGATGCCGGCGGTGGCGATGACCACCGCGCCGATCGCCGGCCCGACGATGCGCGCGAGGTTGAAGCCGCTCGAGTTGAGCGCGATCGCGCCGGCGAGATCCTCGCGCCCGACCAGCTCGATCATCATCGCCTGGCGCGCCGGAATCTCGAACGCGCTGAAGATTCCGCTGAGTGCGGCGAGGCCGAGCAGCCAGTGAATGTTGACGTGCCCGGAGATCGTGACCGCCCAGAGCGTAATCGCCTCGATGAGCATCAGCGCCTGCATCGCGCGCACAAGCTTCAGCTTGTCGACGCGATCGGCGACCACTCCAGCCTGCATCGACAGCGCAAGCACGGGAAGCGCACCGACGGCGCTGACAAGCGTCACGAGGAACGCGTTGTTGGTCAGCTCGAGGGCGAGCCAGCCCTCGCCCATCACCTGCATCCACGTCCCGATCAGCGACAGCGTCTGTCCGATCCAGAAGATCCGGAAGTTCCGGTGCTCGGCGAGCACGCGGAACGGGTTGTTCCGCCGGAGCGTTCGTATCGAGCGGACGTGGAGGGGAGTCTCGCGCACAGTCCGAATCTAAACCGCAGTTGATGTTGCGCTGCACCTGTCGCAGAAAAGAGCCATTAGCCATTAGCCATTAGCCATTAGCCATTAGCCGTTAGCGTCAAGAAACCGCGGCACTTCCGCGTCACTCCAACGCCGTTGCTCAGCGCTAACGGCTAAAGGGTAACGGCCGGCCGTCCGAGATCTTTCCCCGCCGCGCGACCATCAGTAACGTGAAGACATGAAGTCCCACACCTACACGAAGTTCAGCCCGGAGTTGGCCGATGCGGTCGATCTTCAGGCGCTGCTTGACAAGCTGGCGGATTTTCTGCTGCAGTCGGGGTTCGCCGGCGGGCAGGGGAACGCGTTCGGCTGGAACGACGCGGACGAGGAAGGCGACCGCTCGCTCGACGCGCTGAAGCGGGCGATCCTCGATGCACTGATCGAGAGCGGACAGTTCACTCCTGAAATGCTCGAGGCGCTGCGCGGTGACGCGGACGGCGATCCCGACGGGCAGGCGAAGCTGGCCGCAATCCTCGACTCGCTGGTGAAGCGGTTGATGGAGGAAGGATTCCTCAACATCGAGAACCAGCCGCAGATGCCGGCCGGCCACCAGTCGGTGACCGGCAAGGGCGGGCTCGCCCAGGCCGCGGCGCGCGACGTCCAGTTCAACCTTACCGACAAGGCGATCGACTTCCTTGGCTACCGTACGCTGCGGTCGCTGCTTGGATCGTTAGGCAAGGCGAGCGCGGGGAGCCACGACACGCCGTATCTCGCCACCGGCATCGAGGCTGACGGTGACGTCAAGGAGTACGAGTTCGGCGACACGCTCAACCTCGACGTCATCGCCACGTTGAAGCGGTCACTCGCCCGCACCGGGGAGATCACCGTCCCGCTCGACATCGACTATCCCGACCTGATGGTCCGCCAGGCGGAGTATCGCTCGAGTTGCGCGACGGTGCTGATGCTCGACTGCTCGCATTCGATGATCCTCTATGGCGAGGACCGCTTCACCCCGGCGAAGAAAGTCGCCCTCGCGCTGACGCACCTGATCCGGACGCAGTTCCCCGGCGACACGATCAAGCTCCTCCTCTTTCACGACAGCGCCGAGGAGATCCCGCTCGGCGCCCTGGCCGGTGCGCAGGTCGGGCCGTACCACACGAACACGGCCGAAGGGCTCAAGCTCGCTCGCCGGCTGCTGCTCGCGCAGAAGAAGGACATGCGGCAGATCATCATGATCACCGATGGCAAGCCGAGCGCCCTGACCTTGCCTGACGGCCGGATCTACAAGAACTCATTCGGGCTCGACGCCGGCGTCATCGCCGAGACGCTGAAGGAGGTCGCCCGCTGCCGGCAGAGCGGCATCGTCATCAACACGTTCATGCTGGCGCGCGACCGGGCGCTGGTCGAGTTCGTGAAGCGCGTCAGCGAGATCGCCCGCGGCAAGGCGTACTTCACGACGACGATGACGTTAGGCCAGTTCATCCTGATGGACTTCCTCAAGCGGAAGACGAAGCGGGTGTCGTAGAGCGGCTGGCGGCGGGATGACGCGGGAATAACGTACCCGCGTGGCGATCCCTGGAAAACGAAGAAGCCTCGGGCGACTTCACCCGAGGCTCGTTCGTTGGTGCCCTGCAGTGCGCCTAGTGCAGCGCGAAATCGATATCCAGGTACCAGACACTCGGCAGGTAAGACGGGACTTCGACCGCATAGCCGGACGCGCCCGATGGACAGGTCGGCCCACCAACCGGCGCGGCCTGAGCTTTCCCCGCCGCCGCGCACACGGTGTACACGCCGACCGGGAGGGCCACGAAGCTGTACGTGCCGTCCGACGCGGTCGTCACCATGGAGCTCACGGGGCCGGCGAGTTGAATCGGCCAACCGGCAAGCGGCGTCTCGCCAAGATCGAACACGCCGTTCGCGTTCACGTCATTGAACGCCAGGCCGTGGACTTCGGCAATCCCACTCGCCGGCGGAGTCACCGGTGGCGGGTCGAGCGGAACGCACTTCTTCGGTTCGCGGCGCGGCTTGGCCGAGTTGCCTGCCACGTCCGAGCCCTGCTTGTTATTCGCCTTCGACAGCTTCTCGCAGACCTTGAAGCGATTGTTGACGTGGTCGCCCGTACTCTGCCCCTGGGCGGCAACAGCGAACAGGGGAGTGGCAATCATCGCCACGACAAGCATTGGGACACGCATGGATCTCCTGGTTGGACAAGGGGGATTTGCCGTGAAGAATCACGTGGGCAAATCTCGGCTAAGCACTCTGCGCAGGCTGTGTGCACAGTCACGATTGCAGCGGAGTTTTTGTCAACCCCCCCATTGTACCAGCTGCGAAAGCGCGAGCACCATGGCACGATTCCGCTGCGCAGGGCCTCGCGTTAGGCACGGCACGCCGGACCGCGCCGGACTGGTCGTCCGGTTCAGGATCGGCGCCAACCAATCTCGGCGTCAATCGAGGTGCGGGTCACGGCGACGCTGGTGCGATCGGAACGCGACACGGGCCAGGCATGTCGCCTGGCCCGTGTCTTCGATCGTCAAGCCTAACGTTACCGCTTGCTTGCCGGCCAGGCTCGCCGTCGCCGGCGGTTGGCACCGAAGCGCGGTCTAGAACAGCTCCGACCAGCTGCGCTGTGGTGCCTTGACCGGAAGCGCGGTGCGCTGCAACGCCATGGTGTTCGCGCAGCGGGAGAACTGGATCGACGAGTTGCCGCTCAACATGCTGGCCGCGGTGCTGTCGATAACGCTCGCGGCGAGGACGCTGCCGGTGATGTGGTTACCGGTGCCCGTGAGCTTCACGGTTCCGCGCACGATGACCGGTCCGTAGAAGCTGAACCCGCCCTGGATGCTCAAGTTTCCGTTCACCAGCAGGATGCCTTGGCCGACGTTGCCATTGACCGAGACGTCGCCCGGCGCGTAGACGACCGGGAAATAGCTCTCGCATGCTCCGGCTGTTACTGCGCGGGCGGGATCGCCCCAGTTCTTGTTGTCGGAGGTCCGGCATGACCCGCCGCTGATCGATGGCCCAACACCGGTCATCGTTCCGCTGACCGACTTGTCGGCCATCGCGACGAGGTCGGCCCACTTAATTCCGCCGTAGCTGAAATACGTATTGGTATCTGCCGCCGCCGCGCTGATGCTGACGAGCGGCGTTCCTTTGATGCAGGTAAAGCCGGCACACGAACCGCCGGCGGACAGGTTGGAGAGCGCAGGCACGACGGCGCCAGCTACTGGCGCTCCGACCGGCGGACAGTTCCATCCTGCGAGCGTCGTGTCGATGCCGCTCAAAGAGGTCGAGCCACCGATCTTCACGGTGCCCTTGGTCGTGATCGCGCCGAGCATCGTCACTTGGGGCACCGACAGCCTGACGACCAGCCCGGCACGGCGGCGTGCGCCGCCGTGCGGACCATTGCCCGAGCGGCCCTCCGACGCGATGAGGTACGACAGTGCGTTCAGCTTCGTGATCCGCACGGTGTCGATCGACCCGTCGCCCGGACCGTAAGGCATGACGAAGGTAGTCCCGGCGCGGAAGCCGTTCCAGCTCCGGCTCCAACCCTGGTAGACGGCGCCATGCCCGTATTCGGCGGCCGTCATTGCGCGCGCCTGGGTCAGGTTGTTCGTCCCGAGGCGATACTCCTGCATGTTGGCGTAGTAGGCGCCGACGATCATGACGCTGATCACGGCGATCGCGATCAGCACCAGTCCCATCGCCATGCCCTTACGTTCGCGTGTAGAGCGCATGTGTCCTCTGATTATGAGCATTACTGCCGGTTACGCAGTGCAACGGTGAATGCCAGCGAATCGCGGACATAGCTCCGGCTGCTGCCTACGAGCGCGACCGGAGCGGCCGTCTCCGCGCGGGCGACGACGTCGATTCGCGCGACGTTGGTGGTGACCGCGGTGACTGTCCCCGTCGAGTCGTAATACGAGAACTGCAGGCCGCTGCCGGTCGCTGCGTACGGCAGGAACGGACCGGCTATCGGAGTTGGCGAGCCGCAGACGCCAGCCGGACAATCGAAGTAGCCGAGCATCGTCTTGCCGGAGCTGGTCAGGAACAACCCATAGTGCGCGCGGCGGAAGAAGACGATCGGCGACCCTTGGGGGGAAGTGCCGGGCAGTGCCAGCGACAGCGGGAGGTTGACGCCGGCCGCGGCTTCGGCTGCGGTCCCGGTGAAGCCGGTGGTCGTCGGGCAAGCCGCAGCAGCCGGCGCCAGCGAGATCTTGTAGCGCTTCCACGAGTCGTCGGTGGTCGCCGTGGTCGCACCGTCGTCGTAGATCATGAGGGAGTCGCCAGCCTGTGGCGTCCCCCTCCACGTTGTGACGGCACTGCGCGACGCCAGTGTCGATGGCGGGACGACGATCGAAGTCAACCCGACGCCGAGCTGGCACGCCACCGACGTGCCCACGGGCAGCCGGAAATCGATCGACGAATCGGACATCGCATAGATGTCGCCGCCGGCGCTCGAGATGCCCCGCAGGTCGGTCGGCAGTATGGTCGCCACGTCGCGAAGGTCGCCACGGGTGCTCGTGATCTCAGCGGCGCTCGCATAAAAGCGCTGCTGTCGGACGATGACCCTGAGGATGACGGCACCGACGAGGCCGAGGATGACGAGGACCACCATCAGCTCGGCGAGGGTGACGCCGGCGCGCGATTCGCGCCGCGGGTCGCGTGGCGCGGTCAACACGAGAGTGTGGTGTTGTAGGTGCGCGTGCGCGTGCCCTTCGGCGTTGGATAGACGATCGTTTCGGTGACGTTGACGCCGCGAGTCACCGCCTGGACCGTCCAGGTGCTGATCACGCCGCGCACAGTGTCGATACCGCTCGTGAGCGTCGAGCACTTGCTGGAACGAATGCGCTCGAGGCGCGACTGGGCGACGTTGGCGGCCAGCGTCTGGCGCGTCGCGCCGCCCATCATCCGCGTCACGCCGGCGGCGGTCGAGGCGAGGGCGAGCATCCCGACCGCGAACATCATCATCGCGACGAGCAGCTCGACGAGGGTGAAGCCGGCGCGGACGGAGTTGCCTGACGTCCCGCGGGCACGGGTGTTCTGGCGTCGCGGACTCATGCCGTGCATCCGGTACGCGCGACCTTGCCGAGCTTCGAGACGCATATGGAGTCCAATGCGGTGGAATTTGAAAACTTGATGGTGGCGGCCCCGGTCAGTCCGATCGCGACGCCACGTGGGTCGAAACGAACGGTGTCGCGCGGCGCTGCTCCGCCGACGGCGACAGTGACGCCGTGTTCCTGGTTGAGATCACGGACGCTCAGCGTCACGTAGGTGCCGTTCGAATCGACCGTCACCCGCACCACGTTGCCGGCGCGTATGAACCGCGCTTCGGATCCGTTCTGGACCGCGGCCGCGCGAGCGATGACCAGCATCTCGGCGGTCTGCTGGCGGGCCGACCGTACCGACATGCTGGTGGTCGTCGCGCGCAGCCTGGGAAAGCCGAACGCACCGAGCAACCCCATCACCACAATGACGATCAGCAGTTCAGCCAAGCTGAATCCGGCGCGGTCGAAACGCATCAGACCTCCGTGGTCGTGACTATCCGAGCTCAACTGAAGCAAGAGAAGGGCCCTTTCTCAAGTCATTATTCTACAATGACTTAAGTTTTTGGATGGGCGATGGACTAGTTAAAATGCCCGGACATAAGGGCAAGGTGCCTGTTCAGTTTCCATATGTCAGATTTCTTGACACCCGTGCGCGCATCGCCAACGCCGCCGTTAGGCGGGGCCACCATGGTGCGGCGCGGTAAGGGGGCGATTCCTGGATCAAGAGATTCCGTCGCGCGGGCGCCATCGGCGCTACTGGATTAGACGGCTCTCATCGACTGGCGGTAACAGCGGGCGGTGAGCCGGCGGAGAAAGAAAAGGACGAGCGCGAAGCTCCTCCCTTGTCGGCTCTGGGAGCGCGTCAGCGAGATCGCCCGCGGCAAGGCACAGTTCACGACGACGATGACGTTAGGCCAGTTCACCTGATGGACTTCTTCAAGCGGAAGACCAAGCGGGTGTCGCGAGGATGACCGGCGAGAATTAGTAATACTCTGCTCCTAATTCCCGCCGATCGGTCTTGCGTTCAGTCCGCCTTCGTCATCTTGAAGCGAGCCACGAGGCCGGCGTGGTCCGACGGCCAGAGCCCCGACGGCGTCCGCGTATCCGGTGTCGCCCCGACCTGCTGGATCCGGTGCGGCGACACGGCGCCGCGGACGAGCATCAGGTCGACGCGCTCGTGAAGCACCGAGACCGGGTTCACGATGGTTGGGAGGGCTTGGCAACAGGTGAATCCCACCTCGGACGGGTGCAACTCCGACCAGACATCGCCAAAGCCGGCGGCGCTGATCGCCGCGTAGGTGTCCGTCACACTCGTCGTGTTGAGGTCACCGGCGAGGATCACCGGGAGTGACGTGTTCGCCGGCCCGTGGAGGATCTCGTTCGCCTGCGCCAACCGGATCGGCGGCGCGAAGGCATCGAGATGCGTCGTGATGAACCGGACCGGCCCACCGCGTGTCGCGACGTCGATCGATGCCCACCCCTCGAGTACGGTGACCGGCCCGACCGCGGTCCTGATCTGCAGATTCGTCGCGAAGTTCGATGACTGCGGATTGGAGAGAGACAGTGCACGACCACCATCGTCGTCATCGCCCTCGTCGGTCCGCGCGATGATCACGTCGCTGTCGGTCAGGCGGACGTCGACCAATCCGGTGGGGAACAGCCCCGGCCCCTGCACGTCGAAATTGTCCACGCGCGACACGGTCGCGTAATGCAGTCCGCGAGCGCGGAGCGCAGCGTGCAGCATCGCGAGAAAATCCTGGTCGACCGTGGTCGCGGGGGTCGCGGGCGAGGTGTGTGGTGCGGTCCGCCAGAGTGCGACCTCCTGCATCCCGACCAGGTCGGGGCGCGCCGAGTCGATCTCGGCGGCGATCGCGTTGGCCCGCTCGGCGAAGTTCGTCTGGTGCATCATCGCGAAATCCTGGGCGACGCCGACGATGAAGGCGAACGGGGTCGTCGCGGCAATCGAATTCTGCAGCTCCGTTCCCTGATAGATGTTGTAGGTCATGATCGACAGGTTGCCGATACCCGGCCCGCCGTCGCCTTCGGCGGCCTGCGCGACGCGCGCTGCGGGGGGGGTCCTTACCGCGGTGGGGTTCGTGTCAGCGTCGCAGGCGGCGAGTGCGGCGACCGCGAAGAGTGCGGCGAACCGCGCGAGTGACGGTGAGAGTCTGCGCTTCCGGAACGGATGCATGACGGCCTCCTTGTATTTTGGGCCGCGCAATGCAGCGCCGCGGCAGCGCTCGATCATGGCAATCCCCGGGACCGGCCGCAAGGCCGCACCGGCCGCCCACGGAATCACCGCCCTGCCGCGCTGTCGCTCCGGCCCGGAGCGATGCTAGATTTGGCCGCAATGCTCACGTCGTTCGGCATTCTCGTCATCAGCTTCCTGCTCGGGATGCGGCACGCCACCGATGCCGACCATGTCGTCGCCGTGACGACGATCGTCAGCCGGCAGCGATCGCTCCCCAAGGCTGCGTCGATCGGCGCGCTCTGGGGACTCGGTCACACCCTGACGCTGCTCGCCGTCGGCGGGGCGATGATCATCCTCAAGCTGGCGATGCCGCTATGGTTAGGCCTGACGCTCGAGCTGGTGGTCGCGGTGATGCTGGTGGTGCTCGGCGTGGTCAGCGTCGTCGGAGGCAAGGCCAGCGAGCGGATGATCGACAGCAGCGCGCGGCCGGTGATCGTCGGGACGATTCACGGCATGGCCGGGTCGGCGGCGTTCACGCTGCTCGCGCTCCCGCTGATCGCCAGCCCGCTGCTGGCCGCCGGGTATCTCGTGCTCTTCGGCATCGGCACGATTGCCGGGATGGTGGTCGTCACGATTGCCATCGCCTTGCCCTCGCTCTACGCGTCGCGCCACATCGACGGCGCGCGGCAGCTGTTGCGCTATTCGGCGGGTTTTGCGAGCATCGCGTTCGGCCTGTACCTCGCGCACCACATCGGTTTCACTGACGGCCTGTTCACCGGGAATCCGATCTGGACTCCGAAGTAGCGACTGACATCGCAGCGGGACTCGACCCGCTAGCACTGAGTGACTTCGGACGTCGCCTGCGAGCGTGGTATCGCCGGTCGGCGCGCGATCTTCCGTGGCGGCGAACGCGCGATGCATACCGGATCCTCGTGTCCGAACTGATGCTGCAGCAGACGCAGGTTTCGCGCGTCGTGCCGAAGTATCATGAATTCCTGAAGACTTTTCCCTCGCTCGCCCACGTTGCGCGGGCGACGCCGGCGCGGGTGATGGAAGCGTGGTCCGGCCTCGGGTACTATGCCCGCGCGCGGAACCTGCACCGCCTCGCCGCGCAGGTCACCGGCGATGGCGCCCGCCGCCGCGCCGCGCTGCCGAGCGAACCGCACGAGTTGCGCGCACTCCCGGGGATCGGTGCCTACACCGCGGGGGCGGTCGCCTCATTCGCCTACGGCAAGCGCGCCGCGCTGGTCGACACGAATGTCGCGCGAGTGTTGTCGCGAGTGTTTGCACCGTCGCTGTCGCCGAAGCGTGCGCGCGACCTGACGGTCCTCTGGCGGATCGCCGAGCGCTCGCTGCCACGCACCGGCACAGCGACGTGGACGCACAACCAGGCGCTGATGGAGCTCGGCGCGCTGGTCTGCACCGCACGGGTGGCGCACTGCGGGCGCTGCCCGGTGCGAACCGTGTGCGCGACGGCGACGGCGATGCAGGGGATGCACGACATCCCGATGTCATCTTCCCTCTCGCTAAAACCGGGCGAGCGTGTATAGTGGTAGCGCAGCGTTGACCCCCACTCACCGGCGCGAATGCCTCGACCATTCCGCGTACTGATCGCCGACGATGAGCCGCTGGTGCGCAGCGCACTGCGTGGCGCGCTGGACACCGACCCCCGCGCTGACGTCGTCGGCGAATGCGCCGATGGTCTCGCGGCGCTCGAGGCCTGCGACGAGCTCCATCCGGACGCTGTCTTCCTCGACGTCGAGATGCCGATCCTCACCGGCATCGAGGTCGCGACGCAGCTCGAAGCCAGTGCGCGGCCGGCGATCGTGTTCGTGACCGCCTACGATCCGTACGCGGTGCGAGTCTTCGAGAACGACTCGATTGACTACCTGCTCAAGCCGTTCGACGACGACGGGGTCCGCGAGACGCTCCGCCGCGCGGTCGAACGTCAGGCCAGTCGCGCCAGTACTGGCGCGATCGCCGCTGAGCGGACGGTGCGGCTCGAGAGCACGTTAGGCGACCTCGCCCGCCACACGCACACGCCGGTGCGCTTCGTCGCCATCACCGCGGAGCGGCTCAAGGTCGTCGATGCCGCGGCGGTCGACTGGATCGAGGCGTCGGAGAACAACGTCCGCCTGCACACGGCCTCCGACTCCGCGCTGATCCGCGAGACGATGATGTCGATCGCCGAGCGGCTCGACCCGGCGGAGTTCGTCCGCGTGCATCGATCGACGATCGTCCGGCTCTCACGCATCCGCGAACTCGCGCCGATGGAAACCGGTGACTACAAGCTGTTCCTGACCACCGGCGCGACGCTCACGTTAGGCCGGGCGTACCGCGACGACGTGATCGCGCGAATGAATGGCTGACCCACGGGCGCGACGCGCCAGCTCGTCCATCTGCCCCTGAACGCAACGCGGGCCAGGCGAAGAGCCTGGCCCGCGCGTCCTGCATCCTGCCGAACGCTTACTTACAAGCCGGCTCGCCGTCGCCAGCAGTCGTCACGAGCGTGTTGTTCGTGTTGACTGCAATCTGGCAGCTCTTGCCCGTCACCTGCGTGTGGGTGACCGCGGCCGACCAGAAGCCGGCGCCGATCGCAATCGTCGGCGTCCAGACACCGGTCGACGGCTTGAACTTCATCTGGGTGACGTCGGTCGTGTACTTGACCGAGTCCGCGAAGAATGCCTCTTCCGCGGTGACCAGGTTGCGCA
>JANMBU010000011.1:0-34314 GCA_031360575.1 Gemmatimonadaceae bacterium
CGGCCGACCAGAAGCCGGCGCCGATCGCAATCGTCGGCGTCCAGACACCGGTCGACGGCTTGAACTTCATCTGGGTGACGTCGGTCGTGTACTTGACCGAGTCCGCGAAGAATGCCTCTTCCGCGGTGACCAGGTTGCGCAGGTCCGACTTCATCGCGGCGATGTACGCCTTTTCCTTCGTGTTCGCGAACTTCGGGATCGCGATCGCGGCCAAGATGCCGATGATGACGACGACAATCAGCAGCTCGATCAGCGTAAAGCCCTTGCGTGCAGTGCGCAGCATTGGGTTGACTCCTAATGGGGGGTAGCAGGACCTCACCACCGAGGGTGGCGACGATTCCGTACCCTGCTAAAGCAACGCCCATACCGAGCTGAGAAGAATACGTAAGTCTTTACTGCACAGTTGTTTACCTTGGCGAAGCCATCCGATGCTGCACGGTGATCCAAGCAATCTGCGAAAGTTGTCGCAGACTACCTGCCCGCCCGTGCCGACGAGCGACGAAGCCCAGACCGGCTGCGGATAAACGCATGTTCCGTCTGCGTCGCGCGGGTTGAACAGGTCGCTAATGCCTCGCCCGATTCAGGATCTCGCCTTGCGCCGGATTCGTGCGACGCGCGGATCATCCCCCGCGCTCCCGGCGACCGGACCGTGCCAGAGCTGGTGGCCCAGCGCGAGGTGAACCACGATGATCGCCCCGAGCACGCCGGTGAACGCCATCAGCGTCAGCGTGTAGTGGGTGACATCCATTCCACCGCGTGGATATGGATGAATGAAGAAGAATACGGCCCCGAGGACGAGCACGAGTCCACCCGCCGCGGCGACTGCCCCGAGCGCAGCAAGCTTCTGGAATCCCAGTGTGCGAGGATCGAGCATCGGTGTGGGGTCTGAGTATGGTCTCATGTCATCGATGCAACTTCCGCGCACGCGCCTGACCTCGCCGAGCCTGTGCGGAGCCGCGCTGGATTGCGCACAAAGCCGAACGCGATGAATCGCGTTGACAGCGCATCGGGCGCCGTCCTAGCTTGGGCGCGTGCAAAATGGTCCCCCGTCCCGCCCGGCCGCGGTCGTCGCCCACGGCTCGTCGAGCTGACGTTGCTGCTCGTCGGGCTCACTGGCAACATCGCGTCTGGCAAGTCCTCCGCGGGCGCGCTGCTCGCGGCGCGTGGCGCCACGCTGATTGACGCCGACGTGCTGGCTCGTCGCGCGGTCGACGTTGGCACTGCGGGATACAACGCGATCGTTGAACGCTGGGGCCAGAGCGTAATCGCGCCAGACGGCGCACTCGATCGCGGTGCGCTGCGTCGCATCGTCTTCCAGAGCGCCGACGAGCTACGCGCACTGAATGCAATCATTCACCCGGTCGTCGAGCGCATGCGTGCCGATCTCCTGGGCAGCGCCCGCGCGCGCGGTGATCGGCTTGTCGTCTGCGACATCCCGCTTCTCTTCGAGAACAATCTTGCTGACGGATTCGAACGCATCGTGCTGGTGGACGCGCCGCGGCCGCTGCGCCTCGAGCGCCTGGTGCGCGATCGCGGGCTGCGGGAAACCGAAGCGATGGCGATGATCGCGCAGCAGATGCCGGCCGACCTCAAACGCGCACGTGCGGATTTCGTCATCGACAACGACGGGACGCTCGCCGAACTCGAGGCGCGCGTCGACGAAGTGTGGCGTGCGCTGGTCGCCGAGGCAGATGCGCTGGCGCACCGCGATTCCTTGACACTCGCGCCTCCGCGCGGGTAGACTTCGCGCCGATCATCTCCCTCACCGCACGAGGCGCGTCGTGGCTGAAATTCCGAACGAACTGCTCTACACTGAAGAGCATGAATACGTGAAGCAGACGCCTGACGCGGACGTCGTAGTGATCGGCGTGACCGACTATGCGCAGGGCGAACTCGGGGATGTCGTCTACATCGAGTTGCCAAAAGTTGGTGCTTCGTTCGGCCCGCATGACGTGTTCGGGACGGTCGAAGCGGTGAAGGCGGTCTCCGAGTTGTTCTCTCCGCTGTCCGGCGAAGTGGTCGAGGTCAACACGCGCCTCGACAAGGAGCCGGCTCTGGTCAACAGCGATCCCTACGGCGATGGCTGGATGATCAAGCTCCGGGTGAAGGGCGACGCCGATCGCGACGCGCTGCTCGGGCCCGACGAGTACAGGAAGCACGTCGGGCAGTGAGCAGCTATTAGCCATGAGCCGTTAGCGTTGAGTGACAGCGGTCCTCGCTGTCGCTTCCTGCTCATGGCGGACGGCTGGCGTTAGTACCGCTTCACGACCGTGACCGACGAGTCGTTCGCGTCCACCCAGACCATTCCCCCGCCGACGGTGCCGCCGCGGCGGGGCAGCAGGCGGACCTGCCAGCCCTGATCACCCCGCGTCATCGCATCGACGCGCATGGGTATCGAATCGCCGAGCGCGCGCATCGCCAACGTGACGATCCGCGCGCTGTCCGCGTGGTACGCCGGTGGCTTGACGCGTTTCGCCCACGGTGAATCGTCGGGATCGGGGCGGCCGCAGGCGATGAGCGTGCCTAACGCGACGAGGAGCATCGCGTTAGGCAGCAACCGGCGGCGCGACGCGGTCACGCGCTGACCGCTTCGGCATAGGCGTCTGTCGGCAGGCAGGAACAGACCAGATTCCGATCGCCATATGCGCTTTCGACGCGGGCGACACTCGGCCAGAACTTGCGGTCGCGCACGTAGGCCAGCGGGAACGCGGCCCGCTCGCGCGAATACCCGTGCGGCCAGGCGTCGGTCACGACCTGATCGAGCGTGTGCGGTGCGTGCTTCAGCGGATTATCGATCTTGTCGAGCACACCGCCGGCGATATCGGCGATCTCCTCGCGAATCGAGATCATCGCGTCGCAGAACCGGTCGAGCTCCGCCTTCGACTCGCTCTCCGTCGGCTCGATCATCAGCGTGCCGGCCACCGGGAAGCTGACCGTCGGGGCGTGGAAGCCGTAGTCCATCAGTCGCTTGGCGATGTCCTCCACCTCGACGCTAGTCGCGCCCCTGAGGCCGCGCGGGTCGATGATGCATTCGTGCGCGACGGTGCCGTTGCTGCCCTTGAACAGCACCGGGTAGTGCGGATCGAGTCGCGTCGCGATGTAGTTGGCGTTGAGGATCGCCATCTTCGTCGCGCGGGTCAGTCCCTCGCCGCCCATCATCCGGATGTAGACGTACGAGATCGGCAGGATACTCGCGCTGCCCCATGGCGCCGAGCTCACCGCGCCACTCGCGGTCGGGGTGCCGATCGGCACGACCGGATGGCCAGGCAGGAATGGCACAAGATGCTTCGCAACGCCGATCGGTCCCATCCCCGGTCCGCCGCCGCCGTGTGGAATGCAGAACGTCTTGTGGAGGTTGAGGTGGCAGACGTCGGCGCCGATGTCGCCCGGCCGCGCAACACCGACCATCGCGTTCATGTTCGCGCCGTCGAGATAGACCTGCCCGCCGTGCTGGTGGACGATCTCGCAGATCTCGCGAATGCCCTCCTCGAAGACGCCGTGCGTTGAAGGATACGTCACCATCAGCGCCGCGAGATCCGACGCGTGCTCGGCTGCCTTCGCGCGGAGGTCGTCCATGTCGATGTCGCCGCTGGTGCCGGTCTTGACGACGACGACCTGCATACCGGCCATCACCGCGCTCGCCGGGTTCGTGCCGTGCGCCGACTGCGGGATGAGGCAGATCTTCCGGTGCGCGTCACCGCGCGACTGGTGATAGCGCTCGATCACCAGGAGCCCCGCATATTCGCCCTGCGACCCGGCGTTAGGCTGGAGCGACACGCCGGCGAAACCGGTGATCTCGCCAAGGTCGCGCTCGAGCTCCTCGAACATCGCGGTGTAGCCGGCTGCCTGCTCGCGCGGGGCGAACGGATGCAACTTGCCGAATTCGGGCCAGGTGACCGGGAACATCTCGGCGGTCGCGTTGAGCTTCATCGTGCAGCTGCCTAACGGGATCATCGAATGCGTCAGCGAAAGATCCTTCGCCTCGAGCGACCGGATGTAGCGCAGCATCTCCGTCTCGGAGTGGTGCGACGAGAAGACCGGATGGGTGAGGAACGGCGTCGCCCGCGCGAACTTCGCGTCGAAGCTGTCGTCCGTGTCCACGAGCTGCTCGATCACGTTCTTGGCGCCGGCGCCGGCGAAGACGACGAGCAGCTCCTCGATGTCTGCAACGCGCGTCGTCTCGTCGAGCGAGATGCCGACGGCCGTCTCGCTCAGCATGCGCAGGTTCATCTTCTTCTCGCGCGCACGCTTGACGATTTCCTTCGCCCCGATCCCGCCCGTGTCGACGCGAATCGTGTCGAAGAACGGCGCCTCGCCAACGCCAAATCCCGACTTGCGCAGACCGTCGGCGAGCAACGTCGCGAGGCGATGCACGCGGCGACCGATGCGGGCCAGACCTTCCGGCCCGTGCCAGACGGCGTACATGCCGGCCATGACGGCGAGCAGCACCTGCGCCGTGCAGACGTTGCTCGTCGCCTTCTCGCGGCGGATGTGCTGCTCGCGAGTCTGCAGCGCCATGCGCAGCGCCGGCCGGCCGCGGGCATCGCGTGAAACGCCGATGATGCGGCCGGGGAGAGTCCGCTTGAATTCGTCCCTCGTCGCGAAGAAGGCGGCGTGCGGGCCGCCGTAGCCCATCGGAACACCAAAGCGCTGCGTGCTGCCGATGGCGACATCTGCCCCCCACTCGCCGGGCGGAGTGAGCAGCGTGAGCGCGAGCAGGTCGCACGCCGCGATAACAAGAACGTTCAGCGCGTGCGCCGCGTCGGTGAAGGCACGGTAGTCATGCACGGCCCCGTCGGTCGCCGGGTACTGCAGCAGCGCGCCAAAGACATCGGCGCCGAGCTTGTAGCTCTTCGGATTGCCGACGACGACGCGCAGTCCGCGCGCGGCGGCGCGGGTGCGCACGACCTCGATCGTCTGCGGATGGCAATCGTCGCCAACGAAGAAGAGATCCTTTCCGTCGTTCCCCCGCGCGTTGTGGGCGAGGTACATCGCCTCGGCGGCCGCGGTGCCCTCGTCGAGGAGCGACGCGTTGGCGATCTCGAGCCCTGTCAGGTCGACGACGACAGTCTGAAAGTTCAGCAGGGCCTCGAGTCGGCCCTGCGCGATTTCCGCCTGGTACGGCGTGTATGCCGTGTACCAGCCCGGGTTCTCGAGGATGTTGCGCTGGATGACTGGGGGCACGAAGGTGTCGTAGTACCCCATGCCGATGTACGAACGGAAGATCTGGTTCTTCCCGGCCAGCGTGCGCATGTGCGCCAGCGTCTCCGCCTCGCCCCTGCCCTCCGCAATTGCGAGCGGTCGGTGGAGGCGGATCGGATCGGGAACCGTCGCGTCGATCAGGGCGTCGAGGGTGTCATACCCGACCGCCTCGAGCATATCGGCGATCTCCCGCTCACCGGGCCCGATGTGACGCGGGATGAAGCTGCCATCATCGGACAGGGAGAGGGCGGAACTCTTGGTCATCAGTGCCTCAAAAGGGCCGCGTTGGCCGCCCTGGGTTTGTCTGCGTTGATCGGGGCGCGGCAGGAGCCCGGGGTGTTGTGAGAACTACCCCGCGCCGAACTGTTCCGGTCCAGCCACTAAGTTTAGCGGCCCGCCCCATTAATCACTACGCACGGCCATCTCGTTCCCGCATGCGCTGGCGCCTCCTCGCTACGCCGCCTCTCGGCGCCGCCGACAACATGGCGTATGACGAAGCACTGCTTCGCCGCGCAGCGGCCTCGGGGGAAGCGGTGTTCCGCGTGTACGGTTGGAGCGAGCCAGCCCTCTCGCTCGGCCGTAATCAGCCGGCGCGCGACGACTACGACGAAGTTGCGCTCCGCAGTCGCGGCATCGACGTCGTGCGCAGGCTCACCGGCGGGCGCGCGGTTCTGCACCATCGCGAGGTGACCTACAGCGTCGCCGCGCCTGACGCCTTCGGCGGGACGCTTCGCGAATCGTATCGCCGCATCAACGAGCTCCTCGTTCACGGGTTGCGCGCGCTCGGTGCTGATGCCTCGATCGCAGCGTCCAACGGACGATCGCCGGTCCCGTCGACCGCACCGTGTTTCGAGGAGCCGACGGCCGGCGAGCTCGTGCTGGGAAGCCGGAAGCTGGTCGGAAGCGCGCAGTACCGCGAAGGCGGCGCGCTCCTGCAGCACGGGTCGATCCTCATCGAGGACGACCAGGTCCTCGTCACCTCGCTGCAGCGAACGCCTGTGGCAGCGTCGCCACCTGCGGCTACGCTGCACGACGCCGTCGGCCGGGCGCCGACGATCGATGAGGTGGCCGCCGCGCTCTTTGACGCCGTCCGTGAACTCGAGGACGACGGGGCCGCGCCTCTGGCCCCGGATCGGGCGATCTCCGACGCGGTTCGAGCGGCGGCCCAGCGCTACCGCGACCCCGCCTGGACGTGGCGTCGATGACGAAGTGTCCTGGGTCGTGACGAACGCCGCCTCCACGCGTTATTGACGTATCAGCTCGACCCCTGAATTCAGTCGCACCACCTCTCGACCGGAACGCTCTGATGATGCGTCGACACGCTGCTGTCTGCCTCGCAATTTCGCTCGCCGCCTGCAGTGGTGAGAAGCGTGACGCGACTTCTTCCGGCGAATACGGCGGCACGGTGGTGATTTCGAGTGCCGGCGAGCCGGACTTCCTCATCCAGCCGCTGATCACCACGACCGCATCAAAGGCGGTTACCGACCAGGTCTTCGAAGCGCTGGCCGAGCTCGGGCCGGAGATGAACACGATGGGCGATGGCGGCTTCAAGCCGCGGCTCGCCCGCCGATGGACGTGGAGTGCCGACTCGCTGTCGATCGCATTCGAGATAGATCCGCGGGCGCGCTGGCATGACGGCGTCCCGGTCCGGGCGGCCGACGTGAAGCTCGGCTATGAGCTGCTCGCCGACAGCACGGTTCATTCGCCGCAGGCGCCTAACGTGCTCGAGGTCGACTCGGTCACTGTGCGTGACTCACTGACCGCGGTCGCCTGGTTTCATCGCCGGTCGCTCGACCAGTTCTTCATTGTCGCCTACAACATCATCGCGATGCCCGAGCACCTGCTTGGCAAGACAAAGCGTGCTGACCTGAAGAACGAACCGTTAGCCAAGGCCCCGGTGGGGAACGGCCCGTTCCGTTTCGTGCGGTGGGTTCCGACCCAGTCGATCGAGCTCGTCGCCGATACCGCGCATTTTCTCGGGCGCCCGAAGCTCGATCGCGTGGTCATGTCGTTCTCCGCCGATCCGTCGACGGCGACAACGCGGGTCCTCGCCGGAGAAGCCGACTTTATCGAGGTGCTGCGTGGTGAGCAGTTGACGCAGGCGCAGAAGTCGCCTGCGCTCCAGACGAAGGTCTACGGCGGGCTCGACTACGCGTTCCTGCTCTTCAACCTGCGCGACCCGAAACGGCACGCCGCGCCTAACGCGATATTCGCCGACCGCGCGGTCCGACGGGCGCTGGCGATGTCGCTCGACCGGGCGGCGATGGTCAGGAACGTCTACGACACGCTGGCCGCGGTGCCCTTCGGGCCGGCGCCGCGTTCACTCGGCATCGCCGACACGACCATCAGGCAGCTGCCGTACGACACTGCGCGCGCCGGCCGGTTGCTCGACTCGCTCGGATGGCGCGACAGCAACGGTGACGGCATTCGCGATCGCCGCGGCACACCACTTCGGTTCGCGCTCGCGCTGCCGTCATCAAGTCGTCCGCGCCAGCGCATTGCCGTGCTTCTTCAGGAGCAGATGAAGCGGATCGGTGTCGACGTGGTGATCGACCCACTCGAACTAAATGCCATGGGCGGCAAGATGATGGCGCGAGAATTCGACGCTGCGCTGATGGCATGGCATCCCGACCCGGCACCGTCCAGCATTCGCCAGACGTGGACGACCGGGGCGTCGCGCGAGCAGGGGGGCATCAATTTCGGCTCGTACGAGAGCCCGGCGTTCGACGCCCTCGTTGACAGTGCGATCAGCGCTCGCAGTGTCACACAGGCACGCACGCTCTACAAGCGCGCTTACCAGACTTTCGTCGACGACGAGCCGGCGGTGTTGCTCTACGAACCGAACCTCGTCGCTGGCGCGAGCAAGCGGATTCGCCTCGTGAACCTGCGCCCCGACGCCTGGTGGGCGGGGCTGCGCGACTGGTCCATCCCCGCCGATCAGCGAATCGACCGCGACCGGCTCGGCCTCGGCCGCGCGGCGCGCTAGCGCTATGCGGCGGCTGCTCGCGGCTCGTGCCGCGCAAGCCGTCCTCGTGGTGGCCATCGTCGCGACAGCCGTTTTCGCGCTCACCCACCTCGCGCCCGGCGATCCTTTCGCCGCGGCCGTCCAGAACGGCGATGTGAAGCCCCAGCTCCGCGACGCACTGCGCGCACGATACGGCTTCGACCGGCCGATCGGCGAGCAGTACGTCACGTACCTGATGAATCTCGCGCGAGGAGACTTCGGGTGGTCGTTCTCGCGCAGCCGTCCGGTCGCTTCGGCGCTGGCGACCGCGGTGCCGAACACGCTCCTGCTGATGGGTGCCGCGCTCGTCCTCAGCCTGGCGTTAGGCATCGCAGCCGGGCTCCTCCAGGCTGCACGGCGGGACAGTGTGATCGACCGCGGTTCGAGCGCACTGCTGCTGATCTTCTACTCGACGCCGGATTTCTGGCTCGCCCTGATGATGATGCTGGCCTTCGCCTACGCGCTACCGATTTTTCCGGTATCGGGAATCGTCGATCCGGTGATGCACGAGTACCTCGGGACCTGGGGACGCGTCGTCGATCGCGCCCGCCATCTCGTCCTGCCGGCAACGACGCTGACCCTCCTCATCACGGCGGCGATCGCCCGGCACCAGCGCGCTGCGCTGCTCGAGGCCGCGCGCTCCGACTACACCCGGACCGCGCGGGCCAAGGGACTGAGCAACGGTGCGGTCCTCCTCAGGCACACACTCCGCAACTCGCTCGGCACGACCATCACGCTGGTCGGGTTGCTCTTCCCCGCACTCCTCGGCGGCTCGGTGCTCGTCGAGACCGTGTTCGCCTGGCCGGGGATGGGACAGCTCGCGACCAGCGCGATCACGACGCGGGATTACTCGCTGGTCACTGCGGCAGCGATCATCGGCGCGATCATGACGGTTACCGGAAGCACCATCGCCGACGTGTTGACTGCAGTCGCCGACCCGCGGCTTCGCGACCGTTGAGCGTTCCGCTGCCTTACGATGCGCGCTCGGGCGCAACGACAGGAAGCCCATGGCGGAGCGCACTCCGGCGGCTGCGACGCGATCGCGTGGCACTCGTCGCCGTTGCGGTGCTCCTCGTATTCGCGCTGATCGCCCTCGCCGCGCCGCTGGTCGCGCCCTACGCGCCTAACGCTCAGCCGGACATCACCGGGCTCGCCCGCCGCGCGCCGTCGCTCGCCCACCCCTTCGGCACCGACGAATTCAGCCGCGACGTCCTCAGCCGGGTGATCTACGGCGCGCGCATCTCCCTCGGCGTCGCGACGCTGGCCATCCTGGTGGCGATGTCGGTCGGGACCGCGTGGGGCGCGGTCGCCGGGTTCGCCGGCGGCATCCTCGACGCCATCATGATGCGCCTCATCGACGCGATGCTCGCGGTACCGCGGATACTGATCCTGCTGCTGACGCTCGGGCTGTGGGGGGGAATGTCGCTCCCGTTGCTCGTGCTTGTTCTGGGGCTCACCGGCTGGTTCGCGACCAGCCGCCTGGTGCGTGAGCGCGTGCGCGCGCTCTCCCGCCAGGACTTCACGCTCGCCGCGCGCGCGCTCGGTTCGAGCGACGCGCGTCTCCTCTGGCGACACGTGCTCCCCAACGCGCTGTCGCCGGTCATCGTTGCCGCCACGCTTGGCATCGGCAACGTCATCGTCCTCGAGGCAGCGCTCAGCTATCTCGGCGTCGGTGTTCGGCCGCCACACGCGAGCTGGGGGAACATCATCCAGGATGGTTCCGACCAGATTGGAACGGCGTGGTGGATCGCGCTTTTCCCCGGGCTGGCGATGCTGGTCACGGTGATCGCGTTCAACCTGTTCGGCGACGCATTGCGCGACGCCCTCGATCCGCGCGACGAACGGCGTGGGTAAGCCCGGACCGGTGCCGGGTACCGCGGTGGAATTTACCCGTTCCAGCGCATAGCTTCGCCAGCGCCACCTCACGTATTCACTCCTGCCCCTGCTGATGCCGGCTGATCCGCTGCTGACTGTACGTGAGTTGCGCACGACCTTCGCCACGGACGCGGGCATCGCTCGCGCGGTCGACGGCGTGTCGTTCACGGTGGGCCGCGGTGAAACGGTTGGACTGGTTGGCGAATCGGGGTGCGGCAAATCGGTCACCGCGCTCTCGCTGCTCCGGCTGATCGACGGTGCTGGCCGAATCGAGAAGGGCAGCGAGATCGTGCTCGAGGGCAGGAATTTGATCATGCTCCCGGAGCGCGAGATGCGCCACGTCCGCGGGAATCGCATCGCGATGATCTGGCAGGAGCCGCTCTCCGCACTCAATCCCGTCATGACCGTCGGCGACCAGATCGGCGAAGTCGCGCGGGTGCATGCGCGTGCCTCGCGCCGTGAGGCACGCGAGAAGGCGATCGAGATGCTCCGCCTCGTCGGCATTTCCGCGCCCGAGCAGCGTGCCGGCGAATACCCGCACCAGCTGTCGGGTGGCATGCGGCAGCGAGTGGTCATCGCGATGGCACTCGTGATGAGCCCATCGCTGCTGATCGCCGACGAGCCGACGACCGCGCTCGACGTCACGATTCAGGCACAGATCCTCGAGTTGCTGCGCGAGGTCCAGCAGCGGATGGGGATGTCGGTTCTGCTGATCACGCACGATCTCGGCGTCGTTGCGGAAACAGCGTCGCGCGTCCTCGTGATGTACGCCGGAGAGGTCGTCGAAGAGAGTCCCGTGCGCGAGCTGTTCAGCGCCGCGCACCATCCCTACACCGAGGGGCTGCTCCGGGCGATGCCGCGGGTCGGGGCCACGGGGGGGCGGCTCGCGGTGATCCCCGGCTCGGTCCCGGCGCCAACCGACTGGCCGGATGGCTGTCGGTTCCGCGACCGGTGTCCGTATGCGTGGGAGCGCTGTGAACGCGAGCACCCGCCGCTCTACCAGATTGACGCCGGGCATTTCTCCCGCTGCCATCTCGCGGTCGAGCCGGAGCGCCGAGCCACTCCGCACACGCCGATCGCCGCAACGTTAGGCGCGGGAGCCGGCCGATGACGGCGCGATCGGGCACTGCGCCGCTGCTGTCGGTCCGCGACCTCAAGGTGCACTTCCCGATCCGCGGCGGCTTCCTCGGCGGGACGCGCGGTGCGGTGCGCGCCGTCGATGGCGTCTCCTTCGACGTGTTCCCCGGCGAGACGCTCGCCCTCGTCGGGGAATCGGGCTGTGGGAAGACGACCACCGGTCGCGCCGTGCTGCGTCTCATCGAGGCGACGTCGGGGACAATCACCTTCGACGGCGCCGACGTTCGCGCCCTCGCCAGCGAGCCGCTCCGGAAACTGCGCCGGCAGATGCAGATCGTCTTCCAGGATCCATTCAGCTCGCTCAATCCGCGGATGACTGTCGGCGCGACGATCGGCGAGGGGCTGATCATCCATCGGCTGGCCGAGGGCGCGGGCATCGGCACTCGCGTTAGGCAGCTGCTTGAGGAAGTCGGGCTTCGTCCTGACCACTTCTCGCGCTACCCGCACGAACTCTCGGGCGGCCAGCGGCAGCGAGTCGGGATCGCTCGCGCGCTCGCTGTTGAGCCGCGCTTCATCGTCTGCGACGAGCCGGTCTCCGCGCTCGACGTTTCGGTGCAGGCACAGGTGATCAACCTGCTGCAGGACCTGCAGCGCGATCGCGGTCTCGCCTACCTGTTCATCGCGCACGACCTCTCGGTCGTCGAGCAGGTCGCTGATCGCGTCGCCGTGATGTACCTCGGAAAGATCGTCGAGACCGCACCCGGTGCCGATCTCTACGCCGAGCCGCTGATGCCCTATACGCAGGCGCTGCTCTCCGCAGTGCCGGTGCCCGACCCCGATGCGAGGCGGCAACGGATCGTGCTCCGCGGTGACGTGCCCTCTCCTGCCGCGCCGCCCACCGGTTGTGTCTTCCATCCGCGCTGTCATCACCCGGCGCGCGACGCGGCGTGTGCCGCGATCGTGCCCCCGCTCGAAGCGAAGGGCTCGGTCGTGACCCGGGCGACCGCAGCCTCCGCGCGCGTTGATCTCGCGCACCTGGTAGCCTGCATCAAGCAGCCGCCGACGAGTGTCGACGATGCCGCGCAGCGCGCGGCTGGCGCGACGAACATGCCCGAGTTCTATCTTCCCGTCGCCGCCTCACGCTGACGGCAGCTACAGTCAACCCTAACGCGCAACACCCGTGACCGGATCTTCGCCGCAAGCGACCAACGTCGGATCCACGACGCTCGATCAGCCCCCGCGCGCCGCCGACGACCGTGGCTTCTTCGGCCATCCCCGTGGACTGGCCACGCTCTTCACGACCGAGATGTGGGAGCGGTTCTCGTTCTACGGCCTGCGCCCGCTGCTCATTCTCTTCATGACCGCCGCCCTCGCTCAGGGGGGATTTGGATTCGAACGGAATGAAGCGTCGGCCATCGTCGGGATCTACGCGTCGAGCGTCTACCTCGCATCGCTCCCCGGCGGATGGATCGCGGACCGGTTGCTTGGGCTTCGCCGTGCGATCTTCTGGGGCGCGGTGCTGATCTCCCTCGGGCACCTGTCGATCGGACTGTCGGCGTTTGCACACAGTCGCGTGCCATTCTTCATGGGGCTCGTCCTCATCGTCCTCGGCACCGGGCTGCTCAAGCCGAACATCTCGGCGATCGTCGGTGACCTGTACCCGGAAGGTGGTGCGCGCCGTGATGCCGGCTTCTCGATCTTCTACATGGGGATCAACGTCGGCGCGTTCTTTGGTCAGATCGTGACCGGGGTGCTCGGCGAGAATGTCGGGTGGCACTGGGGCTTTGGCGCGGCCGGTGTCGGGATGCTCCTCGGCCTGTTCACCTTCGCGTTCATGTCGCGGAAGACCCTCGGTACACTCGGCCTCGAACCGTCGCGGCATCCTGATCCTGCGGTCGACAAGCAGCAGAAACGTCGCGGCGCGATCGCCACCGGGATTGCACTGGCCATCCTGGCCGCCGTGATCGCGCTCGCCGCAACGGGGATGATCTCGCTCAACGCGCAGGCGATTGGCCAGAGCATGACGTATGTGCTTGTCGGAATCGCGGTGCTCTACTTCGCGGCGATGCTGATTTTTGGCGGCCTTACGAGCGACGAGAAGAAACGCGTTGGCGTCATCTTCATTCTCTTCGTGTTCGCCGCAATTTTCTGGGCGGCGTTCGAGCAGGCTCCGACTTCGCTCAACCTGTTCGCGCGCGACTTCACCCGACGGACGATCGGGAGCTTCGAGGTCCCGGCGCTCTGGTTCCAGTCGATCAATTCGGCATTCATCATAACGCTCGCGCCAGTGTTCGCGTGGATCTGGACCTCGCTCGCGAACCGCGGCGTTGACCTGTCGAGCCCATCGAAGTTTTCCCTCGGGCTCCTCTTCGCCGGGCTGGGATTTGCGCTGATGATCCCTGCCGCGAACATGATCCTCGCTGGTGGTGGCGGTGCGACGGTGTCGGCGTGGTGGCTGACTTGGAGCTACCTGTTCCAGACAATGGGTGAGCTTTGCGTCAGTCCGGTCGGCCTTTCGTCGATGACGAAGCTCGCCCCGCGAAAGTACGTCGGTCAGATGATGGGCATCTGGTTCCTCGCGACGTCAGTCGGAAACCTGATCGCGGGGCTCGTCGGCGGTCACGTCGATCCGGAGAAGCTCGAGCAGATGCCCCAGCTGTTCACGGCCACCACGCTCGCCCTGGTCGCGGCGGCCATCGTGCTTGCACTCCTTGTCAGTCCGATCCGTCGAATGATGGCGAGCACTTCCTCCGCTACGGCCAGTTGAAGATCGACGCCGGCACGGTGCTCTCGCGGCTTCGCTTCACGTCGCCCGGTTCGTCCCAGAACACGCGGGTAAGATCGGTCGCCGTGATGCGAAACTCGAGCTTGGCGTGGGGATCTTTCGAGATCGGGTAGCCGACCTCCAGCCGGAACAGGCGCTTGGAACGTGGCGGCACCGCGGCGAGTAGCGAGATGCCGGCGCCCATCCGCACCGGCGTGTTGACGCCGAACGCAGCGTCGCCCGCCCAGAGTCGCCCGGCGTCGAAAAACGGTGCGACACCAAGGTCTGCCAGGGCGCGCAGGCGCCCGATGTACCAGCGGTCTTCCACGCGCACCACTGCGCGTTGCGCACCCGCTGATTGCGAGTCGCGGTACCCACGCACTCCCCCGCGATCGTCGCCTAACGTCAGCTGGAACGGGAGCCGCTGCCGCCATCCTCCGCTCCACTCTCCGTCGAGTAGCAGCGTGTGCCTGACGGTGACGCGCTGATACGCCGCCGCCCGTCCGCTCCCGAGAATTCCGTCCCAGTGATTGGTGTTGTAGTCCTGCCGGCCTTCGCCCTGCACCTGGAGGCCGGCAAATGTCCTCGGTGAGCCAATGCCGGCGTACATGTCCGCCGAAACGAAGATGTCGTCGTTCTCCGATCCGAGCACCGCGAGACTGCGCCCGCCGAGTAGCCCGAGTTGGAAGCCCTCGCGCACGTCCTGCGTCGCCGAGAGCGCATCGAAGCCGGTGACGCGCAGGAAGTGAATGTTGCGCACCCCCCACAGCCCGTTGATCCGGCCGCTCCGATAGGGATGGATCGAATCCCTCACGACCGTCGAATCGCGAATCAACCCCTCGTGCGTGATCCGGACGAACGCGTTGTCACCGCTGTCGTATTCCCGGGTGTACGATGCCCCGAAGAGGCTGAGGCGCCCAGGCTCGCCCAGCCTGAAGATCCCGCCGATATCGGTGAACGAGCGCTGGATCCGCACCGAGGGTGCAGCCGCCGTTTCACGGCGCAGCGAGACGTATTCGGCGCGCTCGCCCGTCGCCACCCGCCATGCGACACGCTGCAAGTCGGTCAGATAGGCATGACCAACGAGCGCCGTCCAGTCGCCGCCTAACGGCCGCCGCGTGCCGGTCAGCATCATCTGGTACGGACGCCCGAGCAGCTGGTAGTCCATCAATTGCGCACCGAATGTGTCGCGATACGGGCCCCCCGCCTCCGACCAGATTCCTCGCAGCGCGATTGCCTCGCCACCGATGTTCGCGTTGCCGAGCCGGACGCGGTTCACGTACGGACTCGCCCCCTTCACGCCGACATCCACCAGCCACTCGAGCTCGTCGACGGTGACGACCTCGAGCACCACCGACCCGTCGGCGGTCGCGTGTGGCGTGATCGTCGCTTCGGCGATGTACGGCTGCGCGCGCAGGATGCGCTCCGACTCGGCGCGCGCGATCTCGTTGCACTGCGCACCGACTCCCTGGATCACCAGTCGCCGGACGACATCCGGCCGTGTCGTCGCGTGCACCGATCGGACGAAACGCGCCAGCGCGCGCGAGCGGCGTCCGAGATCGCCTAACGCTGGCGGCTCGGTCCGGACGACGATGTCGCTGACCAATTGGCCGGAACAGGGCACCGGCTCGCCCAGCACGTCCTGGGCGCGCAACGGCGCGACGGCGGCGACAACCGCGATCAGCCCGGCGAGCGGGAACTTCAGCTTGATGCGCACTCTCGTTGGCGGGACTACTTGCCCATCCGTCGCTTCAACTCGGCGAGCCGCTCATCCGCGTTGGCATCGCGCGCGGCGCGGGCCCGTGACCGCTCGAGCGACGAAAGTTCGTCGAGCGCCGCACTCTCCGGATCGCTCACCCCCTGCGGCGGCGCGCTTGGCGCGCCGCCGATCGCCTTCCGCAGTTCCGCCGTCATCTCACTCACATCATGTTCGCCCAAGGCCAGCTCGTCCTCTTGGACGCTGAGCTTCCTCGCCAGGATGTCGACACGGGACGACAGCTCTGCCTCATAGCGTTCGGCCACACGAACCGTTTCGCCGTCGCCGATTGCTTCCGCCTGTGTCTTCCTCCGCTGGACCGTTTCCAATTCCCGGCGCTTCCCGGCAAGCGTCAGGCGCGACTCTTCGACACCCTGGCGCATTTCGGACAAGCCCACACGCGCATGAACCAGCGTCTCGCGCATCTGGGCGAGCGAAGGCGGTGCGTTGCCATGACCGGCGCGTGCGTCGACGAGATCGCGGAGCGACCGCCGGAGGTTTTCGAACATGTGCAGAGAGGACGCCAGATCGAACCGGGAGTGGGGACGCCTGCGGCGGCGCTCCACGGCACTCGCCGAGTTCGGTGCCGGGGGTGTACGATACAGGTCAGCCCCGCAGTCCCGCAACATTTTTCGCATCGTGTCTCGACAACCGCTCGTCGTTGTCACCGCCACTACCGAGATCATCCGCGGCGTGTCCCGTGTTCGCGTCAACGAGGCGTACACGAGCGCTCTCGTCGCGGCCGGAATGATCCCGCTGGTGATCCCGCCGCTCCCTGCCGAAGATGCGGTGGGTATCGTGGCGCGCGTCGATGGATTGGTACTGACGGGTGGCGAGGACATCGGGCCGGCGCACTATGGCGCGGTGGTACATGCCAACAGCGACCCGCCACACACGGCGCGCGATGCGTTCGAGATCGCGCTCTTCGCCGCCGCGCACGAGGCGCTGCTCCCGGTTCTGGCGATCTGTCGCGGACTGCAGCTCAGCAACGTCGCCCTCGGCGGTACACTCGTGCAGGATATCCCGACGGAGCGACCGTCTGCTACCACGCATGAGCGCTCAGATGCCCGAGCGACCCGCGTTCACGAAGTCCGCGTCGCCGAGGGATCGCGACTGGCCGGCGCGCTCGGCGCGACCACGCTGACCGTCAATTCGTCGCACCACCAGGCGATCGACCGCGTCGCGGCAGGATTGACAGTCACCGCGCGGGGTCCTGATGGGATCGTGGAAGGCGCCGAATGGACGGGCGCCGAGGCGTGGTGGCTGCTCGGGGTGCAGTGGCACCCTGAGGAGCTGGTCGATACGCGTGAAGACTGGGACCGGGCTCTGTTCACCGCCTTTCGCCGCGCGATCGTCGCCCAACCTGCCGCCGCACGTTAGGCAGCCAGCGCCGGCGTCTGTCCGGCGCGGCTAGTGCAGCTTGAATCCCGTCGCGACCTGGCGCATCAGCCGCTCCGGCGTATGCACGTTGGGAAACAGCATCCGGTCGCTGACCGTGTTCAGCGCTGCGCGCATCGTCTCGAAGCGAACGGCGGCCATCGTGTAGAGTGCGCGCAGTCCGTGCTCATCCGCCAGTCGATGGTCCGCTGCGAGCTGGAAGCCGCGCTTCCCCATCTCGTCGTAGTAGTCGAGATCGGGCCCGCCCTTCCGCCAGCGACGATGCGAGATGAAGTCTGGAAACAACCCGGCCAGCCAGAGCGCATAGTTGCCGAGATGCGCCCGCACGAGGAAGCTGCGCCGCGGGTCGGGATCGTTCGCGTCGGCGATCAGCCGGGCCAACGTGTCATAACGCTCGTCGTCTGCATCGCCGACGCGATCGGCGCGCCCCTTCATGCCAAAGGCAATCACGATCGCCGCCATGTAGTCGGCGAGTGCCCGATTATCCTCGCCGGCCTCGTGCAGCGCCTGCCGCACGGCCACGTAGGCGAAGAGCGGGAACGACGAGTGAGCGCCCTGCGGTGCGCTCATCAGCGCCCCCATCAACCTCGGATCCTCGAGCAGCGCATCGATGCCGCGATCGCGGAGGACATCCTCGCACTGTTCCAGCTCGCGATCATCGCCGCGCGCGATCAATCGCATCGCGAGGTGTGCGTCGTTGCGGGTGAGACGATGTCTGACGTCGGCGAGAATCATGTGACCTCAGCGAGGAAGCAATCCCACTTTCTTGATACTGCCGTGGCGGCGTCGAGGGTCCGCCTACTGTTATTGTGACGAATCATCGAGCCGCAGGGCACGCGCGCTGCACGCGCATGAGTGCGTCGCGCGAGCGCAATTTCCAGCACTCTCACGCGGAGAGTGCTTGTGGGCATTCCCTTACCCAGGGGCGCTGCCCATCTTGCCCAACGATGGGACTTCGCATCCTCCACATTGATGCCGGCCGCGAATGGCGCGGCGGTCAGCGCCAGGTCTGGTTGCTCGCGCAGGGACTGCGCGCCCGCGGCCACGAGCCGCTCGTCGTCGGCATCCCCGATTCCCCTTTGCTCCAGCGCCTGCGCGCCCGTGGCGTCGCCGTGGCGGCGGTCCCGATGCGCGCTGATTGGGACCTCCGCGCCGCGCGTCGAATCCGCGCGCTCGTTCGCGCCTGGCGTCCAGACGTGGTGCACGCACACGATGCGCGCGCACACGCCATCGCCATCGCCGCACTGTTAGGCTCCGATGTCCCGCTCGTCGTCACTCGGCGCGTCGCGTTCGTCCCGAAATCGGTGCGCCTCAAGTACGGCAAGCGTGTCTCACGTTTCATCGCGATCTCAGACGCCGTGCGCGATGCCATGGTGCGCGGCGGAGTTGATCGCGGCCGCATCGATGTCGTCTTCTCCGGTGTTCCAACGCCCGCGGTGACCAAGCCGCGCGACTGGCGCCTCGAGTGTGGCTGGCCGGACGACGCGGTACTCTGCGGTGTCGTCGGGGCGATGACCGCCGAGAAGGGGATCGGCCTGTTGACCGCGGTCGCACAAGGCCTGCCTCCGGCCGCGCGTCTCCGCGCGCGCTTGGTACTGCTCGGTGGGCATTCCAGCGGGCGCTGCAACATCGGCGGACTCGAAGCCTATCGCGCGGGATTCGTGGACGAGATCCACGCCGCGATGTCCGGGCTCGACATCCTCCTTCATCCGTCGAGCGCCGAAGGACTCGGCACCGCTGTCATCGACGCCATGGCACTCGGCATCCCGCCAGTCGCCTTCGCAGTCGGTGGACTGGTCGAGCTGGTAGAGCATGAGCGGAACGGGCTGCTCGTGCAGATTGCCGACGCGGCGGGCTTCGCGAATGCGGCGGCGCGTTTAATCAGCGATGAGCGACTGCGTCGGCGGTTAGGCAGCGCCGGACCACTGCGCGCCGCGGATTTTGACGTCGATTCGATGGTCGCTGGGTCGGAGGCCGTCTACGCGCAGGTGCTCGCCGGCCTGCTCGCCGCGGCACGCTAATGGTGAGCCACGACAACGTGCGGCTGGCGTTCCGTCGCTAGATTCAAGCGACCCCGAACCCCCGTCCAGTGCTTTACCTCTGCATACCTGCCTTCAACGAAGCCGAGACCGTCGGCGTGCTCCTCTGGCGCATCCGCAAGGTCTTTCAGGACTACTCGCGAGAATACGAAGTCCTCGTCTTCGATGATGGCAGTACCGACGGCACGCGCGACACGCTCGAGCCATACACGAAGGTTTTACCGCTCACGATCCTTGGCGGTTCGAAAAAAGTCGGGTATGCCGCCGCCATGGACGCGCTGCTGCGCGAAGCGTCCGACCGGACACGCTATCCTCGCCGTGACGCCCTCGTCACCCTCCAAGCCGACTTCAGCGATCAGCCGGAAAGCCTTCCCGAGCTTGTGAAGCGCTTTGAGGGCGGCGCCGACATCGTCGTCGCCGAGCACGATTTCAAGCAGTATCCAAAAGGCCCGGAACGCACGCTTCGTCGCGTCGCGCCATGGATCATGAAGCCATTCGTCAGGGTGCCGGGTATCACCGATCCATTCAGCACGCTGCGTCTGTACAGGGTGTCGGTGGTCCGCGACCTGCTCAAGTCGGTCGGCGCAAGTCAGGTCATCACTCACGACGGCTGGGCCGGAAACGTCGAGCTTCTTCTTCGCACGGTTCCACTCGCCCGACGAATCGAAACCGCACCGCTCGAAGCCCGTCACGACCTTCGCTCGCGTGAGAGCCGGGTTCGCCCGTGGGTCGTTGCGAAGGAACTCTACCGATTTGGCCGGGCTGCACGCACGACTGTTCCGTCGGCCCGGCGGGAGGCTGCCCAAACGCCATGAAGCGTCTTCTCAGTGTGCTCGCGAATTTCGCGATGGTCAGTACAGCGACCGCATCGCTTGGTGCGCAGGCACCCGCACCGCCGTCGGTGCAGGCGCCCGTCGCGTCACGCGCGATGCCCGTTCCGTACGCGGTCGGCGAGCGCCTCGTGTACGACGTGAAGTTTGGACCGATTCACGTCGGGAGTGGTTCGATGGAAGTCCTCGGCAATGAGAACATCAGGAACCGGCCGACGTGGCACATCGTGTTCAGCGTGAAAGGCGGAACGCTGTTCTACAAGGTTGACGACCATTTTGAGAGCTGGATCGAGACAACCACTCTGTCGTCACTCCGCCACAAGCAGGACATCAACGAGGGAAGCCGGGATCGGGAGCGTATATTCGAGATCTACCCTGAACGTCCGTCGTACATCGAGGACGACAAACCCGAGAAGCCTTCCGTCTCACAGCCGCTCGATGACGGATCGTTTCTCTACTTCATCCGCACCGTTCCCCTCGAGGTCGGGAAGACCTACGAGTTCGATCGCTACTTTCGCCCTGATCGCAACCCGGTGAAGATCACCGTTCTCCGCAAGGAACGGATCAAGGTCCCCGCCGGAACGTTCGATGCCATCGTGATCCGGCCCAGCATAAAGTCGAAGGGAATCTTCTCGGAGAACGGCCGGGCCGAGGTCTGGCTTTCGGACGATGAGCGGCACATCATGCTGCAGATGAAGTCGAAGCTTTCGTTCGGGTCCCTCAACCTGTACCTCAAATCGTACCGCGCACCCCCGGGCCAGGCCCAGTAGCGCCTAACGACATGCCCGATCGCGACGAGGCTGACCTCTCCGCAATCCACACGATCCCGATAGCCCGCCGCCCGAACAAGGTGCGCGCCGAGGAGTTCGCATCGCCACCGGGCAGCGACCGCTCCTTCGACGCGTTTCTGCGCGCCCTGCCTGACGTTCTCGTCGCGCGCGACTTTCTTGCGGTGGTCGATGCGATCGTCGTCGCGCACCGCAAGCGGCGGGGAGTCGTCGTCATGCTCGGCGGACACGTGGTGAAAACAGGGCTCGCCCCCGTGCTCATCGACCTCATGCGGCGCGGCGTGATCACTCACGTCGCGATGAACGGGTCCGCAGCGATTCACGACTACGAGATCGCTCGCTTCGGCGGCACATCCGAAGATGTCGCCGCCGGGCTGCGCGACGGCACCTTCGGCATGGCCGAAGAGACGGGTCGTGAGCTGAACGAGGCGTTCATCGCCGGCATGCACGCCGGCCAGGGGATGGGCGAGTCGGTCGCCCGTGCGCTGGAAACGCGTGAGCTGGTACACCCCGAGCTGTCGGTGCTGCTCAGTGCCTGGCGGCTCGGCGTCCCGTCCAGTGTGCACGCAGCGTTAGGCGCGGAGATCATCCACCAGCACCCGGCCGCCAGTGGCGCCGCCATCGGCGATACGAGCCATCGCGACTTTCGCCGGTTGGCGCATTCCCTCATCCGCCTCGACGACGGGGGCGTCGTGCTCAACCTCGGCAGTGCGGTGATCATGCCTGAGGTTTTTCTCAAGGCGCTCACCATCGCCCGGAATCTCGCCGGCGACGGCTCGCCTAACGGCTTCACCAGCTGCGACCTCGACATGCAGCGGCACTATCGTCCGCGAATGAACGTCGTCATGCGCCCGACGATGCACGGCGGCAAGGGCTACGAGATCACCGGGCACCACGAGATCATGGTCCCGCTCCTCGCCTGGGCCGTTGCGTCGGCACTCGACCGCGCCTGACGAGAAGCCCCCGCTCGCGGCGTTCGCGAGCGGGGGCTTCCAGCGGGGGGGGGGGAACCTTCGTGCTGTCGGCGCGGCTACGGCCGTGACCAGCGCTCTCTCCAGCGGCGCATCGTGTCGGGGCTGAACAGCGCGACGATGAAGTACAGCACCGCGCCGATGACCAGCGCCTTGATGGCGAAGCTGATCAGGATGAAAAACAATCCCACGGCGGTGCCGAGGATGAGCTTCAGGGCGAACACGCCGACGAGACCGAGGACCCCGAGCGTCAAGACCGAGCGAAACATGGCAACTCCCCGCGTGAAGGACGTTGGGCTGTACGAAGCACCCGTCGCGGAAGTTTCGCCAGAGGGAGCCCGCGGTATTCGTGCGTCGCGCTGACGTCGTCGTTGTCGGCGGCGGGGTGGCCGGCCTGACGACAGCCCTTGCCTGCAGCGACCGCGGGTTGCGTGTCGTCATCGTCGCGAACGCGCACGCCGGCGCCGCGTCCCCGGCGTCGGCCGGAGTCCTCGGTCCGTCGATCGGACGCGGACCGAAGGGAGGCCGCGTCGGCCGATTCATGTTCGCGGCCCGCGACCGGTACCCGGCCTTTCTCGCCGGATTGCACGAGCGGACCCCGCTCCGGGTGCCGGTGCTCAACGGCGCGATCGAAGTCGCACTCAACGATATGCACTTCGACGAGCTGCGTCGTCGCGCGCCGAGCATGGTGGACACGCGGATTCTCGATCCCCTCGAAGTCGCCCGACTCGAGCCGGCGCTCCGCCCGGTGGCCGGCGCGCTGCGCCACTCGAAGGACGGAGCCGTTGACCCCGCCGCACTGCTGGCCGCGATTGGTGACGCGATCGATGCAGCGCCCCGCATCACCACGGTCGAAGCGCAGGCGCTTTCGATAACCACAGCCAAGATTTCCCTTCCCTCGGTCACTCTCAGCGACGGATCGACGCACGACGCGCCGCACGTGGTTATTGCGACCGGTGCGTGGGCGGGCGCGCTCGCTGGCCTGCCTCGCCCGCTTCCCGTCCGGCCCGTGAAGGGAGAAATGGCCCTCGCCCGTTTCAGTGGAGCGATGCGACACGTGACCTTCGGCGCCGGCGGCTATCTCCTGCCCCGCGGCGAAGGGCTTCTCATTGGCGCGACATCGCACGATGCTGCGTTCGACGCGAGCTTCACCAACGCGGGTTTGGAAGAACTCGGCGCCACCGCCACGGCTCTGCTCAGCCAGTGGCCTCCGGCCGGCACCCCCTTTAGTGCGCGGTACGCCGGTCTTCGTCCGATGACTCCCGACGGTTATCCGATACTCGGACAGGAGCCGACTGCACCGGGAATCGTCTACGCATGCGGCTACTCGCGGAACGGAGTTCTGATCGCGCCGCTCGCGGCGGATTGCCTGGCCGCGCTCATCGTGGGCGAGCCGCCCGGCTTCGATCTCAGTGCCTTCGCGGCGACCAGATTCGGCGGGTAGCACCCGCCCGTGCGGCGTTCTAGATTATTCGACTCCAATCGGTTGCATCCTGCGTCCCCCGCGGCCTTCGCTCGCGCCGACGCGCTCCGCGATCCCTCCCCGCCAAATGGGCGAGATGTTCTATCAGATCATGGGCCGCCACCGCGCTGATCCGCTCCCGGAGCGGAAGCCGTCGTGGCTGAAGGTCAGGGCTCCCGGCGGCGAGACGTACGCGCGGCTGAAGGGGCTGATGCGCGAGCTCGACCTCCACACCGTGTGCGAGGAAGCGCATTGCCCGAATATCGGCGAATGCTGGAATCATGGCACCGCGACCTTCATGATTCTCGGCGATGTCTGCACGCGCAATTGCGCCTATTGCGCGGTCGCTCACGGTCGTCCGCCGAAGTACGACATTTCCGAGCCGTGGCGCGTCGCAACGGCGATCGCCGAGTTGGGACTTCGGCATGCGGTGATCACCTCCGTCGATCGTGACGACCTGCCCGATTTCGGCGCCTACATTTTCTCCGAGACCATCCGCCAGATCCACGAGAAGCTGCCAGGGTGCTCGGTCGAGGTGCTCGTCCCGGATTTTCAGGGTAACGAGGATTCGATCGGCGCCGTGCTCGATGCCCGCCCGGAGATCTACAACCACAATACCGAGACCGTCCCGCGACTCTACAAGAAGGCGCGCCCCGGCGGCCGTTATGAGCGGGTCCTGAACATCTTCAGGACCGCGAAGCGACTCGCCCCCGACATCCCGACCAAGACCGGGATCATCCTCGGCATGGGTGAGACGGTCGAAGAGGTAGTTGCGACGATGCGGGATCTGCGTACCGTCGACGTAGACATCCTCACGCTCGGCCAGTACCTGCGTCCGTCGGACGCGCACATTCCGCTCGATCGCTATTGGACGCCGGACGAATTCCGTTCGCTGTACGACGCGGGCATGGACATGGGCTTCCGACATGTCGAGAGCGGTCCGCTGGTTCGTTCGAGCTACCACGCGTGGGAGCAGGTGCAGGCAGCTGGAGTCTGAGCCGCGGCCCCATCTTCATATTCGAGACACATGGCTACCAGGAAGAAATCCGATAATGGCGCGACGGCGGCCGCCGACCGGCCGCGCGCGAATCCCGGCGTCCGTACGCCAAGCAGTGACGCCGCGGTTCGCGGCGACGTCGAGTTCCGGAAAGGACTCCTCCGTTCGATGTTGCTCCAGCGCCGGTTCGAGGAGCGGACCGCCGAGGCCTACGCGTTAGGCAAGATCGGCGGCTTCTGCCATCTGTACATCGGACAGGAAGCCGTCAGCACCGGGACGCTCTCGGTGCTCCGCCCGGACGATTACGTCATCACCACCTACCGCGATCACGGCCAGGCGCTGGCGCGCGGGATTCCCGCGCGGTCGATCATGGCCGAGCTGTTCGGGCGTCAGGATGGCTGTTCCGGCGGCAAGGGTGGCTCGATGCACTTGTTCGACAAGGAGCACAACTTCCTCGGCGGCCACGGCATTGTCGGCGCCCACGTGCCGATCGCCACCGGTGTCGGTTTCGCAATCAAGTACCGCGGCGGCGACCAGGTCATCGTCTGCTTCATGGGCGAATCGGTGGTGAACACAGGCGCCTTCCATG
This sequence comes from Gemmatimonadaceae bacterium, assembly GCA_031360575.1. Classification (GTDB taxonomy): domain Bacteria; phylum Gemmatimonadota; class Gemmatimonadetes; order Gemmatimonadales; family Gemmatimonadaceae; genus JABFXC01. The sequence goes on from JANMBU010000011.1 coordinate 24,753, forward strand.
AGGCACTGAACATGGCCGGGCTTTGGAAGCTCCCGGTGGTCTACATCATCGAGAACAATCGCTACGGCATGGGCACAGCGCTCGAGCGCGCCTCGGCGATCCAGGACATCTTCGAACGCGGTGCCGCGTACGGCATGCCGCGCGCGCAATGCGACGGGCAGGACGTATTCGCCGTGCGGGCCGCGGTCACCGAAGCCGTCGAGCGTGCGCGCACCGACAAGATCCCCACGCTGCTCGAGATCCTTACGTATCGCTTCATGGGGCACTCGATGTCCGACGCGGTGAGCGGTACCTATCGGTCGAAGGCCGAGCTCGAGGAGAACATGCTCCGCGACCCGATCGTGCTGCTCCGTCGCGCGATGCAGGAAGAGGGCGAGATTGACGATGCCTTCGTCGCGAAGCTCGACGACGAGCTGAAACATCAAGTGCAGGACGCGTGGGACTTCGCCGACCAGAGTCCCGAGCCGTCGCTCGACGCCTTGTACGAAGACGTCCTCGTCACGACGACGAGCGACGACTACGTCGCCCCCCGCGCCTGAGCCGGGAGACCGCTACCAGATGCCAGTGATCACGTACCGCGACGCGCTGAATCATGCGCTCCGCGAAGAGATGCAGCGCGACGACCGCGTCTTCCTGATGGGTGAGGAGGTCGCCGTCTACCAGGGCGCCTACAAGGTTTCGAAGGGTTTGTTGCAGGAGTTCGGCGAGATGCGCGTCGTCGACACCCCGATCACGGAGCTCGGCTTCGCCGGCGTCGGTGTCGGCGCGGCGATGGTCGGGCTCCGTCCCGTGGTCGAGTTCATGACCTGGAACTTCGCGCTGCTCGCCCTCGACCAGGTCGTGAACTCCGCTGCCAAGATGCTCTACATGACGGGCGGCCAGTACAACATGCCGATGGTCTTTCGCGGGCCTAACGGCGCCGCCCTCCAGCTTTCGGTCCAGCATTCACAGGCGTGGGAATCGTGGCTCGCCCACATCCCCGGCCTCAAGGTCGTTGCCCCGGGAACACCGTACGACGCCAAGGGACTGCTCAAGGCAGCGATCCGGGATGACAACCCGGTGGTGTTCCTCGAGGGCGAAATGCTCTACAACACCAAGGGCGAGGTACCCGACGAGGAGTACGTCATCCCGTTAGGCAAGGCCGAGGTGAAGCGACAGGGCGATCATTGCTCGATCATCGCCCACGGCAAAATGATCCTCGTTGCGCTTCAGGCGGCCGACGCGATGGCCAAGGAGGGCGTCGAATGCGACGTCGTCGACCTGCGCACCATCCGCCCGATGGACGTCGAGACGATCGCGGCGAGTGTGCGAAAGACCAATCGCGCGGTCGTGCTCGAGGAGGGCTGGGAGGTCTGTGGCGTCGGTGCGCAGGTTGTCGACTATATCCAGCGCGAGTGCTTCGATGATCTCGATGCGCCGGTCGTCCGGGTGCACCAGGAAGACGTCCCGATGCCGTACGCGAAGAACCTCGAGAAGTTCGCCAAGCCGGACCTCGCCAAGGCAATTGCCGCGGTGAAGAAAGTCATGTACATCGCCTAACGTCACCCGATCACCGCCGAGCATCCGAGAATGGCCACCAAAGTCGTGATGGAAGCGCTCTCTCCGACCATGGAAGAAGGGCGGCTGGTGAAGTGGCTGAAGAACGAGGGTGACGCCGTAAAGAGCGGCGAGCCGATCGCCGAAGTCGAGACCGACAAGGCGGTGATGGAACTCGTCGCCCGCGCCGACGGCGTGCTGCGCAAGCACGTCCTCAGCGAGGGAACCGCCGCGCCGGTTGGCCAGCTGGTTGGCGTGATCGGCGGTGCAGACGAGAATATCGACGCACTCGTCGGCGGTGGCGCCGGCGGCGGCGCTGCACCCGCGGCGAAGGCCCCCGCGCCCGCGGCAGCAAAGGGCGAGACTGGAGGCGGCTCGAGTACCCCGCAAGGCACGACCGCCTCGCAGGGCGAGGCGTCGATGCCGATGGAACAGCAGGCAGGCAGCGCCGCCTCCTCGCCGCCGGCCGGCGGCGCCCAGAGCGCTGCGCCTACCGCTCCGCCTGTAAATGGCGGCCGCGTAAAGTCGTCGCCCCTCGCCCGACGCCTCGCCTCGGAGCGAGGCGTCGACCTTGGCGCGATGCAGGGCTCCGGCCCCGGCGGCCGGATCATCAAGCGCGACATCGAGACCGCGGCTGCTGGTGGCGGTCAGGCGGCCGCACGCGCCGCGACTCCGATCCGTCCCCGCAGCGACGCGGACTTCGAGGACATTGCGCTCACGCAGATCCGGAAGACGATCGCGCGGCGCCTCGCCGAATCAATCGGACCGATCCCGACCTTCTATCTGACGGCCGAGATCGATCTGTCGAAAGCGAGCGAGCTCCGCGACGCGATGCTCGAAACGGGCGAACAGTACAAGGTCTCGTTCAACGACATCGTCCTCAAGGCGGTCGCCACCGCCCTCGCCCAGCATCCGGAAGTGAACGCGCACTGGCTCGGCGACAAGATCCGCTACCACAACCGCGTACACCTCGGCATGGCCGTGGCGACCGACGATGGGCTCATCGTCCCGGTGATCTTCGACGCTGACCAGAAGCGCATGAGCGAGATCAGCGCCGAAGCGAAAGGGCTCGCGAAGAAAGCCCGCGAACGGAAGCTGAAGCCGGAGGAGTACACCGGCTCGACGTTCTCCGTGTCCAACCTGGGCATGTTCGGGATCGATCAGTTCACTGCGATCATCAACCCACCTGAAGTCGCGATACTCGCCATCGGTGCGGTCGAGGAAAAGCCAATCGTTGTTGACGATGACATTGTCGTTCAGAAGCGAATGCGGATCACACTCAGTTGCGATCATCGCGTAGTGGATGGCGCAGTCGGGGCCAAGTTCCTGCAGACCCTCAGGCGGATGCTCGAGAATCCGTTGATGCTCGTGTTTTGATTGTTTTCGACTTTGGCACGAGAGAGACCGAACTTCCCTGTTCGGTCTCTTCTCGTTTCATGACGGGCGACACGGTGCGAGGTGCCCACACGTCGAGGAGAGGTGAGAAAGACTCCGATCGAGAAAGTAGAGATAAGAGACGAAATGACGTTTGCGGTCCGTTCACACGCGTTGGGATCAATGTGACCGTTCGACATCCATCCAATCCGAACGCTTTTCTCCCTCGTGGCGGATCATTGTCAGGAGAAGCCGCGTCAGGCTGAGCAGGTTGGCGAGTCGAAGCTCGAGATTTTCGCGCCCTATCGCCCGGCCGATCGTTACGTACCAAGCGCGCGTCTCCCCGGCCGAGCCAAGCGCATATTCGTGGTACCTAATCCGGTCCTTGGGCGATCGACGACCATATCCCTCTGCGACGTTCGCCGCGACTGACGCTGCGGAGCGCAGCAATTGACCCGCGACGATGACGCCCCGCGGATCGCGAATGAGAAATTCGGTGTCCGTCCACGCCGAAGCGACCAGGAACAATCCCAGGCGATAGGCTTCCACCTTCCATGTCGGGTCGTTCTGTACGGCGTCGCCGACCGTGTCCGACCATTCATCGTACGTCATGCCGCTGAGGTTACGCCGTTACGGTCACCACCCCCCCACCAAACGCTCGCCCCTCGCATAGAAACCGATCCGTGTGCGCCACCACAATTGTCATTTCGACTCTCATCACTCCTCTCTCGATCGGATCCTCTCTCATCTCTCCTCGCCGTGTCATAGCCAGTCCCGCCCCGCGAGTGTTGAACCCTCCTCTCACCCCGGGTAGCTTTCCCTGACTAGACAACCGCTGATCAAAATCCGACTTCCCGACTCATGGCAACTTTCGATGTCGTTTTCGTAGGCGGCGGTCCAGCCGGCTACGTTGGCGCGATTCGCGCCGCCCAACTTGGCTTCTCCGTCGCAGTCATCGAACGCGAAGCCCTCGGCGGTACCTGCGTGATCTGGGGCTGCATTCCAGCCAAGGCGCTGCTCGAGGCATCCGCGCTCGCGAACCACGTCAAGCACGCGGCCGACTTCGGCGTCAACGTCGGCGAGGTGAAGCTCGACTTCGGCGTCGCGATGAAGCGCTCGCGCGCGGTCAGCACCCAGAATTCCAAGGGCGTCGAGTTCCTGTTCAAGAAGAACAAGGTCACGTGGATCAAGGGCGAGGCAAAGCTCACCGGCAAGAACACCGTGACCGTCAAGACCACCGACGGCAAGGAGGAAAAGCACGACGCGAAGAAAGCGCTCGTGATTTCAACCGGCTCACGCGTGAAGGGCCTGCCACAGGCAGGGCTCGAGTTGAACAAGACCACCGTGATTTCGTCCGACGAAGCGCTCGTGCTCGAGAAGGCGCCGAAGTCGCTGATCATCGTCGGCGCCGGCGCCGTCGGGTGCGAATTCGCCGATGTCTTCAACGCGTTCGGTACCCAAGTAACGCTCGTCGAGGTCGCCCCTAACGTTCTCCCGGTCGAGGACACCGATTGCTCGAAGGAAGTCGAGCGCAGCTTCAAGAAGCGCGGCATCAAGGTCCTCACCGGCGCCAAGATCGGTAACGTGAAAGTCGGCAAGAGCTCGGTCAGCATGACGATCGATGCTGGCGGTGAGAAAGTGCAGGTCGAGTCCGAGAAGGTTCTGGTCGCCGCCGGACGCGCGCCGAACATCGAAAACATCGGGCTCAAGGAAGCCGGCGTGCAGATCACCGAGCGTGGCTTCGTCAGGATCGACAAGAAGATGCAGACCTCGGTGTCCGGCATCTACGCGATCGGTGATGTCGCCGGCCAGCCGATGCTCGCCCACAAGGGCGAGCGCGAGGGAATCGTCTTCGCTGAGTACCTCGCCGGGAAGCATGCGCACGACATGGACTACGGCAACATCCCGGGCTGCACGTACTGTCACCCCGAGGTCGCCTCGGTCGGCCTTACCGAGCAGGCCTGCAAGGAAAAGAAACTCGACTACAAAGTCGGGAAGTTTCCCTTCTCGGCGAATGGCCGCGCACGGACGTCTGGCGAGACTGAAGGCTTTGTCAAGATCATCCGCGACGCGAAGTACGGCGAGATTCTCGGCGCGCACATCGTCGGCGCGCACGCGACTGAGCTCATTCACGAGCTGGTCGTCGCCCGCACAAACGAGTTTACCGTCGAGGAAGTCGACCTCGCGATTCACGCCCATCCGACACTGTCGGAGGCGATCGCTGAAGCGACGCTTGATTCGTTAGGCAGGATGATTCATGCCTGACGTTCACCGCTGAACGGCACGCCAAAATGATCGGCGCGCGCGCTCTCTGGGTCGTTCGCCTCGGCGCCATGCCTTACGGTGAAGCGCTCGAACTGCAGCGCGCCACCGCTCGAGCGCGGATCACCGGCGCAATCGCTCAGGACGTGCTCTTGCTCGTCGAGCATGAGCCGGTGGTCACGATGGGGCGAACCGCCAAGCAGCAGAACCTTACCGCATCACCGGCACTGCTTGCCCAGCGTGGCGTCGAGCTGTTCGAGGTCGAGCGCGGTGGCGATATCACCTACCACGGTCCGGGACAGCTGGTCGGCTATCCGATCGTTGATCTCAAGCGCCACAAGCAAGACCTGCACTGGTACCTCCGCCAAGTCGAAGAATCGCTGATCCGCGTTATCGCTCGCCATGGTATCGCGGGCGAACGCAGCGCCGGCTTCACCGGCGTCTGGACCAACGGAGTCGCTGACGCCGAACAACACGCGCCGCGCAAGATCGCCTCGATTGGTGTGCACGCCCGCGATTGGGTGACCTGGCACGGCTTCGCCCTCAATGTGTCGACGGAGCTCTCCTACTTCGATCTTATCGTCCCCTGCGGCATCCCGGGGGTCGAGATGACATCGATGTCGCGCGAGCTCGGCGCACCCGTCGCGATGCGCAATGCCGAGGATGCAGCCGCCGCCGCGCTCGGAGAAGTGTTCTCGCTCGTTCCCGTCGAGACGCAGCTGTCGGCACTCGCCCTTCAGGCGGGAGCTGCCTGACGATTCTTCGCGCGCCGGCAAGCATTTGGTTTCGCGGTCTGTTCGGTCGGCCGCTATTATAATACGACATGGACGAACTCCCCCGCGTCTATGCGCCGCGCGAGCGCACAACCACGCCAACCGACCGGGCTTCTCTCCTCTCCGGACTCAATCCGGAACAGGGCGCCGCGGCCGCGCATGGCGATGGACCGTTGCTCATCATCGCCGGCGCCGGCACGGGAAAAACGCGCACGCTGGTCTATCGCGTCGCGCACCTCATCGAACGCGGTGTCAGCCCCGACCGCATCCTGCTGCTGACCTTCACCCGTCGTGCCGCGCAGGAGATGCTTTCCCGCGCTGAGCGCCTTGTCGGTAGCGCGAGTGGCCGCGTGCATGGCGGGACTTTTCACGCGACCGGACACCGGCTCCTCCGCACCTTCGGCGAGTCGGCCAACCTTGCCCGCGATTTCTCCATCCTCGATCAGGGCGATGCTGAAGGCCAGATGGGACTCGCCCGGTCGCATCTCGGCGTCGATGCGACCGTGAAGCGATTTCCGAAAAAGGAGACGCTGCACTACGTCTACTCGCGCCACATCAACACCGAGCGTCCACTCGACTTCATCCTCGGCGAGGAGCTGCCGCAGTTCGCCGAGTACGCCGAGCAGATCAACCGCGTGTTCGCCGAATATGTCGCGCGCAAGCAGGCAAACAACCTCGTTGATTACGACGACCTGCTGCTCTTCTGGGCGCTCATGCTCGAGAGCTCCGACGAGCTCGCGACTCGCATCGCCGGGCTCTACGATCACGTCCTCGTCGACGAGTACCAGGATACCAACCTGCTCCAGGCCCGGATTCTTCGCGGCATGTGCCGCACACACCGCAACATCACCGTCGTCGGCGACGACGCACAGAGCATCTACGCATTTCGCGGCGCGAGCTTCCGGAACATTCTCGAGTTCCCGAAGCAGTTCCACGGCGCCGCCGTCGTCACCCTCGAACAGAACTACCGCTCGACCCAGCCGATCCTCGACGTTACCAACACGCTCATCTCCCGGGCGCCGGAGCGCTTCTCGAAGATTCTCTGGACTGTCCGTGGAGGCAGCGACAAGCCGTGGTTGGTCACCGCGCGCGACGAACACGAACAAACGCGATTCGTCGTCGACCGCATCCTCGAGCTGCACGAGCAGGGAACGCCGTTAGGCGAGATCGCCATTCTCTTCAGGGCGGGCTACATGTCGGCCGACCTCGAGATCGAGCTCGCCAACCGGAAGATCCCCTTCGAGAAATGGGGCGGCATCAAGTTCCTCGAGGCGGCTCATGTAAAGGACGTGCTCGCATTTCTTCGCGTGCTCGACAATCCCCGCGACGAAGTGAGCTGGTATCGCATCCTCACCCTGCTTCCCGGCGTCGGCGACGTTACCGCGCGCCACGCCATCACCGCGATGCTCGCCCGCTCCTGGGATGCCACCGCGCTCGAGGAGTTCGTTCCGCCGCCCCGCGCCCGCGCCGCCCATTCGTCGCTCGTCGGCATGCTCCGCGAATTGCGCGACTCGCCATCCGCCGCAGCGCTCGAGGGTGCGCCTGGGTCGCCTGACGAGGGCGCTGTCGCCCGCGACATCGCGCGCATCCGCGTCCTCTATGACGACATCCTCCGCGAGCGCTACGACCGCCCCGACCCGCGTCTCGCCGACCTCGATCAGCTGCAGATCATCGCCGCTGGCTTCCCGGGCCGCGGAGCGTTCCTCTCCGCGCTTGCCCTCGAACCGCCGTCGAGCACGCAGGATCTCGCCTCCGCCGGCGACAGCGAAGAAGACCATCTCATCCTCAGCACCGCGCACAGCTCGAAGGGAAAGGAATGGGACGCCGTCTTCCTCATCTGGGCCGTCGACGGCTGGTTTCCGTCGTCCCGCGCGTTAGGCGACGATGATGAGCTCGAAGAGGAGCGCCGGCTGATGTACGTCGCAATGACCCGCGCGCGCAACATCCTCGCCGTGGTCTACCCGCTGAATTCCTACGCTACTCCGCGTAGCGGCGACTACTCCATCGATCAGCTCTCGCGGTTTCTTGATCGCGGAGTGCGCGCGCAGATGGATCGAGTCGTGCTGGGGCCACCCGCTCCCGACCCGGCGGACCTGCCTCCGCTTCCTCCGCAGCCGTTGCTCGATCTGCGCGCATTGCTGCGCGGGCGTTTTACTTCCTGACTCCGATACGCCGGAACGAAGTACTCAAACAATTCCGGCCGCGCGCCGGCGGTCCGAGCTGCGGCCCGTTCACCGCCCGTCCCATCATCCCGCGGCCTTGAGCTCGCCCTTCAGCCAGCGATGAAGCGCCCCGTAGGGATCCGCCTTCTCCTTCCTCGCCAACGTTATGATCAGCGCGACCGTCTTCTTCAGGTCGCGGCCTTCCCGCTCGTATATTGCATCGAACACATCGAGATCGGTCAGGTAGACGCGGCGAGCCAGCAACGCCGCGTTGTCCAGCGGAACGCGCTCCAGGTATCGCGGCCCGACTGTCCGTAGCTTCGGTCCGATCGACTCGACCAGTTCCACCCGCGCCGCCCGGTAGATCGTATCCCTTGCCGCAATCCGCGCCGCGCGCGCGAGGCCGTCGACACCTCCATGCGCGGTGAATGCCGAGTCGATCGAGCGGTAGACCTGTGCCCAGAACGTAGCGAGTGTTTTCTCGTCTTCCCACCGGGCGTCAGTCTGCTCGGCCGCTGCCGAAGATCCCCGCTCGCGGAAAAACCACGCTGCGCCCCGCGCCCCGACAAAATTTGCGAACGACTCGTTGAATACCGCCTGGCCCGATGCGTAGAACGTGTTGTGCGTCAACTCGTGAATCACGGTGTTCGCCAGCTCGAGCGAGTCGCCCGCCAGCGTTGTCGAGAGAATCGGATCGTTGAAGAAACCGAGCGTGCTGAACGCCGACGCCGGCCGGAGCGATGTATCGAATCCCCCCGCGGCGAGCTGCCGGCGCGCCTTCTTCGCCGCGTCATAGTCGAAGTATCCCTTGTACGGCACGCGACCGACGACTGGAAACCACCACGTATAGCGCTTGAGCCGATCGGCATAGGCGGCGGACAGCACCAGCACCAGAGTGTCGCCGCGTAGTTTGCTGTACATCGTGAAGCTGCTCCTCGTCCGCAGCTTCACCGAATCGTCGGCGAATGCTCGCGCCGCAACAACGAGTTTCAGCTTGTCCCGGGTATTCGCATCGGTCGCCTGATCATTGATGACGTGCGTGATCGAGCGACGGGCGGCCAGGATGAGCGCTTCCTCCCACGCGGCGCGCAGCAGGTAGCGGCCCGTCGGGAACGCGATCAAAAGCACGAGGACCGTCACCGCGACGCCCGCTGCGCCGCGACCAAGCCTTGGCTGCCAGCGCCGATTCTTCACGCTTGCGCCCGCGACCGCGCAGCCCGCTGCCGGGACCTCGGACAGCTCGCTCAGGGCAACCGGAAGATTGCCAGTTGCGGAAGCAGCGTCCCGGGTAGCGCGCCGCCATCAGCCGTGCTGAGGTCGAGCCGCGTCCCCGTGCACCCGGCCGTGCCGCCGGTCAGGAAATACGACGACGTTCCCTGCACCATCGGCTGCGTCACCGCGCTTGCACAGCCGAGCTGCACCGTCGCGATCGGGTTCGGCCGCGTTGGAAACAGG
>JANMBU010000012.1:0-28066 GCA_031360575.1 Gemmatimonadaceae bacterium
CCTCGGCTTCACAGATGGGAATGACCGCGTCTGCAGCATTGGCGATGAAAATGGCGCTCCAATTTCGGCCTGAGTACTTGGCGATGGCCGGTATAACTGCAGGAAGGCGCGGCCGTGCATCACTCGGCGATGTCTTGGTAGCGCACCCTACGTGGGATTGGGGCGCAGGAAAAATCATTGAAGATAAGGTAGATGGGGCGTCAGATCTCTTGTCGGCTCCGGCGCAATTGCCTCTTCATGCGAGCGTGCGAGAGCGATTGCAGTACCTGTCCACTCAAGGATCTGTGATTGACGCGATAAGACGCGCGTGGCCTGATCCACCTGCAACGGCGCTGCGCCTACTCATTGGGCCCGTGGCGTCTGGTAGTGCGGTTGTCGAAGACCGAGCAACAATGGACGCAATTGAAGGCCAGCACCGAAGACTGCTCGGCGTTGAAATGGAAGCTTATGCAGTACATGTGGCTGCAGAGGAAGCCCCGGAACCGCGGCCGACGGCTTTTGTGATGAAGGCGGTTGTCGATTTTGCGATCCCTGGAAAGAACGATCGCGCACGATCGTATTCCGCTTTTACCAGCGCGCGAATGCTGACACTGTTCGCAGAACGATATTTGTGGGGGGACTTGCCCGTCTAACGCGAGCGCAATCGCGTCAGCGTAACTCTTGGCGCGCGCCGTGCCGGTCGCAGCGATCAACATCGCCTCGCCGCAGGTGTGCGCGGAGAGGAGGCCGTTAGGCGACACGTCGGCGACAGCAGGTGCGTCACTGGACCACGCGATTGCGAGGCCGGGTGTGGGGATCGAGTTCCCGAACACATCCTCGGCGCGCGACAGGCGGAACTGCAATGCGTCGTAGGATCGCAGCATCGCGAGGGACCGGTCGAGGCGCAGGAGCGCAATCGGGCTGGGCTCCGCCGTCGCGGTGAACTCCACGGTGCCAGGCGAGTGAAAGTAGCGTAAGCGTGCTGCACGCCGGCTAGAGATCCCAAACGCCATGGGGTGGTGGCGTAGCCGGCCGCGTCGGTCGCGCTCGTGCGAGTCGTCACTCCTCCGACTTCGGCCGACCTTGTCGACGCCGACACCTGCAACGCCTGCTCCGGCGCGCGCCGTCACCCGGACGCGCAACAACGCCGGATGCACCGTGCCGACCTCCCCCTTCGCACTGTGCGGCCCTCGATAAGTTCGATGGCCCCGCAAGTGCTCGGGCATCTGTCCCAGCGTTAGGCCCGGTCGCCCGGAGCGGGATCGGTGTCGCTTGGCCCTGTCCGTCGTCGCCGTTTGGCTGGACCCAGAAGGCATCGATCGCCGCGGATATCCGCGCGCGCACGTGCTGCTGCGCGAAACTCGCGACTACTCTCGGACATCGCGCTGCGCTGCGACTTCGCGGATCAGAGCCACTTCGCCAATGCCTTCAGGCGCCTGACCGGAATGACGCCCCGCGGATACCGGCGAAGCTTCTCGGCGCGAAGCGCCTAGTCGTCAGATCCGCGCCGCCGAAACGCGGTCACGTTCGCTCCTGGCTCCGCCCGCGGGAAGCTCCGTTTCAACAGTGCCGCCAGCTCCTCGCCCGCGTAGTCGTGCCACTCGCGTGGCCAGGCGAACAGATCGAGCGACCGTTGGCCCGAGGTGAAACGAAGCACGCGCTCGCCCGTGGCACCCGAGCTGTTGGCGCGGTTGGCGACGGTCCAGTAGCGGCCATTGGGGAAGCGAAATGTTCGCGCGGAATGCACTGCATCATCATTGATTGCCGCTCCGGCGCGGCGCGTGGTGACCGCGGCCGCGGCCGCGACCACGATGGCCGCGGCCGCGGAACTCGGGAGTCGATTCGCGGTGCGATCGCTGCGCACCGGCGTCGCGGCGCGCATCCACGCTTCCATGTGCTCTGCCGTCGCGAAGGCCCATTCCTCTGGAATCGGCGCCAGCCGGCACTTCGCGTCCCCATCGACCGATTCAAACACCAACCACCCATCGAGGTAGTCGTGCATGTAATCTTCGCCACGGGTAGCGGGATGAATCGTTGCCGCTGTGACGTCCCAGACACGCCACGACCGCCCGGAACGATCGGTGAATTCACGGAGTGCCATAACCAACCTTGATCGCATCAGCCATGTCGTCCACCTGATGAAAAGAACGGCCAGGCTGGTTCCCCAGCCTGGCCGCCCTACTTCTGCCTAACGTCTGACAGCTACCGTCCGCCACCGTGGCCTGGCGGGCGCCACACGTGCGTCCGTTGCCGGCGACGTCACGATCACTGCTGTTTCACCGTCCGCGGTCTGCCGCCGCTGTTCACGAGCAGGCAGAGATGACATTCGAGCCACTCATCGTCACCGCGGCATTCAGCGCCAGTGCCCGACCAGCCAGCGTTGCGTACGGGTCCAGACCGATACTGGTGTAGGCGATGATGTTGCCGGTGACCGGACCGCCTAACGTGGACGAGCTGCCAACGAGCCAGAATACCTGGTCGCAGCTGGCGCCGTCGCTAAGGACCATCGACGAGCCGGTGAAGGTGATGAACGTCGTCCCAACCTTGAAGACGTACGGTCCGGCGCCGCTCAGCGTGAGCGTACCACCGGTAATCTGCGCCGACGTCGGGAAGCAATAGACGCCTGGGTGCAGCGTCAGCCCAGCCAATTCCTGTACCGCGCCGAACGTCTGGTCACACGGCTCGGCGGACAGCGCGCCGTACGCATGCGCGGCATCGGCCTGTCCTGCCGCTGCGGCGTCGTCGGCCGAATGGAGAGCGCCCGTCAACGTGCAATCCGGGTTGAAGCCGGTAATCGAGGTACCGGGGCTGACGCCGACATCACCGTTGTTCGATCCACCAACCGTGCACGTCACTGTCGACGCACCGAGCGCCGCGAAACGGGCTGCTCGTCCAAGTGTCGTCGCGGCCGAACTGTTGAACGACTTCAATACGCCGCTCGACGATGCGGGCGATCGAGGTCCGGTCGGCGAATCCGCGCACCCGGCCAGCACCAGCGCGGACACCGCGCCGAATGCTGCAATGAACCCAGTGCGATAGAACGCGTGCGACGACCTGGTGGTGATTTTTCCTGCTTGCATGGCAACTCCTGGCGCTACGTCGTACAAATTGTTCCCCGAAGGGGAATCGTCCGCATGAGCAACAGCGAACGCGCGACGAGGGACAGCAAGACGGTGTCCAGTTGTGACAGTTGAAGGGCGAAATAACAGTATTGGCTCGATATCGATCGAAATGGTTCCCTCAAACACATCGCCACGACAACAAAGTGTCATACTGTACCTAGACTGCAGGACTGTTGCAACGTATGTTGATGGCCATGTTCTTCCGACTCAACGCCGCTGCTGGTTTGCCGCTCTACGTCCAGCTCATGCAACAGGTGCGGCACGCCATCGAAACCGGCGCGCTCGCCGACGGGGACCTCGTGCCGGGCATCCGCACGCTCGCCACGCAACTCGTCGTCAGTCACAACACCGTCGCCAAGGCATATACAGAGCTGGCGCGAGATGGCCTGCTCGACATTCGGCACGGCTCGGGCGCATACGTCACCACGCGCGACCGCATCCGCTCCCGCGGGGATCTGGTGCGCCATGCCAGCCATCGCGTCGGCGAGTTCGTGCGATCGCTGCGCACGCTCGGTCTCACCGTGGAAGAGATCCATCGCCTCGTCGAAGCGGAGTTGTTCTACGCGAATCGGCGACGGGCCCGGCGGTGACTACACTTGGCCATGTGAGTGGCGGCCCCGCGCTCGCGCTGGTGCACAATCCAGAGGAATGGGCTCATCTCTGAAAGACGAATCGCGACACCGTGCCGACCCTGCAGATCACGTTAGGCGAATACGCCTCGATTGTGGGTGTCGCGAGATCCAAATCCCCACCGACGCCATCCAGCTGAGCAAGCCGCGGCGGTCAACGTCGTCAACGAGGGATTGTCGTACGTGGAAGTGCGATCGTCGAGGAGTGCTTGCATGTGGTGATTGTCCGCGCTCGTGTCGGTCGCGGAGAGTGGCAATCACTCAACTGTACCAATAGGCCCGCAAAAACAAATACTCGATCGCACAGGTCACGATCGCGCGCCGACTTCCTCCACACGGGCGAGTAGGGCTCGTGGTTCAGCTGTTTTAAATATCGTAGACGGTAATGACAGCTAGCGCTGCGCCAGCCGATCAGACCGGTCCTGCACATCCGCCTAACGCGGCTCCACGATTCGCGCTGGCGCGTCGTGGGTCGTACTGGACCCGTCCCCTAGTTGGCCGAAGACGTTGGATCCCCAGCAGTAGACGTTTCCTCGCCGCGTCACCGCACAGCTGTGCCACCCGTAGTCGTTTGCCTCGAGCTGGGACACCGCTTCCGGCACCGCGATTGGCACAGGTCGGTAAAAGATTCGCGATGGGTCGGGGGTGAAGAAGCTGCTGCCGAGCGCTCCCCAGCACATGACAGTGCCTGCCAGCGTCCGAGCGCAGCTGTAAAACTGGCCCGCGCTCACCTCGGCCGCGCCGCTCAGTGCCAGCGCAGGAAGGGCGCGTGGATCCGTGGTCCCGTCGCCGATCTCGCCGTAGAAATTATACCCCCAACAGCTCGCGTCTCCGCTCGCGGACAGGCTGCATGCGTGAGAGTTGCCGACGCTGACCTGCGTAAGCCGTCCACTGCCGGCGATGCGCTGCGGCACCGAGGCGTAGCCGGAAGCTGTTGCCACGGGTGCATCGCCCCAGCAGTAGGCGACACTGTCGGCGCCAACGCCGCAGGACGAGGTCGCCCCAACCGAAAGGGACAGGTACGGCCCGCCGAGAACTCTCGACGGAGTGGCCGTGTAGCTCCCATCGGCAAGGCCGTCGCCGAGTACGCCATCCAAGCGCGTGCCCCAGCAGTATGCCGCACCGCTTGCCGTCAGCCCGCAATTGCTGAAAAGGCCGGCGCCGATACGCACGAACCTGAAGCCCAGAGCGACGGGCGTCGGCACATAGTATCGGTCCGCAGCGGTCGGCGCACGCATCCCGTTGGGGTTATCTCCCCAGCAGTAGGCCTCCCCCGCGCTGCCTAACGCGCAGCTGTGATATGTGTTGGCGCTGATCGCACTGTACGACACCGACCCGGCGACCACGGCGGGGTACGAACGCGCAGTCGTCGTCCCGTCCCCAAGTTCGCCGTAGGCATTCTGTCCCCAGCAGAAGATCCGCCCGTCGGCGGCGAGCGCGCACGAGTGATAGCGCCCGACGCTCACCGCGGTCCACGCGATCTCATCCACCTTCACGTACGCGGTGTCGCGCGCGTCGCCGGCCGCCGCGATCACCATCGCCTCGCCCCGCGTGTGCGCGGACAGCAGGCCGTTAGGCGACACGTCGGCGACCGCCGGAGCGTCGCTGGACCACGCGATTGCGAGGCCAGCGGTCGGGATCGCGTTCGCGAATGCATCCTCGGCGCGCGACAGGCCGAACTGCAATGCGTCGCCGGATCGCAGCATCGCGAGCGACCGGTCGAGGCGAAGCAGCGCAATCGCGCCGGGCCCCGCCGTAGCGGTGAACTCCACGGTGCCAAGGCCCGCGACAGTGGCGTGAGCGTGCTGTACGCCAGCTAGAGTTCCCAAACGCCACGCGCTGGTGGCGTAGCCGTCCGCGTCGCTCGCGGTCGTGCCACCAGTCACGCCTCCGACGTCGGCCGACCAGGCTACGGCGACAGCTGCGACACCTGCTCCGTCGCGCGACGTCACCCGGACGCGCAAGAATGCTGGAAGCACTGTAGCGACCACCCCGCTCGCGCTGTCTCCGCCAGCGCGCACGATTGCGGCAGGCAGTCGCGGTGGAGGCGGGGTAGTCGGTGAGTCATGGCCACACGCGACGAGGAACGCCACCATGACGATTACGGCAAGACCGACCGTGCCGGGCAGAAAGCATCGGCCTCTCGGGCGAGGGGCCAGTGCCGAACGACCTAACGGTTGGGTCAATTCGCCGCTGCGCACACCGTCCGCACCCGGGCTGTATCGGCTGTGACGTAGATCGCGACCGACTTTCCCTTGCGCTCTGTACCTGTTCCGAGGAAAGCACCGGCGACCTTCGCGCCCGCGCCCGGCTCATCGATGTTGCCCATGATGATGCCATTCGCCCCGACCTCCGCCGCCTTCTTGCGCATCGACTTCATCATACCTGCTTCGCTCGTGAACCCAGTGCTCCCGCTCGAGTTGAGCAGGGCGACTTCCTGGTACGGCGCGCCGACGGTTGAAGGCGACGTGTACATCTTGACCGCGTCCGGGCACGTACGCGCCAGATGAATGGAATTGTCCATCAGGGCGGCATTGGTTCTCGTGCAGGCAGCAGCGAGCACTACACCCACGATGAGACTGAATGAAGAAGTGCGCATGATTGGGGGGACGAGGTTTGTGTTGCGGGGTGTGCCGCGGCACCTCGAGATTCGCGGTCGGCACGGGTTGCCGCAAGGACGTCAACGAGTGAAGCCAATCCTAACGTCCGGGGCTGACAGTCGTTAGACGCATCTCGCGAAATAGATGAGCGTCAGGCAGTTGCGGACGCAAAACGCGAGTCGCCTGACGCGAACGTCGCCATGAAAAACGGCGCGCACTACCCCGGAGGATGTCGCTCCGCTGCGCGACGCAAACTGTCACCGACGGAGGACTTGGGGCTCACGGCTCCGCTACGACCGCGAGCGGCAACGTTGCCAGGAGCGCGTTATTCACGGCGCGGATCTCGAGCCGTGAGTTGCCTCCGGCTAGCGGGACGATCTCGTAGTCGCTCGTCTCACCGATCGAGATGCCCGAGCGCGCGGGTCGCGCGACCTGCAACGGCGCCGGCAGATCGGCGCCGTCCTTCGCGAGCAGCCGCCATTGGAGCATCGTCGTATCGCGCCAGAGCTCGATCCGGATACCCGGGCGCCGCAACGTCATGTTGATGAAGCGCAGTCGCTGCGGGACGCCGGCGCGCACGGTCAACGCCGCGGGTGCGGCGCTGCCATTGATCAGGACCGAGTGCAGTTCGTCCTCCCAGGCGACGGGCGTGCCGATGATGAACGTGTGGTCGCGGGTCGAGTCGAGCACCTGTCCGGGCTCGAGCACGATGAGCGGACCAGCGAGGCCGGCGAGCTCTTGCCGCGTCTCGTCGACATGAGTGTGGTAGATGAAGGTGCCGGCGCGCGGGGGCGTGAAGCGCGCAATGAACGAATCGTTAGGCGCGATGATCGGCGCGATGTGAGTCCCCGCGCCGCTGAACCCGGCGACTCCGTCGAAGTAGCTGTCCAACTCGATGCCATGCCAGTGCACCGACGTCGGCACGTCCAGGGTATTGACCACGGTGACTCGCACCGGTTCGCCGCGCGTGACGACGATCGGCGGACCGACATGCAGACCGGTAGCGGGCGGCGGGTCGACACCATCCTTCGCCAGCGCGAAGGAGTAGAACGGTTGCGACTCAGTGCCTCCGGCGTTGCGCCTGATGAGAAGGCGAAGTTCATGGCTCGCCCGTGCCGCGTGCGCGGTCGACGGCTCACCGCTCCCGCGACCACCATGCACGACGATGCCGACGACGAGTCCTCCCATCCCGCTGAGCGCATGGTTCATCGGCACACCGCTGCGCATCGACACCATGCTGCTCGGCGTCAACGCCATGCCCATCGGGCCACGTGCGCTGACATGCTCGGGAAAGTGGCAGTGGAACAGCCAGTTGCCGGCGCGCTCCGGCACCCAGGTCAGCATCATCGTGGTTCCCGGCGTCAGGTCTTCGGTATTCGCTCGCCGACGCTCGGCAGTCTTGAACGTCGTGTCCGCGCGCCCATCGCCGCGCGCATCGACCAGATAGTAGAAGCCGTGAAGGTGCATCGGGTGTGAATCGGCGCTGGCGTTGATGACACGCCAATGCACCGTGTCACCCACCGCGTAATCGAGGCGCTCGGTGTGCGGCCAGGAACGGCCGTTCAGCACGGAGAGAATGCGCTTTCGCAGGGTGAGAACCCGTCCCGCCGTGTCCGACCACACGCCGATGACGAAGATCCTGTCGCGTGCTGTCCGGGCACCCGGCGGATCGACGACGATCGCGCCGCTCAGCTGCGAGTCGTCACCGGCGCGCCAATCGACCGTCTGGCCGCGCGTCGAGCCGTAGTAGTAGTACGTGCCGGGCGCATCGAGCGTGAAGCGGACGTCTTTCGATTCACCCCGCGCAAGCTCGATCGAGTCCGGCGTCGCTGCTCGCGCATCGGCCGCGGCGACACGAGCGCGCAGTCCGCGCACCGTTAGGCGCTGCGCAAGCGAATTGCGAACCGTCAGCGCGACCTGAGTCCCGCTCGGAACTCGAATGAGTGGGCCAGGGATGCGGGCCGCTCTCCCTTGCTCGGCGAAGGCCGGGACCGTTGCGCCTTCCGCGCTGTCGCCCTCGGGATGCCAGTCCGCGAGCCTGGCCTCCAGCCGCAGAGTGAGCACGCCGTGGCGGAGGATGCCGGCGGGCCGCCGGTTGTCGTTGGTGACGACTCTCGGGACGGTCGCCGGCGAGAGCGCCGCGCCAGTTCGCAACCGCGGCGCGGGTGCAAGTACGCCGAGCATGGGCACGCAGAGTGCGAGAAGTAGGTGCAAACGCGACATCTGCCTGTCCTGGTCGGGGTGGGAGCAGACTGCGGCTGCCGGCAGCCGCTGTCAATAGCTGGTCCGCCGCGCACGATCGTCATGACTCGGCGATCGCTCGCTTGCGCTGCTGCACGTTATGGCCAGAGCTGGTGCGACTGTATCCTCGCTAACCGAAGCTGCCTGCCGTGAGATAGCTTGGGTATTAAGATGGCGATCGAAATTATTCGCGCTGACATCACGACCCTCGCCGTCGACGCCATCGTCAACGCCGCGAACTCATCACTCGGCGGCGGGGGTGGCGTAGATGGAGCGATCCACCGCGCTGCAGGGCACGAGCTCGCCCGCGCCGCGACGAAACATGCCCCGTGCCCGACGGGGGACGCGGTCATCACCCCCGGGTTCCGCCTCGCGGCGCGCTTCGTCATCCACGCGGTCGGTCCGGTGTGGCACGGGGGCACACGCGGCGAGGTGTCGCTCCTCCGCCGCGCCTACGAGCGGTCCTTCGCGCTCGCGTTGGACGCGCACGACATCGCGTCGATCGCCTTCCCCGCGATCTCGACCGGCGTCTATGGCTACCCGAAACGCGACGCGGCGGAGATCGCGCTTGAGGTCATGCGTACGCATGAGGCGCGCTTCGACCGCGTCGTCGCCTGTCTCTTTGACGAGGAAAGCGTGCGCATCTACCGCGAGACGCTCGACGGCGGAGGGGCTCGGGACAGGGCGGACGCAGAAAGCCCGTCGCCGTGAAGCGGCGGCCTTTCTTCATCCCAGCTGCGAGGAATTCTCTAACGACCGCGCGCCGGGACGATCCGCATCACGTGCCCGCCCGCCGACACAAGCCGCGCCTGAACCACGTCGGCCGCGGTGACCCGGACGCGCACGGACTTCGCGTTAGGCAGGGAGCTCTCGTCATCGGCGTAGATCTCGGCGATAAAGGTGCCGGGGCCGAGGAAACGCAGCGGAATCGCGACGGTCCGCGCCTGCTCGTCGGTCATCGTGCCGACGTACCAGGTCGTACCGCGCCGGCGGGCGATGGTGAGACGCTCACCGATGGCGCCGCCGAGTGAGCGCGTTTCGTCCCACGTGGTCGGTATCGCGGCGAGAAAGTCGAGGCCGAGCTGACCCTCATACGACGATGGCGCGTCGGCCATCATCGGGAGTGGATCCTCATAGACGACGTACATGGCCAGCGTCCGGGCCCGCGTGCCGATGATGCGCGGCCCGGTGTATTGCGTGTGAAACGCCGAGGGGCTGACGTAGCGGAACCCCCCCTGGTGAAAGTCGAGCGGGCCGGCGAGCATGCGCGTGAACGGCACGAGGAGCTCGTGCGATGCCGTCACGCCCTTCTGGCCGTCGAACTTGTCGTACTCGAGTCCCATCACCGCTTCGACGGTGAGCAGGTTGGGATACGTTCGGCTGATGCCGGTCGGCTTCGAGGTGCCGTGGAAGACGACGGTCAGGTGGTGCGCCGCGGCCTTCGACACGATCTCATGGTAGAACGCGATCATCTCCTGGTCGTCGCGATCCATGAAGTCCACCATGATCCCTTCGATGCCCATTCGCTCGTAGCGGGCGAACGCCGTGTCGAGCTGCGGTCGGAGCGCTTTCCAGTGCATCCAGACACGAAGCCTAACGCCCTTCTCCTTCGCGTAGCGGAGCACCTCGGGGAGGTCGAGGGTGTCGGTGCCGCGGGTGATGTCGGGAATGGGGATGCTGTCACGCGGTTCGATGTGGCCACCGTACCAGGCGAGATCCTGGTAGCCGTCGAGCGTGTGATACGGAATCCCGTGCGCCGCGCAGAAGTCGATATAGTACTTCGTCGTCGCCGTGTTGAGGCCGGGCGTGAAGGTCGTGTCAGGGACGACGTAGTCGTTCCACCACGGAAAGGTTGTCTTGCCGGGATGAATCCAGGACAGGTCGGCGATCGCCGAGGGAGGATTGAGGAGCGTGATGAGATTCGACGCGATCAGCTGCGACGGATCGTCGCCCACAAGGAACACGCGCCACGGCGTCTCGAGCGGCGCGCGCCCGCGGACCGCCGCGTTAGGCAGGTCGGGCAGCGGCGACAACCGGCTCACCAGATCGCCCGGCGCCGCCGTCCGGGCGAGGTACATCCCGGCGTAATTGGTCAGTGCTGCCTCAGAGACGGCGAGCCATGCGCCGCCCGGATGGTGGAGCAGTACAGGGAGCGCGAGCAGGGTATCGGCCGGCAGGTCGCGGAGTGGGGCGACGGTGTAGAACCCTTCGTACGACGACACGTAGCCGCTGCGTTTGAGCACATACGCCACGCTCGCACCATCGACGACGACGTGCGTCCGCTCGGCCGCAATCGTGAACGCGGAGAGAGTGGGCTGCGCCGGGATGCGGTAGCGGAACGCGACGCCGTCGTCGTACGCGCGCACGATGAGTTCAATGCGTCGGTGCGGGAGGGTGCGTTCGACGAGCGCGACCACGGTTTCACGGTAGTGATCGCGCGCTGAGCTGGCCTTGCCGATGAGGCCATGAACCGTTCCGTCGTGCGCCGACCGCCTGACGGCGGCGATGCCGACATCGGTGCCGAGCGGGCGGGACTCAACGAGGTCGAGGCCGAGGGCGGACTCGGTGATTATAGGCTTGCCGCGCCAGGTCACCGAGTAGACGGCCCCGGACGTGCTGCTGCCGGTTGGGCGGATGGCGACAGTGAGGCCTAACCGCCCGTTAGGCGAACGGGTGATGACGGATCGCGGGCCGAGTGCGTTGGACTGTTGAGCGCTCGCCGGTGACACGCCGGCGAGGAGTCCGGCGAGGCCAAGCGCAATCGCGGCGGTAAGCGGTGTACGGGTAGGCTCAAGCCACGGCATGCGGATCGCTCCCGGAGAAGTCTTCCGGAATCTGCATCGGTGGACGGGGCGGGCGGGAGTTGCGGCGGCCTTTTCCCGTCGGCAGTATCCGGCGCATCGGGTGGCCGACCGACCTCCCCAACTGCGCTCCCCCCCAACCGCGCGCCCCCCGTGCTGCGCACTCAGAGAGGAAGGCCATGACGAGGATCATCCCGCCGATCGACCGGCGCTGGCGCTGGCGCGTTGCACTCGTCGCGTTAGGCATGGCGCTCGCCTGCGCGTCGGCGCCGGCGCCGCGCGCGTCGGCCGCACTGCTGTTCCTCACCGACTTCGGGGTGAAGGACGGCGCGGTCGCGATGTGCAAGGGTGTCATGCTCGACATCGAGCCGGCATTGCGGATCGTCGACATCAGCCACCAGGTGCCAGTGTATGACATCGAGACGGCGGCCGAGGTGCTCGAACAGACACTCCCATTCTATCCGGCCGGGACGGTGACGGTGGCGGTCGTCGATCCCGGCGTTGGCAGCGAGCGGAAGCCGATCGCGATCCTCACGAAGAAGGGCCACCTCCTCGTCGGGCCGGACAACGGAATCTTCTCGCTCGTCATCGAATCCGAGGGGCTCGAGCGCGCGGTCGAGCTCAGCGACCGCCGATATTTTCGGGCTGGCGAGAGGTCATTCACTTTTCACGGGCGCGACGTCTTCTCGCCGGTGGGTGCGCACCTGGCGCAGGGAACGCCGATCGATTCGCTGGGACCGCCGATGGTGCCGGTACGGCTGCCGATCCGGCTGGCGCGTCTTACTGCCGGCGGGATTGACGGGACGGTGCGCTACATCGAGGATCCATACGGCAACGTGGTGACGAACATCCGCCTGACGCTGCTCGATTCGGTGGCGCACGTCGGCGATTCGCTCGACGTCCGCATCGGTGCGCGTTCGGCCCGGCTTCCCTGGCGGAATACCTTCAGCGACGTCGCGCTTGGGCAGCCACTCGCCGTGATGCACGAACGAGGGCTGCTGTCGTTCTCGATCAACCAAGGCGATTTCGCGTCCGGCTGGGGCGTGAAGCGCGGCGACGCGGTGCTCATCCGTCGGGCGGCTGTGGCGTCGCGTCGGTAGCATTGCCGCGTCACCCGATCAGCGCGACGCTCGTGCGCGGCGGATCCTGATGTTCCGATAGTCGATCGGTCCGTGATCCCCCTGCAGCAGCAGCGGACCCGGCTCGCCTTCGTTGCTGTCGATCGCGCCGCCCGTGATGCCGGGAATCTCGCGATTGCAGATGACCGTCTTGCCGTTCGCGACCACGGTGATCATCCGCCCGACCAGCGTGATGTCGTAGCTCTGCCACTCGCCCGGCTGCTTCGCCATCACCTCACTCGGCGAGATGAAGCCGTAGACGGCGCCGAGGAGGTCATCCTGCGTGTCGGCGGTGACGCTGTCTTCGATCTGGACCTCGTAGCGCCCGCGCTGATAGACCCCGCTGTTGCTGCCCTTTGGATAGCGGAACTCGATGTGGAGCTGGTAGTCGCTGAAGGTGCTGTCGGTAACGAGGTTCGCGCCCGACTTCGGGCTCTGGAGGATGCCGTTCACCGCCCGCCACTGGTTCGTGCCTAACGCGTGCCAGCCGGCGAGAGTGGTGCCGTTGAACAGCCGCATCGACGGGCCCCACTTCGGCGCCGCGGTCCGCCGAAGTGAGGGCGCACGGGTCGCTGTCCATTCCATGCGCTTGCCATCGGGGAATGTCATCGAGCCGGTGAGCGCCTCGCCCTGGAGCCGGCCTTCGACCGTCAGGTCGCCGGTGCCCGGTTCCCATTGCGGGGGAATGGCGAAGCGCATCACGCCGCCGGTGAAGTCCACCCGCGAGATCGGTCGTGCACTGCCGACGATGCCGACGAATCGTCCGACGAGGTAACCGTTGCCGGATGGCGATACCTCGAGCCACGATGGAAACTTGCCATCAGCCCCGGTGATGGTGATGTCCCATCGCCCGGCGAGGGTGGCGACGGTATCGGGCGGCGTGACACCGTGAGCGACTGCGACGCCGCTCGCCAGCGACGAGGATGCAACGAGCACGATCAGGGCATGAGAGAAGCGCAACATTTCCAGGCTCCGGTGGTGAGACTGCGAATGCTATCGGAAACTGTCGGGATCACATGACGCAAGCTACGCCGTCGCGGCCCGGTGTCTTGTTGCGTGACCCGACGATCCCGACGAAACGGCTGACGACGTGGACAGGCGACTGCGGGTGTGAATGTTCATTTCCAACCTCCATGAAGACGTTGTCAACGTCCTCTCGGAGAAATGAAGTAAACGAACATGCCATTATCCGGTCGGCCTCACAAGGATCGACGCTGCGACCGCGCCGCTGGCGGACGACTTCCCTCTCGGTGACGATGAAGCGCGTCATCGTCATCTTCGGGTGCCGTGGCGCCCGGTCGCCGGGAGGCGATCGGACTCAGCGCGGCGGCGGCGGTGCGCGTTAGGCAGGAGGAACTGCAGTTCGCGAGTGCGCAGGCAAATATCACCAGGAAAAGCATTGACGCGCCGCGCCGAGGAGCTATGTTCTTGGGCTCGCACGCCGGCGCAACTTTCCAGTTCCGCCGCCGTGCCTCAGCCGCATAGGGCGCATGGAACCTCGGACGACTACCGTAGCTCAAGCAATCAACACGCTGGCCTCCGGCGACGCCGTCGCGCTCCGGGCGGGCGACGCGCAGGTCGGGCTCGCGCTCGACCTCGGCGAGCTGGGCACCTAGTCGTACAACCTCTCCGACGGATCCGGGATGCTCGACAAACGCGGCGCGCGAATTGTCGGGCTGCCGGCGGGCGCGCTCGATGACGTGGCTCTAGCGCAATCCACGGCCATCCATCCCGACGACCTCGGCGCGACGCAGGCCGCATTCGCTGCGGGGATGGCCGACACGAAGCCGTTCACGCTCGAGTACCGCGTCATACACCCCGACGGTAGCGTCCACAACGTCGTCTCGCGCGGGATCCTGATCGCTGACGAAACCGGCCGTCCCCTCCGCGTGGTCGCCACCAATCGCGACGCGACCGCCGAGCACCACGCGGCGGCCGAGCGCGAGCGAATCCTCGCCGCCGAGCGCGACGCACGCCAGACGGCCGAGGCGGCGAACCGGACAAAGGCGGCGTTTCTCGCGGTGATGAGTCATGAGCTGCGCACTCCGCTCAACGCGATCGGCGGCTACGCCGAGTTGATGCAGATGGGGATCCGCGGCCCGGTCACCCCGGCGCAGGTCGAGGACCTTGGTCGCATCCAGGCGAGCCAGCGGCATCTGCTCGGGCTGATCAGCGAAGTACTGAACTACGCGAAAGTCGAGATGGGAATGGTGCAGTACGACATCATCGAGTTCCCGCTCCGCGACGCGCTGGTTCTGGCTGAGGCGCTGGTCGAGCCGCAGGCCCGTGCACGGGGACTGGTGCTTGCCGTCGCTGAATGCCCGAGCGACCTCACGGTGCGTGCCGATCGCGACAAGGTCCAGCAGATTCTCGTCAACCTTCTCTATAACGCGGTGAAGTTTACCGAAGTCGGCGGACACATCGCACTGTCGGCGGAGTGCTCCGAGGAGATGGCGCACGTGACCGTGCGGGACACCGGGATCGGCATCGAGGCGGACCAACTCAGGCGAATCTTTGATCCATTCGTCCAGGTTCGCTCTGACCTCACGCGTACCGCCGAGGGCACAGGACTGGGCCTCGCAATCAGCCGCGAGCTGGCGCGGGGGATGAATGGCGAGCTCCAGGTGGCGAGTGAGCCAGGCATCGGCAGCGTCTTCACCCTGACGCTGCCCTGCGCCTAACGGCAAATCGCCCCAGCATTTGCAGGTGATGGGTCGTCTTGCCTAACGACAACACGCCTCGATTGGGTCAAGCGCCTACTGCGCCTACTGCGCCGGCGTGGCGCACGTGCACGGTGTCGTCGATGTGCGCGGTCAGCCCGGCCTCGTTCCTGAGCCAGAGACGGACGACGAACTTATCGCCGACTGGCGGCTTGGCGTCACCCGGATTCGGACAGCCGCGTTCCGCCGTGCCGGTGCGAAAATGGAGCGGCAGCTATTTCCCGGGGGACGCGGGCTGTTGCATTTGGACGCCGCCGTCGCGATCGTGGCAGCTCGCGACGACGGTCGCGACGTGCAGCTCGCGACCGAGAAACGCGGTCGCCATCCCCCCCCCCGACCGACCCGTCCCGACCGCTGCCGGCGTACGCCGGGGGACACTGGTTGACATTTTCTCCAAGCCCGCTCCAATTAGGGAACGCACCCGGCAATATCGCCGACTGCGCGCTTCCTCCCGGAGGTGGTGATATGCGCAAATCCGACACGGTGGCCGCGATGTTTGCAGTGCTTGCCATGGCTTGCGGCGGCGACACGCAGACCGGCCCCCGCCCCGGCGCGACGACCTCAGTGTATGCGTCGCAATCCTCCGCTGGTGAAGAGCGTCACCTCCGTCCGATTCAGGGAAGCTGTGATGCCGCCATCATATCGCTCGTTCCGGTGACTCCGACAACGGCGCGCGAGGTCGTCACCGGAACGTGCCAGATCTCTCATCTCGGCAAGACGACGTTCTACCTTCGGCAAATCATCGACTACACCACATTTGTTGGAACGTCAGAAGTGTTGACGTTCACCGCGGCGAATGGGGACGTGCTGCGCGCGAGTTCAATCACGCAGGGTACGCCGACCGGTCCGGCCTCTGTTTCGCTGGCTGGGACCTTTGTTTTTACTGGCGGCACGGGGCGCTTCGCGAACGCGACTGGCCAGGCGAACTTCACGGGGACGGCCGATTTCGCGACAGGCCGCTCGCAGTTCACGATGCGTGGCGGAATCGCCTACGGGAACAGCGACGTCGCGGACGACGACTAGGATTGAAAGCGCGCTGCCGTCGGGAGCTCGGCTCCCGACGGCAGCACGGAACGCACGCAGCGCGGCTGCGGCTCCCGTTAGGCGCCATGGCCAACGGTAACGACGGTGGCCGTGCTGTCCGTGACCCGTCGCGGCGTTACGGCAGCGTCACCGGCCGCCAGCGCGGCCTGCCTAACGTGTGAATCCCAATCTCCCAACCGACCAGGCCACCGACCGTCGCGAAGCCGGCGATGGCATCGAGCCGACTCCGACGATGCACCGCTGCGCTCGATGGTTTCCGGCTGTTGTGGATGATCGCGCCGGCGACCGCGCCGAGCAGCGCGCCGCCTGTAGCAGAGGCCGGGCCGACCCGATCACTCCATCGCGGAAGTGCGCGCACTTCGACTTGCCGGTAGACGCGCAGCGCCGTGAATGTCACGTGGACCGTCGAGTCGATCGTTGGCGCGCTGAGCGTGACGATGCTGTCGCCGATCGCGAGCAACCGGCGCTCGGCGCGGTGGCCATCTGCCGCCGTCAGGCGGAGACGTGCACCGGGGAGAATTCGCTCGAGCGGAAAGTCGCCCCATGGTGTCTCGCGTAGACGAGGCTCAGGGAGCGGGGCACCGGCAGGCGGCGAACGTTGCGCGCGGAGCTCGGGAGCGGCGAGCAGCAAGAGCAGGAGGCCACGCCTGACGTTCATGGGAAGGTACGTCATCATGGACCAGCGACTTTCGCGGCTTCGCCGGGCGCGCCGAGGACGAAGATCAGCTCCGCGCGCGCGAAGTCATTCATGAATGACTTCTTGTGTCCCTCGAGGCTCGCCATCCAGCGGCCTTCGCGCCGCCACAGCCGCACCAGGTCGATGTCGGTGACCTTGTTGCGATCGATTGGCAGGCTCACCGTCGTGTCGATGCGAAAGCGTTGCGCGGCACTGTCCGCGCGTCGGCCGGCTCGAGCCATTGGACGTACACGTATGGGCGATCCTGGGGATAGCCCTTCTTGTAACCCTTCACCTGCCGAGTGGTGCTCGCTGCTTCCTTTCACCTCGAATGAACCGGCGGCGTCGGTCGTCGTTCGCAGCGCGACTTTGCCGCACGTACTGCGAGTCCACTCGGTCGAAAGTACGATCGGGACATCGCGCGCCGGCGTGCCGTCGTCCCAGAGGACGCGGCCAGTGACTGGGGCCGAGGTCGCCGTGGTGTACGACGCCGGGACGGGACAGCCGGCAAGCACTGCGACGCCCGCGGCGAGAAAGAGAAGCTTTCGGAGACCTGACTGCTGATGAGCCATCGGAGCTCCCCGCCTAACGCGGAGGTTCGGTGTTGGCCGGCTGCAGGTCCGACGCGAAATCCTCATCCCATCCGGATTCACGAACGTCGTCGCGAGGAGAGCGCTGGTTGATCAGCCGGCGGTCGAGCCGTGCGAACACTCACCCATAGTTGCGGGTGTGGCCGGCATCTGTAAAGATGCGGTCTCGCGAGCCACTTCCATGGAACAGGTTGTCTACCTCGCCGACCGTGCGATCGCTGAAACTGCGCCCGCGTTGCAGCGTAATCGGCTCATTGACATCCGCCTCCCCGGCGGTACGATTTCACGCCGACGCTGACCGCGCGGTCCCCACGATCAAATCATGAAGGAGGCTGCGGGTGACGCCCGATGATGCCGCTGTATTCGCGCAGATTGCCTTTGTTACCGTCAGCTCGGTTGCCGCATTTGTCGCCATCAGCCTTGGCGCGCACCGTTTCTATCTGCGGAGCAAGCGGTTGGGCGAAGTTGCCGCGCCCGACGATGGGCGGCTGGGCCGGCTCGAGCAGGCCGTCGATTCCATCGCGGTCGAGGTCGAGCGAATCTCCGAGGGACAGCGGTTCACCACTCGGCTCCTCACCGATCGCGCAGCGGAACAAGGTAACGCTCAGAGTGCAATGCTCGGGAACGCACCCCGGCCACCAGCGCTCTAACGTCCAATCTCTAATGCTGTCGCGCGCGACAACGGCTGTTCCGCCCGAGGCGAGCAGCAAACGCAGGATCGGAAAATTGCGCAATATGCGCCATATTCATGCTTCCTGCCCTTCTCTTCGGCGCCGCGGGCGACTCCGCGCCCGCAGGGCGCGGACAACGCATGGCACTGTGAGTGCATTTACCAAGGGTCTCCGGGGGCGTTTGCACGCGTAATCACTGTGATCCGGGCCACACTCCCATCCTCCCGTCGACGGCCTCTACATGGTTTCCTCGCGCCGCGGCTTCACTCTCATCGAGATGCTGATCGTGATCGTGATCATCGGCATCCTCGCCGCGATCGCGATCCCGAAGTACGCCGCCATGAAGGAGAAAAGCTACGTCACGGCGATGAAGTCCGACCTGCGGAACCTCGTCGCAGCCGAGGAAGCATTCTTTGCCGACTCGGGGTACTACACGGCGACGGTGACCGGGAAGAAAAAGAGGCAGGCAATGTTGACCGGCACCGGACTAGTGTTCGATCCGTCAACGGGAGTCAGCGACCCGCTCGTCACCGTCGGCCAGGGAACCTGGTCGGCGACGGTGACGCACGCTCAGGTCCCGAACTTCACCTGCGGTATCGCGGTGAACACGACGAACCCGGTCGACGCAACCGCCGGCGAGGGCACGCCCGCCTGCAAGTAACCCGGCGGAGCCAGCGCCCGCCGACAGCGGAGCAAGGTAGTGCCCGGAGTGCAGGCCTCGAGAACGCATCCCGGCCTCTCGCTCCCTAACGCTGTCCTGCTGCGTACTTACACCGGCTGCGCCGCTCGCCTCAGCCTAACGGCGGCGGCAACAAACACGGCCGCCACCGCAAATCCCACCCACAACCCCGGCTCGCCAAGCAACCGCGTCACCGGCACCGCCGCCATCGAGTCCATCAGCGTTGCACCCGCCGTCTGCTCGGCCGCACCGCTCGATCCGCCGGCGAGGCGTGAGACCACGAGCTCCGCGAACCGCGTTGTTCCAAATGCCACGCGCTCGAGAAACCCGATTGCGACTGGCGGCAGGATCGCCCAGGCGAGTGGCGCCCGCGTCGCCCACGCGGAGACGAGCAGCAGCCATGCATACAGTGGTGCGGTCGAGATTCCGTGCAGAGCGACCAGATGGTAGAGCAGTCCCAGCGAGTTCGGGACGAGGTGTAGCTCCGACCAGAGCAGCGCAACGCTCTCCCCGTTGGCCGCGAGGACGGCAGTGCTGGTGAGCAGCATCGCTACGTGCACCGCGACAGTCAGCGCCCAGATGATGACCGGCAGCACGAGGACCGGGATGCAGAGCTTCGCGAGCACCGTCATCGCATCCGAGACGGGCAGCGACTTCCAAAGCAGGATGCTGCGGTCGCGCCGTTCGCCGTAAAGCGCGTCCACGCAATAGATCGCCGCGACGAGCAGCCCGGCGACCATGAGGAATCCTGCGACAACCTCGTACGGTGCGATCAGCGCTTGCCGCTGGTGCGCTGCGTCGAGCGTAGCGATCGCGGTCATCTGTCCCGGAAGATGGAACGCGTACGCCGCGAAGCCGACGACCAGCACGACGGCGATGCCTGACGGCGCGAGCCAGATCCAGCGCATCTCCCACAGCTCGCGCCTGAGCGCCCAGGCAAATCTGCGGATCATCCGACCTCCCTCCCCGCCTCGCTGCCCACGCGCGCAAGAACCAGGTCGGCGAGGCTTGGGGCTCGCACGTCGCCTAACGGCGTAAGGCGGTCCGCGTCCACGCCGTCGAACAGCATGATGTGTCGCCCAAGTGCCTCACGTTCATGTACCGGCGCGAGGTCGCGTGCCTGTGCGACGTGGTCGGGATGGACGCGTACCTCGCGGTAGCGCGACTCCACCTCGTCCATCGTCGCACGCAGCGCGATCCGGCCGCGCTCGAGGAAGATCACGTCGGTGAGCACGTGCTCGATCTCCTCCACGTCGTGGGTCGCGAGAATGATCGTGCGATCGCGCTCCTCAAAATCATCGAGCAGCGTGTCGTAGAACTGCTTGCGGAAGCGAATGTCCAGGCCGAGGGTCGGCTCGTCGAGCACGAGGAGCCGGGCGTCGATCGCCATCACGATCGAGAGGTGGAGCTGTGCCACCATCCCCTTCGAAAGCTCCTTCACCCTGCCCGTGCGGCCGATCGTGGTGCGCTCGAGAAAGTTGTCCGCCCGCGCGCGGTCGAAGCGCGGATGAACGGCGGCGACATAGTCCAGCAGCTGCGACACCCTGATCCAGCGCGGCAGCACCGCGACGTCGGCGATGAAGGCGACGTCGCGCATGAGCGACGCTCGGTCGCCCCAGGGGTCGTGGCCAAGCACGCGCAGCTCCCCCTCGAACGGCGTGAGGCCCAGTATCGCATTGAGCGCGGTCGTCTTGCCCGCACCGTTAGGCCCGATCAGACCGACGACGCGTTTCGCCTCGATGCGGAGATCGATGCCATCGAGCGCGACGGTGCCGCCGAATGTCTTGCGGAGTGCCCGTGCCTCGACGACTGGTGCCGAACCGCGCGGTCCGGTCATGACTTCCGCCCGCGTCGCTTGCGGAGCAGCTCCTCGGCGTCGAGCCCGAGGCGCTCGATCGTCTCGTGAATCCTCGGCCACTCCTCCTCGAGAAACTTCTTTCGTTCGCCCTTGAGGAGCAGCGCGCGGGCGCCGGCATTGATGAACATGCCGCGCCCGCGACGCATCTCGACGAGACCTTCGTCGACGAGCGCCTGATACGCCTTCATCACCGTGAGTGGATTCATCCGATACTCGGCCGCGACATTGCGCACCGAGGGAAGGGGATCGCCCTCCTTCAGGACGCCGTCGAGCATCATCGCGACGACCCGATCGTGCAGCTGGCGATAGATGGGCAGGCCATCGTTCCACTCACGGTCCACGTTCGATTCCGTTCCCGTTCACTTCGCGGTGATGGTCGCCACGGTAGAGACTCGCTGGAGGTCGAAGTGTCCGGTGACATTCTTGCCATCCGGCGTGGCATACGTCCAGTCCTCGAGATGATGTGTGTCGTCAACGACGGTGAAGCGGGCATGCTGCATGTGTCCGTAGGTCGTCGGCCCGGCGACGTCGATGAAGTCGAAGTCGATCTGCTTCCCGTCCGGCGAGACGCGGGCGCTCATCCGCGGCCGGTTGCCCGCGTCGCAGTAGTGGGTGAGAAGCAGGTTGGCGCCGTCGAGGTACATCATGGTGACCGGATGGTCGTTCTTCACCGGGTTGTCCGTCGCCTCCGCCGACTTCATCTCGTGCACGACCGAGTTCCCCCTCGACGTGACGCGCAGCGTGACGTCCATGTTGACGCTCAACTTCGACGCCGGCTCGACCACCTTCCCCTGCCACGCACCGGAGAGGGACTTGATGAGCGCGAAGGCTTTCTGCGCGTCAGGGGAGGGAGTAGCTGCCGCGGCGGCGTGGTCGTGAGTCTGCGCCGAAATCGGTGGTGGGGACGCGAACAGGGTGGCGACGATCAACGGCAGAATGACGCGGGCGTGCGTGATGGTGTGCATGGTTGCTCTCCGGTGAAGATCCGTGGGTACAGTGCGACCCGAAGCGGACCCTCGCTGGCCAGTCGAGGGGTAGCTTGGTGATGCGGTGTTATACATGACTATAACACCAGCGACCGGATGTCAAGAGCGAATCGTCGCGCCGTGGGGCGCGAGGGTCGGTCATGCCGTGCGAATTGAGATCTGGTTCTGGTGTCGAAACGCGCTCAGAACACCAACGTCTGTATCGAATGCGGCAGGCTGCTCACCTCGGCCGCGTTCCCGTTCACCCACAGGTTGTACGTGACCTTCGCATCACCGCGATTCATTACCACCACCGCCACCTTGCCATCCGGATTCACGAACGCCGTCGCCAGCAACGCGCTCCGGCTCGGGCTGCAGGCGATCCGCCGCGCGCCCGGATGCACGAACTTCGAGAAGTGCCCGATGTAGTAATACGAGTTCGTGTAGGTGAGCGTCCCCGCCTTCGTGTCGGCGTGGATCGGCGCGAAGCAGAAGTTGCCGACATGGTTCGGGCCACCCTGCTCGTCGAGCAATACGTTCCAGTCCGTCCAGCCGACCGCGCCGTCGTTGAAGTCGTTGATCATCGAGCGGCCGTAGTACTCGCCTAACCGCCAGCTGCCGATGTCGGCGGCCTTGAAGGTGTCGACGGTTCCCTCGGTGAAGATGAGCTTCTTGTCGGGATAGCTCTCGTGGACCAGCCTGACGTTGTCAAACATCATGTCGCCCCCGCTCCACGGCTCGTACCAGTGGAAGCCGATGCCCCACACGTACTTCGCGGCGGCGGGATCGCTGAGGATGGTGCTCACGCGCTGCCAGATCAGGTCGCGGTTATGATCCCACGCAATGATCTTCCGATCGCCCAGCCCGTCGCGCTTCATCGTCGGGCCGAGGAAGTTCTTGAGGAAATCGCGTTCGTCTTCCGCCGAGTAGACGCAGGACTCCCAGGTCTGCGTCGCCATCGGCTCGTTCTGGACGCTGATCCCCCAGATCGGGATGCCTTGGCTTTCGTAGGCCCTGATGAACTTCACGTAGTAGTTGGCCCACGCCTGCGCGAATTCGGGCTTGAGCTTCCCGCCGTGCAACATCTCGCCGTTGGTCTTCATGAACGCGGGCGGGCTCCACGGGCTGGCGAACAGGGTGAGCTTTCCGCCCGCCGTCGCGATCGCCTGCTTGATGAAGGGGATCCGGAACTGCCGGTCGTGCTCGACGCTGAATGACTTGAGCGCCTTGTCGCCTTCGTCGACATACGTGTAGCTGCCTGACGAGAAGTCGCAGCTGTGGATGTTCGTCCTCCCTAACGTGTAGCCGATGCCCTTGGCTCGGTCGTAGTAGGCGTCGAGCAGCTCGCGCTGCTTGTCCGGCGGCAGCTTGGCAAATGTCTCGGCCGACGCGTCGGTCAGCGCGCCGCCGATGCCGAGGATCGTCTGCGCCCGCTTCGTGGGATCGACGAAGACGCAGAGTTGCGTCTCGAGCGGCTGCGCCATCTTCGTGAACGTCAGGCTGTCGGTCGCCGAGAGGCGGTGGTCGGTCTGGTCGGCGGTCGTGTAGACGGCGATCGCGCTGCCTTCGAAGGTTCGGTTGAGAGCGAGAGGCTCGTCCGGCTCGGGCGCCGCGGATGGTGTGTCAGTAACGCCCGGCAAGCGGTCGAGCTGCCCGAGGACGAGCGCCGAAGACGACGCTACCAGGAAATCGCGGCGATCGATGGTCATGGACGAGTGAGGCCCGGGTGAGAGAAGGAGGTAGAGTGCGGACTGTTCCCCATAGTGGCGAGCGTGGCCAGCATCTGTAAAGATGCGTGGTCGGAGGCATCCGATCTAGCGTCTTGCCATATGGCATACTATATTGTGCCATATGGCAAGACCAGCGAAGAAAGCCCATCTGCCCGTCGCCGCTGAGCGGATGTCAGCCGACATGGCCGAAATGTGGAAGCGCGTTCAATCGGGTAACAGGGAAGGGCACTTTTACGCCGCGCTCTTTGGGCTTCGCAGGTATGACACGCTGCATCTCGTTGCACAGATTCAACGTGGACTGACCTACGCGGCCTTCGAGCGATTCCAGCGCAATACTGCACTGTCGTATCAGTTCCTGGCGCGTCTGGTCGAGATCCCGGAACGAACGCTTGCCCGGCGACGGACAACAGGGCGCCTCGACCCCGAGGAATCAGATCGCCTGGTGCGGACATCGCGCGTGTTCGCGCGGGCGATCGAGTTGTTCGAAGGAAATCTCGAAAGTGCGCGCCAGTGGCTGACGACACCACTTCGGGCCCTCGGCGAGAACACACCGCTCGAGTTCGCGAAGACTGATGTCGGCGCAACAGAGGTGAGCAATCTGATTGGGCGGCTCGAGCACGGAATCCCGACGTAGTCGCGATGCGCGTCTGGCGACTGGTAAAGCCCAGGTACGCGCCCGCAGCATTCGATGGGGAGGGCGCGCGACTTTATGGAGCCCGGTGGACCAGCGTGGGAATGCGCGCTGCGTACGCGTCGAGCGACGCGGCGCTCGCAGTGCTCGAGGTTTTCGTCCACCTCAAGGACACCGCCGCGCTTTCCTCATACTCGCTCGTGTCGGCTTCCATTCCCGACAGGTTGATAAAGGATCTGGACCTCTCGCTCCTCCCAAAGTCGTGGGATGCGTCACCAGTGCCTCCCGCCGTTCAGGCAATTGGCGACGATTGGATTCGCTCGGGCAGCGCGCTCGCCGTACGCGTGCCCAGCGTCCTGGTCCCCAGCGGAACCAATCTCCTGATCAATCCGGAGCACCGCGACTTCACGCACTTGAAACTCGAGTCAATCGAACCTTATCGCTTCGATTCGAGATTCATCCGGTGAATCGATGAAGCCCGAGGTAAACCGGCGCCGCGTCGTCCTCGATGGCGTCGGACTACTCACGGTCGGCTGGGTCGCACCGATCGCGTATTACCTCGGCTCGGCGCTCCGGGCGAGCGTTAGGCAGGGGCTCCCGCTCACAGTCATCGCGGTGGCATTGACGCTCGGCGGAGCGTTGGCGGCCTGGTGGCTGCCTGACGGTTACCATGCGCTCCGGGAATGGGAGCGTCAGGGTCGGGTATACGGGCGCGTCGGGGTCGGCCGCTTCCGGCAGTTCGTGCTTGACGGCCCCCGATTCAGGCGCTGGCTTTGCCCAACCGAGGGCCAGAGGCCGTTCGCGGCCCGTGGCCAGCTGCTCCTGTGGCGCGACCGGGGCCGTACCACCGAGCGGCATCACGTCGCCGCGATGCTGATGTCGCTCCCCAGCCTGTATCTCGCCGTTTATAGTGGCCATCGCGGAATGGCCACCTACCTGATCGTCGGGAACATTGTGTTCAACGTGTATCCGATTCTCCTGCAACGGTACACGAGGGGGCGGCTCGAGCAGTCGCTTGCCGGACGCGACGCAACGGCGAGTCGCCTCGCGGTGCCGGTCGCCGGCGTGCACCGGGGGAGCTGGTTCACGCCGACGCCCGGTAACCCCGCCTAACGGGCGCCGGCTTTCCGCCCGTTGCCGCTACGGCGCCGCGTGCGCCCCGTCGCCCATCAACTGCCGCGAGAAGTAGGTGAACTCGAGTGCCGACGTATGCGCCCGCTGCTCGATATTCGCGCCCGCGCCGTGCCCGCCCTCGATCACTTCATAGAACAAATAGGGCTTTCCGAGATCGCTCATCTTCGCCGCGAACTTCCGCGCGTGCTGCGGGCCGACGCGATCGTCCTTCGTCGTCGTCCAGATCAGCGGCGTCGGGTAGGTGACGTCAGCCTTGAGGTTGTTGAGCGGCGAGATGCCAGCGAGGAACGCGCGCTCGTCAGGGTTTGCGACGCTGCCATATTCACCGACCCACGACGTGCCGGCGGCGATCTGCTCGTAGCGCAGCATGTCGAGCAGCGGCACCTGAATGTCCACCGCGTTCCAGAGCTCGGGATGCTGGGTGAGCTGGACACCCATCAGCAACCCGCCATTCGATCCGCCTTCTATGCCTAACCGTCGCGGACTGGTGATCTTTTGCGCGATGAGATCGCGAGCGACGGCGGCAAAGTCGTCGTAGATCAGCTGGCGATGCGTCTTGAGGCCGGCCTCGTGCCATTTGGGGCCGAACTCGCCGCCGCCGCGTATGTTCGCCAGCACGTACACGCCGCCATGCTCGAGCCAGAGCTTGCCGGTGTACGGCGAATAGCTGGGCGTGAGCGATACCTCGAACCCGCCGTAGGCGTAGAGAATCGTCGGGTTGGCGCCGTCGCGCTTCATGTTCTTTGGATGCACGACGAAGTAGGGGATCTTCGTCCCATCCGACGACGTCGCCTCGAGTTGCTCGACGATACTCTTCGACGCAACGAACTTGGCGGGGAGAGTCTTCACCTGCTTCGCCGTTGCGCGCGACGCGTCGGCAAGCCACACGCTGCTCGGCGTCAGGAACCCGCTGACGTTGATGAGCGCCCGGGCGCTGTGCTGATCGGTGCTCGCGACATTCGCCGACACGTTGTCGGGCAGCGACATCGCGGCATGCGTCCACCGGCCGTCAGGCGCGCGCGCGAAGACGAGGATGCGGCCCTTGACGTTACGGTAGATGCCGACGACAAGCCGGTCGCGCGTGGCGGAAGCGCCCGACACCGACTCGCGCGGCCCGGGAACAAAGATGGACACCGGCGCGATGTTCATCGTATCACGCATCGCGGCGGCGGCGTCGAACGCCGCGAGCGCACCGGCGCCGATGGTCTTGGCCGAAGTGGTCCAATCCTGCGAGAGCTGAACGATCACCTGCCCATCCATCAGCTCGGTGATGTTCGCCTTGAGCGGTACGCTGATGCGCGAGACACCGCCAGGCCTGACGATGTAGTGCTCCGCCTCGAAGGTGCTGATCGGGCGGTCGACGAAGCTGACGCGATGTCCCTTCGCATCAACCAGCGTCGAGGGCGAAACGCCATAACCACCATCGGTGGCCGATCCGCGAAAGATCTCGACGGCGTCGCTCAACGACTGTCCACGGGCAAGCCGCCTGACGATGAAGGGATAGCCGGAGGTCGTCACCTCGCCTGGATTCCATTCGCGCGAGACGAGAAGCGTGTCCTCGCTCGTCCATGCGACGCGCTGCTTGCCGCGCGAGAGGGTGAATCCATTCTTCACGAATGAATGCGTTGCGAGATCGAACTCGCGCACTGTCGATGCATCCTCACCGCCGTCCGACAGGTCGAGCATGCACCGCCGCTCGGCGGGTTGCTGGCAGGTGGCACCGTGCCACACCCAGTTGGCGTGCTCCGCATTCGCCAGCGAGTCGAGATCGAGCACCACCGTCCACACCGGTGCCCTGTCGCGCTGGTAGCTCGCGAGCGTCGTCTTCCGCCAGATGCCGCGGACGTGCGCCGAGTCCTGCCAGAAGTTGTAGAGCGCCCCGTCGAGGAAGGTGACGTACGGGATGCGATCGCGTGCCTGCGCCATTGTCAGCGCTTGCGAGTAGATGGTCGCATAGCGCGGATCCTTCTCCAGCACCGCGGCGGTCTTCGCGTTCTCGGCCTTCACCCAGGTCATCGACCGGTCGCCGTGCACGTCTTCGAGCCAGCGATAGGGATCGGCGATGGAGTCGGCGTGACTCATCTGCGCGAATGCAGCGCACGGGGTGACGAGGAAGGCGAGGGCGAGCGAGGCTCGTCCGAAGGTGGTGCGGCGCATGGTCAGGGCTCCTGGTGGGACTGCGAGCAGAACTTAATCGGCGGTCGAGTGCGGAGCGAGCGGGATGCGTGGAGCAATGCTGTTGCACATGCTGCCGGCATCGTCGCCGGGCGCGGAGGCCGGTGGAGTCGAAGGGCTACGACGTGGGGTTCCGAGCGATACGTTGGTGAATTACGCCGAAGCTGAATCGATCGCTGAACCAACTACAACACCGGTGCATACCGATGCGTCTTCTGGCAGTCGTCGTTCTCCTCTGCCTGGCGCCGCTCGCGAGCGGACGAGCGCAATCGCCACCTGTGCCCGCTGAGCGCGTCGTGGCGCGCGAAGCGTTCCGGCACGCCGGGTTGGGGATGTTCATCCACTGGGGCGTGTACTCGCAGCTCGGCGATGGCGAGTGGGTGATGCAGAACAGGGGGATTCGCTCGACGTCGTACGAATGG
Organism: Gemmatimonadaceae bacterium; assembly: GCA_031360575.1. Lineage (GTDB taxonomy): Bacteria > Gemmatimonadota > Gemmatimonadetes > Gemmatimonadales > Gemmatimonadaceae > JABFXC01. Next base: position 27,786 of record JANMBU010000012.1, read on the forward strand.
CTCGCGTCAGAGTTCAATCCGGTGAAGTTCGACGCGCATGAATGGGTGTCGCTCGCCAAGGCCGCCGGGGCGCGATACATCACCATCACGTCGCGACATCACGACGGGTTCTCGATGTTCGCGACCAAGGCGACCAGCTACAACATCGTCGACTGGACGCCGTTCAAGCGCGATCCACTCAAGGAGCTGGCGGACGAATGTCAGCGGCAGGGGATCAAGCTGTTCTTCTACTACTCGCAACTTGACTGGCACCACCCGGACTACTTTCCGCGCGGAGGAAC
>JANMBU010000049.1:0-41846 GCA_031360575.1 Gemmatimonadaceae bacterium
GCGAGACCTAGGTCTCGCCGCCCTCTCGTTTACCCCCGCCGAACCGCGATCAGTCCACTGTTCCGCGGCCGTGGTACCCCTTCATGACGATACGATCGTACCCATTCGCCGGGTCCAGCCCCATCCCGAGCGCCGCATCGACAGCTGCCGGCCCGCGGTTGTAGACGAGGAGCGCGATCTTCAGGTTCCCCTTGTACTCACGGATCAGAGTCCGGAGGTACCGGAACCCGACGCGAAGATTCGTCTCCCGATCATACAGCATCTCGCGGGTCGCGCCCTTCACGAAGTAGCGGGCGGTTGCCGGCATTACCTGAGTGAGTCCGACGGCCCCAACGGGGCTCATGGCGTGCTCGTTGAATTCGCTCTCGAGTCGCACGAGGCGGAAGCCGAGATCCGGCTCGATGCCTTCGGCCATCGCGACGTCATAGATCGAGCTGGCCAGATCCGCCGCGATCCGGTACTTCCCGGAGTAGGCGATGATCTTGTTTGCCCGGTCGAGCTGGTTCCTCGTCAACTCCAGCTCACCCTTCGCCTCGCCCAACTCGTCGCTCATCCGGCGGGAATCGGCCGACAGCGGGAAAGCGAAGTTTGTCTCCGCGCGAGCTTCTCCCACTGTTTTGTTGGTCCGCGCCAGCAGCACAACCGCGACCACGAAACCAGTCCCAAGCAGTGCGTTCTTGATGCGCGTCCGGCGTCGACCAGCGTCGCCACGGTGCGCGTAAGTCCGGCGGGTGGGTTTCATAATTGGTTGCTGTATAGTGACTTACGATCCACTCGGGGGAGTGTGATCAGTATCTCGCTAGTATGAAAGGCAACGGCTGTGCCAGCTCAACCACTCTTCCAGCTCCCGGATCGTCCACCGCTCTTCTCAAGCACCCGGATGTCCGACAGGACGAGCCCCTTATCTACTGCTTTGACCATGTCAAAGACGGTGACCAGCGTCACACATACTGCTGAGATCGCTTCTATTTCTACCCCGGTCCGTCCAAAAGATCTGGCGGTCACTTCAACCTTGAGGCCCGGCAGTTCGGGCGCGGCGGTGATATCAACCTGGACGTCGCTCAGTGTCACCGGATGGCAGAGCGGAATCAACTCGGCCGTTCTCTTGGCCGCCATGATCCCCGCAACGCGAGCCACCGCGATGACGTCGCCCTTCTTCAAGCTGTTCGCGGTGATGGCGGCCAGCGTGGTGGGTGCCATCCGGATGGAGCCGCCGGCGCGCGCGACGCGCATCGTTTCCGCCTTCGCGCCCACGTCGACCATGCGCGCGGCTCCGTCCGGGCCGACGTGGCTCAGCATGTGGTCATCGGGTGTCATGCACGCTCCGCAAGGATCCGGAGCAATTCCGCTGCAATCAGATTGGGGCTGACGTTGCCACCGGCCAGCTCCCGCGCGCGCTCCACAGCGTCGATCGATCGCGCAAATCGAGCAGCTGCGTGCTCATCACCGCTGACAATCATCGAACGGGTCCGGTCGTGTACCAGGATGGCTAGCTCGTCGAGTGTATCGGAAAATCGGCCCCGCGCGCCGGAGGCGCCCTGCGAGAATGCTACCCTGAGGGTAGCTGCGCGGTCTCCAGATTCGGCCACATCTAGAATCTTGCGCGCATTCTTGCGAGCGGCGTCTCGCTCATTGCCCCCGAGTAACGCGCCTGGTGCTCCTGCCGCGATGGCGATTCGGCTGGCGGTATCCGCAGGCAGCGCTTCCGCATCGAGCCGCTTCGCAACCACCGGATCGGCAAGGAAACTCTTCATCTCACTCTCCCCCAGCGGAACGACGCGTAGCGCGACGACGCGAGAGCGGATGGTGGGAAGAAGAGCGCCGGGCTCGCTCGACGTGACGACGATGACGGTGTCGCTGGGCGGCTCCTCGAGGAGCTTGAGAAACGCATTCGCCGCCATGTCGGCCCCTTCCTGGGGGACCATCCGCTCGGCATCGCCGACCACGAACACCTTGCGTCGAGCGAGCGCCGGGGACATCACCGCGCGGTGGACGACCGACCGCACGGCCGCGACGAAGATTCCTTCGGAACCGGACGGACGCGCATAGAGCCCTCCTGCGGCGACCCGTTCGGCGACCGCCTCGGCGTAATCGTCACGAACGTCCTCGTGGGTTGCATCGGCGTCCTTGAGCCGAGGGCGCGGGAAGATCCAATGCAGATCGGGATGGGCTAGCTCAGTGCAGTAGCGGCACGACTGGCAGACGCCGCACGGGCGCGCCGCAGCCTCGCAGAGTAGCGCGGTGCCGAGCCAGAGGGCAAGCCGCTGCTTGCCCACGCCGGCGGGCCCCTGGAGCAGCAGGCTCGCTGGAAGGCGGCCCTCAGCGAAGGCACCAAGGAGGCGCTGGCGAAGGGAGACATGACCGTACAGCGGGACGATGGGCACGCCGGAATATGTGCGCACCCACGCCGGCGAGCGAGTCTTGCGAAGCGCCGAGCGGGCGCTCCGGGGCTACCGCTTGGGAAGCTTTACCGATGCCTGGCGCGCGACCGCGCCGACAAGCGAAAAGGCGCGCCCGTCGAACCAGAAGATCGCCAGCTGGCCGAAGCGGCGTGCGAGCATGACGGCCTGCTCCCGCGGGAGGACGAGCGCCACACCCTTCTCACGAGAGTCGCCCTCGACGGCCAGGCCATCGCAGGGCTGGAACTCGATGCCGGATGCACGAAGCTGCACCTCGAGTTCAGCGCGTCGCGCGTCGTTTCGCTGGTCCGATGCGGACTGTTCCGCCGCAGACCGTTGATCGTCGCTGTGGTCGCCCAGCGGATTCTCGGCGGTGAGTACGGCGAATGGGCGATCGAGCCCGAGGGAGGCGAGCGTCGCCCGCTCGGCGCTGCCTAACGGCCGGCGAAGGTCGATCTTCAGTCGCCCGGGGTCACCGAATTCGAGAATCGTGAAGGGATACTGCGCCCATTTTTCGTCGTGGCGAGCTTGTTGATCAGGCATTTGGAGAGTTCGAGCCAGCCGCCCGGAATAGTCGCGAGGCCGCGCTGATCTGTTCGTGGGTTCCGAGGAGGAGACAGAGGTCCTCGGCATTGATCGCCGTGTCGGGAGACGGATTGAAGACCATCGTCCCGTCGGCGCGATGGATCGCAAGAATCGACGCGCCGCTGCTGTCTCGGACGCCCGATTCGGCGACGGCGTGGCCGGCAACCTCGCTGCCAGCCTCGACGCGGTACACCTCGAAGGCGAGCCCGGTAAGGAATCGCTGCAGGCCGAGCGCCGGCCCGTGCGCGGCCGATATCGTCCGGAACATCTCATAGCCACTGCGGCGGATGTCGCGGATCTGCCGCTCGATCTCATCGCGCGGGACGAGGTAACGATGAAGCACCCTCGAGAAAATTTCGATCGACGTTTCAAATTCTTCGGGGATTACCTCGTCGGTGCCGAGGGTGAACAGCGGGTCCATCTCGTGGACGTAGCGGCTGCGAACTATCAGGTGGATGTGCGGGTTGAGGCGGCGGGCAACGTCGACCGTGCCCCGCGTCCCGGCCGCGTCGGAGATCGCGACCACGACAACGCGTGCCGCGCCGATGCCGGCGTGCTCGAGAACTTCCGGACGCGTCGCGTCACCGTAGATGATCGAGCGTCCGCGCTCTCGCTCGCTGCGAACGACCTGCGGATTCAACTCGATGACAATGAAGGGAATTCCGACCCGGCCGAGGACTCGCGCGAGGTTGCGCCCATTGACGCCATAGCCGACCACGATGACGTGGTCGGTGAGTGGCTCGCCGGTGTGCAGTGCGAGGGGAGCCGCGCGACCGGCGGCAAACCGCACCGGGGCCACACCCTCGAGGAGCGCTGCAACGCGCGGTGCAACGGCGAGCATCACCGGGGTGAGCGTCATCGTCCCGACCGCGACAGCAAGAAACAGCTGGTAGTGGGATTCATCGAGCAAGCCAGCGGACAAGCCGACCTTGCTGAGCACAAAGGAGAACTCGCCGATCTGGGCGAGCGCGAACCCGGCGATAATCGCGATCCGCAGCGACTGGCCGAGTGCGATGCCGGCACCGGTCGTGATCACCGTCTTCACGAGCATCACAACGAAGATCGCGCCGAAGACGACGACCGGGGCACCGATCACGGTGCGGATGTCGAAAAGCATCCCGATCGAGATGAAGAACAGCGAGTTGAAGACCTCGCGCAACGGGAGAATCTCGCCGAGCGCCTGGTGACTGTATTCCGACTCCGAGATCACGAGGCCGGCGATGAAGGCGCCTAACGCGAGCGAGAGCCCGACGCGCGCCGAGGCCCAGGCGGTGCCGAGGCAGAGGAGAATGATCGCGAGAAGAAAGACCTCGCGTCGGCGGGTGGCGACGACGTAGTGCAGCAGGCGGGGTACGACCCAGCGCGCGGCGACGACCGCGCCGGCGATGAAGAGCACGGCCTTGACTACAACCGCGATGGCGTCGCCCGCGCCAGCTCCCGTCCCGGTGAGGAATGGCGTGAAGAGGACCATGGGGACCACGCAAAGGTCCTGGAAGATCAGAACGCCGAGTACGGCCTGGCCAGCGGGTCCATCGAGCTCGCCGCGATCAGCGAGGAGTCGGAGCACGATCGCGGTGCTGCTCAGCGCGACGAGCATCCCGAGAAAGAGCGCGACCTTCGTCCCTTCGCCAGCGATGCGGGCCACGAGGTAGATCGTGCCGATGGTGATCGTGACCTGCAGTCCGCCGCCGACGAGGAGGAAATTACGGATGCGCGCGAGCTGCTTGAGCGAGAACTCGATGCCGACCGTGAACAGCAGGAGGACGACCCCGATCTCGGCGATCGATTCGACTTCGGCCGGGTCGCTGATCAGGCCGAAGCCGTACGGACCGCAGAGCACACCGGTGATGAGGAACCCGACGATCGGCGGGACTTTCGCGCGATGAAAGAGCAGCACGACCGCAACGCCGAGTCCGAAGAGGATCAGGAGGTCGTGGAGAAATCCAGGTTCGTTCATCTACTCGGAAACGCAGGGATCAGGGAGCATTGAAGGCCGGCGCTCGATCCAGTGCATGGTCCGCTCCGCGACAAACGCATCGGCATGGTTCCTGACGTTATGCGCGCGCGACATGAGCGCGCATGACTGCATCAGCATGGGAGGCGGCGATGGACCAGGGGCTCAAGGGCAAGAAAGTAGCAATTCTCGCGACTGACGGCGTGGAGCAGGTGGAGCTGCTGGATCCGAAGGCCGCGCTCGAGAACGCCGGGGCGACGACGGAGGTGATCTCGCTGAAGGCAGGAACGATCCAGGGGATGAATCACGACGAGAAAGGCGACAAGATTCCGGTCGATCGGGTGCTCGCTGACGTCAGCCCGGCGGACTACGACGCGCTGCTGCTACCGGGCGGCGTCGCCAACCCGGATACGCTGCGTACAGATCGCCGCGCGGTGAACTTCGTGCGTGATTTCTTCGAGCGCGACAAGCCGGTCGCGGCGATTTGCCACGGTCCCTGGATGCTCGTTGAAGCGGGGGTGTTGAAAGGCCGAACAATCACGTCGTGGGCGAGCCTGCGCACGGACATCGAGAACGCGGGTGGGAGCTGGGTGGACAGCGCGGTGCAGGTGGACCAGAAGCTGGTGACCAGCCGGAAGCCGGCGGATCTGCCGCAGTTCAACGCGAAGATGGTGCAGACGTTCGCGCGCGGGCTCGCCGAGCGTGAGGTGGATGCGGTGGTGGAGCAGAGCTTTCCGGCGAGCGATCCGCCGCCGGGTCCGATTTCGGCCGGGGCAGGCGGGGCTTAGTTTGCGCTGCAAAGTACTTGACGGCGGCGGCGCGCAGTGGTAAGGTGCGGTTGGTGAGGGGAGCGAGCCACCGTACATAGCCGCCATGCCACTGCCGCTGCACGCCAAAGCCGAGGATAACCTTCGCTTCATCCGCGAGACGATGGAGCGGGCGGGGTCGTTCACGGCGGTGTCCGGGCGTGGTCAGATGGCGATCGGGGCCACGGCGTTGATCGCCGCGTGGCTGGCGTCGGCCGCAGGGACGAGCGACCGGTGGCTGGCCGTCTGGCTGGGTGAGGCGGCAGTCGCCGTGGCGATCGCGATGGCGACCACGACCTGGAAGGCACGCGATCACAAGGTTCCGATCGTATCGGGGCCGGCGCGGAAGTTTGCGTTGAGCTTTGTGCCGCCAATGGTCGCCGGCGCACTGCTGACGATCGTGCTGGTGCTCCGCGGAGAGTTCGCGCTCCTGCCGGCGATGTGGATGCTGCTTTACGGCGCCGCGGTGGTGAGTGCGGGGACGTTCTCGGTCCGAGTCGTTCCCTTCATGGGTGCGTGCTTCATGCTCTGCGGCGCGGCGGATCTCGTCCTTCCCGCCATGGGGAATGCAATAATGGCGATTGCATTTGGTGGGCTGCACCTTGGATTCGGCGCGGCGATCGCCCGGAGGCATGGTGGCTAAGCCGCAGCCGGCGCGCGGGAAGCGGTCACATGCCGATCGTGAGCCACTCCGCGAATTGCGAGGAAAGGCAGAGGCGTCACGCGTGCCGGACCTCGATAAACTCATCCACGAGCGCATGCGGCTGGCGATCGTCAGTGCGCTCGCGGCAACCGACACGCTGGGCTTCAACGAGCTGAAAGACCTTACCGGCGCGACTGACGGCAACCTGAGCGTACACGCGCGGAAGCTCGAGGACGGCGGGTACCTCACCTGCGCCAAGCGCTTCGAGGGCCGAGTCCCGAAGACCGAATTTCGCCTGACGGCGGCCGGGCGTCGTGCCCTCGAGCGCTACGTGGATCACATGGAAGCGCTGATCCGCGCCGTTCGCGACCGCTGAGCGCCAACCGAGGATGACCGCGCAACTCATCTTACCCCGGAGCTTTGTAATGCAAAGTAGTCATCAGAAAAGAATTGATCGCGGACTGCACGTGGCGATCGTGATGGACGGGAATGGGCGGTGGGCGACTGTCCGCGGGAGGCCGCGTCGGGAGGGCCACGAGGCGGGCGCCGTCGCCGTTCAGGCAGTCGTCGAGGCGGCGCCGGCGTTAGGCATCACGCTGCTGACGCTCTACGCCTTCTCGTCGGACAACTGGCGGCGTCCGCGGCGGGAGGTCGGCGCACTGCTCGTGCTCTTCCGGCGCTACCTGGACGCCGAGCAGGAGCGACTGCGCACGCAGGATATTCGCCTGTCGGTGATCGGCAGGCGCGATCGTCTCCCGCCGCCGCTGCTCGACGCAGTGGAGCGGGCGGAAGGCGTGACCGCGCGAGGGACGAACATGCACCTGAGAATCGCGATCGACTATTCCGGGCGCGATGCAATGCTCGCGGCCGCGCGGGCGGCGACTGGCGACCTGACGCGGGAAACGTTCGCCGCGCTCCTTGGCGCCGCGCAACATGGCGGCGTCGCCCGCGATGTCGACCTGTTGATCCGGACGGGCGGCGAACACCGGCTGAGCGACTTCATGCTCTGGGAATCGGCGTACGCCGAACTCTGGTTCACGTCCCAGCCTTGGCCGGAGTTCACGCCGGCACTCCTCGGCCGCGCGGTCAGCGACTTCAGTGGGCGCGAGCGGCGCTTCGGCTCGCTGCAACGCGTGGCGGCCGCAGGATGAACCACGCAGACCGGGAAGCGTCGCTCGCATACCGAATCGTCCGGAGGAAATGATGGAAGGCTCACTGGAAGAACGCACGCCTAACGTGGCGCTGACAAGCGAGCGAAGCGCGGTGCGGACGTCGGCACGCCAGCGTGCGGCGACCGCTGCAGTACTCGCCGGTGTCCTTCTCGGCATGCTCGGCGACGCGTTGTTTCGAACGTCGGGGATGGGCATCAACTTGTTGTTGTGGGCGGCGAGCGCCGTTGCCGCGACGGTGTGGGTCAGTCGCGTGCACCAGCGCCGCGTGTCAGTACAGCGGTGGGCGCTAGCGGTGCCGCTCATGTTATTTGCCGGCGTGTTCGCCTGGCGAACCGCCCCTGTGTTGCTCGCGCTCAATCTGCTCGCGATGATGTCGGCGTTCGGGATGCTCGCACTCGCCGTCGGTGGTGCGACCGACATCGTGCGCGCCGGCGTTGCCGAGCTGACGAGGGGCGCGCTGAGTGTCGGGATTTCGGCGGCGATCGGGACACCGGTGCTGCTTGCCGGGGATCGCGCGCTCAGTGACGGAGGAGCGCAGCCGCGGTGGCGAAAGGCGATGGCCATCGCGCGGGGATGCCTGCTCGCCGTCCCGCTGCTGGTCGTGTTCGGGGCACTGCTCACCGCGGCGGATCCGCGGTTCGAGCGGCTGATCGCGACAATCTTCGACATTGATTTCGCCGGCACGGTGGGGCATATCGTCTTCGCCGGATTCATCGCCTGGATCGCAGCGGGTTACCTGCGGGCCGCGGCAGTCGCCGCACAGCCCGCACAGATGCCGGGCATGGCGTCGCTGCCCAGGATGACGTTAGGCCTCACGGAACTGGCGACGATCTTCGGGCTGGTCGATGCGCTGTTCGTCCTCTTCGTCGTCGTCCAGCTCCCGCATCTTTTCGGAGGTGCGGCACGGCTGCACGACGCGCAGGGGCTGACCGTTGCAGAATACGCGCGCAGCGGCTTTTTCCAGTTGGTGACCGTCGCGGCGCTGGTGGTCCCCCTGCTGCTGGCCGGGGCGGGACTCGTCCGGAAGCGCGACGGGCGCGACTGGGAAGTCTTCCGTGCGCTCGCCGCGGCGATGATCGCGCTGGTGGGACTGATGATCGTGTCGGCTCTCCAGCGACTCGCGTTATACGTCGCGGCGTTCGGGCTGAGCGAAGAGCGGGTTTACGTGACGGCGGCCGTCGCATGGCTGGCAATTGTGTTTGCACTGTTCGTGGGCACGGTGCTTCGACGGCGTCGCGGGGTGTTCGCGTTCGGCGCGATCCTCAGCGGATGGATCGTTCTCGGCGAGCTCGACGTGATGAATCCGCAGGCACTGGTTGTTGAAGTGAACGCGGGCCGGGCCGCGGCCGGACGGTCGTTCGATTGGAAATATGCGACGACACTCGATGCCGACGCGGTTCCGGCGCTCGCAGCGGAGATGCCCCTCCTCGATGAGGAGGCCCGATGCGCGGTGGCGAAGAAGCTGGCGAGCGTGAGGACGAACCGTCAGGCACGGCTGACTGAGGACTGGCGCAGCTGGAACCACGGCCGTACGACCGCGGTCCGCGTGTCGAGAATGGCTTATCCGAACGCCGTTCTCGTGAATTGCCGGTAATGCGCGCCTGACGGCGGCGAAACAGATGGTTGCGCCGGGCGACCTGGCACTCGCATCTTGGCAGCACCCCACGATGCCAACGCCATCGCCTCGCCTTCCATCCCCGCCACTGGTCGGGCGCACCGACGAGCTGTCGCTGCTCTCGGCCGTGCTCGAGCGTGCGCGGACGGGTCGCGGACGGACGGTCTTCATCGCGGGAGAAGGTGGTGTCGGCAAGACGCGGTTGATCACGACCGCCGCGGAGCACGCGGTGACCTGCGGCTTTACGGTTGCCGTCGGGCGCGGATACCCGGTGGAGACCGGCGTCCCATACGCGTTGTTCGCCGACGCGCTGATCCCGGTGTTGCGAGCGATGGACCCGGCAGCGCTGTCCGCTGCGACGCGCGGCGTCAGCGCGGAACTCGGGCGGCTCTTTCCCGCATTGCTCCCCGAAGTACAGGGCTATCGGGATGCCGCCGGGCGCGGGGATCCGGCCGATGCCAAGGCGCGGCTGTTCTGGAGCTTCAGCCAGCTGTTGTCCAGGATGTCGACGCGTTTGCCGCTGGTGCTGGTGCTCGAGAACCTGCAATGGGCCGACGAAGCATCTGTCGAATTGCTGCACTTCGTTGCGCGCCAGCTGTCACGAGAGCGGGTACTGGTGCTGGCCAGCTACAACTCGTCGCAGCGCGACGCGCACCGGACGCTGGCCGAGACGGAGCGCTCGCTGCTCGCGTTAGGCGCGGCCGACGTGGTGGCGGTCGGCCCACTTACGGTGGCCGACACCGATGAGCTTCTCCAGCGAACCTTCAACGCATCGAGCGCGGTGACGCGTGAATTCGCCCGACGGCTCCACGGGTGGACACGCGGGAACGCGTTCTTCGTCGAGGAAACGCTGAAGGCTCTGGTCGCTGGCGGATCGCTGCGCGAAGACCGCGGCCGATGGACCGGTTGGGAGCGCGATTCCTTCACGCTGCCACCGTCGATCGGGGACGCACTGGCGGCCCGTCTGGCGCGATTGTCGCCGTCGGCGCTTGCCGTCGCGGAGCTGGTCGCCGTGCTCGGAACCGGCGTCTCCCTCGAGACGCTCGATGCAGTGAGCAAGGTCGGCCGCGCAAGGCTGGCATCAGCGTTAGGCGAGCTGCGTGCCGAGCGTGTCCTCGATGAGCGAGTCGAGGGCGAGGAGGTGCAGTACGACGTGACGCATCCGCTGCTGCGCGAGACGCTGCTGGCGCGCCTCGGTGCTGCCGGCGCGCGCGTCGTCCACGAACGGATCGCGGTCGCGCTCGAGGAGCATTATGGCGCGTCCGCCGACCGGCACGCCGATGAACTGGCGGCTCACTTCGCTCGCGCCGCGTCACCGATGCTTGCGGCGCGCGCGGCACGATACCTTGGCGTCGCCGGGCGCAATGCGCTGGCGAGTCACGCCGACCGTGAGGCGGTGAACTATCTGTCAGCTGCGCTGGCCGAAGTGCAGCGCGCCGAGGCGGTGGGAGGTGCCGCCGAATCGCGCGCGCTGCGTGCCGACCTGGCGAGGGCACGGCAGCGGGTCGGTGATCACGAAGGCGCACTCGCGCTCTGGCTGCAGTTGCGGAACGAAGTGCGCGATGCCGGAGATGTGAGCCGATTGGCCGCGATCGAGCGGCGACTCGGCCTGCTCGCATACTGGAACGGCCGATTCGGTGACGCGTTGACCCACCTCGACGCTGCGATCGAAGCGGCGGTTGCGGCGAAAGACGCCGACCTCGGACTACGCGCGTTGCTCGCCAAGGGCGTCTGTCTGGTCGAGATGGGCCGACGCGCCGACGCCGAGGCGGTGCTCACCAGCGCGCTGTCAACCGCGGAAGAGGTCGGATCGTCGCAGGCTCTGGCCCGCGTCCACCGGGCGTTGCTGCTGCTTTACTCCTGGACCGGTCCGGCGGATCGCGCGCGATTTCACGGCCAGGAGGCGTTGCGCCATGCGCGCGCGGCGCGGAACCCCGTGGTCGAGGCAACGGTGCGCTGGGCGCTCGCGATGCTCGGCGGCCTAACGGGACAATCGGGCGAGGTTACCGAGCATCTGGCGGAAGCGATTCGTCTCGCCGACGAGCTCAACTCGCCAATCCTCCGGGTGTGGGCGGGGCAGATCGAAATCGAATTTGCAGCGGGCACTGGCGACTGGGACGCGGCGATCGCGATCGGCGATCGCACCATCGGCTTGGCGCGGGCGATGGGACAGCGCTCGCTGCTGCCTCGCGTACTCGTCTGGAGCGCGCTGGTGCACCTCGGCCGCGGGGACACAGCGCGGGCGACCGCGCTGGTGGCCGAAGCGGAGGCGATCGGCGCGGCGAGTGCCGGGGCGGCGCGGCTGACCGACCTTCAGCTCCGGATTCCGGCGATGGTCGGCCGGGTCGCTTTGGCGCTAGCCCGCCGCGACTTTCCAGCGGCGCTACACATCGGCGAGAAGGCGCTCGCGATGATCGAGCGGAGCGGCTACGTCGTGTGGGCGATCCACCGGCTGCTTCCGATGGTGGCCGAGGCCGCGCTGTGGGCGGGTGCGCTGACTCGTGCAAAAGCGTTAGGCGCGCGGCTGCGAGCCGATTCAACTCAGGTCGGTCACGAACTTGGCCTGGCGTGGGCGGATGCGTGCGATGCGATGGTTGGTTTACTCGAGGGAGACGCGGCGGGTGCGGTCGTGCTGCTGCGTGCAGCGACCGAACGGCTCGAGGCGATCCCGTTCGTCCCCGACGCAGCCCGCCTTCGCCGGCAGCTGGCGCGGGCGCTGGCGGAGACGGGGGATCGCGAAGGGGCGGCACGCGAACTACGACGGGCGCATGACGTTTTCGCGCGGCTGGGCGCCCAGTCCGAGCTTGACGCGACGCGCGAGCAACTGCGCGCGCTCGGTGCGCGGCCGCCAGCGCTCGTCGTGACGCGTGGCGCGGATGGGCTGACCGGCCGCGAGCTCGAAATCATCCAGCTGGTTGTCGCCCGGCGGTCGAACAAGGAGATCGGGACGGCGCTCAGGATTTCGCCGCGCACGGTGAGCACGCACCTGTCGAACATCTTCGAGAAAATGGGTGTCGCGTCTCGAGGCGAGCTGGCCGACCTCGCACGCGAACAGCTGATCTCCACCCGTTAGGCAGTGGACGCCGAGGGTCGGGGCCATACGGGCCGACCGCGGGCCGCATCGACCGCCCGCTGGCGACGCGGGTCCCGGTCCGGCGCTCGAGGCAGTCACGCTCAGTGGCCGGTGGGTCAGGCTGGAGCCGCTCGGTCGCGAGCACGTGCCAGGTCTCGCGTCGGTGGCCAGCGACCACGATCTCTGGCGCCTGACGCGCGAGGATGCGTCCACGCCCGCCGGATTTGCTGCATACATCGAGCGCGCATTGGCGGGTGGGGCGACGGGAACGGTCTTGCCATTCGCGATCATCGAGCTGGCAAGAGGCGCACCGGCCGGAAGCACGCGGCTGGGGAACTACGAAGCAGCCGACCGGCGGATCGAGATCGGCTGGACGTGGATCGGTCGACAGTGGCAGCGGACCGCGGTGAATACCGAAGCGAAGCTATTGCTCCTGACGCAGGTGTTCGCGACGTTGGGAATGGGACGTGTGGAGTTGAAGACGGACGTGTTGAACGATCAGTCGCGGCGGGCGATCCTCCGGCTTGACGCGACGGAGGAGGGAATCTTTCGCCAACACATGGTGACGGACGCTGGGCGAATTCGCGATAGCATCTGGTTCAGCATCCTCGCACGGGAGTGGGACGACGTGAAGTCGCGACTAACCGGGGCGTTACGCGCGAGGGACGGATAGGCTAGGCCCCTCCGAGGCCGCGGAGGAAGCCCAGGTGACCAGCACCGCTGCGGCGAGCAGCAACGCGCTCGCCGCAGGGTTGGCTCCCTAACGCTTGATCACGCCGCAGGCGATCCGCGTGCCCGACGCGCCGGAGGGATCGGTCTGGTAGTCGTCGGCGAGGGCGTGGATGACGATGGCGGCGCCATCGGCGTCGAACAGGGTACCGTCGCCGGGACCGAGGCGAACGTTAGGCGCGAGCAGCTCGACCCGGAGCGCGCCGCCCTCGGGGATGTTGATGTTGGTCAGGTCGCCGGCGTGCGGACCGGCGGGATTCCGCGAGCCGTGCATCTTCATTGTCGGGTTGAAATGCGCGCCGGCGCTGGTGAAGTCGGGAGCGCCGCACTGACCGACGGTGTGGAAGTGGATGCCGTGTGTCCCCGCCGGCATGCCGCTGAGTGACGCGGTGACCAGCACGCCACCGACGGTCTGTTGCAGGGAGCCTTGTCCGACCTCGCGGCCATCGCTTGTCTGAAGCGTGAACGAAGCCGACGTGACCGCCTGTGGCGGCATCTTCGCCGCCTTGGCTCCACCGCCGCAGGCGGCCAGCAGGAAGGCAGCGGGAATAATGAGACGCATGGTCATTCTCCGGAAAATGAGGGTCAGGTGGAGGGATGTAGCGCGATCAGGGACCCGCGTTCGTCCAGGGCGCGACACCCACCGCCGTGGCAAGCGCGTTCCGTGCCGTGACGGCGCGGTGCACCGCGATGGCGGGAGTTTCGCCCGTTGCCGCCAGGTGACCCATCTTCCGGCCGGCGCGCGCGGTCTGCTTGCCATAGAGATGGAGTCGTGTCAGTGGGGACGCGAACGTGCCGGCAAAATCGGGAAGGGCACCAGCCGGCCAAAGTTCGCCGAGCAGGTTGGCAATCGCCGCCGGGCGCAGCGAACGGGTGTCGCCTAACGGCAGGTCGCAGATGGCGCGGACCGCCTGCTCGAACTGGCTGGTCGCGCAACCCTCGATGCTCTCGTGGTAGCTGTTATGCGGGCGCGGCGCGAGCTCATTCACCAGCAGCGCCCCGCTGGTGGCCAGGAACATCTCGACGCAGAGCAACCCTTCGACGGCGATTGCCTCGGCGACCGCGTTCGCCAACTCGCGAGCGCGGCTGGCGAGGGCCTCGTCGGCCACGCCGGGAATCACCGACCAGGCGAGGATGCCGTCAACGTGATGGTTGGCGGCCGGCGGATAACTGGCAACAGCTCCTGACGGCGCACGGGCGACCATCACCGACAGCTCCATCGCGATGTCAACGGCCTGCTCGACGACGACCGGCCGTCGGCCGAGCGACGCCCAGGCGGCGCCGATGCCCGACGGTGACTCGGCCCGTGCCTGGCCGCGCCCGTCGTAGCCGCCCGTTGCAGTCTTGATGAAACAGGGGCCGGTGAGCAGCGCGGCGGCCGCCTCACAGTCGGCATCGCTGCTCACCAGGTGAAACGGAGTCAGCGGAAACCGCTGAGTGGCGAGCCACTGCTTCTGGCGGGCACGGTCCTGGATGATGCGCAGCACCTGCGCGCCGGGCCGCACCGGAGCATGGGCGATCGCGCGCGCCATTCCCTCGGCGGAGATCGTTTCGATCTCGGGCATCAACACCGCACACCCCTCGGACAGCCTAACGATGGAGTCGGCGTCGTCGAACGACGACTCGATGAAGCGGCTGGCGACGGCGCGGGCAGGCGCCGCGGGGTCGGGGTCGAGCACGTGCACGTCGTATCCCATCGAGCGCGCGGCGAATGCGGTCATTCGCCCGAGTTGACCGCCGCCAAGAAAGCCGATGGTCGCGCCGGGAAAGATTGGCGGCACTATGGCAGCCGCTGGGCGACGGCCTCGCTGCTGCGTGCAGCGCGCCAGGCGCGAAGCCGCTCCCGCAGCGCGGGATCGGCCGTCGCAAGGATCGACGCGGCGAGAAGAGCCGCGTTCGCGGCACCGGGCTTCCCGATCGCGAGTGTGCCGACCGGCACTCCGCGCGGCATCTGGACGATGGAGAGCAACGCGTCGACCCCGTTGAGGGCGGTCGCCGGCATCGGGACCCCGAGGACGGGGAGAATGGTCTTTGAGGCGACCATGCCGGGCAAATGCGCCGCGCCGCCCGCGGCGGCGATGATCACGCGCAAACCGCGCGACTCCGCGGTGGCTGCGTACTCGAACATCAGGTCCGGGGTCCGATGTGCCGAGACGATGCGCGCCTCATGCGCGATTCCGAGTTCGGTGAGAATCTCGATCGCGGGTGCGAGCGACTCGTAATCGCTGCGGCTCCCCATGATCACTCCCACAAGCGGCGCTGCGGCAGAACTCATGGCAGTCAAGGCTCCCTGTTCGGACACCCGAAGTTAGTCGCGCGCCGCGCGATGAACAGCAGCGAAGAACAAAGCCCCCTTCGCCGCGGACGACGAAGGGGGCTCACGACAGGCTCCCCGGACAGGACTCGAACCTGTGACATTTCGATTAACAGTCGAATGCTCTACCAACTGAGCTACCGGGGAATGAATGCAGCGCCGATAGCCTGACTGCCAGGACAACTCGGGCCTAGTCAGATGAATTTAGGCGGGCCGCGCTTCCCGGTCAACGTCCTTGCGACGCGTTTTCGCGGTGCTGCGAGGCGCCGCCTTGGCCGGGAGCACGGTGCGGAGCCAGACGCCCGTGTGTGAGCTGTCGACCGCGGCGATCTCTTCCGGCCGTCCCATCGCGACGACTTCGCCGCCGCGGATCCCCGCCTCCGGGCCGAGATCGATCACCCAGTCCGCAAGCTTGATGACGTCGAGATTGTGCTCGATGAGCACCAGCGTATGGCCAGCATCCACCAGCCGGTCGAAGACTTTCGCAAGATTGCGGATGTCTTCGAGGTGAAGCCCCGTCGTCGGCTCATCCATGATGTAGAGCTTCTTCCCGGACTTCTTTGTCGCGAGCGCGAGTTCGCGCGCGACCTTGAGCCGCTGCGCCTCGCCCCCGCTCAGCGTCGTTGCCGGCTGGCCGAGGGTGAGGTAACCGAGGCCGACCTGCTGAAGCTGCCAGAGCGCCTGGCCGAGCTTCTCCTCGCGGGGGAAGAAGCGGATCGCCTGATCGACGGTGAGCTCGAGCACCTCGTGGATGTTCTTGCCATGTACACGCACGTCGAGTACGTCGGCGCGAAAGCGCTTGCCGCCGCACTCGTCGCAAGGCACGTACACGTCAGCCATGAACACCATCTCGACTTCGAGATAGCCCGCGCCCTCGCAGGTCTCGCAGCGTCCGCCCTTGACGTTGAAGCTGAATGTGCCGGCGCCGAAGCCACGCTGCCTGGCGAGCGGCGCGTCGGCAAAGATGCGCCGGATCTCGTCGAACGCCTTGACGTACGTGACGGGGTTGGATCGTGGCGAGCGGCCGATCGGTTCCTGGTCGATGAGCACGACGTCGTCGATGCCGTCGGCCCCGGTGAGCTCGCGATACGCGCCGACCCGTTCACCGAGATGCCGCTTGGCCGAGTGCTCGCCGTGCAGCTGATGCTCGAGCGCGCGATAGAGCACGTCGTGGACGAGCGTGCTCTTGCCCGAGCCGGAGACGCCGGTGACCGCGGTGACGACGCCTAACGGTATCCGGATGTCGACATCCTTCAGGTTGTGCTCGCGGGCGCCGCTCAGCGTGAGCCAACGCGGACCGAGCTTCCGGCGCTCGGCGGGAATCGGGATCGTCCGTTCGCCACTCAGGTACTTCCCGGTGAGCGGGCTTTCGGAGACGCGGGAGATCGGCCCGGCGAAGACGAGATGGCCGCCCTCCGCGCCGGCTCCCGGTCCGAGTTCCACCATGTAGTCGGCGGCGCGGATCGCGTCGATGTCGTGCTCGACGACGAGCACCGTGTTTCCGCCACTGCGCAGCCGCTGCAGCAGCTTGAGCAGGCGATCCATGTCGCGGGAGTGGAGGCCGATCGACGGCTCGTCGAGCACGTAGAGCGTGTCGACGAGGTGCGCGCCCAACGAGTTGGCGAGCCCGATGCGCTGCGCCTCGCCGCCCGAGAGCGTGCGCGCCGCGCGGTCGAGCGAGAGATATCCGAGTCCGACGTCGCAGAGAAACTGCACGCGGTCGCGCGCTTCACCGAGGACGTGCGCGGCGACACCGTGCTCGAATTCAGAAAGCGCGACACCGGTGAGCCATGGCAGCAGCTCCTCGACGGGGAGCGCACTCACCCACGCGATGTCGCGCCCACCGACCTTCACGTTCAGCGACTCGGGCTTGAGCTTCGAGCCGTGACAGGTTCGGCACTCATTGGCCGTCTGATATTGGCGGAGAAAGACGCGGATGTACTGCTTGTATCGCTTCTCCTCGAGCGCCTCGAGGAAGGGGAGGATGCCGACGAAGCCACGGCCCTTCGAGCGGAGCAGCTTCTCGCGCGCACCGACCGGCAGCTCGCTCCAGGGGTCGTCCAGCGAGATCCGTTCACGCTTCGCAAACTCGGCGAGCGTGCGGCGCTTCCCCTCGTAACGGGGCATCGTCCACGGCGCGATCGCACCGTCGCGCAGCGAGCGTTCCGGATACGGAACGACCAGCGCCTCATCGTACTCGAGCGTCGCGCCGAAGCCGTTGCACGTCTCGCAGGCGCCGCGCGGATTGTTGAACGAGAAGAGCTGCGGCGTCGGCGCCGGTGCGGTGGTGCCGTCGTATGGGCACTCGAACCGCTCGGTGAAGCGCACGCGTTCCGCCGACGCGTCGGCGATGAGGGCGACGGCGTCGCCGTAGCCTTCGCGAAAGGCCGTGCCTAACGCGTCGGCGATGCGGCCGGCGAATTCCGCACTGGCCGCCAGCCGGTCGACGACGACGAGCAACTCCTTGGCGAAGGTCACGTCCACCGGCTCGGTGGCGAGGTCGTCGAGGTGCTTCATTACGCCATCGAGAACGACGCGGAGGAATCCCTGGGCGCGAAGGTTCTCGACGACGACTTCGTGCGTCACCGCAGCGGAGAGTCGGAGCGGGAAGGTGACGGAGAACCGAGCCCCGGCCGGCAGCTTGAGCAGGACGTCGGTCGCGCTCTGCACCGTGTCGGGTTTCATCTCGCGCCCGCACTGCGGGCAGACCGTGTGACCGACGCGCGCCCAGAGCAGGCGCATGTAATCGTAGATCTCGGTCGCGGTGCCGACGGTCGAGCGCGACGTTTTTGTCGGATTTTTCTGCTCGATGGCAACGGCGGGCGCGAGCCCCTCGATGGAATCGACGGCGGGCTTCTCCATCCGCTCGAGGAATTGGCGCGCGTAGGCCGACAGCGACTCGACGTAGCGGCGCTGCCCTTCGGCGTACAGAGTGTCGAAGGCGAGCGACGACTTCCCGGATCCCGACGGTCCGGTGATCACGGTGAACGAACGTCGCGGTATCTCGACGTCGAAACCCTTCAGGTTGTGCTGGCGCGCGCCGCGGACGACGATCGATTTCATCGTCTGCGAAAGCTAAAGCGTCGCGCGCCGGTTTGCGGGGTTCCTTCGGGTGCGGTCAGGTGGGCGCTAGCGGTTGCCGCCGCGCCGCAGCAGCCGGCCGATCGCGAGGAGGATGATCGCGCCGAATGTCGCGATGGCGATCGAGCGGAAGTCGAATGAGCCGACCGTGACGTGCCCCCAGCCGAGGCGGGTGCCGACCCACCCACCGACCACGGCGCCGACGACGCCGAGGATGATGGTAAAGATGCAGCCGGCGGGATCGCGACCCGGCATGAGGAACTTCGCCAGCGCACCGGCGAGCAGTCCGAGCGCGACCCAGTAGAGAAACAGTGGCAAGGAGAGCCCCACGAAGCGCGGGCGCCGCAACGTCGCGGCGCGCGCTACTCGAAGTCAGACCGTGGTGGAACGGCCGCGAGTCGTCATGCGGTAGATCCAGAGGAGGATCATCGCGCCGACGATCGAAAGAATGATGCTCCAGAGGTTCAGACCACTCACTCCACTACCGGTGACCATGTTGCCGAGGAAGCCGCCGATGAAGGCGCCGACGATCCCGATGAGGATCGACACGATGACGCCGCCCGGATCCCGGCCCGGCATGATCGCCTTGGCGATCGCACCTGCGATCAAACCGAGGACGATCCAAGCAATGAATCCCATGTTGCCTCCAGAGGGTTGGGGGTGCGAACTCTGCTATCGCAACCCGGGTGCCATCGTCGTGCGAAGCGCACTCCGGCCGAGTCCGGATATGGAGGTTCATGTTGGTGAACACGCGTCCGCGATGCGTTGACCGTTCGCGCCGCCCGCGACTAGGATTCGCCGACATGAGGGTACCAGCATGACGGAACGCGGAATTCACGACGAGGACGTACTCGGCAAGGCGTACGATGGACGGCTGATGCGCCGCCTGCTGACGTATGTCCGTCCGTATCGCCGGCTGGTGGCTGGTGCTTTGACGCTGCTTTTCACCGAAGGCGCGCTGCAGCTGGTGGGGCCACTGCTCACGCGCCGCGTGATTGATGTCGCGGTACCAATGCACGACATCGCGCTGGTCCAGCGGTCGGTGATCCTGCTCGGCGTCGCACTGGCCGCGCAGTTCGGATGCTCGTACGGCGAGACGATTCTCACGGCGTTGCTCGGCCAGCGCGTGATGCATGATCTTCGCGGCGAACTGTTCGCGCACCTGCAACGGCTGCCGATTCCGTTCTATGACCGAAATCCGGTGGGGCGGTTGATCACCCGCGTGACGACCGACGTCGAATCGCTGAACGAGCTGTTCACATCCGGCGTCGTCGCCGGCCTTGGCGACCTGTTCACGCTCATCGCAATCAGCGTAGCGATGGTCTGGGTCGATTGGCGACTGGCGATTGCGGGATTTGCAACGATTCCCCTGGTGCTGCTGGTGTCGCACCTGTTCCGCAAGTCGGTCCGGGAGAGTTATCGCGAAGTGCGAACGCGGATCGCGCGGATCAACGCATTCCTGCAGGAGCGGATCACCGGGATGCGTGTGGTGCAACTGTTCGGGCGCGAGCGTGATGAGGCGCGGCGCTTCGACGGATTGAACCGCGACCATCTCGACGCAAATCTCGCGTCGATCACGGTGTACGCGCTGTATTTCCCGGCGATCGAATTGCTGACCACCGTAGCGCTCGCGATCCTCGTGGTGGACGGTGCGCACCGCGTCGGAATCGGCGCGTTGACAGTGGGCACGGTCGCGGCGTTTCTCCAGCTGCTGCGGCGGTTCTTCCAGCCGCTGCAGGACCTGTCGGAGAAGTACAACATTCTGCA
This sequence comes from Gemmatimonadaceae bacterium, assembly GCA_031360575.1. Lineage (GTDB taxonomy): Bacteria > Gemmatimonadota > Gemmatimonadetes > Gemmatimonadales > Gemmatimonadaceae > JABFXC01. The sequence continues at coordinate 20,139 of JANMBU010000049.1, forward strand.
GCAGGCGATGGCGGCGTCGGAGCGAATCTTCACACTCCTCGACACGCCGGCCGCGGCGGGAACAGCGACGACACGCGGCGCGGCGGCGGCGATCGCTCCTGTCTCGGCACGAATAGCGGACGATATCCGGCGCGGTGTCGAGGTGCGGTTCGAGGATGTCTGGTTCGCCTACCAGGAACCCCAGTGGGTGCTGAAGGGAGTGAGTTTTCACGTCGGACGCGGCGAAACACTGGCAATCGTCGGCCATACCGGTGCGGGGAAGACGACGATCGTCAGCCTGCTGCTGCGCTTCTACGAGCCGCAGCGAGGACGGATCACCGTCGATGGCGTCGACATCCGCGAGATGCCGCTCGACCAGCTGCGCGAGCTGGTCGGATATGTCCAGCAGGATATTTTTCTGTTCGCGGGCGATGTCGCCACGAACATTCGCCTGAGCGCACCGCTGAGTGACGAGCAGGTTGTTGCGGCAGCGATGCGCGTCGGCGCCGATCGCGTGATCCGGCGCTTGCCGGGCGCGTACGCGTACGAGCTCGGTGAGCGAGGCGCGTCGGTGAGCGTTGGCGAACGACAGCTATTGTCGTTCGCGCGAGCCATCGCATCAGATCCCGCATTGCTGCTGCTCGACGAGGCGACAAGCGCAGTGGACAGCGAGATCGAAGCGCAGATTCAACACGCGCTGGCGGAGCTGATGCGCGGACGCACGACGATCGCGATTGCCCATCGGCTGAGCACGATCGTCGGGTCGGACCGGATACTCGTGCTGCACCTCGGCGAGGTGCGCGAGCAGGGAACGCACGCCGAGCTGGTTGAGCGGCGAGGGCTCTATGAACGCCTCTACCGATTGCAAGCTGGCCTCGCCTGACGCGGGGGGCGGGGGGTGCCGTCGGTCACCGGATCGTGCTTGCTCGGTGTCCGGGCGGCGGATAACTTCGGAGCACTCCCGGAGTGGTCGTTCGACGTTCACAGCCCGCATGCCCTACATCCAGCTCAGCGACAAGCAGTATTCTCTCCGCGTCGGTGAGACGACCGTGGGTACCGCGGGGGCTGACATCGTGGTCGCGGGCCCATCGCCGCTTGGCGTGCAAGCGAAGCTCCAGACTGGCGCGGACCACGGTGTCGTCATTCGCCGCGCGTCGAGCGAAGCGGTCGTGCGAGTGAACAGCGTTCAACTGGGCAACGATCCGACGCCGCTGATCCACGGCGACAAGATAGAAGTGAGTGGCGTCGAACTGATGTACGGCGACGATCGCAAGGCGGGGCAGACGCAGGCGCTCGCCGGCCTCAAGGTCGACGATGTCTACCAGCCGCGGACGTCCGGTGGCGCGAAGACCACGGCAGCGACCGGGGGCCGGTTGGTCTCGCTGGTCGACGGCCGAGAGTACATCATCAGTCCGACGGGGACGTCGATCGGACGCGATGCGGGATGCGACGTGGTGGTGCCGTCGCCCGAGGTTTCTCGGAAGCACGCCGAGTTGCTGGTCGGCCCCGGCGGGTACACGGTCACCGACCTGAGTACGAACGGCGTGTTCGTGAACGGCGAACGCGTCGCACGAGTGCGCACGCTCGCGCGGGGCGACGTACTGCGATTGGGCACCGAAGAATTCCGCTTCTACGCCGATGTCGTGGCGCCAGCCCCGCCGGCAGCGGCCGTGGTACCGGCAGCAGCGCCAGTCGCGCCGCAACGGGTTGCCGCCGCGCCGGTCGCCGAACCGGTGAGATCCGATGCGCGGCCGGTGCTGGCGACGCTCGAGATCATGAACGAAGGGCCGTTGAAGGGAAAGCGGTTCGAGATCCGCACGCCGTTGACGCATGTTGGCCGCGGAGCGCACAATGACATCGTGCTCACCGACGACACGGTCTCCGACTCGCACGCAAAAATCCAGAAGCGCGAGAGCGGGTGGTTTCTCGTCGACATGGGTTCGAGCAACGGGACGTACGCGGGCGGCCAGCGAATCAGCGGCGAAGCGGTACTCACTGGTCAGGCGGCGGTGCGGTTCGGCGCCATGCGAGGTACCTTTGCCGCCGCGGCGGAAAATCGGGAGGATGCGAGCGGCACCCGAGTGATCGCAGGGTTGAGTGCGGAACAGGCGCGGAAGATGTCGCGCGAGGTCGCGCCGCAAGTGGACACTGGTGTGCCGCGAGGTGGAGTCCCCGGGTGGGTCTGGATTCTCGTTCTGGCGCTCGTCGCGGCGGGCGCGTTCTTCATTCTCAAGGTGCGCTAGTGGAGCTCGTCGTCGCGGCACGCTCGGACGTGGGGATGATCCGCGCCGGAAACGAGGATAATTTTCACACCAAGTCCGACGACAGCGGCGGCATCTTCATCGTGGCCGACGGAATGGGGGGCCACGCGGCGGGCGAGGTTGCGTCGGAGATGGCGGTCGAGATTCTTCGTGACCAACTCTCGGCGCTTCGCGACCTGCACGATCGCAACGCGGCTGACAAGGTGATGAACGCGCTCCGCGGTGCGAACCTGGCGATCTACAACCGCACGGTCACCGAGACCGACAAGCAGGGGATGGGTACGACGGCGTCGGTGCTGATCATCTCCGGCCGTCGCTACCTCATTGGGCAGGTGGGCGACTCGCGCATCTATCTGCTGCGCGACGGAGTGCTCCGCCAGCTCACGAAGGATCATTCGTACGTGCAGGAACAGGTGGACGCCGGATTCCTGACCCCGGAGCAGGCGCGTTACCATCCGTACAGCAATGTCATAACGCGCTGCGTCGGTGCCAGCGACGACGTCGAGCCGGACAGTTTTGCCGGAGAAACGCGCGATGGTGACTTGTTCCTCGTCGCGAGCGACGGGCTCACCGGAATGGTGGATGATCGCCGGCTGCAGCAGCTGCTGGTCGCGCGCGCCGAGCCGCAGCGCATCGTCGATTCGCTGATCGCCGAAGCGAACGGTCGCGGAGGGCTCGACAACATCACCGCGATCCTCGTCCTCGTGCGCGGCACGGGCGAAGCGATAGACTCCGCGCGCACCGTCGAGGCGCCGGCCTGGCGCCCGCGGCCCGCCTGACGGTGGCCGCGACCGAGACGGTGGGCTCGCTGGCTGAGTTGTACCTCGGCAACATTTTGTACGCGATCGAGCTCGCGGCAATTTCGCTCGAGTCGCAGCAGAAGCCTGGCGACGCGGGCTTCTATCGCGGGATCGCGCGCAAGCTCGCCGAAGCCCACGGGCGGGCGAAGCTCGAGAAAGACCCGGCCTGACGTGTTCGTGCCGCTTGCGAATCGGGCGAGCGCGCAGCATATCAGGTTCAGCAGTCGCAGTGTTTGATGGATCTGCGCCGGCGCTGGCGCTTCGCAACGTGGACCCTCAGCGGAGCTCTCCATGCGTTGTTGTGGCCCAGCATGCGCGTCGCGGGCGCGCACCCGCACTCGCCCCAACACCCTAACGCTGCTCGTCGTGCTGGTGGCCACCGCGGCGTGCACGCGACCGGTGGCGGTTTCCCGTTACGCTCTGTCCGCGCGGGAGGTAACCGCCCGGCTGCCAGGGGCGACGTCGGCGCTGGCGGAGAGTTGCCGGCGCGCCCACTCGTACCGGCTGCGACGCACCGGTACACCGTGGTACGAGGAGGACAGCACACGCGCTGCGTGCGCGGGGCGTGATAGCGCGCTCCGTGAGGTGCTGCAAGCGAATCGTGCGCTCGCGAACTACTTCGGCGCGCTCTCCGCGCTGGCTGGAAGCAAGACTGCGGAAGTCGCGGCGCAGGTCGATCAGCTTGGCGACGCCGCGAGCAGCGCCGGCCCCTTCGACGGATCGCAGGTTCGCGCGATCGCGGCGCTGGCGAAGTTTGCGGCATCGCGCGCGACCAGCGGATACCAGCGATCGAAGCTGCGCGATGCGATCGCCAGCGAGAACGCCAACGTGCAGGCAGTCACCGTGGCGCTCCACCAGGTGATCGATCGAGATTTCGCGTCGTACGTGACGGGCGACGACGCGGCGGCGACCCGATTCTACCGGTCGGTGCTGACCGAGGGCGCGGGACACGAGCCGCTGGCGGCGATTCTCGCGCGGAACGACTACGATGCCCGCCACGAAGCGTCGGGCGCGCAGGCCGATGCGCTCCGCTCACTGGCGCGAGCGATCGACGCGATTGGTCGTGGACATCAGCAGCTATTCGACGCGCGCAACCACCTCGGCGCGAAAGAACTGCTGAATGGAATTCTCTCCATGGCGCGGGAGCTCGACGGCGCCATGGCGAGAATCGACAAGGCCTTCTGACCGGATCGGGGCATGCCAACAGTTGATGCTGAGCAATCGCGGACGATCGCCCGGCTGTACGCTGAGCTCGCGGCCACGCTGAACGAATATCGATTCGGCCATTGGACGGAGCTCACCAAACAGCAGCGGGCCGAGCTCGAGTCGCACGAATGGACGTTGCTCACGTACTCGTCGAACATGACCACGCACGCGATCCGTCTCACCGTCGCCAACGTCGCTGACGCGGTTACCGCCATCACGCGGGCGACCAGGAAGCTAGCCGCGGCGGCAAGGCGGATCGCCGACGTCAAGCGCGGACTCGCACTCGCCAGCGCAGCGGTGACGCTTGGCGGGGCCATTGCCAGCGGCAATGCGACTGCGATCGCGGCCGCGGCAAGCAGTGCCCTCGACATCGCCGACGGTTAGGCGCCGAGCAGGGGCTGATCACCGCCTAACCGTGCCGCAACGTCAGGCGCGGTCATCTCGGCGAGCGCGATGACGGCGCGGCGCGGCAACGCGATCGGGGCGGCGACGAACACGCGGAGCCAACGCGCGGACGCGTACAGTTGCTGGCTGAGCGCCGGCAGATGGATCGCTCCCTCGAGGCCGGCTGACGTCAGTCGTACGACGACGCCTGAGCGCCTGACGACGGGAAGATCGAGGCCGAGCATCTGCGTCTTCGTGGGATAGTCGAGCAGGATCGATCCGGGAGCGAGCTTTCGTTCGGACGCCAGCCGGTTTTCGACCTCGACGACGAGCGCGTGGTCGGTGGCGATCCACTCGCCGGCTCCGGGAGGGAGCTCGGCGGCAGGGCATTCGACCGCCCGCTTGTGCAGCCGTCGCGACGCGAGCGCGTCGAGCAGGGGAGACGGTGCGCGCCGCGTGAGCTCCGACAACAAGCCCTCGTCGCCGAAGGTCGAGAGCTCGTCGGGCCGCAATGCGCCGGAAGTAATCGCATCGGCGACGATGCGCTTGTAGAGGGCTGTCGCGCTACGCACCGTATGGTGCCAGTACACGTTCCGGTACATCTGATATTTCGCGAACAGGAGCGACTCGAGCGCCGATAACGCCTTCTCGGCGACGCCGATCGTCAGGCGGTGCGTGTCGGGATCGGCGACGACGGCGATGGCGTTGAGCAGCCGATCGACGTCGATCTGACCGTAAGGCACGCCGCACATGAACGCGTCGCGCCGGAGATAATCGAGCTTGTCGAGATCGATCGATCCGGAGATGAGCCCCTGCAGCGGGGATCTGCTTGCGCCGCGCACGAAGGCAACGATGCGCTCCGGCGCGTCAGCACCAAGCGACCGGCGGAGGATGTCGGCGACCGGGCCGCTGGTGATCAACGGCCGGGCGACCTCCTCATGATGCGGCGCTCCGATCTCCTCGAGCGCATGGGAGAAGGGGTAATGCCCGATGTCGTGGAGGAGCGCCGCCGCGCGAACGATGTGCACGTCGGCGGGATCAACCTCCTGCAGCGAGCCGCGCTCGCCGAGCAGCGCGACGGCCTGGCTGGCGAGGTGGTACGCGCCTAACGCGTGCTCGAAGCGGGTGTGCGTCGCTCCGGGGTAGACCAGGTGAGCGAGGCCGAGCTGGCGCACGTAGCGCAGGCGCTGGAAGGGCGCCGAATCGACGAGTTGACGCGCCGTGTCGTCGAGCCGGACGTTGTTCCAGAGCGGGTCGCGCACGATCGTCGGGGGCATGGTGCGACTAAAGGTACGCCGCGTCGAGGGATGCGAAAGCGCCGATCACCGCGTGCGGTCGTTATCCCCCCTGACCTCTAGCGGTCACCGATCGTCTTTCATGCAGGGGAACAACATCGCTTCCGGGAGGACGCTCAGTGTTGACGTGGTTGATCGCGACGTCGATCGCGTTGCAGGCGGCCGAAGCACCAGCTCCGGTAGCCGATTCCGCCCGCGGTCCGCAGCTGGTGACTGTTGGGCACCATCCGGCGTGGCTCGGTCACGCGCTCGTGCTGCTTCCAGCGATCGCGATCCTGCTCGCGTGGCTCTCGTATCGCCGCATCCGTGCCCGGGCGGAGCGCCGTGACGAAGAGCGCGCGGCGCTATTTGCCACGGTCGCGAGAGGGATGATCGGCCGGCAGCGCGCGACCGCTCGCGCCACCGTGGAAACCGAAAGGCAGCCGCTCAGCCCTTCGGACCCGCCTTCCTGATCGCGTCCGGGACGTTGCTCCCGAACTTCTCGAAGTTCCTGCCGAACATTTCCGCGAGCTTTTTCGCCTGCGCATCGTAGGCCGATCCATCGGGCCAGGTATTGCGCGGGTTCATCAGGTCGGCCGGAACGTTAGGCGCGGCAGCCGGGATCGACAGTCCGAAAACAGGATCGGTGGTGAACCGTCCGCCGTCGAGCTCCCCGGCGAGCGCGGCGCGGACCATCGCCCGCGTGTGCTTGAGCTTCATCCGGTGACCCGTGCCATAGGGCCCGCCAGTCCACCCGGTGTTCACCAGCCAAACCCGTGACTTGTGTTGGGCAATCAGCTTGCCGAGCATCTCGGCGTACTTGGTCGGGTGCCAGACAAGGAACACCGCGCCGAAGCAGGCGCTGAACGTCGCCTGTGGCTCGGAGACACCGCGCTCGGTTCCCGCCACCTTTGCGGTATACCCGGAGAGGAAGTAGTACATCGCCTGCTCCGCCGTCAGGCGCGCTATTGGTGGGAGCACGCCGAACGCATCGGCGGTGAGCAGCACGATGTTTTTCGGGTGGCCACCGCGACCGCCCGGTACATAGTTGCGGATGTAGTGCAGCGGGTACGATGCGCGCGTATTCTCGGTGATCGACTGGTCATCGAACCGTACCTTTCGTGTCATCGGATCGAGCACGACGTTCTCGAGCACCGTCCCGAACATCTGCGTTGTCGCAAAGATGTCCGGTTCGCCCTCGGGGCTGAGGTTGATGACCTTGGCGTAGCAGCCGCCCTCGAAGTTGAAGACACCTTCGTTGGACCAGCCATGCTCGTCGTCCCCAATCAGCCCGCGCTCGGGATCGGCCGAGAGCGTCGTCTTGCCGGTGCCGGACAGCCCAAAGAAGAGCGTCGTATCGCCGGCGCGGCCGATATTGGCCGAGCAGTGCATCGAGAGCACGCCGTCCTTCGGCATCAGGTAGTTCATCACCGTGAAGATCGCCTTCTTCAACTCGCCGGCGTACCGCGTGCCGCCGATGAGGATCATGCGCTTGGCGAAGTTCAGGACGATGAAGGTGCCAGATCGCGTGCCGTGCCGCGCCGGATCCGCCTGGAACTCCGGGGCGTGCAGCACGCTGAAGGTCGGCTCGAAGGTCGGCAAGTCACTGAAGTCCGGGCGGATGAACATGTTGCGGACGAACAGCGCGTGCCAAGCGTTAGGCATCACGTAGCGGACCGTCAGCCGGTGCGCCGGGTCGGCACCGGCGTAGAGATCTTCCACGAAGAGCTCGTCGAGGCCGTTCAGGTGCCTCTTCACGTCGGCGAGCAACAGCTCGAACTTGTCGGGCGGCATCGCGATGTTGACCTTGCCCCAGTCGATGTCGTGCTCGGAGCCGGGCTCGCGGACCGTGAACTTGTCGTTAGGCGACCGCCCGGTGTGCGGCGACGTCACGCCGACAAACGGACCCATGTCGGCGAGTGTCCCTTCGCCACGCTGGGCGGCGCGCTGCACCAGTTCCGGCGCGACGAGGTTCCAGTGGACGCGGCCCTTCGGCGTGAGCCCCTGCGTTTCCAATCCCTTCCGGCTTTGCCGTTCCGCGACTTCCGCGTTCGGCTTGGTCTGCATCGGCATTCAGCGCTAGAGTTTCGAGAAGTTGGTCGCGGCCGCGGAGGCGGCCGCATAGGGCCAGCTCGCCGCCGGTTGCGTTCGTTCCTGTGCATCGACGACGGCCACCGCCGCCATGTTGACGATGTCCTGCACGTCGGCGCCGCGCTCCAGCACGTGCACCGGCCGATTCATCCCCACCAGAATCGGGCCGATCGCGGTCGCGCCGCCGAGGTGCATCAGCAGCTTGTAGGCGATGTTGCCGGCGGCGAGGTTCGGAAAGATGAGCACATTCGCTTCGTCGTGCAGCGCGCTGTGCGGATAGTCCGCTCGCATCATCACGGGATTGAGCGCCGTGTCGGCCTGCATCTCGCCGTCCACTTCGAGTGATGGATCGCGTTCGCGAAGCAGCTGTGCCGCCCGCGCCATCTTCTCCGTCTCCGGCCGGCGCACCGAGCCGAAGTTCGAGAAGGAGAGCATCGCGATCCGCGGGACGATGCCGAAGGTCTTCACGATCCGTGTCGCCGCGTAGGCGATCTGCGCGACCTGCTCAGCGGTCGGGTCGATGTTGACGGTGGTGTCAGCGCAGAACACGACCTTCTTCTCGAAGACGAGCATGTACATCCCGCTCACGGTCTTCGCGTTCGGGTGCGCGCCGATGACCTCGAGGGCGGGCCGAATCGTTTCCGGATAATGCATCCCGACGCCGGAGACGAGCGCATCGGCGTCGCCGCAGGCAACCATGCAGCTGCCGAAGTAGTTGCCGTTCAGCACCTGCTGATGCGCGGCACTCAGGCTCAATCCCTTGCGCTGCCGCTTGTCCCAGAGATAGCGCGCATACGTTTCCCGGCGTGACGACGTGACTGGATCCTCGATCGTGATTTCGTCGAGCGAGATCGCGTACTGCGCGGCGAGCGTCTCGACGGTCTCGCGCTTGCCGAGGAGGATCGGGCGAGCAAGGCCCTCGTCGACGCAGATCTGCGCGGCGCGGATGATCCGCGGATCTTCGCCTTCGGGAAAGACAACGGTGCGCGGATCGGCGACGGCGCGGTTGATCAGCCCGCGCATGATTCCCTTCGCGCGGCCAAGCCGTGCTTCGAGCTGTTCGCGGTAGAGGTCGAGATCGATGAAGTCGCGCGCCACGTCGCTCGCGACCGCGGCCCACGCGACGGCCGGCGCCACCCAGAGCAGGACGCGAGGATCGAAGGGGAAGGGAATCAGGTACTCGGGGCCGAATTTCACCGAGCGCATGCCGTACAGCGCCGAGACCGAATCCGGAACGTCCTGCTTGGCGAGGAGCGCGAGGGCGCGTGTTGCCGCCATCTTCATCTCCTCATTCACCGTCGTCGCCCGTACGTCGAGCGCGCCGCGGAAGATGAAGGGAAAGCCGAGGACGTTGTTGACCTGGTTCGGATAGTCGCTGCGGCCCGTCGCGATGATCGCGTCGTCGCGCACCGCTCGCACTTCGTCGGGAAGAATTTCAGGGACCGGGTTCGCAAGAGCGAAGATGATCGGTGCTTTCGCCATCCGGGCGACCATGTCTCCGGTAACCGCCCCGGCGACAGAAAGTCCGACGAAGACATCAGCGCCAACGAGTGCGTCGGCAATCGTGCGGGCGTCTGTCCGGTTGGCAAAACGCGCCTTGTACGGATCCATGTCGCCGCCACGCCCCTCGTAGATCACGCCGGCGCGATCGCACATCAGGATATTCTCGCGCTGAACGCCGAGCCTGATGTAATGCTCGCCAGTGGCGATCGCGGCGGCGCCGGCTCCGGAGAAGACGACGCGAATCTGGGTGATGTCCTTGCCGGTGATCTCGAGCGCGTTGAGGAGCGCTGCCCCGGAGATGATCGCGGTCCCGTGTTGATCATCGTGGAAGACGGGGATCTTCATCGTCCTCCGCAGCGTCTCCTCGATATAAAAGCAATCGGGAGACTTGATGTCCTCGAGGTTGATCCCGCCGACCGTTGGCTCGAGCAGCTGGCAGAACTTGATGACGTCGTCGGGGTTCTCCGAACCAACCTCAAGGTCGAACACATCGAGATCGGCGAACTGCTTGAAGAGGTTGCCCTTGCCCTCCATCACCGGTTTTCCGGCGGCCGCGCCGATGTTGCCCAATCCAAGCACCGCGGTGCCGTTCGTCACGACGGCAACGAGGTTTCCCTTGGCCGTGTACTTATAGACGTCGTCGGGATTGGCCTTGATCTCGAGGCACGGCTCAGCGACACCCGGCGAGTACGCCAGCGAGAGGTCGCGCTGATTGGTGAGCGGCTTCGTCGGAACGACGGCGATCTTGCCAGGCCGTCCGCGCGAGTGGTAGTCGAGGGCGTCTTCGCGTTTCATCTATGTCGGAAAATGCGATGCCGGCTCCAAAAGCTGCAGTCCCCCGTGATGACTCGCGGGGGACGGTTGGCGGGCGCCGGCTCGACGGGTGCGATCGCCGCCTGATACGCGACGTGGCACCGTGCAAATGTGTGTCGGCTCTAACGTTAGCCGCGCTTATCGAGTGCGTCAATCTTCTCGACGCGCCCGGCGTGGCGGCCACCAGCGAAGGGTGTCGCGAGGAAGGTATCGACGATGGCGAGTGCGAGTCTCATGCCGAGCAGTCCACCACCCAGCGTGAGGACGTTCGCGCTGTTGTGCTCGCGCGCGTTCGTCGCCGTGGTCACGTCGTAGCACATCGCGGCGCGCACGCCAGCGACCTTGTTGGCCACCATGCAGCTGCCGATCCCCGCGCCGTCGACGACGATGCCAATGGCCGCCTTCTTCGAAGCCACTTCGCGGGCGACGGCGAGCGCGAAGTCTGGATAATCCACCGGATCGGCGCTGTTGGTGCCAAGATCGGTGACGGTGTAGCCGGCGGTACGCAGGTGCGCGGCGATGGCTGTCTTCATTGCGACGCCGCCGTGATCCGCGCCGACCGCGATCGTCGGCTTCGGTGCGGATGCCGTCGCTTGAGGCGGAGCGGCGGTGGCTGCGGCGGATTGGTTGGAGCTGGCCGGCCGCGCGGAGGTAGCTTCCCGTTTGGGGGGGGGCCCCCGACGCTCGGGCGACTTTCCTCGCCCGCTCCGCGCGTCCCCGACCAGCGTCACGCCTAACGCTCCGGCGAGGTCACGCGCCGCCGGCGTCACCACCGCGCCCACCACATCAAGCGATTTCCTGCCGTCGCGCACGGCAGCGCGGATTTCTCGCTCGGTCACCAGCGACGTTGCCATCAGTGCGCGCCGGACAACGGATGCCGGCCAACGACAACCGTGCCGCGCAGCACCACCCGATCGCGGGCGCTGCGTTCGACGGCGGACATCGCGGCCAGCGCCGCGGTCGACGGGAGTCGGCGCTGGTAGCTCAGCGTCATGCGTGCCACGTCGTACGGTGCAACGCCGATGTAGCCCCCAGCCCACGCATCGTTCAATCCATCGACCAGCGGATTCTGTAGCCATTCGCCGCGTCCGCCGATACGAAGTCCGCGGCGAACGGCGAGGTTCGCGTCGACGAAGCCACCGTCGTAGGTGCCGCGGAGGCCCTGGTAGAACGCAGCGAACCGATTGTTGCTGAACACCGGGAGGTCGGTTGCGCCGACGACCATCCGCATCACCTCGGCGCTCACCACGAATCCGTCGTCTCCCGAGCCCACGCGCGCATCGGCCCCGAGCACCGTTAGGCGAGTGTTCGCCGCATTCACTCCCCCGGGACACGGCACCGGCCCGACCGTGCTGTTGTAGACGCAGCCGATCGGCTGTTCGCGCTTGCCGCTGATCGAAGATACACCGAGATCGAGTCGCGAGCCGATCGTTCCGAACGAGGCGCCGACGCGGCCTCCAGCCGCAAGGCCCGTGATCGATTGGTCAGCCGCCTCCCCTGAACGCAATGAGTCGACGCGAGCGCCGAATCGATCGGCGACGGCGACATCGAGGCTGAACCGGGCACCGCCGACGCTGTGCATCGCTCGGAGCTGTGCACCAGTTCCGCGCAGGCCGTCGACGCCAAGGAGCACGCGAATCGGCAGCGGCTGGTCCGGCCAGCGCAGTTCATGACGGTGCAGCTGCGCAATTTGTCCGAAGGGCAGCGCCGCCCGCCCGACGACGAGGCGTGTATCCGCGACGCTGAGCGGAAGCGCGACATGGAGCGCCGCATCGGTGACGGAGAGCCGCTGCGCCGAGCCATCGTCGGTGAGCGTGACCGTGACCAGCCCGCGCACCCGTTCGCCGTATGTCGCGTCGGCGGCACCTTCGACGCCGCGCATCCTGATCCTGCTGCCGGCATTGCGCGCGGCTGCCTGGGGCGAGAAATCGGCGATCATGTCGGCGGCGATACTCGCACCCCCGAACACAACGCGAGGGGCAGGTGCGTCTCCAACTGGCGCGGGCTCGGCACTCATTACGACAGGCGCGCGCGGCTCGGCGCGAATCCGTGCCAGCTCGCTGCGGCGAATGCTGTCAGCGCCAATCGAGTCGACGCGGGTGATGCTGTCGCGCGCCAGGCTGCTGTCCGGCTGTTGGGCGGAAATCGCGCGCGGTGCCGCAACCGCGACCGCGCCGACGAGGAGGAAACCGCGGAGAGCCAGGCTGACGTTAGGCATGAAGTCGGTTGAGGAGCGCGCTACGTGCGAGGACGATGCTACGCCACGTTAGCGAGCGTCGGCACCCGCCGCCAGATAGCTCCGCAGCCGGTCGAGCATCCGCCGATCGGTCGTCTCCGGGTCATCGAGCTTCGGTGTCTCGATCACCTTCGGAATCCGCGCCAATCGCTCGTCGGTCATGATCCGCTGGAATGGTGTCGCGCCGAGCGAGCCCTCGGCGATCAGCTCGTGCCGATCGCGGTGCGAGCCGAACGGTGTCTTTGAATCGTTGAGGTGCATGACCTTGAGTGCAGCGCGCCCGATGGTATCGTCGAAGCGCGCCCACACCCCATCGTAATCGCCGACCAGATCGTAACCCGCCGAGTAGACGTGACAGGTGTCGACGCACACCCCCATGCGATGACGCACCGACGGCGCGACGCGGGCCACAAGCTCGGCCAGCTCCTCGAACGTCCCGCCAATCGACGTGCCTGACCCGACGGTGGTTTCCATGCAGACGATGACATTACCCGGCGCGCGCTCGAGCGCCTCGGTGATCGCGTCGGCGTTGCGCACGATCCCCGCTTCACGGTCGTCCATGAAGTTGCCGGGGTGAGACACGAGATACTGCAGTCCGAGCGCGTCGCAGCGGCGCAGCTCGGCCGCGAACGAGTCGATCGACCGTGCGCGGAGCACTGCATCGGGCGACGCAAGATTGATCAGGTAGCTGTCGTGCGCGATCGTAGCGGCGACCGACGTCTCGGCGAGTGCAGTGCGGAACTGGAGGCACTCGTCGTCGAGGCATTCACGCTCCGCCCAGCGATTGGCCATCTTGCTGAAGATCTGCATCGCCGATGCGGCGATGGTTCGGGCGCGCAGCGGGGCTTCATGCGTACCGCCGGCGCTCGAGACATGGGCGCCAAGCAGATCATCGGGCGGAATCCGAAAGGGTCCCTGTAGCGGCCCCGCTTCGCGCGCGACGCGCTTCTTCGTCGCCGCTGGCTGGGCGGGTTTAGCCCGTGAACTCGTCGCTGCGCCCGCGGAGCGAGCGACCGCAACGGGGGCAGTAGAGGTCCGCGTCTTCCGGCTCTTCGAGCGAGAAGTCGAAGGCGCGGCCGCAGCCGCACTCGATTTCGAGCGCGTCGCTCCCGCAGACGAGGCAGAAGGCGTCTTCCGCTTCGTAGGGCCGGAAGCGGCCGCAGATCGAGCATCTTTTCGCGACATGGTCGTTGCTCACGGGCGCGCCTTGAGGTAGTCGAGCGGATCGACCGCGCGCCCCTCCGGGCGAAATTCAAAGTGCAGGTGCGACGGAAGCTCGGGATCGGCGCTGCCCACGGTGCCAATCACCTGGCCGCGGCTGACGATCTCGCCCTTCTTGACGGCGACCGAAGCGAGTGAGCCGTAGACCGCGTAATCGCCGCCCCCCTGCTGGACGATAACCGTCAGGCCGTACGTTCCGAAGGTCTCGGCGACCATGATCTGTCCGGCGCCGATCGTCCGGACGGAGGTGCCAGCGGCCGCACCGATCCCGATCCCGTTCCAGCGCGTCGTCGTGTTGTTCGGATTGACGACGCGGCCAAAGCGGTAGAGCAGCGCGCCGTCGACCGGCCAATCGAGATTTGCCGACGGGCGAACCGTCGGCGCCGCGGGGCGTGCGGTGCCCCGACTGCGCGCCGCATCTTCGGCGCGGCGGCGCGCCACCTCGAGCGCGGCGATCCGGTCGGACACGCGCGTTTCGTCACGCTCGATCTGCCTGATCCGCGCTTCGGTCTGTCGGGCACTTCGCTTGGCCTGCGTGAGGCTCTGCTGCCGCTGCTCTTCGAGGGTGCGCAGGCGCTGCTCTTCGCGGGACCGCTCGCTGCGACTGCTTTCGACGTCGGTCCGCAGCCTGACGAGGAGGCCGCGCTGCCGGCCAATCTGGTTGCGCAACTCCTCGACTCGGTGAACGAGTGCGCGATCGCGCAGCGCGAGGAGATGGAGATACTTGTAGCGTGCGACGAGCTCGGCGAACGTTTGCGCCGAGAGCAATGCTTCGTACGAGTAGAGCGGGCCGCGCTTGTAGATGTCGGCGAGGCGCCGGTGGAGCACAGCGCGCTTGATCGCCAGTTCATCCTCGGCGCGAACCAGGTTGCCGGTCGCGTCCGACACCTCGTCGCCGATCGCGTTGACCTGGCCGTCGAGCGTGCGAACCGCGCGCGCGGTCGCATCGGCCTGGCTATCGAGGTTCGTGACTTCCTCGGCGAGGTCGTGCACTGTGCCCTGCAGCTGCGACATCTTTTCCTCGAGCGCGGACCGCTCGCGGCGGATCCGGTCGAGCTCATCGCGCTGGGCGCGCACCTTCGCTTCAGCGTTAGGCGCTGGCTTCTGCTGGGCCGCCAGCGATCGGGGAGTGCCGAAGCCGAATGCCGTAGCCGCCACCAGCGCGGCACCCGCCAGCGCGCTGGCCCGCATCCCGCGAACGGTCATATCCGTCGCAGATGCCTGCCGACCGACACTCCGCTCCCGAGCAGGCCGATCACCGCGCCAGCGAGCACACCGGCGACAGCCATCTCGAGCGAGAAGAAGGCAGCCTTCACGATGTAGCGGTCAATCAGCACGCTGGCCAGCCAGGTGAGGAGCAAGGCCGCGCCGCCGCCGAGGATTCCCTTGACGAACCCCTCGATCAGGAACGGGCGCCGAATGAAGCCGTCGGTGGCGCCGACCAATCGCATGATCGAAATCTCGCGGCTGCGGGCGAGCACCGCCATCCGGATCGTCGTCGCGATGATGATCACCGCCACCGCGGCGAACGCCAGGCCTAACGCGATGCCGGCGATCCCGGCGATGTTGCGGATGCGGGCCAGCTTCTCGACCCACTCCTGGCCATAGCGGACGTCGTCGATGAACTGGTAGGTCGCGATGCGGGCGGCCACCGCCTTGACCCGCTCCGGCGAGCGGAAGCCGGGCTTGAGGCGGACCTCGATCGACGCCGGGAGGAAGCCCGCGTCGAAGACGTCGCGAAACTCACCGAGCTCGGTGCGCGCGCGCTTCAGCGCGTCGTCCTGCGACACGTAGGCGACGCGCGCAACCTCCGGAAAGCTGCCGATGTCGCCGATCGCTGCGCCGGTTGCCTCGGCCGACGTACCGTCGGCGAGGAAGGCGCGAATCTCGACGCGCTCCTCGACGCCGGCGATGGTGTCCTTGATGTTCACCGCGACCAGCCCGAACAGGCCGACCGCGAACAGCGAGAAGGCGATCGTGACGATACCGAGCACGCTGAGCAGTGGCGCGCGGCGGAAGGCGAGCAGTGCTTCGCTGAGTGAGCGCATCAGACCATCTCCTCGGCGGCGGGCGTCTTGTTCTCGCCGGAGTCAAACACGATCGCGCCGCGGTTGATCTCGACGGTCCGGTAATCGGAGCGGCGGATCAACTCGAGGTTGTGGGTTGCCATCACCACTGCGGTGCCCGACGCGTTGATCTCGCGCAGGAGCTGGAAGACGCCGCGCGTCGCACGGTCATCGAGGTTGCCCGTTGGCTCATCGGCGATCAGGACGTACGGCTCATTGACTAACGCTCGGGCGATCGCCACCCGCTGCTGCTCGCCGCCGGAGAGCTCGCGCGGGTAGGCAGTGGCCTTTGACGCGAGGCCGACCTGCGTAAGCAACCGGCTGACGCGCGTCGGAATGTTCGCACGTGGCGCGCCAGTGACCTCGAGCGCGAACGCGATGTTGCGCTCGATCGTGCGGTCTTCGAGCAGCCGGAAATCCTGGAAGACGATCCCGAGCTTGCGGCGCAGCTTGGCAACGTCGCCGCGGCGAAGGTCGGTGGTGCTCAACCCACTTACCCGAACTTCTCCCGCGGTCGGCAGCTCCTCCATGTAGATCAGCTTGAGGATCGTGCTCTTCCCACTGCCACTCGGGCCGGTGAGGAAGAGGAACTCGCCCTTGGCGACATGGAGGTTGACGTCGGTCAGCGCGACGCCGGTGCGCGCGTACTCCTTCGTCACGTCGGTGAAGCGGATCACGTGATCGTCCCTGAAGTCGCGAGGTCAGCATCGCGCGCGTCGAGCATGCGCCGCCCGGTGGGCGCTGACACCGTGTTGATGATTGCCTTCAACATCCCGATGAGCATTGGTCCATTTGAGAATTCCGCGAGCGTCAGCCGGAGACACATCGATCCACTGACTGTATTCCCGACGAATCCGACCAGAACCATGACGATCGCCCGAACCGCCGCGCCACGGACACGCCGCCGCCAGGACGCGCCCGGGGCGCCAGTCCCGACGGTCCTGCCGCGTCGTCGTCAGGCGTAGCGCGCGCCGCGCACGGCACCGCCGCGGTCGTCGAGGTCGGGCTTCACGACGCGAACAATCTCGGACGGAGCGACGCCAACGATGTCGCGCAGCGTCACGTCGCCGCGCATCAGTCGTTCGTCGAGGCGGACCTCGGCCAGCTCATGGCGACGCGGTCCATAGACCCACGCCAGCTCGCCGTCGACGAGCAACCGCGTCCGCGCGTCGTCGGGGTGCATTGTCACCAACGGTCCCCGCTCCGGATCGCTTGAACGGGTCGCGATGAAGCCGACGACGCGGAGCGGCCGCTGGCGATAGTCGTCGCCGGGCCCCTTCATCACCCGCCCGTCATAACGGTGCGCCGACGGCGATCCACTGGTCGTCGACCTTCATCATCAGCCGCCGCCGAGTGAGCTCGGTGAGCATTGTCTCGGCGTCTTCCACGGCGGCGCCGGTGCGGTCGGCGAACTCGTCGCAGGTCGCACTCCCGAGCTCGACCACCGTCTCCCACGCCTTGCGTTCGACGTCCGACACGGCGCCAACGATGACCGGGATTCCGTCGTCCTGCTGGAGCACGAGCGCGAGTTGATGCCGTGCGAGTACATACTCGAGCGCGTCGAGGTGCGTCTCACTCATCCCGCGGAAGACAAAATACGCATCCCGTGGCGGCAGATCGGCGCAGTAGGGCAGCAACAGCTTGGCGACGACTTCATCGGCGCAGGAGAAATCGAGCAGCCTGACGTTGCTGAAGTCGATCACGGTGACAGTGCGGCCGCCAAGTTCGGCGAGCTGGGTCTCGATCGCGGTGCGGACCGCGGCGCCGGTCGGACGGGTGACGAGGTTCGAATACAAGTCGCACACCGTCCGGCGAAGGACTGTGCTCAGGTCGATGTGATTGATCATCGCCCGGCCGCGACGGTGCGTTCGGGGATGGTGATCTGCATCTGTGCACCGGGAAACAATGGCAATCCTTCCTTCAACGCGACGTCGTCATCCCACGAAGGAACAATAGCGATCCGCGCGGTCCCGCTGCGCACCGACAATTTTCCATCCCAACGGCCGACGTAACGTCTGACGCCGGCGAGTCCCTGTCCGCGACCCGGATCACGAAACCGGCTGACGCCGCGCACGACTGCTTCCTCGAGCGCCATCGCATCGTCCCACCGGTCGCTGCGCACGCGCGCCGGTGCGCTCTCGAGCGATTGGCGAAAGCCGACGCCGGCATCGCTCACCGCGATCACGACCACGCGACGTCCCAATCGTTTCGTCCACTTGTACGTCTGCACGGCGACCCAGCCGCCGCGTCCCGCGTGCTCGACGATGTTCTGGCACGCCTCGGAGAGTGTCATCGCGAATCCCATCGTCGCTTTCGCGTCGAGATTCAACTCGCGTGTCAGGATGTGCTGCGCCTTTTGCTGGATGCGTCCGACGATCTCGTGTACGTCGTCGCTCTTCGTGATCGGCGTGATCTCGAGGAGCACGTCCGATTCGCCGGCGGGCCGCTGCCTCGGCGTCGTGCCGACGATCTCGAAGAGGTCATTCGCATACTTGAAGAAACCGGCGCGCGTCCAGTAGGAGAGCGTGTCCTCCGCTTCCGGTGGTGCGAACGCCGCGCGCTCGGGGCGTGACTGCGCGAGCGTGAGCAGCGCCGTCAACCCGAACGGCGACGCCCAGCGCGCATGGCGCGCGTCGACCAGCAGCTTCTCGTCGACGGGAACCTGTGCGATCTGCTCCAGCACCTGCTCGAACGTGACGTCGTCGAGGGACGGGGGGACATTGATGACGGTGGTCACGTGGTAGAAAGCTCTCCTCGCAGGTAGCTCGCGAGCCCGGAGGCTCCGCGATGCTCGAAGTTGCGCGCAGCGGCTCGTTGCGCAGCGTCGATGGCGACCGCAAACATATCACCGGCGAGCAGTCTGGAGAAATAGGTCGCGCCCCAAACATCTCCACATCCTGTCGGGTCTCCGCGCGGCTCGCGAGTTGCGGCCGCGGCGATCCGCTGCGTCCGGATCGCGCCGGTTGAAACGCCAAGTTCATGGCGCGTAGCGAGATCGGACAGGCGATCGAAACCAGATGCTGCGAAGTAAGCCATCCCGCGTGGTCCGAGCGTGACGCACAGACACCGAACGCCGGCGGCGAGCGCGGTCGCGGCGAGGGCGAGCCCGTCCGGCGCCATCATCGCGAGTTCATCCTCATTGACCTGGATGATGTCGAAGCAGCGGCACCACTCGGCGACGTCGGCCAGCGGTCGCTGCTCGCGTAGCCCGTCGGCGCGGAGCGAGAGCGTGACCGAGTGGAGGTCGCAGTAGATCGGCCCGCGATACGCCTGACGCAGGAGCTGCGCGACTTCGAGATCCAGCTCCCAGCCGCTGATCAGGTTCACGTATAGCGCGTCGAGTCCACTGAGCATTGGCTGCAGCGCGGCCCAGTTCCATCCGGGGACGCCACCCGTAAGCACTTCGCTCCGTCGCTCATCACTGAAATACCGGAGCTCGACTCTGTTGTTGGGAAACGGTACTTCGTACAGCGCGGCATCGGACGCGATGTGCTTCAACGTCCCGAGAAACTCGCGAGCCCGCGACGCGAGGTCGCTGCCGACCTTCATCACCGGCACGATCTCCCAGTCATCGGGGAGCGCCGCGTCGAATGCGCCTAACGCGTAGGTGATGCCGCCCCACTCCTCAACTGGCGCACTGCGCAGGTCACGACCGTGGATGACATCCCAGACGAACGTGCCAATAACCCCGACGCGCTTCCGGCGAATCACGCGCTGTGCGGATGCTGCTGACGGAAGGTGGCGACCGCGCCGACGACGCCGGCTGCGCCATCGAGCTCACCGGGCACGATGCGGCAGGCATCGAACGCGGGGCGGAACGCCCGGCGGCGTGCTTCGGCGCGCAACGGCTCGAAGAGCGCTTCCCCAGCCTGCGTCACACCCCCAGCGATCACGACGACATCCGGGTTGAACGTGTTGAGCAGGTTCGCGACACCGGCACCGAGGAAGCCAGCCGTCTCCTTGACCACGTCGAGCGCGACGTCGTCGCCGGCGTGCGCCGCTTCGTAAACAGTGTGCGCGGTGATCAACTCGAGTTTGCCGCCGACCATCTTGGTCAGCACCGACTGGCCGTCGCCGCTCAACCGCTCGCGTGCGCGCTCTGCGATGTTCGGCCCCGACGCATACGCCTCGAGGCAACCGTAGTTGCCGCACTTGCAGCGGCGTCCATGCATGTCGATTGTCGTGTGCCCGATCTCGCCGGCAACATCCGACGCGCCATGCCAGATGCGACCATCGACGACGAGACCGCCGCCGATGCCGGTTCCGATTGTCATCCCGACGACGGCGCGTCCGCCGCGCGCCGCACCGATCCACCATTCACCGAGCGTCGCACAGTTGGCGTCGTTGTCGAGCGTGGCCGGCAAGCCGACCGCGTGCGAAACGCGGTCGCGCAGCGGGAAGTTCTTCCAGCCGAGATTCGGCGCAACGATGACGAGACCCTTCTCGCGATCGAGTGGACCAGGTGCACCGATACCGACGCCGACGAATTGCTTCCGCGTCACACCCGTCTCGGCCATCGTCACGGTGATGACATCGCCGATCATCTCGACGATGCGATCGACGACAGAGTCCGCGCCGAGCTCGGACATCGTCGGCTTCGATCGCAATGCGTAGTGGCGGCTTCCATCTTCAGGCATCGCACCGACGACGATGTTGGTTCCGCCAAGATCGACGCCGATGATGAACCGCTGGTCGTTACGGGCCATGTCCGAGGCTCACGAGGTGAGATATCCGGTGATGATGCCGGCCACCCGCTCCGGCGATTGCTGCAACATGCACTTCCAGTGACCGAGCGGACAGCTCCGCGGGCCGTGTCGATCGCACGGCCGGCAGGCGAGCAGGTCGTCCTCGACGATCGACGAGCGTGGAGCGAGCGGTCCGAACCCGAATGCCGGCACGGTCGGGCCAAAGATCGCCACCGTCGGCGTGCCCATTGCCGAGGCGAGATGCAGGGGCGCGGAATCGTTGGTGACAATCGCCTGCGCGCGCCCGATCAATTCCGCCGACGCAAGCAATGTAAGCTTTCCCGTCGCATCGATCACGCGTTCATCGCCAGCGGCGATCATGATCGCATCCGCCAGCGGTGCGTCATCCCTCGCGCCGACGATGACGATCCGTGCGCGCCCGCGGAGCAGCCGGGCGAGGGCAGGGTAGTGCGGCCAACGTTTGGTGCCCCAGACGCTTCCGGGGGCGAACGCGATGAGCGGCGATCCGTCGTGACCGGCCAGCTGGAGGAGTCCGTCGACGGCCTCGCGCTCGGCCGCTCCAGGGTAGAGCCGCGGCCGCAGGTCATCGCGGGAGTACGGTCGCCCGCCGCCGGCACCGCCTAACGTGAAGATCCGCTCGGCGTGATGCATCCCGGCCGGTGCCTGAACGCGCGTCGTGTAGAACGCGCGCCCCGCCGACGTGGCAAAGCCGACGCGGCGCGGCGAGCGCGACGCCAGCGCCAGCGCACCGCTGCGCGCCGATCCCTGCGCGAGATATACCGCGTCGTAGCGCTTCGCCCGCAGCGCGCCGGCGAGGCGGGTGAACCCCGCCACGCTCCGGTCGCGCCCTCGCTTGTCGTAGACGATCGTCTCGCGAATCGCCGGGTCGTGCGCGAGCAACCCCGCCGCCGCCGGCGTGACGAGCACGTCGACTGCGCCCGTCTCGGCCAGCCGCGCGATGAGCGGCGTGGTGAGGACGGTATCGCCGAGGAACGATGTCTGGATGACGAGGGAAGACATCACTGCAGCCGTTAGCTGTTAGCCATTAGCAGGAAGGAACCGCGGTTACGCCGTTGCTCAACGCTAACAGCTAATGGCTAATCGCCGACAGCGGATAGGAGGCGGTCAGCGATCAGTCAGTCAACCTGCAGCACCGCGAGAAACGCTT
>JANMBU010000102.1:0-29368 GCA_031360575.1 Gemmatimonadaceae bacterium
GATCGGGGATCGCCCCGCGCGAATCCTGATCGTCGACGATCACGAAGACAACGTCGACCTGCTCCAGACCCGCCTCGAGGCGTGGGGATACCTGACGTCGAGCGCCAACGATGGCGACGTCGCGCTCCGGATGATCGAAGAGAACCCGCCCGACCTCGTGCTGCTCGACGTCATGATGCCAACGATCGATGGCACCGAGGTCGCGCGCCGCGTCAAGCAGAACAAGGCACTGCCGTTCATCCCGATCATCATGCAGACCGCGCTCGACGCGACCGAGCACAAGGTCAAGGGACTGGACGCTGGGGCCGACGACTACATCACGAAGCCGATCGAGTTCGCGGAGCTCGGCGCGCGCGTCAAGTCGATGCTGCGCATCAAGCGACTCCAGGTCGAACTGGAAAAGCGCACCAACGAGCTGGCCGAGCTGAACACCCAGCTGCTGCGCGTCTCGCGGACCGACGGCCTGACGCAGCTCGACAATCGCCGTCGGCTCGAGGAGCGGCTCACGGAAATGTTCGAGCACAGCCTCCGGCTGAACGAGCCGTTCTCGCTGGTGATGACCGACATCGACAAGTTCAAGAGTGTGAACGACACCTACGGTCACCAGGCTGGGGACGAGGTGTTGAAGCAGTTCGCCCTCATCCTGA
This sequence comes from Gemmatimonadaceae bacterium, assembly GCA_031360575.1. Taxonomy (GTDB): domain Bacteria; phylum Gemmatimonadota; class Gemmatimonadetes; order Gemmatimonadales; family Gemmatimonadaceae; genus JABFXC01. The sequence continues at coordinate 648 of JANMBU010000102.1, forward strand.
AAGGTGAAGCGCGCGAGATCGATCGCATCGGTCGCTATGGTGGCGAGGAGTTCGTGATGCTGCTGCCGGGGACGGTTCTCGACGCGGGTGTCACCTTCGCCGAGCGCGTGCGCAAAGCCGTCGAGGCGCATACATTCACCTTCGAAGGCGGGACGCTGCAGCGGACAGCGAGCTTCGGAGTTGCCGGCTGGCCGCACCCGGCGGTCACGCATTGCGAGACGCTGGTGAAGACGGCTGACGACGCGCTCTACGTCGCGAAGGAGACTGGGCGCAACAAGGTCGTCCGGTTCGCGAGCGACGAATTCAACAAGCACATCGGGAATGCTGATGGCTCCCCCGCCTCCTCCGACGCCGACGTCACCGCCAGTCCCCTCGCCACAGAGCTCGGAGATCGCACGCCTCGAGGCGAAAATCTCGGAGCTGCAACGGGAACGTGACCATCTCGTAGCGATCGTCGACATCCTGCAGGAAATCTCGTCGTCGCTGCACTTCATCGACATCCTGCAGACGATCGCCCGCAAGCTCGGAGAGTCGTTCGGCCTCGATCGCTGCTCGATCTTCCTCAGTGGGGAGAAGGAAGAAGTCCGCCTCGTCGCGAGCTACGAGGACCCGACCATTCGCAACCTGGTGGTCGACCTCAATCGGTATCCTGAGCTGCAGCGCGCGTTCGAAAGCGGGGAGACGGTGTTCATCCCCGACGCGGCGAACGACCCGATGCTGCGCAGCGTCCGCGACCAGCTGCACCTGCGCAATGTCCGCTCGATCGTCGTCGTGCCGCTTCGCGCGCAGGGGACGACGATTGGCGCGATTTTCCTTCGTACCGAGCGCGATGCGTCGCCCTTCAGCGACAGCGATGTGCGCTTCTGCCAGGTTGTCGCGTCGCTCACCGCCAAGGCGCTTCGCAACGCCTACCGGTTCGAGGCGCTGATCCGCGACACGCAGGACGTCGGCAAGGCGCAGCGGCGCGGCGAGATGCAGCGCATCGCGATGGTCGCCTTCATCCGGCGGCTGCTCGACCGGTACACGCGCACCGAAGACCACATGTGGGCCGAGACGCTGCTCCCGAAGGCGAGCGACGAGGAGCTCGAGCGCCTCGTGACGGTTGCGCTCCAGGTGATCGACAAGGAAGCAGACGGTTAGCTTCGCGCTCGTCCGCTCCGTACCGCGCGCCGCTTCCACGATATATTCCGCTCCCATGACGGCCGTCCCACCGGAAGCCGCGGCTCGGGCCGCGACGCTGCGCAAGCGCCTCGAGGACGCGAATCGGGAATACTACGTCCTCGATCAGCCGTCGCTCGCCGACCGAGAGTACGACAAGCTGTTCCGCGAGCTGCAGGATCTCGAAGAAAAATTTCCCGCGCTGCGGACGGGCGATTCGCCGACGCTGCGCGTCGGCGCCGAGCCTGCGACCCAGCTCGCGAAGCACACGCACCTCGTGCCGATGCTCTCGCTTGGCAATGCCTTCGACGAAGGTGAGCTCGAGGACTGGGAGAAGCGCATCGTCCGGCTCGGCGGCGAATCGGTCCGGGCCAGTGGCTACACCGCGGAGCTGAAAATCGACGGCGCTGCCGTGAGTCTCACCTATCGCGACGGCGTGCTCGAGATCGGGACGACCCGTGGAAACGGGACCATCGGCGAGGTCGTGACCACGAACGTCCGCACGGTGCGCGACGTGCCTCTTCGCCTTCGCGGCTCGGGGCATCCGTCGGTGGTCGAGATCCGCGGCGAAGTGTACATGACGTTCTCCGGCTTCGAGGAGCTGAACGCATCGCGCGTGAAGGATGGCGAGCCGGTATTTGCCAACCCACGCAACTCGGCCGCTGGCTCGCTCCGGACGCTCGATCCAGGCGTCAGCGCGAGGCGCCCACTCCGTTTCTTCGGCTACGCGATCGCGCTGCCTGACGGCGAGGCGCCGCCGGTCCGCTCGCAGTGGGAGCTCCTCGCGCTGCTCGATTCCTGGGGAATCCCGGTCGCGCCCAATCGCCAGCGTTGCGCGACGTTAGGCGAGGTTCATGCCTGGGCCTCCGACGTCGAGCGGATCGTGCGTGCCCAACTCGACTTCGCGATCGATGGCGCGGTCGTGAAGGTGGATGCGTTAGGCGTGCAGGAGGAGCTCGGCATCGTCGGACGCGAACCCCGATGGGCGATCGCGCGGAAGTTCGCGCCCGATATCGCCGAGACGACGCTGCTCGACATCCAGGTGAACGTCGGGCGAACTGGTGTGCTCAACCCGTTCGCGATGCTCGAGCCGGTCGAGATCGGCGGCGCGATGGTGAAGCTCGCGACCCTGCACAACTTCGACCTCGTTCATTCGAAGGATCTGCGAGTGGGCGACCGGGTGCTGGTGAAGCGAGCCGGCGAGGTGATCCCGCAGATCATCGGCCCGGTCCCGGAGAAACGCGACCCGAAGCATCCGCCGCGCGTCGTCGAGATCCCGACCAGATGCCCGCGGTGTGGAACGCCGGTCGAGCGCGATGAGGACGAAGTCGCACTCTACTGCAGCAACGTCGCGTGTCCCGGGCGACAGCTCGAGGGGCTCGTGCATTTCGCGTCGCGCGGTGCGATGGACATCCGGGGGCTCTCGTATGCGCGGATCATCCAGCTCGTCGAAGCGGGAATGGTGCACGACGCCGCCGACATCTACGACCTGACTGCCGAGCAGCTGGTGACGCTCGAACGTTTCGCGAAGAAGAGCGCGGAGAATCTCGTGGCGGCGATTGAAGAATCCAAGTCGCAGCCGTTGTCGCGTCTCCTCAACGCATTGGGAATCCGCCACGTCGGCGAACAGTCGGCACAGCTGCTGGCCCGTCACTTCGGGACGATGGACCGCCTGATGGCGGCCACCGCCGATGATATTCTCGAGGTGCGCGGCGTTGGCGAGATCATCGCCCACGCTGTCTCGTCGTTCTTCGCGACGGAGAGCTCTCGGGTATTGATCGAGAACCTTCGTGCCCACGGGTTAGGCTTCGTCGAGCCGGTCCAGGTGTCCGCCGATGGTGCCCTCCGAGGGAAGACGGTCGTCATTACCGGTACGCTTCCGACCCTCTCAAGGGGCGAAGCCACCGCGATGGTCGAACACGCGGGTGGCCGCGTCACCAGCGGCGTCTCGAACGCAACGAGTTTTGTCGTCGTCGGCGATGACGCGGGCAGCAAGCTGGAAAAAGCTCGTCAGCTCGGCGTCGAAACGATCGACGAGGCCGAGCTGGTGAGGAGGATTGAAGGAGCGTGAGTCCGAGGGCTTACGGCCGCTCATCGCTCGATCGCAGTATCGCTCGTCTCTCATCGAAGTGCCACCGCCGACAAGGCGCAAGGAACCATGGAACTGGCTACGAACGGCATGCTCGGACTCCCGCGCGCGGCGCTCGCCGCGCTGCGTGCGGCGTTGTACCGCGACGCCGGACCCGCCGCGGCCGCCTATCTGCAGGAAGCCGGGTACGCGGGAGGCGAAACACTCTTCGCCGCCTTTCGCGGCTGGCTCACGGCGCGTGGGGAACAAGAGCCCGAGTCGCTCACGCTCGAGCGCTTCGAGCAGCTCGCGACCGGATATTTCCGCGACGCGGGTTGGGGCTCACTATCGGTCGGCTCGCTCCGGAGCGCAGTCGCCGTGCTCGACTCTCCCGACTGGGGTGAGGCCGACCCGGACAGCGGGATGGAGCAGCCCGCCTGTCATTTCACCACCGGAATGTTCGCCGACTTCTTCGGCCGGATCGCCGACGCGCCACTCGCCGTGCTCGAAGTCGAGTGCCGCTCGAGCGGCGCGCACCGCTGCCGCTTTCTGGTCGGCAACGCCGAGGTGATGGAGCACGTCTACGACACGATGGGACGTGGCTCCGACTACGAGACCGCGTTAGGCGAGGTCGAGTAGCCTAACGGCAGGGGGGAGGGCCCAGGACCAGGCACGGCTGGGCAGTTGCTGGCCCCTGACCCCTGGCCCCCGGTCATCTGTACGGCGAGAGGAGCTTGCGCGCGTCGTCGTAGAGCGGGTTGGGCACCAGCTGGTCATCGACGAGGATCTCGCGGTCCCATGGAAGCACGATTGTGCTCTCGGTCTCGAGCGCCCAGAAATCGGGGCGGTAGGGGCCGGTTTTGAAGCACACCGCGGTTCGCACCTCAGCGGCTCCGGCGTTGACGCAGGCGCTCACGGCGAGGCGCATCGTATCGCCCGAGTCGCAGGTCTCGTCGACGATGAGCACGTGCTTGCCGCGAACCTGCGGCGGCACGCTCCCGAGAACGTGTGGTGTCTCGCGCACTTTTTCCTGATCGCCGCGGCGGCTGATCGTCATCGCGCGGAATTCGCGGCCGTGGATCGCGGAGATGACAGCACCGGGAATCACGCCCGACGTCGCGATGCCGACGATCACCTCCGGGTCGTAGTCGCGGGCGACCTTCACCGCGAGCGCGCGCGCCATCTCGCCGAACAGCGGCCATTCGACGTCGAGAACGCCCTTGTTCTGATCGACGGTGTATCGACGCGGTGACATGCCGCAAAGTTAGCCAGCGCGCATCGACCCGGGAAGCGCGCGACCGCTAGGCGCTCGAGACGGAAACGTGCTGGCTCGTACAGGGTAAAGAGGCGTCTGTCGCGGTTGCTCAGGCCCCTCCCGCACCATAGCTTGGAGCCGGAAACCGCGGTGGGCGCGATGGTTGCACGCCGCTGCGCGGTCGCCCCTTCTCTCTTCGCCGAAGCCCCAACGCATGTCCTGGTGGAGCCGCCTTACGAGCGGCAGTCCGAAGCGCGACTCCAAGCCTCAGCGCATCGACTACCTGAGCGAGGCCCTGGCGCTGGAGCGTCAGGGCGATTTTGACGCGGCGCTCACGTCCTACCGGCTCGCACTGCGTGATCATCCGAATGACCCGAAGATCCTGCAGAACATGGCGATCGCGTTCTCCAAGACGGGACGGCTCGAAGAAGCGATTCGTAGCTACCGGCGCGCGCTCGAACTCGACCCGGCGCTCGCAGGATCGCACTATGGCCTCGCGTTTCTGCTGCTCAAGCGCGGGGATTCAACCGGCGCTTCGCGCCATCTCGAGGCGTTTCTCGCCCAGCCCCCGGATGGGGTGGACACCGGCCGCTGGGTGAGGCACGCGAAGGAAACGCTCGACGCGCTGCGGGCCGGCGCTGATTCGCCCACCCCGGCGGAGTGAGAGTGGGCAAAGTCCTCGCGATCGTGAGTCAGAAGGGTGGGGTTGGCAAGACGACGACGGCGGTAAATCTCGCCGCGGCGTTCGCCCGCCGCGGGATGCGAACGATCCTCGTCGACGTCGATCCGCAGGGATCGGTGCGCTACGGCATCGGCCTGCGCGCCGGACAGCCGACCCCCGGAATCAGCGAGTACCTCACCGGCGAGCGCGCCCTGCAGGAGGTGCTGCTCCCGACCCCGCTCGCCGCGCTCAAAGTGCTCGTCGCCGGCGGAATCGCCGATCGGGGTGATCATGTCGACTTCGCGCGTCAGGTCACGGCGCCAGCGGTGCTCGACGAGCTGTTCGCCGACCTGTCCGAGCGCGCCGACATCATCGTCGTCGACACCCCGCCCGGGCTTGGCGGCATCGTCAGGCGGGTGCTCGAGGCGAGCGCACATGCCGTCGTTCCCCTGCAATGCGAACCGCTCGCGCTGCAGACGACGCCGCAGATTCTTCGCGGACTGCAGGATATCATCGCCACCAACGATGCGCTCGCGCTCGAGGGAATGCTGCTCACGATGTACGACCAGGGCGATCCGATGAGCGCACGCGTCGCCGAGTACGTGCGCGCCAGCCTGCCGGAAGACCTCGTCTTTGATCGTGAGGTTCCGCGCACACCGGCCGTCGTCGAAGCGTCAGCGGCGGGCCAGCCGGTCGTGCTGCGCGACCCGAACGACGCGGCGTCCGGTGCCTACGTCGCGATCGCCGGCGTGCTGCGCGAGCGAATGGACTGATGTCGCGCTGCACCGCACGACTGCGTGGCCGCTGCCTAACGCTAGCGATCGGTGCGACGGTGATCGTCGGCTCGGCGTGCAGCGACATTCCCTCGGATCCGAAGACACCATTCGCGATCGAGCTGAATCGGGCACCGTCACCGTCGGTCGTCCTCGGCACCGCGATGTTCGACTCGATCGGCGTCGTTACCCCGTTGAAGGCCATCGTCTACAACTCGAAGGGCGATGTCATCGCGGGCGCGGCGGTGTCGTATCACGTCGTGCCGCGCGACACGATCCCGCTCGTCGTCGATGCGACCACCGGGCAGATCACCGGCAAGAGCGACCCTCGCTACGCTGCACATACGGCGCGAGTCTACGCTCAAGCCGGTTCGCTGCAAAGTCAGCCGATCACCGTCACCGTCACGCGGCGCGCCGACGCACTCGTGGCGGCGGGGCCGCTCGACGACTCGTTGCCCTTGCGCTTCACGTCGCTCGATTCGCTCCCTGTGTCACCGGCGTTCAGCGTGCGCGTCAGGCACGTCCCGGCCGCGCCTGAAACGGCTGCCGACAGCACGGTCCCCGCTTATCTCGTGCGATTCAAGATCATCACGCCGAGTGGCGCGGAGGTAAATGACACTGCATATGTCACGCTGACGAATGGAGATCACCGGCGCTCTGAGCTCGACACCACCGACGCCAGCGGCGTTGCGTCGCGGCAGGTGCGTGTGCGCCGGACGAACTTTCCATTCGGGAAGGCCGCCGACGCCAACGGAATCATCCACGACACGATTCTCGTTCGTGCGTCGGCGTACCGTGACGGGCCGTCGCTCGTTCCCGGCAGCGGGTTGCAATTCCGCCTGATCATCACTGCGCGGAAGCCGTAGTCGCAACTGTCGCGTGGCGCTGGCTGGCGGGCGCGCGCGGGCGAGGGATATGTTGGGGATCTGGCCCGAAACGCGTTCGGCCCGATACCGACCCGAGGAGACATGATGCTCGCCACCGGTGGTCCGCGGACGATTCCGCCCGGCACTCTTCCGCAGCTCTTCTTCGACGCGGTCGCCCGGCACGACCTGCCTAACGCGATGATGCACAAGACCGGCGGCGGGTGGCGGCCGATCTCGCATCGCGACCTCGCTCAGCGCGTCATCCGCTGCGGCCGCGGGCTGCGGGCAATCGGAATCCAGCCCGGCGATCGGGTGGCAATCCTTTCGGAGAACCGCCCCGAATGGGCAATCGCCGACTATGCGTGCCTGACCTCGGGCATCGTCTCCGTCGCGGTCTATCCCAACCTGCCACCGGATCAGGTCGCATACATCCTGCGCGACTCCGGCGCCGTGGCGATCTTCGTCTCAACCCCGGCGCAAGCGGCCAAGGCCCTCGCCGCGAGGAAAGATGCCGCAGCGGTGAAGCACATCATCTCGTTCGTCGATCCCGCACCGCCAGGCGTCGAGCTGTCGATGGCCGCGCTCGAGGCACGGGGCGCTGACGGGGAAACGGCGGCGACCACGGCCACCTACCGCGCCGCGGCCCTCGCCGCAAAGCCGGACGACCTGGCCACCCTCATCTACACGTCAGGCACGACCGGCGAACCGAAGGGCGTGATGCTGACGCATGACAATTTCTATTCGAACGTCACGTCGAGCGTGCAGCGGCTCGAGGTGGCGTTCGAAGGAACGAACAACGTCGCGCTCAGCTTCCTGCCCCTGTCCCATGTGTTCGAACGAATGGTCGGCCACTTCCTGATGATGTACACCGGCACGACCATCGCCTACGCCGAGTCGATGGACACGGTGCCGGCCGACATGCAGGAGATGCGGCCGACGATCGTTGCGTCGGTGCCACGCCTCTACGAGAAGATGTTCGCCCGCGTACTCGACAACGCGCTGTCGGGCGGTGCGGTCAAGAAGCAGATCTTTTTCTGGGCGCGTGGCGCCGCCGAGAAGTGGGCTGACGTCATCCTCGCCGGCCGGGTGCCTAACGCGCTGCTGGCGCTCCAGTACCGCATTGCACAGAAGCTCGTCTTCTCCAAGCTGCAGGCACGAACCGGTGGACGGCTCCGCTTCTTCGTGTCGGGCGGGGCGCCGCTCTCACCGGAGATCAACAAGTTTTTCTACGCGGCCGGGCTGACAATCCTCGAGGGCTACGGCCTGACTGAAACATCGCCGGTGATCTGTTGCAATACCGCAACCGAGTTTCGAATCGGGACGGTCGGCCGCCCGATCCCCGGTGTCGAGGTGAAGATCGCCGGCGACGGCGAGATCCTCACACGTGGCCCCCATGTCATGCGTGGCTACTTCAACAAGCCGGACGCGACGCGTGACGCGATCGACGCCGAGCGCTGGTTTCACACCGGTGACATCGGCGAGTTGCGCGACGGATATCTCGCAATCACCGATCGGAAGAAGGATCTCCTCGTCACGGCCGGCGGCAAGAAGATCGCCCCGCAACCGATCGAGAACATGGTCAAGACGAACAAGTATGTCAGCCAGGTCGTGATGATCGGCGACAAGCGGAAGTTCGCCAGCATGCTGATCGTCCCGAATTTCGACCAGCTCGAACGGTGGGCGAAGTTGAAGAACCTCGTCTGGACCGACCGCCGCCAGCTCGTCGCCATGCCGATCGTCCGGGCGAAGATGGAAAAGGAAGTCTTCGCGCGGACGAGCAGCCTTGCCAACTTCGAGCAGCCGAAAAAGATCGCACTGCTCGACGGTGAGCTCACGCTGGAAAACGGCGAGATGACTCCGACGCTCAAGGTGAAGCGCAAGGTCGTCGATACGCGTTACAAGCCACTGATCGACGCCCTCTACGCCGATGAACTCGAGCATGCGCATTGAACCCGGGTCGAGAGGCGGCACGCTCCCTGCACTTTGTCCCGCTCTCAAGGCACGGAGTGTAAACATGCGCAAACTGGCCGTTCTGATCGCCGTCGTGGCGGTCGCTGGCTGTGGTGGTATCAAGAAGACCTTCGGCATCAAGGACGCGCCCCCGGCGCACAGCGAGCCGAAAACAACGACCATCTACGGGGACTGGATCCTCGCGAATCCCGATTCGACCGCTTTCGCCGGCGCTCGAACCGTCGAACTCGCGCTCAGGCAGTCGACGTTCACGATCACTGCGTTGTATCCGGGCCGGCCGACATTCACCGTGTCCGGTGGCGTCGGTGAAGGCTCCGGCCTGCTCACGTTGACGCCGAGCGGGGTGAGCGACCCGTCGGCCATTGGTGGCGCGTTCGTCGCCGGCCGGCCAATCGTCGTCGTCGCCAGCGCGGCCGGCGGCTCACTCGTGTTCGCGCCCCCGCCGACCGGACAGGGCACGGCTGCCATCGTCCCCAGCTCCGTCTGGCACAAGAAGGCGCAGGCCGAGGCGGCAGGAGGCGTGGTTCCGCCCAAGCCGTAGCAGCATTCTTTGGCGTCGCCGCACTCAGCGGCGGCCAGCGGAGTAATAATCCAGGCGCCACCAGCGAACGCTCTCGCCGGTGGCGCCGTTGCGTTGCGCGAAACCGGTCAGCCTGGGCTGCGCACCAATCGGATCAGAGGAGCGCCGCTCGTCCGGGTGCCGACCCAATGGTCGGCGTCGCGCGCGAGGAGCTGCACATCGCTCGGCATCGCGAGGTCGGCCCCCCCCACGACGCGTCCGCCCGGTTGCACCGCTCCGAGTGCGAACACCGCGTCAATGCCGCGTTGACCGGCCGCGCTGACAGCGCCTAACGCGATCGCGCGTGCTGAACCCGCGGCCACCGGAGTGCGATCCAGTGTCGTGACACCAGACACGCCGTTCCCCATCGCGACATCGGCCGGCGGATTTACGGCGAGCACCATCACGGGAGCGATCTCGCGGAGTTGCGCCCCCAGCCGTGCCCATTCCCCGACGAGGATCACGTAGCCCGAAGGCTCCGTCAGGTCGAGCATCGCAGCGAGCTTGACAGCGGTCGACTCATCGTCGGCCACTGTCTCCGCCTCGAGGACCAGAGGTGCAGGCCCACCCGCTGTGAAGTCCGCAATACCGCGCTCGATCGGGTAGCGAGCATGGCAGACCGGGCATCCGAGCAGACCCCGCATGATGTGGCGCCCCTCGACGATGTCGGCCGCCGCGACGAGCCATGATTCCTCGTGCACTGCGAGGCAGCGCAGCTTGTCCACCAGATCGGAGTGCATCGCCGCGCCAGTGTCAGCTGCGCGAGAGACGCAACTCGTCGATGTTCACCGCTGCCTCACGCGTCAGTGCGAACAGCACCGCGTCGGCGACCGCAGTCGCCGCCAGCATCCGGGCGCGCGGCGTGAAGCCAGCGCGTTCGTCGGGTCCTATCGCATCCCAGAGCGGCGTATCGACTGGCCCCGGAGACACGAGCGTCGCGCGCACCCCGCTTCCCCGAAGTTCCTCGCGCAGCACCTGGTGCATCGCGCGTGCGCCGAACTTGCTGGCGGCGTACGCGCCGTTCTCCGGAAAGGTGGCGCGATCGGCGATCGACCCGATCGTCACGATGTGCCCGCGTCCAGCGGCGCGCATCGCCGGCAGCAACGCTTTCGCGAGAACGAATGGCGCGACGAGATTGGTGTCGAGCGTCGCGCGCAACTCGGTCACCGACTGCGACTCGATCGCCGCGAGCGCAAACAGTCCCGCATTGTTGACCAGGATCTCCGGCGCGCCCAGCTCTTCCATCACCCGCATGACCGCTGCACCGACGGCGCTCAGGTCAGCAATATCGCAGGGAATGGCCAGCCCGCCTAACGGCGCCGCCGCGGCGCGGAGTGCGTCGGCACCACGAGCGAGCAGCGCCACGCGGGCACCGGCGCCGGCCAGCGCGGCCGCGACCGCGAGCCCGATTCCCCGCGACGCGCCGGTGATGACCGCAACGCGTCCCGCGAGGGCGCTCGCGTCGCGCGGCGCCCTCGCCTGGGTGACCGTCACCGGCTCGACGAGCTGTCGTTGTGGGCGAGCCGGAGAAACTCGTCGCGCGTCCGCGCATCCGAGCGGAAGATTCCGCGCAGCGCCGAGGTGATCGTCTTCGAGTTCTGCTTCTCGACGCCGCGCATCATCATGCAGAGGTGGGCTCCCTCGACGACGACGCCGACGCCCTTCGGCTTGAGTACTTCCTCGATCGCCTGCGCGATCTCCTCGGTCAGCCGCTCCTGCACCTGCAGGCGCCGCGCGAATACCTCGACGATTCTCGGCAGCTTCGACAGGCCGACGATGTGCTTGTCCGGGATGTACGCGATGTGGACCTTCCCTAATAACGGCAGCATGTGTTGCTCGCACAGCGCGTAGAAGTCGATGTCGCGCACCATCACCATGTTTTCGCTTTCGGCGGCGAACACCGCGCCGCCGACGACGCGCTCCACGTCGAGCTCATAGCCGCGGGTGAGCCAACGCATCGCCCGTGCGACCCGCACCGGTGTACGTCGCAGCCCTTCGCGCGTCGGATCCTCCCCGAGCATCCCGAGTTGCGCCGCGACGAACTCCGCGTACTGCGGATCGTATTGCGCGTCCGGCGAGCCGGTGCGATCGGCTTCGGTGACGAGCACGCGTCCGTCGGTCCGCGCAGCGGCGGTCGAACCGCGCACCGTCATCTGGTTACCGCCCTTCGTATTCGACATGGTTGTTTTCCGTCTCCCAGAGGCGGAGGCGTGTCAGTTTTGCCGGAAGGATCGCCGGAGCGATCACCCGCCAGCAGGCGACGACGATGTTCTCGGTCGTCGGGATTACGCCCCGCATGAAGTCCACTTCGATGTTGAGGTTCCGATGATCCATCTTGTCGACGACCTGCTCGTTCACGATGCGCTTCAACTGCCCGAGGTCGATGACGTAGCCCGTCTTCCCGCTCACTTCCCCCGTGACCGAGACTTCGAGCACGTAATTGTGCCCATGCCAGTTCGGATTGTTGCACTTTCCGAACAGTTCGGTGTTCTCGGTTTCGCTCAGCGCCGCGTTATGGACGCGATGAGCGGCGTTGAAGGTGAGGCGCCGGGTGACGGTGACGATGGGCATTGGAGAGCTCGGAGGGACGTGACGAACAGCGCTCGAGCCGGCCAGCGGGTTCCCGACTGGGACGAGCATCGGAGAACCTATTCAAAAAAGCCGGGCCCCGCATCGCTGCGGGGCCCGAAGAGGAAGGACGAAGAGGTTTTTTGAAGCCCGGTCGAATAATGAGGTCCTCACCACACTTTCCGTCTTCCCCCGCACTGGGGGCATGGCGTCAGTATAGATTATCGAACCCACTCGCAGGACTTGTTGGCTCAAAAGATAAGTCTCTTCGCCCCTCGTGCTCGCGTGCTGCCATGAAGGAAAGCTACGGTCCCGCTCAGAACACGTCAATGCGAAACACACTCGGCAACTATGCGGTTCCAATCGCGCTGGTCATCATCGCGGTGTGGGCCGTAGCGACATTCTACTTCTCGGCGCCGGGATGGTTCCACGGCTTGCTGACCGGCGGAATTTTCCTCTTGCTCTGGGGCATCGCAGCGCGGCCGGTCCGGCGCGAACCGCCGCCTTCGAAGTAGCGGACAGGCTCACACCGTTTCGCGTCAGATCTCCCAGTTCGACAGTACCACCCCGCTCGCTGGCGTCCGCTCTTGATGCTCGACCAGCGACATCCGCAGGTCACTCCACCGGACACGCCCGCCTAACGCGACGAGACGACGATAGACGCCCTCGTACTCGCCCTGGACGCGGATCGCTACCCGCCGCGTGCCGCTGCGTCGCGCGTGATCGCAGAGCGCCCGAACCATCTCCTCCAGGTTTTCCTCGCGGCGGAGGACGAGCTTCAGCACCCGCAGCTCCTCGCGGGTGCGCCCTTCGACCAGCGGAACCGAGTGGCAGATGGCGAAGCCGCTCAACTCGTCGCCGCGCATCAGGAGCGTGGTGTCGCCGAGCGCATAGCTGTCGGTCAACTCCATCTCGCGCGTGAAGTCGTACCCCGGCTGGAGCTCGCCAACCAGCGACGCACAAGCCTCGCGCATCGCCGGCTTGTCGACGTCTCGCATGCGACCATAGAGCACCGGGGCGCGATCGGCGCTCCCAGCGTCGATCGTCAGCGTCAACGTCAGGCGCCCCGGCACGAACCCGAGCGCCGAGTAGAAGCCGATGTTGTCGAGCGTGCGCGGCATCGTCTCGAGGCCGACGGTCTGCGCACCGCGCGACCTCACGAAATCGATTCCCGACTGCACGACTCGCTTCCCGAGGCCGTTGCCCTGCGAGTCGGGCCGGACGGCGAGTGGGCCCATCCACCCCTCGCTGCCACTCACGTGTGCAACATTGAACGCGGCGATCTCGCCGCGTTCGTCGCGCCAGAGCATCGCGCCGCCGTCGGCGTCCTCGATCGCGTAGCGCCAGACCGCGGGATTGAGCATCGGGACGCGCACCCCAACCAGCCCATCCCGGCGATAGCGGTCGGTGAACGAATCGCTGAACACCTCGTTCAGCGCGCGAATGTCCTCGAGCCCGATCGGATACGGCCCGGTGACGTCCTGGCCTCTACGCCAGCTCCTCGCGGTGGCCATTGCGCGCTCAGCTCGTGGCAGTGACGAGATCGCTCGCGCCGATCCGGCCGACGACCGCGCGGTCGTCGCTGTTCGCCCCGCCCTCCCCCTGCGTCACCCGCGACGCACCGGTCGCTTCGTCATAGCTCACCTCGATGACCCGATCGAGTCCCTCGCGCACCGACTCGATATGCGTGATGACGATGACCTGCTCGAAGCGATCGCCAAGGCGCCGCAGCAGCTCGATGACGTTCTGGCGCCGCGACTCGTCGAGCGAGCCGAAGACCTCGTCGAGGATGAGCAGCGACAGCTCCTGCCCCGCCCGCTCGGCAATCATCTGCGAGATGGCGAGCCGGAAGACCAGATTGGCCAGGTCTTCCTCGCCGCCGGAAATAACCGGCTTCGGAATCCCTTCCTCGAGTACCGTTAGGCGGTACTGGTCGTCGAGCTCCAGTTCGGCGTACCGGGCATCGGTCAGCTCGACCAGGAACGAACTCGCCAGCTCGGAAATTTCCGGGCGCAGCTGGAGGTTGAGGTCGGTGCGAATATCCGAATAGGCGCGATCGAGCTCGTCGTGCAACCGCTTCGACCGGAGGACGTCGTCGAGCCGTTCGCGTGTCCGCCGCAGTTCGGCGTCGGCGTGCGACGCCATGCGGTGCGTCGCCTCAGCGGCCTGCACGTCCCCCTGCGCCGACATCGCCGCAAGTTCCGCCGCCCGCAGTTCGGACAATGTCTGGTCGGCCTCGGCGCGTAGCGATTCGAAGCTCGTCTGGGAGAAGCCTAACGTCGCCGCGCGGCTGCGCAGGCTGACCAGCGCGGCGGTGACTGCCGACCGCCGCTGGCTGATCGAGTCGAACTCGCGGCGGAGTTGCGGCTCCCGCGCGATCTGCGCGTCGAGCCGGGCAGCTTTTGCGTCGAGCGGCGCGAGTCGCTCCACCTCGCTGCGAAGGAAGGTGTGGCGCGCCGGATCGTAGCCGGCGGGAATGGTTTGCAGGTCGCGCTGGACACCGGCAATGCGTACCTCCTTGGCCGCCATCTCGCGAGTGATCGTCGACAGCTCCTGCACCCCGAGCTGGCACTTCGCCAGGCGGCGCTCGAGCACACTCACGTCCTGCGTGAGCAGCCGCCGGCGCTCGTCCTCGACCTTGACGGTGTCCGGCATCTCGCCGAGCTGTTCGATCCGGTTCTTGTAGTAGGCGCCGTCGACTCGCAGCGTCTCGATCTGCTCGTCAAGAAGCTCGAGCACCTGGCGATAGTGGCCGCCTAACGGCCTGGCGCAGGTTGGGCAGGCGCCCTCCTCTCCCGCCTTGACCAGTCGCTCACGCTGCTCGCGCGCCTCGGTGAACTGCGCGCGCAGGGCCTGCAGCTTGGTCTCGGCCTCCTGGCGGTCGCGGACCCATTCAGTGCGTACCGCCTCGAGCCTGCCTAACGCGTCCTCGAGTTCGCGCCGGTTCTTTTCCAGCTCGTCGGTCACCTCCTCCTCGAGCCCGGGAGCCGCTTCGAGCCGCACCCGCCGCTCGCTCAACCGGGCCAGCTCTTCCTGGAGGCCGCGAGCGCCATCCTGCAGCGCGATGCGCCGCCCCTCCTCGCGGGCGAGCACATCGAGCCGCGTCAATTCCACGTGGATGTCGGCGAGCGGCGCGACATCCGCCTGGACGCGCATCAACTCGGCGCGGGCTGCCTCGATCTCGGCACGCTCGCGACCTATGCGCTCGAGGTCACGACCGGTGTTGACCTCTTCGTACTCGGCGACGCGGAGATCTTCGCGGACACGCTGCGCCTGTTCGCGCTCTTCCTGCGCCCGCTCCCAGCGGGGACCGACATCGGCGAACCGCGATTCGGCCAGCATCACCCGCCGCTCACCAGCCGCGAACTGCTGCTTTGCCGCGGCCAGCCGCGCCGTTGAGTCGGCGATCATTCGCGCCAGCGTGGCCGCGTCGGGCATGCCGGCGCGCAATCCGTTCGCCTCGGCGACGATCTGGCTTCGCCGATCGCGAACGAGATCCTGTGCCTGCTTCAGCTTCTCGTAGCCGAGCACCTGCGAGAGAAACTTCGCGCGCTCGGCCGGCTGCATCGCCGCCATCACGCTCAGTTCCTTCTGCCCGGTGAAGTACGTGTTGAAGAACTCGCGCTGGCTCATGCCGAGCCGCTTCTGCAGCAGGTCGGTCACGCCGGTGAGCGAATTGGCGATCGGCTCCGGCGAGCCGTCGAGATACAGCTCGGCGCTCGTCAGCCCGCGCACGACGCGGTAGCGATGGCGCCCCAGCTCGAAGTCGAGCTCGACGCGGACCTGTGCCCGTGCGCCGGCCCGCGCGAACCGGATCGACTCGCGCGTCCCCCGTGCGGCTGACTGGCCGTACAGCGCCCAGGCGACGCCCTCGAGGATCGTCGACTTGCCGGAACCGTTAGGCCCGATGATCCCGGTCAGCCCGAGATCGAACTCGATCTTCGTGTCGGCATGCTGCCGGAAGTTGACGAGGTGGAGGGAGTTCAGCCTCACGGCACGATCTCGACGACCGGGCGCGGCGCGGCATCGGCCTTCTCGACGTCGTCGAGGTAGCGGATGCCGAGGTCGACCAGTGCTTCGCGCGAGAGGTCCGACTCGATGACACGCCCGCGCAACTTGTCGCGCACGACGTCCCGGAGCGACGGTCGCCGCCCGGGTGCGCCCTGGCCATGCGACCGGATGACCTCGGGCCGCCGCGTGTCAAGCAGGAAGTACAGTGCGCGGCGCCGGTACTCGCGCAGCGCCTTCTGATCGAGCTCGCGCGCGATGTGGCGCGGCACGTCGCGGGCGAGCAGGCGCACGACCTGATCGTCGATGCCGCCGTCGCAACCATCGATCGCCGTGCGGATTGCGGTGTCCAGCTCGGCCGACGACAGGCCGCGCGCCGACAGCGCCGGCAGGTCGACCCAGCGGCGGACGTTAGGCAAGGGGTGAAAATGGTGCTCGCCGGTCGCGAGGTCGTGCTCGATCAACCCCTTGCCCGCGATCCGTGCATCACGCTCCTCGCTCAGCTCTCCCCACGAATTCGCGCTCGTGTAGTCGATCGAGCCGGAGTAGTACGCGTTAGGCGCGACCTGGCGATAGACGTGGTAATGACCGAGCGCGACGTAGCTCCATCGCGCCGCCCCGAGCTCCTCGTGGCTGATCGTCACCGACGCTCGGTCGGTGACCCGCGCGTGGTCGGGAATCACCCCTTCGACTTCGCCGTGCAGCAGGAGGACGTTATGGCGGTAGGCGGCGTCGGGCGTCAACGCGGGGCGACGCCCGCCGCTGTCGGGGACCGCGAGAATCGACAGCGTCCGATCGAAAAGTTCGATCCGCCGGGGCTCCGAATCGACGATGTGGATGCCGAGCGGCTCGAAGAGCTTGAGGATGCACCCCGTCTCGGCCGTGCGCGGGGTGTCGTGATTCCCGGCGACGATCACCACTTCAGTCCCGGGCAGGCTGGACTTCAGCTGGGAGAACTGGCTGAACGCGGTGAGGATCGCCGGGTTCGTCGGGCGGACGTTGTGAAAAATGTCGCCCGCGACAACCACCAGCTCCGGCGCCAGCTCGATCGTCTTGTCGATCGCGTTCCGGAACGCCCGCGCAACGTCCGCCTCACGCTGGTTGATGCCAAGCGGAGTCAGACGCTGATACTGGCGATAGCCGAGGTGGAGGTCGCTTAGATGAACGAGTCGCACGAGTCCATGTCGCTGCCGGGACGCGAAGCGCAGGGCGGGATGTGCACTTCGGAATTCAGCGTCAGAATTGTAGCATTCAACCGTGTAACTGACTGAAACATAACGATCTACAGCTATTTCCGCCATGCGGTCACGCCGCTGCGGCGGCCGTGGATCGTCCGGCGACCGTTAGTCGTGGTCGTCAGCGCGCATCTTCTGGATCACGCGGACAGTCACCGTGAGCGGAACCGACGGAGCACTCGGCGTGGTCACCGTGGAGTGTACCGTCATGTCGGTGAATGCGGAGACAATCCATCCGCGACGACGGTCGAGCGTCATCGCGCCGACAATCAGCCCGGTCACGGCGCCGACACTCTCGCCGGCTGCGCCAGCGGGGGCGCGCTCGTCGCGACGCATCGAGCCCTTCATCGAGATCCATGCGTAGCGACTATTTGACGTGAGCGAGTCGAGCCGGAAGACAGCGCGCACCTCTCCCGCGCCGCGTGCGGCATTGGTCGCCGGAATCGGCATCGTCTTGGTCCAGCGCCCACCCACGGCCACCGGAGTCGCCGGCAGCGTCGGCGGCATGAGCGCCACCAGCGTCGCCTGCTGCGCACCGGGCGAGCTGTCCACGCTCTGCCCCGTTCCGTCGGGGAGCAGTCGGAGGCGGGAAACCGTCCCGGTGAGCGCGCGAATCGCATCGGCGCGCATGGCGCGCGCATGATCGTCGCTCGTTTCGAGCTGCACCGAATCGGTGTGCGTCGCCACGATCGTGTTGTCGCTGTTGACGGTCTCGACGATCGTCCGCGCGAACATCACCATCGACGACATCACCCGCGCTATCGAGTCGCGCCCCGCAATGCGTCGGCTTCCCGTCATCTCGACCCGTTGCTCGAGGCGGACGGCGACGGTATCGCCAGCATGCGGCCTCACCTCGAGAGCGACTGCACCCGTGCTCGCCGCGAGCGGCAGCGGCGCACCCTGCGCCGGCGACGAAGCTGGGACACCAAGTGCGACCCCGGCGATTGCCGTTAGGCAGTAGGACCGGAGTGACATCACCCGTTGCCGTACGGATCGTCGAACGGCGTCCCGCGGATCGCGACCCCCGCCGGTCGCGGCGCGCTCGGAGAACTTCTGATCAGCGCCGGGAGCTGCGAGAGGAAGAAGCTCTTGGCGTCGTTCGGGCGCGCCCGGATCGTCGCGTTGCGGGCCCTGATGATGGTATGCTCCTCGTGGATGCCGATCGCGTCCTGCACCCATTGCAGCGTCACCGAGCCGTCCAGCGCACGGAGCGAGCGCAGGATCGCCTGGTCGAGCCCGACCGCGGTCGACTGGGGAAATCGTTCCACACCGTCCCGCCCGCGCATGATCGACGGACGAGGAAAGCGGACGAACACCGGCTGCGTGAAGTGTGGATGCCTGACCATCAACTGCCCCTTCTCGAGCGTGGCGAGCTTCGTCTTGATCGCGGGGCTCAGCACCGCGTAGCCTGGCGTCGCGAGTTCGTCGCCGTCCATCCGGCCGTAGAGCGCGCTGCCCGCGTTGCCGACGACGCGCCGGTGGACCTGCGACCGGAATTGCTGCGCGCCGAAGAGCACGAGGCCGAGGTAGCGGCCGCGCTCAGCGATGTCGAGCAGCATCTTGCGAACGTAGGTGTCCGGGCCGTCGGACGGTGCATATTTATTGAGCTCATCGACGAAGACGACGACGTGATTCACGCCGAGATCGCGGCGCTCGAGATGCTCGCGCAGCTTCGTGACGACGCGCGCGAACACGAGGTCCTGCGCGTCCTCCTCGAGTCCGGCGACATCGATGACATACACCGTTCGGTCCTCGAAGCTCCCGAAAGGCAGGTCGCTCACCGCGCCGTCATCGGTGACCAGACCGGCGCAACGCGTCGAGATGTTCGAGAGTCGGTTGCGCACCTTGCGGATGGTCGCGACATGGTGCGTCCGCCACCCTTCGGCATTCTTCGCCTCGAGCCCGCGAAGCACGTCGCGAAACCAGGCCTCGAGATCGGCGAACGATTGCACGCGGTGCGAGCGCGAGAGCATCGGATCAGAAAATTCCTGGCCGACGACGTTCCGTGCGATGAAGTCGATCAGCGCGTCGGCTTTTGCGTCGAGGTCGTCCTTGTTGAGCAGGACCTCGGCGTACTGCAGGACCTCGTGCAGTCCCCACGTCAGCGGCTGGAGATTGTGCGCGAGCGCGTCGTTCGAGCGAAGAGTGTTGAGCGAATGCCCTTTCGAGTGATACGGCGCGAAGTATTGCGTCCGCTCGAACGGTTTCGCCGGCACGCCCAGCTTTTCGTAGATGTCGCGGTCGCGCGTGTCGATGGTTCCGGGCTGGTCGAGGAAGCAGAGATCGGGTCCCTTCACGTTGAAGCAGACTGCAGCGACCGATCCGTTCTGCGCCGGGAAATGGGCAAAGATCGATTGCAGCAGCCACTCGACCGCACTCGTCTTCGTCGCCAGTCCTGAGACGCCGGTGATGTTCAAGTGCGCGGCCTCCGGCCCGAGCAGGAAATCGGCATCGAGGTAGATCGGTGCGTTGGTCCCGCCGGCGCGATAGACGCCGATTGGAATCCCTGTGCGCGACCCCTGCTTGAGGTAGCCGTCCATCCGCAGGGCGACGGCGACATCCTCGTCGCCCGCGAGGAACACC
This sequence comes from Gemmatimonadaceae bacterium, assembly GCA_031360575.1. Lineage (GTDB taxonomy): Bacteria > Gemmatimonadota > Gemmatimonadetes > Gemmatimonadales > Gemmatimonadaceae > JABFXC01. Next base: position 20,353 of record JANMBU010000102.1, read on the forward strand.
TGCCCCATCGGCACCGGCTGCAGTGGCTCCTCGGGCAACTGGCGCAGCACCGCGGCGGTGTACAGCCGGATCTCGGCACGCTCGGTCGCGGCGAACGCGCCGCCCCCCGGCAACCCGTCGTGGCCGATGACGTCGTGCAGGGGTGTCTGCAGGTCGGTGTAGCTGAACCCTTCGACGACGATTCCGTAAATCCGCGGAATCTGTCCCTCCACCGGCTGCGTTCCCTCGACGCGCACGATCGTCCCGATCCCGACTGGCGAGTCGAGCGCGGTCCAGAAGTGAAATTCGTGCGGCGTGTTCGGCCGTCGCTCGGTGGCGACGACGCGGCCGAGTGGAGTCATCTGCGACCCGATGTTGGGAATATGAACTGTAATGCTGGTGCAGCCTCGCCGGCCAAACCGGCCATCAGCCGCCGCCTAACGGTCGTTCGCCATGTTCCACGGCCGTTGCGGCGATGCCGCAGTGACTCGTCCAATGAACGTTCCCGCCCCGCGGATGTCACGTGATGGACTTGAGGTACTCCTCCGAATCGCGAATCCCGTACGCCATCCGATCCCAGCGAGCATCGGGCAGGGAGAGAGGCGCGCCCTCGGCGAGGACCCAGCGTGAGACCTCGTCAGCGCGCTGGGCGATGTCGTCATCGGACTCGCGCGAGATCTCGATGCGAACAAGGCCAAAAGTCGGGTCGCGCCCCGCGGGATCGCGGAGACGCAGATACCAACTCACGACCGCGGTGCGCCGCTTCGGCTCGATGAGGAATGCCGAGGTGCGTTCGCCGGGTCCGAGGCGGAATACGATCTCGACCGCGTCGTCCACCGCATACAGTGTGCGATGGCTCTTCACGACGCCGACCACCCTTTCACTGCGCGCCACCCGCTCGCTCCCGCTGATTCCACCGTCCACGAACAGCGGATGCGACTCGCTGTCGCACCATCGCTCGGCGAGCCGTTGCTCGAGCACTTCGCGGTGTCGCTCCACCAGATGGACGGTTCGCTCGAGGGTGTTCAGCGGGTGGCGCGACGGCGGCGACTCACCGCTGTCGTGCGCCGACGAGTCGACGGGTGACATCGCCGCCAGGCTCGCCCATACGGAGGGCGCGAGATGTTCGCGCGGTGCGTACAGTCGATGTTCGACGCGGGAGGTCCAAGTGTGGAGTCGCCGATCGCGTCGCTCGCGGATCGCAGCCGCAGCCGTGCCGTGGACGATCGGTGCGCCGTCGACGTAGGCCACAACGCGACTCTGCTGGACGCCATCCAGGAACGCCGCAAACCGTGGTTCGGCGCGCCCCGGAACGCGGCGCGCGATGAACGGTCCGCTCTCGAGCGGAAGTACCCGAGCGGTTCGGGCGGGCTCGTCGCCGCGCCGGAGTTGCTCCAGCGTGGCGAGTGCGTCTTGTAGGTGGACCGCTGCCCCCAGTGCGGCTCGAACGCCGCGCGTTGCGGCGCGAAAGCTCGCATCGGCGGCAATCGGTAGTGTGTCTGACAATGATGATGAGCTCGGGCCGACGCGGCCGTATGAGCGTCGCCCCGAGTGTCCCTCCAACCGGAAAGCGCATGGGGCGACGTCGCCTACTCGCGACCACTCTAATTCTAGCGCTCGGGTGCGACAAGGCGCGGCAGCTCACCGGAGGATCGGCGGGCGCCGAGACGCCTGACGCGCCCGCGGCGGCGCGTCTCGACCTGACAACGCGCCCCGACATGCTCTTCCAGATTTACGGCGAGCGCGACGACCCGCGAATGATCCCGGTCGCCGTCCTTCGCGACGGCAAGATCGAACAGATCGCCCTCGGTGCCTCTGGGTGGAAGCAATTCGATGGCATGTACGGGAAACCGGGGGCGGAGTATCCGGTATATCAGGGGGGCCATTCGATCGGGCATGTAACCGTACGCCAGGGAATGTGGGAAGAGGGGAAGGATCCGCTCTATACGCTGCCGAGCTGCAAGCTGATGGTTCCCCAGTCTGCTGTCACGGTGAGCTCCGCGGGCAAGGCGGGCTACACGGTGTCGCTCTTCGCCGCCACGCGCCCCCTGCATGAGACCCCGGCGACGCCGATGGCCCAAGCCGAGGTTGATCGAATCGGCCGTCAGGTGGCCGAGCGCGTCGCTGCCGGCGCAGGGGTGGATAAGTCGGTTGTCGATAGCCTCGACTTCCACGCCGTATCTGTGAACACCGGGGTGTCGAAGTGGCCGACGATCGTGATCACGCTGATCGACCGGCGCGCTGACGAACAGAGTGCCGCGCACGAACACACGTCTCACCTGCTGATCGTCGCCGATCGCGGCGAAGGTTCGGGCGACTACTCCCCGACCTTCAAGCACGTCGTCGATGGCGACGCTTCGACGGGGGATTTTCGGCGCTTCATCGACGCACTCGACGTCGCCGGCGGCGGAACAGCCGAGCTGGTACTTGAAGGCTGGAAGTTCGGGGGCGACACTTTTCTCCTGTTCCTGCAGTACAACAACGGAGCCTGGACCGAGCTGTTTCGCGGGCGGTCCAGCTGGTGCCTCGACGAATCCACGCGTTAGGCGTCCCGGCCGCAGCTGGCAGCACGAACCTCCACTTGGAGTTCCAACCAGATGCACACGTTCCACTTTGCGCGGCTGACCACTCGTGCGGCCCTTGTCGCGCTCGTCGCCGGCGGCTCGGCCTGCCACCCGAAGCAGGTGAATCGGATCGATCCCGCCGCGGTGACCGATCTCTCCGGGAGATGGAACGACACCGATTCGCGGCTCGTCGCCAATGAGTTGATCAGGCAGAGCCTTGACGGTGCGTGGCTCAAGCGGTTCAGCGACGCCCACGGAGGCGCCTCACCAACCATCCTCGTCGGCAACTTCGACAACAGGACATTCGAGCATATCGCGGTCGGCACCTTCGTCAACGATCTCGAGCGGGCCTTCACCAATTCGGGCACCGTTCAGGTGGTGGCCGGGGGCGCGGGGCGCGATGCGATTCGCGATGAGCGCACCGATCAGCAGAAGAATGCAAACGCTGGAACCCGCTCGAAGCTGGCCAACGAGACCGGTGCCCGATACATGTTGCAGGGCGAGATCCAGGCGATCGAGGATTCCGAGGGCAAGGAAAAGGTCGTGTTCTACCAGATCGACGCGACCATGGTCGACATGGAATCGAACGCGAAAGTCTGGATCGGCCAGCACAAGATCAAGAAGTACATCCTTCGCCCGCGCGTCGGACTCTGAACTCACAGGTGATCCAAATGACCACACGTACGATGACAGGGGTCGCGCTCGGAATCCTCGCCCTCGCCGCCTGCACCCAGCGGCGGGTCAATCCGGAGCCGGTAACGATCATGCGCAATGGCCAGCGCGTTCCCGATTCGGACGCGCGGATCGCCGAGGCGCGCGACCGCGTCGGCGCCGACCAGGCGAGCACCGCCTACACGCGCGACTCGATCATGGCCGCGGCGATGACGGGATGCACGCCTAACGTCTGCGCGGCGGTGACCCGCGGCGAGGTCGCAATCGGAATGAACGAGGCGCAACTGATGGCCTCGACTCGAACCACCCCCGCGGCGTGGTCGGTGCGCCGCTCGGGCGACGCGGTGGTCTATACTTCAGCGATGCAGGGCCAGCCCGCGCACGACATGGTCGCGGCGGTCGCGATGGTGCAGCTCGACGGTGGCCGCGTCGCCTCGTACGCGTACAGCGAACCGAGTGGGATGCGGATCGTGCAGCAGCCGGCCGACGCATCCACGGCGGCGCGGTCGATGGCGACCGGGCGTGCCCTCGTCGATCAGGGCGACCAGCTGGTTGCATCGGGCAATGCCGACCTGGCGCTCGCCCGCTACGACCAGGCGAGCGTCCTCCTGCCTAACGATGCGACGGTGCAATACAAGATCGCGACGCTGCTCGACCAGCAGCTGCGGCCGATCGAGGCGGTAATGCGCTACCAGCGCTTCCTCCACCAGATGGAGCTCGAGCGGATCAGCGCCGTCGGCAACGCCTATGCCAAGCAGGCTGAGGCGATCGCCCACGCGAAGGAGCGGATTATCATTCTCGAGAAGCACTAGGAGCCTGACAGATGCGGGGGCGCGCGGCTGGCATGCGACGCACCCGCGCCGTGCTCCTCGCCGCGACGCTTGCGGCTGCCGCCGCCGCGTGTGCGAGCGGCCGTCGGGGAGGGATCGCGGCGCTGCCCCCCGAAGCCGTCCGCGCCGGGCTGACGGAATCCGATTACCGTCTCCGCCGCTCGCTCGCTCGCGGGAGCTACGACAGCGCAGCTGCGCTGGTCGCGCCTAACGGCGCACTGGCGCCCGACGACGACCTGCTCGCCGCGCTCTACCGCGGCTCCACGCTCTATTACGCCGGGCGCTTTGACAACGCCGGCCTCGCCCTCGACCAGGCGGCGATCGTCGCTGACGACCGGTTCACGAAGAGCATCTCGAAGAACCTGCTCGCGCTGCTGACCAACGACGGTGCGCTCCCGTACGAGCCGACGCAGACCGAGCGGCTGATGATGAACTTCTACGGGATGCTCGACTACCTGCGCCGCGGCGACCCGTCCGGCGCCGCGGTCGAGGCCCGACGCATCAGCGCTCTCCTCGAGCGCTTCGACAGTCGCAGCGACAGCGTCGACATCCCGACGCGCGCACTGCTCAACTACCTGGCCGGAGCGACTTTCGAAGCCGCCGGCGAGCCCGCTGACGCGGATGTCTCGTATCGTGTCGCCCGCGCGCTGGCCGGGGACTCGGCGCTTCCCTTCCCGCTCACCGGCAAGGCCCGGCGCAGGGCGATGGCGGCGGCCCCGCGGGTTGCCCCTGGAACTGCACCTCCACGCATGGGCGAGGTCGTGATCGTCGTCGAACACGGGTTCGTCGCGCACCGCGTCCCGCGCATGCTGCTCGTGCCCGTGACCGAAGAGGAGTTCGATAAATTCGGCAGCACGCCCGAAGCGACGGTCGAGGCAGCGGCGGCAATCGGGCTGCGCACAGCGGCGTTTCTGGCGCTCCAGCCCGATCACTTCATGTGGCGGGACTCGGACGACGACGGCCGTCACTTCACGATTCGTGACTCGACGAACGTGGCGTACCTGATGCCGATCGCCTGGACCGCGTTGCGCCGCCCATACCATCCGCCTTGGCGCGCGAGCATTGTCGTCGACTCGGTCGCGACCCAGACATTCGGGGTGAGCGCCGATCTGTGCAACGCGGTCGCGAATGATTTCCGGCGCCAGCGCTCCGCCGCCCTTGCCCGCGGCATTGCGCGGGCCGGAATAAAACTCGCGCTCGCAAAGTCCGCCGAAAAGAAAGTCGAAAACAAGAAGGGCGTGTTCGCCGGGAGCATGGCGAAATACACGATGAACGCGATCAACGTGTTCACCGAGCGCGCGGATCTCCGCCAGTGGAGATTGCTCCCCGGAGAAATCTCGATCGTGCGGATGTTCCTTCCGGCTGGCTCACACAATCTCGCCATCGACTACACTCCGGCCCCGGGACTGCCCAGGAGGCGGCTGGTAATCGGGTCGACGGAGGTCGTCGCCGGAAAGATCTCGTTCGCCACGACTCGGATCTGGGACGACGGCGTGGTCGACCATCTGGTTGCGCCCGCCGTCGTGGCCCCTCTCGCCGCCGTACGCGCAGCGCCGAACGCGCCCTGACCCTGCGTAGCGCGCGCGCCCTCCGGCGCGACGCCAAGCCTACTCGACGCCGATATCCCAGGCCTGCTCGAGATCCTTCTTCGAGTACGCGCGGAAGGCGGTGAGCGTCGTCGTCTTCAGCAGCCCCGGGATCGACGGAAAGACCTCAGTCACCACGCGAGCGATTTGCTCGTACTCAGCCACCCGGACGATCACCACGAGGTCCCACTCCCCAGAGACCGAGTAGACCTCGGTGACGCCGTCGCATCCCGCCAGCTTCATCGCGGCCTGAGGAATGAGCCGCGGCTCGACGCTGCAGAGGACGATGGTCGTGATCACTGATCGAGGGGAAACGGGGGAACGTTCAGGAACCAGATGCCCGCCACGGCGCCGGACGGCTCGACATCCACGAGTATATCGTGCGCGACGCGAATCGCTCGCGACTCAGCGCCCGGACCGAACCGGAAATGAAATACCCTCTCCGGATCGTCCACCTCAGCGCTGAGGGGACTGTCCACCGCGCTCGTACCGGCCGATGCATGTTTGGGCGGTAGGACGACATCCCCGGGCTCGGATTGCGGTGGGCTCAGCATCGGCAGCTTCCGGACGTCGGGCCAGACCGCGACTTCCACGCCGCGAAGCCGCCCGCCCCGCACGTCGAGAATCATCCACGAACCGTCGAGCCCCTGCACCTCGATTGTCGCTGCCGGTCCTTCGGGTGCGATGCCCTCGAGTTGGGCACTGAGGATATCGGTGTCGGTGTCCCATCGATACGCGACCGAGGGGGTGGCACCTCGCGGTGGTTCGATCTGGACGGTCAGGCTCATTCGCTCATTCTCCGCTCGAGTTGCCGCAAGCTGCGCCCGCGGCAGTGCGCGCTCCATCACCAACGGGCCGCGCTGGTGATCGAAGCTGCGCCGGCCAGTGCGGTGCACCCACCCGGGGGACTATCTTCCAGACTCGCGCAATACGGTAGCACGGCGGCGGGGACGCCACAACGTCAGGACTTATCGTGGAACAGGAGTCGAAGGAGACCTCGGGAGTCACGCGGAGCCAGCACTCGGTGCTGATTCTGCCTCATGACCGCTCGGCGGTGGCAGCCTTCGTTGGCGCCGCGCTGGAGAAGGTCGACGCAGACGTTGCAGCGACACAGCTCCTCATCCTCACGCCTGACGCTGAGGCGACGGCGATGATCAGCGGGGTCGCCAGCCATCTCGCATCGGAGCGCGGCGCTGATATCGTCCCGGCAACCAGTACGAAGCGCGCGAGCCGACTGATTACCGAACGTCGTCCGCAGGTCGTCGTCGGAGGCGCTGAGGAAATCAGCGCGCTGATCCAGGCTACGACACTGAAGCTTGGCGACGTGCGGGCGGTTGTGCTCGCCTGGGTTGATGAGACCGCGATCGCCGGCACCGCGACGACCGCCGCGCTCGAGACGGTGATGGGTGAAGTTCCAAAGGATGCGGCTCGAATCCTCATCACCGGACGGCTGACCGACGCCTCGCGCGAGCTGGCCGAACGTTATGCGCGTCGCGGACTGCGCGCGGCCGAGTCGGGCGCAGAGGACGAGGGCGGCGCGGTCAGCATCCAGTACGTGGTGGCGTCGGCGACGAACCGTGCGCCTGCGTTGCGGCGCTTGCTCGACGAGCTGGATCCGGCACGGGCGGTCGTCTGGACGCGCACTCCCGAGGCCGAAGCGGAGGCGACACAGGTGGTGAATGGACTGGGCTACCGCGGCGCACAGGCGTCCGTCCGGGTGGTGCGCGATGCGCCGTTAGGCGAGGCGGGGCTCGTCGTCTTGTTCGACATTCCGGCCTCACGCCAGGAGCTGCTCGCTGCGTTAGGCGGGCTACCGAGCGCCCCGCAGATCGTCGCGCTGGCCCAGCCGCGGCAGGTTGAACTGATCCGCGCGCTGGCGCACGGTGGCCGCGTTGGCCCACTGACCCTGGGCGGCCCAGCAGCGGCGGCGCGGCGACGAGAAGAGGGCGTGCGAGCCGAGCTGCGCGGGCTGCTCGAGGGCGGCCTCGCAGCCCGTGAGCTCCTTGCACTCGAGCCGTTGCTCGAGGCCTACGACGGGATCGAGATCGCGGCGGCGGCGTTGCGGCTGCTCGATCAGCATCGGACCGGGCCAGCGGTGGGAAGCGTCGCGGCGCGGGCCGGTGTCGGCGCACCACGAACGGAGGGGGCAGCCGTCACGGCGCGCGAAGCACCGAGTGGCGAGGGAACGAAGATCTTTCTCACCGTCGGCGAACGCGATGGCATCAGGGCCGGTGATCTCGTCGGTGCGATTGCCGGCACTGCGGGAATTCCCGGCACGAGCGTTGGGCGCGTCGAAATTCGCGACACGCACTCCCTCGTCGAGATCGTCGGGGAAGATGCTGAAGCCGTCGCGAACAAGATCACCGGCATCTCGATCAAGGGCCGGCGCGTCGTTGCCCGGCTCGAACGTGAACGGCCGACCCGCGATGAGGGGGGCGGCGGTGCGCGCGGCTACGGCAGCCGGGATGGTGGACGCGATGCGCCGCGCGGCCGACCGACCGGCGACCGCGGCGCCCCTCGGCCTCCTCGCGGCGACCGTCCCGACCGCCCGCGCGGCGATCGGCCGGACCGCGGTGCCGCCCGGGGTGGCTTCCGCAGCGAACGCCCGCAGGGGAGAGACGATCGTCCACGCCGCCCACGTGAGGAGCGCGGCGACCGGTGAGCGACTCGTACTTCACCAGCACCGGCGGATGGATTGAGGTCGTCTGCGGTGTGATGTTCAGCGGGAAGAGCGAGGAATTGATTCGGCGGGTTCGGCGGGCGATCATCGCACGAAAGCGCGTTCAGGTGTTCAAATCGCATCTCGACGAGCGCTACGCCGGCATTTATTCCGTTTCGAGCCATGACGGGCGAACGGTCGAAGCGATTCCGGTTGACAGCTCGGCCGAGATCGCCGGGCGGATCGATCCGGCCGCCAACGTAGTCGCGATTGACGAGGCGCAGTTCCTCGATGGCGGCATCGTCCCGCTGGTGACGTCGCTTGCGGCGCGAGGGCGGCGCGTGATCGTGGCTGGCACCGACACCGATTTCCGCGGCGAGCCATTCGGATCGATGCCGCAGTTGATGGCGGTCGCCGAGGTAGTGGACAAGCTGCACGCGATCTGCGTGATCTGTGGATCGCCCGCGAGCCGCAACCAGCGCTTGATCGAGGGGAAGCCGGCGCGCTACGACTCGCCGACGATCATGGTTGGAGCGAGCGATTCGTATCAGGCACGCTGCCGTCACTGTCATTCGTGCCCGCGCGCCGACCAGGACCAGCGGTCGCTCCTGTAGCTGGAGGCGCTCCCGCCGGGCGGGAGCGCGTGGCAACAAAAACAGCGCGGGCCACGCGAAAAGCCTGGCCCGCGCGTACTGCATACTGCCGAACGCATACTTACAGGCCGGC
>JANMBU010000026.1:0-14352 GCA_031360575.1 Gemmatimonadaceae bacterium
GCCGCCTTGCCGAGCAGCAGGTGCAACGGCGGTTCTTTCGCCTCGACGGCAGCGATGATTGCCTCGGCCGCCTTCACCGGATTGCCAGGCTGCTTGCCGCTGTAGCCGCGGATGTTTCCCTGATTCTTCCCGGCCGTCTCAGCGTAGTCGGCAATCTGCACCGGCGCCTCGTTCGCCGAGCGTCCGGCCCAGTCGGTGCGAAATCCGCTCGGCTCGACGATCGTGACCTTGATCCCGAGCGGCGCGACTTCCATCGACAGCGCCTCGGAGAGCCCAACGACCGCGAACTTGGTCGCGTTGTAGTAGCCGACCCCCGGAAAGGCGCGCAGTCCACCGATCGATGCGATGTTGACGATGTGGCCACTGCGCCGCTTCCGCATCCCGGGGAGCACGACGTGGATCATCCGCGCCAGGCCGAAGACGTTGATCTCGAACATCCGCCGCACTTCACTTTCTTCGCTCTCCTCGATCGCGCCGAAATAGCCGATGCCGGCATTGTTGACGAGGACGTCGATCCGCCCGAACGCCTGCTCCGCCTGCCTAACGGCCGATTCGACGTCGTCCCGATTGGTCACGTCGAGCTTGAGCGCGATCGCCTGGCCCTCGCGGCCGGCCACGAGATCGGTGACGCTGTCCGGATTGCGGGCGGTGACGACCGCGCGGAAGCCGCGGTCGAGTACCGCTCGGGCCAGCTCGCGGCCAAAGCCGGTCGAGCAGCCCGTAATCAGCCAGACAGGCGGGTTCGATTCAGTCATTCGAGGCATTTCCCTGGTGAATTGGTGGGCAAGATCCCCCACCCTCAATGCAAGAGCTGTGGCAGGATCGCAGAGTGGAAAACCCCGGCCGGTGTCTTGCCATTAACGGGACGGTTGCCCTGTCGCGTTCCCGGCGCGAAAATCCACCGTGTTCCTCAAGACACCTTCGGAGCCTGATCGGATGCGGATGCGCTGTTCCCTCGTTGCCACTATCGCGTTCTTTGTCACGCTCATCGCCGCCTGCGCGGGCGGGGGGAACAAGGGCGTCACGCCACCGGTCGATACCACGCGGACCACGGGGTTCAAGAATCCGGTGCTCGACCAGGACTTCCCCGATCCGAGCATCCTCAAGGCAGGCGCAACGTTCTGGGCGTACGCAACGCAGACGTTCAACGGCAGCGGGCGAGTCAACATCCAAACCGCAAGCTCGCCGGATCTCGTGCACTGGACGGTGAGTTCCGATGCGCTTCCGACGATGCCGGCCTGGTCCACCCGGACCTGGAATTTCTGGGCGCCGCACGTGATCTACGCCGCGGAGCAATCGCGGTACCTGATGTACTACTCGGCGGCCGCCGACACGAGCGGAATGTGCATCGCGATCGCGACGTCGCTCGTTCCGCAGGGACCGTTTATCGATGTCGGTGCGCCACTGATCTGCGGCCCGGGGTTCTCGCACATCGACCCCATGGCATTCGACGACCCGATCAGCGGGAAGCACTATCTCTACTGGGGCTCCGACTTTCAACCGATCGTCGTTCGCGAGCTCGACGCCGATCGCCTGCATTTCTCCGGTGGCTCGATCGAAACGCCGGTGCTGCGGCCGAGCAGTAGCGCGCCGTACGAGAACCTGATCGAGGGGGCCTGGGTCATCAAGCGCGGCGACTTCTACTACCTTTTCTATTCGGGCAACGACTGCTGCACGCTGCCGAATCCCCACTACGCGGTGCTCGTTGCCCGGGCGGCGTCGCCAACGGGGCCGTTCGAGAAGCTCGGCCAGGCGTCGGGCACCGGCAACAGCGTGATCCTCGATGCCGGCGACTACTTCCGCGGGCCCGGTCATAACGCGATCATCACCGACAGCGGAGGCAACGACTGGATCGTCTATCACGCCGTCGATCCGGTCAACCCAAAGCTCGGCGATGGCGTCAGGCGCCCGATGCTGATCGATCGGATCCGCTACCTGACCACGGGCTGGCCGTACATCGAGGGTGGACATCCGACCCACAGCTTCATGACACCACCAGTTGTGACGCCATGAGCGCACGGTCGCGACGATGAGCCGCGCTTCATGGGCGGCGCTCACTCTTTTTGTGCTCACTGCGGGGTGCATCCACGACACGCGGCGCGCCGACACCACGGCTGCTGGATCGCCGGCCGCACTGGCCGACTCTGCGTTGCCGCTGCCCGCCGCTCGCCGGCGCGACAGCACCGCCGGGCCCAGCGGAGCCAGGGTAACGGCCGGCCAGGCCACGCTGCCTAACGGCGCAGTCACCGCCCCGGTTCCCGTACTCGCCGGCACTCGCGCCGCGGTTCGGCGGAGTACGCGTCCCCCAACGCCCCCGATCGTCGACTCGGCGCGCGGAGATGTCGGACCAGCCGTCCCGTCGCTGGCGGCTCGGACAGCTGCGCCGCTCGCCCAGCCGGCGCCCCCGGCGCGCGCTCCCCTCCCCTATGCACCGGGCGAGCGACTCGTCTATGACGTCAAGTTCAGTTCGATCGACGTCGGGAACGCGGTCATGGAAGTGCTCGGACTGGAGAACGTTCGCGGCCGTCAGGCAATGCACGTCCGCTTCAACGTCAAGGGCGGAACCTTTCTCTTCCGCGTGAACGATCGTTACGAAAGCTGGATTGATACCCTTCGTCTCGTGTCGCTGCGCCACTGGCAGCAGATCGACGAGGGCAACTACGAGCGGCAGCGCCGCTACGAGATCATGCCGGAGATCGGTACCTACAAGGAGAATGACAAGCCGGAACAGCCGACGGTGAAAGAGCCGCTGGATGACGGCAGCTTCTTCTTCTTCCTGCGCACGATTCCGCTCGAAGTGGGCAAGACGTATTCGTTCGAACGCTACTTCAAGCCCGATCGCAATCCGGTCACCGTCACCGTGGTTCGCCGCGAGCGGATCAAGGTTCCGGCCGGCACCTTCGATGCCATTGTCCTCCACCCGACGATCAAGGCCAAGGGCGTCTTCGGCGAGGGTGGCCAGGCCGAGATCTGGCTCGCCGACGACTCGACACGAATGATGCTCCAGATGAAGAGCAGGCTGAAGATCGGCTCACTCAGCCTGTACCTGAAATCCTTTCGCCGCGGCGGCAGCTGACGTCTCACCGGCCCGACCATGTCCGACACGACCAGACTTCTCCAGGCCGCGCAGTTCGCCGCGCGCCATCATCGCGCACAGAAGCGGAAGGGTGCCGCGGGCGAGCCGTACATCAACCATCCGATCGCGGTCGCCGAGCTGATCGCCAGCGTCGGCCGCGTCACCGACAGCCTGACGCTCGTTGCCGCGCTCCTCCACGACACCGTCGAGGACACCAGCGCAACGCCGGCCGACATCGAGCGCCAGTTCGGGGCCGAGGTCCGCGCGCTCGTCGCCGAGCTGACCGACGACAAGTCGCTGCCGAGCACCGAGCGCAAGCGACTGCAGATCGTCAACGCGCCTAACGCGTCGCGGCGGGCGAAGATCATCAAGCTTGCCGACAAGAGCGTCAACATCGCCGATATCACGAGCGACCCGCCGGCGGACTGGCCGCCGATCAGGCGCCGCGAATACATCGAGTGGGCGCTGCTCGTGATCGCCGGCTGCCGCGGCGCGAACGCGGCGCTGGAAAGGCACTTCGACGGGGTCGCGACGCTGGCCTTGGCGGCGATGCGGGCGTAAGGCGGATTTCGGGCTGGTTGGGGTTCGCGCCCCCAAGCCAGCTGTGATCGTCCGCCGGTCGTCACATCACGGCCGCGTCACCTCCATCTTCCGTTCGCCAGCCGGCGCGGGGGGGGTGTCGCCGCGGAAGGTCACCGGGTGACCGAAGTTCCACTGGCTGTGCTCGCGATCCTTTTTCGGCACCTCGACCATCCCCTTCAGCATCGGGAACAGCTCCTTCTGCGTCGCACTGACGATCGAGTCGGCGACCTCGGGCTGTTCCCAGAACACCTTCCAGTAAGCCTTGTCCGCCGCTGCGGCGCTGTCGAGCTCCGCCTTGCCCGGTTCGTGGCCGCGCCGCCCGGCGAGGAACGCGCCTAACGGCACGAAGACCGCGCGCACCCGTGTCGAGTATGCGGAGTCGGCGCGGCGAAGGTCACGCTCCTGCGCCTTGCTCAGGAAGAGCGAGTCGCTCTCGTCGAGCAACGCCTTGAAGACATCCGATGTCCGCGACAGGTAGAAGGCGGCGAGCGAGTCGGCATCGCGCTCCACCCAGCGGCGATCCGGGGCGCGGATCGGCTCGAGCGCGCGCCGCAGCTGCTGCAGCGGATAGTCGACCGACAGGTCGAGTCGGAAGTCGAGCGAAATGCGAAACGGATTCCGGAAGAGCGATCGCCCTGGCCGGGTGTCGGCGAAGCGCGGGTTCACGTCGTAGCGAAAGCGGTTCGCGGCACCGTCAAAACCGCGGGGGACGAGAAGCACCGGATCGGGGCGTGCCTGCGACCCCCAGCCGCGCAGCGCGCTCCCGTGCAGAAGCTGGTCGACTCCGCCGAGCACGTTCTCGAGGTAGACGCTGGCCGTTAGGCGGTTCGCCCACCGATGCGGTATCACCGGACTCCATTGCATGTTCAGGGACTCGGTCCACGGCCCGCGACATCCATTGCGCGGTGCAACGCTGCCGAGATGCGGGCCGACGCATTCGCGCGCGCTTGCGCTGCCCCGGCTGAGCAGCGAGCGGAGTTGCGCGTCGAGCGCGGCGTCGCTGCCCCCGAGCATCGGGATGTACGCGCGGTCGCCGCCACGGCCATCGCCATCGATGTCGCCCTGGACGATCGGAGTGTATGGCAGCCCGCTCTGGGCCCGACCGAACAGGGTGATCGTTCCGATGTGATCGCTGTTGAAGCCGCCCTGCACGATGAGGACGTGTCGCGCGTCGTTGGCGTTAGGCGCCCACTCCCTGGCGCGCGGATCACCGAAGCCGCCGCCATCGAAGCCGCGATACTGGCGCTTCGTGGCCTGCAGCGTGTACGAGATCGAGCTGTAGAACGGGATTCGCGCCTTGAAGACGTCGGGGGCGAGGCTTGCCGTCAACTGACCTCCATAGCCACGAAGGTCGCTCGTCCGTATCCCCACCCGGCTGTACGCGTTCGAGCGGCGCGAATCGGCCGACGAGACGACGCCGCTGGCGGCATCGATCGACGCTGGCGTCACGTAGACCGGACGCCCGCCTTCCGCCGTCGGGTCGAGACTGAACCGCGGCTGGCCGGCGAAGTTTACGTCGACCGTGCCCGGCTGCCCCAGGTCGTAACTGCCTAACGCTCCGACCTTGAGCAGCGCCTTGCCGACGTCGGTCGACCAGTCGAGGGAGGCGCGCCAGCTGCGTGGCACATCGTACCGGGGGCCGATCAGGCTGACCGCCGGCGCCCGCTCGGCGAGCGCACCGCCGCCACCGGCACACTCGGTCGGGATGCTCGCCGGGTCGCCGCCGAAGCGGCTCCAGTCGGCCGGCGGCACCGCGCTCCCGACGCAGGACAGGAGCAGCGTGCCGCCGATCGCCGACGCATCGGCACTCACCTCGGGACGGAGGAGGTCGCGAAACTCGCCGATGCCGCCTCGAATCGTGCCGACACGGCTGCGAAGGAATGACCCCGCCGGACTCATGTTCATTCCCTGACCGTTGTCCCTGTCCTTGTTGTAGGTCCAGGTGAAGCCGGCGCGCGGACTGACATGCAGCCGGGAGGGGGCAACACCGCTGCGCACGCCTAACGTCCGGTCGAGTGTCGCGTCACCAGGCGGGTGAACGAGGAAGCCGCTGCCTTCCAGCCGGGCACCGTAGATCACGCTGAAGAGCCGAGTCGGCAGCCACTGGTGGGCGACGGCGGCGGCCGCGTTCCATACCTTGCCGCTCCGGTCAGGCTCGAACAACGTGCGGTTGAAGCTGGACGGGTTGTTGGCGGCAAAGTCGGCGACGCTGTTGTAGCTGTAGCTCCCGGCGCTGTTGCCGCGGCCCGACAGCGACAGCTCGTCGACACGCCCCCAGAGCTGCGACTTCACCCGGTGCCGGCTGCCACGCGCGTTGCGCACTGTCTCGTTCGCCCCCTCGAGCGTCAACCGGGACGACCGGCTGGCGAGCGCCGTGTTTCCGCCTAACGTCACCCCGGCGACCTCGAGCCCGCCGCCGGCCGCCGGGTCGGCGGACGGCGAGCGGACGAGGACACTCGCACCCGGCAGGTCGAGGTACGGCGCGACGGTGGTCCGCACCTGGCTGGCCGCCAGATGCGTCTCGTTGAGGTAGTTCCGGCCCGGCCCGAAGTACTGGCCGATGACGAGCTGTCCGCCTAACGTTCGCACCCGCTGCTCGCCGCCGGTCGCCGGCGCGGCCAGCGGCCCGAAGCCGATCGCTCCTTCGCGGGTGAGGCCGGCATACGTCGTCAGCGCCCGCGTCGCCAGGGTATCCCGGGTGTCGTCGAGCCGTCCGAGGAAGGTCAGCGCGTCGCGCTGCCGATCGGCGGGCACGCGACCAGCGGTGAGCAGTCCGAACGGCGCCGCGACGCCAAGCAGCCGCGCGACCGAATCGGGTGCGACGCCGGCGCTGATCAACGTCGCGTTGCCGGCGTCGAGCAGGGTGGCTGGGGTGCTGATTGCTCGCGCGACGTCGACCGCTGCGTTGTAGGTCAGCGCACGCCGGATCAACTCTCCATCGGCGCCGACGCTCGCCCGAAGGCCGCCCGCTGGAACCCCCGCTGCCCGCCCGACGGCGTCGGTCAACTGAAGCTGCCGCGGATCGAGCGTGATGAATGCGTTGCGGCGCTGATAGAAGCGGTCACCACCTGACAACCGGACATCGATGTTGGCGCCGGCAAACCCGCCGCGGGTCGCATCGAACGTCGTTCCGGTGACGCGGGTCTCGGTGCGCGCCGCGCGCGGGATGCTGGTCGCCGCCATTCCCATCCCGTTCAGCGTCGTCAGGTTCGACCCGGCGCCGGCGCCGAGGATCGATGGACCGTTAGGGGTGACGGTGACACCCGACATCGTGCCCGCGGTCGCATTCAGGTCGCCCGCCGCCGTGGGGCTGAGCTGTCCGGCGACGCCGTCGCTGTATTTCTCCGACGAACCGGTTTCCGGGTTGTAGGGGTTGGCGTCGTTGTCGGCGCGCACCGGCTTCGTCCCCCGAACCTTGATCTCGGCGAGCAGTGCGGCATCGCTGGCAAGGCGGAAGTCGGCGACGAGCGTGACCTCACCGCCCTGCCTCTGCACGCGGCGCCGCGCCGTCCGGTAGCCGGTCGCACTGACATAAACGAGGTAGTCACCTGTTCCCGGCTCGAAGCGCACGGAGTAGGTACCGGCGCTGTCGGTGACCGTTTGCTCGATTGCGCGATCGGGACCCCGGGTGACGATGACGGTCGCCGCGACGACCGCGCGCGACGAGTCATCCGTCACGCGGCCCCGGATCACGTCGGCCGCCGAAGGGGACTGCGCGGCGAGCGTCGTCGCCGCGACCGCACATGCGCCGATCATGGTCACCAGCCGGGTGCACGCGAACGGTGCGCGGAAGCGGCCGCACCAGTCCACGCGGCGGCGGAGGAACTCGATCATGAAGGCAAAAGGTTCAGTGGTCGACGGACCGCGCCTTGGCCGGCGGCGCGGGTGCACGATAAAGGTGGATCGGCGCAGCAACATCCGTCAGACACGGCGAAGCCTTTGACCGTTGCCGAGGGACCGTCTCCCGGTCCTGGTTAGGCGGCCGGCACCCCGGCCACCCTTGCCCTTCGCTCCCGGAACTGGTATGTCCAGCGGGAATCGTCGCGCCGCACGGTGTCGATTCACCGGGCTCGGCTCGCCACCCTCCGTTGCACCGCCGCGCTCGTCACCCTCCACTCGAGAGGCCGCAATGACGCGTTACCTCGCTGGATCCGCTGTCGCCGTACTCCTCACGTTAGGCTCGGCAACCGCCGGTGCACAGGCGATGGCCGGAATGCAGATGGGGCAGGATCCGTACAAGGAAGGACCGGTGGTTGTCGTCTCCTCCATCCGGACGAACCCCGGCCAGACGGCGAACTACATGAAGTACCTGTTCGGCGACTACGCCAAGCAGATGAACGCCGAGAAGGCGGCGGGGATCATCATGGACTGGGGGGTGCTCACCGTCGAGCCCCGCCACCTCGACGATCCGGACATCTATCTGACAGTGACCTACGCCAATATGGGTGCGCTCGATGGGCTCAATGACCGGGTTCGCCCGCTCATGCAGAAGACGATGAACATGACGCCGGACCAGGCGGCGGCGGGGACAGCAGCCCGCGGAACGATGCGACGCCTGCTCGGGTCGCAGACGACGCGGGCGATGGTCGCGCGTTAGGCGGGTGAGTATTTGGGGGCGTCAGGCGAGACATTCTTGCCTGCCGCCCCCAAAGCTTGACGGCCGACCATCCCGAACCTTGGCCCGCGCGGCAGTTCGCTGTGGTTCGACTGCCGTTAGGCAGCGCGCCTACGCCGGCCGCCCCGCGTTGCCTCCCCACCGCCAGTCCTTCACCTCCGGCATGTCGTCCCCGTACTCGCGTACGTATGCCGTGTGCTCGGCCAGCTTCGCCTCGCACCACGCCGTCAGGCGCGCCGCGGCCGCGTCGCCCTGCAGCTTCGGCACCCGCGCGATCACGTCGATCACCAGGTCGAACCGATCAACGTCGTTCAACACTGTCATGTCGAAGGGTGTGGTCGTCGTCCCCTCTTCCTTGTAGCCGCGCACATGCAGGTTGCCGTGGCCGTTGCGCCGGTAGGTCAATCGGTGGATCAGCCACGGGTATCCGTGAAAAGCGAACACAATCGGCTTCTCTGTGGTGAACAGTGCATCGAACTGCTCGTCGCTCAGCCCATGCGGGTGCTCGATCTCCGGCTGCAGCGTCATCAGGTCCACCACGTTGACCACTCGCACGCGCAATGCTGGCAGTCGCTCGCGCAGGATCGACGCTGCGGCGAGCAGTTCCAGCGTCGGGACATCGCCGGCGCAGGCCAGCACGACGTCGGGGTCGCGCCCCCCGTCGGTGCTCGCCCACGCCCACACGCCCAGCCCGGCTTCGCAATGGCGCGTGGCCGCGTCGACACTCAGCCACTGCGGTGCCGGTTGCTTGCCGGCGATGATCACGTTCACGTAGTTGCGGCTGCGCAGGCAGTGGTCGGCCACCGAGAGCAGAGTGTTCGCGTCAGGCGGGAGATAGACCCGGACGACGTCGGCTTTCTTGTTGATGACGTGATCGATGAACCCCGGATCCTGGTGGCTGTTGCCGTTATGGTCCTGCCGCCAGACGTGCGACGTCAGCAGGTAGTTCAGCGACGCGATCGGCTTCCGCCAGGGGATGTGTCGCGTCGTGCTCAACCACTTGGCGTGCTGGTTGAACATCGAGTCGACGATGTGGATGAACGCCTCGTAGCAGGAGAAGAGCCCGTGGCGCCCGGTCAGCAGGTAGCCCTCGAGCCAGCCCTGGCAGAGATGCTCGCTGAGGACTTCCATCACCCGCCCGTCGGGTGTGATGTGCTCGTCGGTCGGGAGGATCCGCGCTTCGAGGATTCGACCCGTCGCCTCGAACACCGCGTCGAGACGGTTCGAACTCGTCTCGTCCGGGCCGACGATGCGGAAGTTCGCCTGGTCGGCGTTCAGCCGCATGACGTCGCGCAGCATCCTGCCGAGCACGCGCGTCGCCTCGCCATCGGTGGCGCCGGGCTCGGCCACCGGTACCGCGTAGTCGCGCCAGTCGGGGAGCTTCAGGTCCTCGAGCAGCAACCCGCCATTGGCGTGCGGGTTGGCGCTCATCCGCCGGGTACCGTTAGGCGCCTGACGCGCGATGTCAGCGCGTAGTGTCCCGCCCGCGTCGAACAGCTCCTCCGGCTTGTAGCTCTTCATCCACTGCTCGAGCAGCGGGATGTGCTCCGGATGTTCGGCGAAGCCGGTGATCGGCACCTGGTGCGAGCGGAACGAGCCCTCGGCCGGCTTCCCGTCGACGACCTTGGGACCGGTCCACCCCTTCGGCGAGCGGAGGATGATCATCGGCCAGCGCGGACGAGCGGACACGTCGCCGGCCGCGCGAGCGATGTTCGCAGCGCCGCCAGCCGTTCGTGCCTCACGCTGGATCGTGCGGATGTGGTCGATGCAGGCGTCGAGCACTCGCGACATGAGGAGGTGCATCACCTGCGGCTCGTCGCCCGAGACATAATGCGGCTCGTAGCCGTAGCCACGCATCAGCGCCGTGAGCTCGTCCTCGGGAATGCGGGCGAGGACCGTCGGCCCGGCAATCTTGTAACCGTTGAGATGCAGGATCGGCAGCACTGCGCCATCGCGCGCCGCATTGAGAAACTTGTTCGAGTGCCAGCTCGCGGCGAGCGCCCCGGTCTCCGCTTCACCATCGCCGATCACGCAGCAGACGACGAGCTCCGGATTGTCGAACGCGGCGCCGTACGCGTGGAGCAGCGAGTAGCCGAGTTCTCCGCCCTCGTGGATCGATCCGGGCGTCTCCGGCGCAACGTGGCTCGGAATGCCACCGGGAAAGGAGAACTGCTTGAACAGCTTCTGCATGCCCGACGCATCGCGCGTGATCCGCGGATAGACCTCGCTGTACGTCCCCTCGAGCCACGTGCTGGCGACGACGCCGGGCCCGCCATGACCGGGACCGGCGATGAAGATCGCGTCCACGTCGCGCTCGCGGATGACGCGGTTCATGTGCGCGTAGACGAAGTTCAGACCAGGCGTCGTTCCCCAGTGCCCGAGCAGGCGCGGCTTGATGTGCTCGAGTCGGAGCGGCTCGCGGAGCAGCGGGTTGTCGCGCAGGTAGATCTGCCCGACGGAGAGGTAGTTCGCGGCGCGCCACCAGGCGTCGAGCAGCGTGAAGTCGTCGTGTGGGACGGTGGCAGCGGTTGCGGCGGGCGACCCGGCGGCGGTGGCGGCGCGAGGCGCGCGTGCTTCGGCGGAGCGGCTGGACATGGCGGACATCCCTGAGACCAAGCATCGTCAGGAGCGAGCGGGCCAGCCCGAATGGTTGCCCGCGACGCTGGTGGACGATGTCGCGCTCGTGCAAGATAACCTGCGCTTGCTGCACTCGGCGATTCTGGTACATAGTTTCGAACGCAATCACGGCCACCGCGCGGCTGCAGCATCTCCTGAACACGAGCCCAATGTCCGTCAGTCCGCTCGCCGGAAAGCCGGCGCCGAAGTCGTTGCTCGCCGACATCCCGCGCCTGATCGCGGCGTACTACGATCGCCACCCGGATCCGACCGTCAGCGGAGAGCGTGTCGCGTTCGGAACGTCGGGGCATCGCGGCACCTCGTCCGCGGGCACCTTCAACGAGGATCACATCCTCGCGATCACCCAGGCGATCTGCCTCTATCGCCGCGAGCAGGGGATCGATGGTCCGCTGTTCATCGGGATCGACACGCACGCGCTCTCGCAGCCGGCCTTCGGCAGCGCGCTCGAGGTGCTGGCTGCCAATGGCGTCGATGTAATGATCGACCGCGATGGCGGCTTCACGCCGACACCGGTGATCTCGCACGCGATCCTCGGCTACAACAAGGGGCGCACCACTGGGCTGGCCGACGGCATCGTGGTCACGCCGTCGCACAACCCACCAGAGGACGGTGGCTTCAAGTACAACCCGCCTAACGGCGGTCCGGCCGACACCGGCGTCACGAAATGGATCGAGAACGAAGCGAACCGGCTGCTCGGCGCGCGCATGGCCGGCGTCCGCCGGATTCCGCTCGAGCGGGCGCGGACGGCAGCCACGACGCACCACTTCGACTACATGGAGTCGTACATCGGCGACCTCGGTCGGGTGGTCGACATGGACGTCCTGCGCGGATCGAAGCTCGCCTTCGGCGTCGACCCGCTCGGCGGTGCCGGCGTTGCCTACTGGGGGCGGATCGCCGACCGTTATGGCATCCCGCTGACAGTTGTCAGCGACGTCGTGGATCCGACCTTCGGCTTCATGACCGTCGACTGGGACGGCAAGATCCGGATGGACTGTTCGTCGCCTTACGCGATGCAGCGGCTGATCGCGCTCAAGGACAAGTTCGACGTCGCCTGGGCCTGCGACCCCGACCATGACCGGCACGGGATCGTCGCCCGCAGCGGTGGGCTGCTCAACCCGAACCACTATCTCGCGGTCTGCGTCTCGTACCTGTTCGCGCACCGGCCTCAGTGGCGTAGCGACGCCGGTGTCGGGAAGACGCTGGTCAGCAGCTCGATGATCGACCGGGTTGCGGCGTCGATCGGCCGTACGGTGCTCGAGGTCCCCGTTGGCTTCAAGTGGTTCGTCGACGGCCTCGTCGCTGGATCGTTAGGCTTCTGCGGCGAGGAGAGCGCCGGCGCGTCGTTGCTGCGCCACGACGGCACGGCGTGGAGCACCGACAAGGATGGACTGATCCTCGGGCTGCTCGCCGCCGAGATGACCGCGGTCACCGGGAAGGATCCGGCGATGCTCTATCGCGAGCTGGTGGCGAAGTTCGGCGATCCGGCGTACCGGCGGATCGATGCGCCGGCCAATGCCGCGCAGAAGGCGAAGCTGTCGAAGCTGTCACCCGAGCAGGTGAAAGCGACGGCGCTCGCCGGGGAGCCAATCACGCGCATGCTGACGACAGCGCCGGGTAACGGTGCCGCGCTCGGCGGGCTGAAAGTGGAGTCGAAGACCAGCTGGTTCGCGGCGCGACCGTCAGGCACCGAGGATGTGTACAAGCTCTACGCCGAGAGTTTTGCGGGGGAGGCGATGCTCGAGCGGGTGATTGAGGAGGCGAAGGTGATCGTGGCGGGGGCGCTGGCTGGCGATGCGTGATGCGTGAAACTGCGCGAATGATGCGGGAAACTGCGTGAACGATGCGTGATGCGTGAAGGTGCGTTAGCCGATGCGTGATGCGTGATGAAGCCAATCTCTCGAGGTGACGATGCTGCATGACATGTTCCTGGTCGGAATTCCGATCGGCGAGAAATTGATTCGCACGTTCATCGTCTACACCTTCTTGCTGGTCGGGCTTCGGCTGGCTGGCAAGCGCGAGATGGGGCAGCTGAACCCGTTCGACTTCGTTGTTCTGCTCCTGTTGTCGAACACGGTACAGAATGCGATCATCGGCAACGACAATTCCCTGCTCGGCGGGGTGATCGGGGCCACCGCGCTCCTGTTAACCAACTGGTTCGTCGTCCGTTTTCTGTTCAGCCACCCCGCGGTGGACCGGCTGGTCGAAGGCGATCCCGAGGTGCTCATTCGCAACGGCAAGATCCGGCCGGACCGATTGAAGCACGAACTGATCACCCCGGAAGAGCTCGAGGCGGCGGCACGCCGGCAAGGACTGGAAGGGCTCCACAAGGTCGAAACCTGCCGTCTCGAAGTGGGCGGAGCGCTCACTTTCATCGCGAAAAAGCCGACCGAAGACGACACCCGCCACAAGGAGCTCATCGAGCACTTGGCAGCGCTTGCCAAGGCGCACGAGAAGCTGCTCGAGCGCCTCAGTCGCCTCGAGACGCGTTAGGCGACACGGTGCCGGCCATGGCCTCGGCGTGGCGCACCGGATCGAAGGCGCCCTCGCTCCTCGCGATGACCACCGTCGCCACCGCATTCCCAATGAGGTTGGTGATCGCCCGCGCCTCGCTCATGAACCGGTCGACGCCGAGTACGAGCGCGATCCCCTCGACGGGGACCGTGTGCATCGCGGATAGCGTGCTGGCGAGCACGATGAATCCCGAGCCCGTCACGCCGGCCGCGCCCTTGGACGTCACGATCAGTACCGCCATCACCGAGAGCTGCTGCGCGAAGGTGAGGTGGATACCAAACGCCTGCGCGATGAACAGCGTTGCCATCGAGAGGTAGATAGAGGTCCCGTCGAGGTTGAACGAGTAGCCGGCGGGAATCACCAGCCCGACGACGCTCCGGTCGCAGCCGTACTGCGTCATCCGCTCGATCATGCTCGGCAATGCGGCCTCTGAGCTCGACGTGCCGAGGACGATGAGGATCTCGGCGCGGATGAAGCGCAGCAGTTGCCAGAGGCTGAACCCGGAAATGCGCGCGATCAGGTTGAGCACGACGAAGATGAAGAGCGCCATCGTCAGGTAGACGCCGCCCATCAACCGGCCGAGCGGCAGCAACGCGCGAAGGCCGAACTTGCCGATGGTGAACGCCATCGCGCCAAAGGCGCCGATCGGCGCGACATGCATCACGATAGCGGTGATCCGGAAGAACACCTGCGACAGCTTCTCGAGGCCGGCGGTCAGCACCCGCCCGCTTTCGCCCATCCGCGAAAGGGCGACACCGAAGAGCAGCGAGAAGAAGACGATCTGCAGGATGTCGCCGTTCGCAAAAGCGGCCGCGATGCTGCTGGGGACGATGTGCGTGAGAAAGTCGACGAAGCTGAGCGACTTCGCGGCGGTCGTGTACTGCGAAATGTCGCCACCGGCCAGGGCGGCAACATCAATTCCGTCGCCTGG
>JANMBU010000030.1:0-11739 GCA_031360575.1 Gemmatimonadaceae bacterium
GCTACAAGCGGGGCGCGAAGGTGAAGGATCCATTTCAGCTTCGCCTAAACGCTTATCGCGTCTTGCTCACTCGCGGGCGGGATGGAACGGTCATCTTCGTGCCGCCATTGCCGGTGCTAGATGAGACGTACGATCATCTCCGCCGCAGCGGTGTCGTATCAATTGACGACGATGGTGGTGGCCTTTCGCGCTAACGCTGGGCCAGGTAATGACGCCCGCCAGCACCTCGCGACTGACTCGGTCAGTATGAGGTCGTACAGACCACGCGGTCGGGTCATGCGAGGGGCGCGGGAGGACGGCGGCTGTTAGGCCTGACAACGTAGCCCTCAAGGCCCCCAACCAGCCAGGCTCCTTGGTGCCTCCGCTTCCAATCTGGGATCCCTTGATCAAGTATCATCGTGCTACTTGTAGCGTTTGAGGTCGCAATCCCCAGTCAATGACCATGGAAGCCTTAAACCGGCCCTTGCCCAGCGGGTATCATCCTGCTACCTTGCCTATCCACCCTGCGGGCCCACCGGAGCCAGGAGGAGTGTCATGCAAATATTTCGATTACGCAGACATGCGCACCCCTCGATTGACTCCCTCCGATGCCCAAAGCCAATCGGCGCACTGACCGTCCTCGCTTCTCCCTGGCAGATGTTCACGCTGCCGCCGCTACCCGCGAGATCGTCATCACGCTCCGCGCTCGGACCGAAGGCGCACGCGCACTACCCGCCGATCTGATCGATCTCGACGACGAGATCCGCGCAATCATCGTCTCTCTTGTCGTTGATGAGTTCCAATTCGCCGAAGTCAGAACGCGCAACGTCGACGGGCGAAGGTCGCGATCGTGGGTGGACGTCTATCGCGTCGACTTCGAGGGTTGCGACCTCTGGCTGAAAATCAAGCTCGAGACGGATCCCGCAGGACAATTTGTCGTCGTCATCTCGCTCCATGAATGGGACGAGTCGATCCCCCTATGAAAAAGCGCAAAACCAGATCACGCCTTTCCAGCCCTCGGCCAGCTGTCGCCGCTGTGCGTACACCCGTCAACCTCGAGGGGATGCGCCACGATTGCGGCGGGCATTTCCATGGAGTCAACCGAACCGAGGATGTCGTGATCGGGCAGCGACACGCGGCGGTGGCCCAAACTATCTACCGCTGCGACCGATGTGGCGAGGAACGCCAGACCCTCGCCGAGTTAGGGCGCGCCCGCCGCGAGGCGGCGGCGACCATCCAACACGCGGAGCAGATTCTCGCCCCCGACGACATCCGTCGCATCCGAGAGGAGCGATTGGGCCTCACCCAGGCGCAGCTCGAGATTGCGCTCGGGCTAGGCGAGAAGACGGTCGTGCGATGGGAAACGGGCCGCGTCCTACTTTCCAAGGCGACCGATGCCCTGCTCCGACTGATCGACCGCGATCCGACGGCGCTGGCTTTCCTCGCGGCCCATAACGGCGGCGACTATGAGCCACCAAGCACCGTGCACGATCACCGGCCCGAGGACAGCCCTGACACATGGGCGATTCCAGTGCCCCGGCGATACCGTCGCGCACTTCAGGCGCTCGCCGCGAGCGAAGGTGTGGACGGGCCGACACTCGTAGTCTGGATCATCGCTGACGCGATCGCTGGCTCGGCCACCGTCGGCACTCGACCGCAGGTCGCGGCGATGCATCAGGACCTGGCCAGTCGCATCGATTCCCTGCAGCAGATCTGGAAGGCTCCGCAAGTCGCATTGGGGAAACGCACCGGCGCCCAACTCTCTTACACCGCTACGAGACCCTATGCCGGCTCGGCGTAAGCGCTCGCTTTTCGCGAAACACACCGCCACCGCGGTTTCCTCCCGCACGCCCGCGCAACTGGCCAGGCCAGAGGAATACAACCGGTTCGTGTCCGCAATAGAGTTGCGGTTTCTCCGGCTCGCGCATTGCGAAATCGACGCTCGCGCACGTTATGACGGGAATCAACTCTCCCCTGTTGTCACTGAAGGCAACGTACAGTACGTCGGCCACGACGACGGCTTCATCGTCTACCACGAACTGATTTTCGACGCGAAGCCAACCTCCGGGAAGGGAAGCCACGCGAGCGTCCGGGCTACGTTCGAAGTCGAGTATGCTTCGCCGACACCAGTCACCGACGAACTGTTCGCCGTCTTTCGCGCAAACAACCTCCCGGTCAACGTGTGGCCGTTCTTTCGCGAGTTCGTCAACACAGCGTTAGGCCGCGCAGCCTGGCCGCCGTATCTGTTGCCCACGCTCAAGGTCTCGCCCGCGGGGCGCCCGCAGAGGCAGCGCGTGGGAAAAACGCATTCGGCGTCGGGCGAGTAGCAGGGCAATCGAAGCTTCGACACGGCGATCGTCTCTCCTCGCCGTGATGAAGCTCACGCGGGCTAGTCATAACGGCGCCCTTGCGCCGGGCTGTGTCAGTCGCGATAGTCTGGGGCTCCGCCGCCAGCGGCGGCGCACGGTTGTCACGGGCCTCGCTCGCTCGCCCCCCTCCCCGCCCCCCGTCAGGCATGTCGCTTTCTCCAGCAATGCGCGCGCGCATGCACGCATCCGTGGTCGCCGTCGCGCTTGCGGGACTTGCCTCCGCGTGCAGCAAGGATGGCGGGACGGCGGCCGACCCTAACGTTGCGTCGGTAGCGGTCGCCGGTGCACCAGTGGCCGCGATCCCGGCGGGCACGAGCGTCCAGCTCTCGGCGACCGCGCACAATGCGAAGGGTACGGTGCTCACCGGCCACGCGACGACGTGGCGATCGAGCAATTGGCTCATCGCTCGCGTCGACACGAGTGGGCTCGTCTCCGCGATCGACAGCGGCACGGCGACGATCACCGCGACCATCGAGACGCGCGTCGGGTCGGCGTCGATCCAGGTCAGTCCGCCTCCGGTCAGCTCCGTCCGTGTCTCGCCGGCGAGCGCGAAGCTCTACGTCAACCGGACGACGGCGTTCACCGTCGAGCTGCGCGACGCGCGCGGGCGGGTGGTCACCGGACATGCGGTGAGCTGGCGGAGCCTCGACGAGACGAAGGCGACGGTGGACCAGGCCGGTGTGGTCACGGCACACGCCGAGGGGACGGTCACCATCACGGCAAGCTCCGATGGAGTTTCCGGGTCGGCAGTCGTTGGTGTCATCCCCGCGGCGAACGTCGACTGGAGCGCGGCGGCCGACTGGCCGACGTTCCAGGGGAATGCCGGTCATAACGGTTTCGTTGCGGTCACGATCGATCCGCTCGCCTTCAATGAGCGTTGGGTCATCGACATCGGCGCTGGCGGGTTGAATCCGGTCGCCGCAGCCGATGGAAAGCTGTTCGTCACCACTGGCTACGGCTTTGTCACTGTGCTCGACGCGAACACTGGCGCGCGCAAGTGGACCTACGCGCTGGGCGGGGGCACCAATCCACCGGCGTATGGCAATGGCACGCTCTTCGTCGCCACCACATTTACGGGGTCGGGCACCGCCTTTCTCTGGGGCTTCGATCCCAACACTGGTGTCATCCGCTTTCGTTCTCCGTACCCGACACAGTGGCAGCAATACTACGCGCCGGTCGTCGTCGGGCAGACGGTGATCTTTGCCGGTGGCGAGTACGGTGGCATGGAGGCGATGTCGGCAGCGAATGGGGCGCTACAGTGGTCTGCGGGGCTCGACCAGAACGACCAGTTCACGCCGGCGGTCCGTGACGGCGTCGCCTACGCACACACCGGCGTCTGGTCGCCTCGGCTGTCGGCCATCGACGTTGGCAGCGGCGCAGTGGTGTACGAAGTCCCCGACCCGAACTGGACGATCAACGGGTGGACTACCTCGTTGAATGCCGCGCCAGCGTTAGGCACGCACGACGACCTCTTCTCCACTCAGGGCGGCCGTCTCGTCTGCTTCGACCTCGCCAACCGGCGGATCAAGTGGGAGCGCCGCGACGCCTTCACCGGCACGGCGGCGATCGCCGGCGACGTCCTCTACGTCATCGATGGCGACCATGTCTCGGCGAACCAGGCAAGCGACGGCGCACCGCTCTGGAGCTGGACGCCCCCCGGGGGGCCACCGTCAGGCACGCTGCTCGTCACGAACAACGTGCTGTTCGCCAGCACGGCAACGACGACGTACGCGATCGACCTGCAGGCACATGCGACGCTATGGACGTACCCGGCCGGCGGGGCGCTGGCACTCACCCGCGAGGGCACGCTGCTCATCGCGCAGGGCAACGGTCGCCTCGCGGCGATCGACCTCCGTTAGGCTTGGCGATCATGCGACTCAATCGCTTCTCCCTCCTGACCGCCGGGCTGTTCGTCGCCGCGCTCTCTGCCTGCAACGACGCGAATGCGCCGACTGAATCGGTGACCGTCTCGGTCTCGGTCGCCAGGATCGATGGCCCGAGCTACGGCGAGACCGCCGCGCACGTCCCGCAGGTCGCCTGTGGAATCGACCTCAGCGCGGTGGCCAACGGTCGCGGCACCGCAACCTGGAGCGGGGCGACGCTGCGCTTCTACATCGGCCCCGATCACGGCATGCTGCTCGACAGCGCGACCTTCACCGGCGCCGACATCGGCCGCTCGTGGAGCGAGGACGGCAAGATCGCGAGCGGCGCGACGCAGCAGACGCGCTGGGACATGAGTGCCGGGATCCCCTTCTACGTCACCTTCGAATATCGCTACCAGTCGGGAAAGGGAGAGAAGAAGACCAGCACGAGCGTCGCCTGCGGCCAGCCGGCCGCGCCTAACGCGCCGGTCCCGGTGATCCGCACCCTTACGGTGACTCCGCCGAGCGGCGAGCTCCCCGCCGGTGCACCATTGACGGTGAGCTATACGGTTGACGCTCCCGCCGGCGCCTGGCGTACGCAGGTGGCGATCACCGGACCGTGCGACACCGCGTGGACCTTCAACGAGAAGCTGGAGACGACGCTGACGCGGACGTTCGCCGTCCCGATCCCCGGCAGCTGCCGGCTCGGCGCGCCGATCACCGTCACCGTCTACGCGCTCGACGCGATCGCCCAGCTCGGGAGCCGCACGCTGTCGACCGCTGTCGTCCTCGCCGACCACGAGGCGCCGAGCATCTTCCCGTGGTTCTCGTGGCCTAACGGTGCGCCGGGAGTCTGGACATTTCACGGAGACTTCTTCACCGGCGATTCCATTCTCGTCGCGCTCAACGCGAGCGACAATCACCAGCTCTCGGCGCTGATCTGGGAAGTGTTCCCCTTCGGCGCGCGTGATTCGGTGCTCGCGGGCGGCTTGGGAGCATACCAACGAATCTGGATTCACTTCCGCCCCGAGTGGTCGGGCTCATTCCAGTTGCGCTTTACCGCGCGCGACGCCGCCGGGAACGTGAGCACGCTCCTGGTGACACCACTCGATTCGGCGCGACTGCACCCGACCGCGCACTACCCGACGCGCACGTTGAAGATTCCCGGCGAGCCGTCCGCGTTCGTCGTCGACTGGCCGCGCAATATGGCCTACATCGGGCAGGGAGGCTACAACCCGCACATTGTCGCGCTGTCGCTGGCGACGATGCAGGTGGTCAACACCATCCGTCTCAGCGGTGAACCGTCGGACATCGACGTCACGCCGAGCGGCGACTCGCTGCTGGTGGTGACCGGAGGAAAGCTCGGGCTCGACGTCGTGGACCTCCGCGGCGCGACGCCGGTGGTGACATACTACCCGCTTCCCTGGCTCGACGCGACAAACCGCCAGGGACCGTACAACGTCCGGATCGGCTCGAACGGTCGCGCCTACCTCACCGTGCGCGGCGCGACGGCTAGCGTTGATCGCCTAGTGGAGCTCAACCTCGCCGACAGCACGTACCGCGTGCTGACCGGTGCCAGCCGGGACGGGACGACCGGACTCGGTATCCTCGAGCGCTCGGCGGACCGCAACGTCCTCGCCGTCAGCTCAGTCGAGCCGTCGTGCCTGCAACGTTATGACATCGCCGCTGCCGCGTTCAGCCCCTGCGCCGATCTTGGCAACAGCCAGATCCGCCCCTCGCTCGACTCGACGGGCGCGCGTGTCTCGGCCCGCTTCACTGTCTTCGACGCCTCGATGCAGCCGTTCCTTCGCGTCCACGCCGACGTCAGCTACTTATACGACGCTCCGAGGAGCATCCTCTCCGCCGACGGCGCGACGATGTTCGTCAGCACCTACGATCACGGCATCGTCAAGGTGCGCTCGACCGACGGCGCGATCATCGAGCGAATCCCGATCCCGGTACCCGGGTTCATGAGCGCGAGCGGGACGTGGCTGATCAACGTGGGCACGGTGTACACGTCGGGGGAAACGACGGTATCTCTCTACGACATGGCGAAGCCGTAGAGCAGGCACATCGTCATTGGATACCAACCTCGTTCGACCGATGACGATCCCGGCGCGCGCAGGCGGCAGGTTGACCGATGCCACTTGCGTCGCACCCTCCGCCGAGGCGATTGATATGGTCATGCCCGCCGCCACTCCGCCCCAGGTGCGCTGGACACGCGCGATGCTCGACGCCCTGCCTGACGACGGCCGGCGTCACGAGATCATCGATGGCGTGCACTACGTGACTCCGTCCCCCACGACGCCACACCAGTACGTCGTCGGGAAGCTGTACCAAGCGCTGGAGCGATATCTCGAGCGCGAGGCTGTCAGCTGGGTGTTCGTTGCCCCCTGTGACATCGGGCTGGCCGACGACACGATCGTGCAGCCGGATCTCATCGTGCTCCGTCGCACCAGCGACCGACCACCGCGCAGCTGGGCCGATGGCGGGCTTCCTTTACTCGCCGTCGAGATCACGTCGCCGTCCTCGATGAGCCGCGACCACCGGCACGCTCACGTGGATACCTGACGGCGCCACCCAGCCGCTGGCCATCGCCCTGCAGCCGATCTTCGACGCGATTGCCGACGAATCCCCGTAACGTCGCGCCGGTGGCGCGCGTGAACGGTGACGAGCCGCGCGCGGTGGCGCTCATGCACTCGAGTCGCGCGATCCGCGCAACGATCGCCGATGCAGCGGGTATCGCCGAGTGCGATGCCGAGTTGTCTCGGATTGCGGCACTGCCGTGAAGCCGCTGGCAGAACGCCTCGGTGAACAGCTCGGCGATATCGACATCTACCTCTTCGACCAGATCCTCCGCGGTCGCGTTACCGAGGGGATGCGCGTACTCGATGCCGGCTGTGGCGGAGGGCGTAACATCGTCTTGCTGCTGCGTGAAGGGTTCGACGTCTGGGGAGTCGACGAGAGCCCGGAGCGTATCGCGCAGATCCGCGAGTTGGCCAAACGGTTGGCGCCTCGACTTGGCGCGAACCGGTTTCGGGTCGAGCCGGTCGAGGCGATGTCGCACGTTGACGCATCGATGGATGTCGTGATCTCGAGCGCAGTCCTTCACTTCGCGCGCGACGATGCGCATTGGCACGCAATGGTGCGCGAGATGTGGCGCGTGCTGGCGTCCGGTGGAATGCTCTTCGCGCGGCTGGCGACGACGGTCGGGCAGCCGGCGCTCGTGCCGTTAGGCGGCCGGCGTTACCTGATGCCTGACGGCAGCGAGCGATACCTGGTCGACCACGAGATGCTGATCGACGTGACCCGTGCGCTCGGCGGGTCGCTAGTCGATCCGGTGCGAAGCTCGGTTGTGCACGGACTGCGCTCGATGGGGACGTGGGTGGTGCGAAAGGGGTGAGCGCGCCCGCATGATCCTGGCGATGGTCGGCGCGGATTGGTGGCGCAGCTGGACATCGGTCGCGTCACCATGATCGGGTGCCCCTTGCGCCCCCCGCCCCGCCGAGGCGATTGATATGGTCATGCCCGCCGCGACCCCGCCCTCGCCTCCATCGCCCGTGCGCTGGAACCGCGCGATGCTCGAGTCACTGCCTGACGATGGGCAGCGGCACGAGATCATCGACGGAGTACACTGCGTGACGCCGTCGCCCGCCGCCCCGCACCAGTATGTGGTCACGGAGCTCTTCGCCGCGCTGTACGCGTACTGCAGAGCCGAGCGCATGGGCTGGGTCTATCCCGCCCCGAGCGACATCGAGCTCACCGAAGACACCATCGTCCAGCCGGATATCACGGTTCTTCGTCGCTCAGGTGATCGCCCACCGCGCAACTGGGCGTCGGGCGGTCTTCCGCTTCTCGTCATTGAAATCATCTCGCCGTCATCGGCGAGCCGCGATCGCATACTCAAGCGGCGGCGCTACCAGCGCGCCAGGATCGCTGAATACTGGATCGTCGATCCGGAGGCCCGCCTCGTCGAGCGCTGGCGTCCGTCAGACGAGCGGCCGGAGATCATTACCGACACGCTGCGCTGGCTGCCTGACGGTGCGACGAACGAATGCGCGATCGATGTCGGACCGATCTTCGCCGCGATCGCGGACGACCCAACTGCCTAACGTCGCGCCACTAATGTCGCGTCGGGCCGGACCGCCGCTCGAGGCGCGCGACGGCGGCAGGTTGACCGATGTCATTACCGCCGCACCCTTCGCCGAGGCGGCCATCGATGCGTTCGACGAGGGAGTCGGCGTCCCGCGGCTCGCGCCGGGCCCGCCTTTGTCGTAGCATGGGGCTCCGCTCTTCGATCCCCACGACCTCCGAGGCCCGAGAATGTCCGACGCCGCCGTCGCTCGTTTCCACAGTGCTGCCCTGCTCACCTGTTGCGCGCTGCTCGTCGGCGCTGCGGCACCGATTCCGAAGCCGAAAGTCATAACGGTCATCGCCCGCGACTTCGCGCTCGAGCTGCCTGCATCGATTCCGGCCGGCGTCACGACCTTCCGCTTGGTCAACAAGGGCAAGCAGATGCATCACCTGTCGGTGTTCCGGCTCGACTCGGGGAAGACCGCTGCCGAGGGGCTGAAGGCGTTGATGGACGCGGGACACGGCCCGCGCCCCGCCTGGCTGCTCCCGGTTGGCGGACCGCAGACGATCATGCCGGGCACCGAGGGGGTCGCGTCGCTCGCGCTCGACGCCGGCAGCTATCTCGCCTTCTGCGAGGTTCCCGGTCCGACACCGGTTCCGCACTTCATGAAGGGGATGGCCAAGGGGTTCACGGTCACTGGAACGCCGAGTGCCGCGACGATGCCGATGGCCGACGACAGCCTCGCGCTGTCGGACTACACCTTCACCTTCTCGCACCCGATCACTAAGGGCCGGCACGTCATCGCGGTGACCAACAACGGACCGCAGGCGCACATGGTCGTCATCGTCCGTCTCGACCACGGGACGACGTTCGCCAAATGGCTCGAGTGGGCGAACGATCCGAAGGGGAAGCGCCCGCCCGCGACCGCCTCCGGTGGCGCGACCGAGATGGTCGCCGGCAACAGCGTCACGTTCGTGCAGAATTTCCGCCCCGGCCACTACGGAATGATCTGCTTCACCGGCGACGCAAAGGATGGGAAGCCGCACTTCATGCACGGAATGCAGCAGGAGTTCGAGGTCCAGTAACCGGAGCGCGGGGCCATTCGGGCTGGGACAAAACCCGAACATCTACGCACCTTCCCGGTGCCGGGGATCACCACCATGTTTGCGGACCGTCCGGGGCCCCGGACGGTCCGCATTCATTTCTGCCGAGGGCTTTCCAATGATGTCACTCACTATTCGCGCGACGCGCAGCGGGCTTGCCCTGCTGACGCTGCTCGCCGCGTCGGCCTGCGCCGATGCATTCTCCCCGCCGGCGTCGCCTAACGCGAGCGGATCGCTGGCGGTGTCGAGCGATCCGTCGATCCTGTCTCGCGTTGGATCGCCGTCCGCGGACCGGCACGTGATGGAGTTCAGCACCGGCATCCCGGCCGATCTCGCGGCACAGGTTGCGGCGAAGGGCGGGACGCTCGTTCGCGTCGATGCCGGCATCGGGATGGCGGTCACTTCCGGCTTGAGCGACGCCGCGGCCGACGCGATCGCCGGGAAGAACAACAACTCGCGCGACCTCGTCGCCCAGTGGGTGCCGTCACTCGACGACCTGCAAGCTACCGTTGCCGACGAGTCAGTGAGCGAGCCGTCGATCGACGCGACACCGAAGTCGCCGCTGACCGCCTTCTTTTACGTCAACGGGCAGCAGTGGGACATGCGGCAGATCCACGCCGACCAGGCGTGGGCGCAGGGGCGAACGGGCATTCCGTCGGTTCGCGTCGCGATTCTCGACACCGGCCTCGATCCCAACCATATCGATGGCAATGGGACCGTCATCGACCAGGCGACGAGCACCTGGTTCACGCCCTCCGTCACCCCTGACCCGGGGCCGCGCTGGCTCGATGACAATTACCACGGGACCCACGTCGGCGGACTGGTTACCACGAACAACCTCGGGACCGCCGGCGTAGCGCCTAACGTCACGCTGGTCGCGGTCAAGGTGCTGAACGCCTCAGGACGTGGCTCGTTCGCCAACCTGATCTCGGCCATTTATTACGCGACCAACGTCCACGTCCAGGTCATCAACATGAGCCTCGGCGCGTACTTCCCACGCGGCGGCCGCGAAACCGCGCAGCTCGTGCGGCTGATGACCAACGCGATCAACTACGCCCACGCCCACGACGTACTCGTCGTTTCGGCGGCCGGCAACGAGTACCGCGACCTGCAGCACGACCAGAATTACATCGCGGTTCCATGCGAGGTCGGCGTCCAGATGTGCGTGTCGTCCACCGGCGTCACCGATACGAAGGCGTCGTATTCCAACTACGGCACCAATGCGATCAATGTCGCCGCCCCGGGCGGTGATTTCGACCGCTTCGTCCTCGGCCCCTGCAGCAGCCACAGCGTGATCCCGTCGCTGGCCGCCTGCCGTACGCGGAACCGTTACCTCAGGGTGATCGGTACCAGCCAGGCGGCGCCGCACGTCGCCGGACTGGGCGCATTCCTCGATTCGCAGTTCGGTGGGATGCTGACGGCGTCGCAGATGATCACGTCGATTCAGCAACACGCCGACGACCTCGGCGCACCAGGCGCCGACCCGTTCTATGGAAAGGGACGTATAAATGTGTTCGCGACGGTGAACGATCGGACACCGTAAGGCCTGACGCTGAACGCTACAGCGCCCCGGACTCGCCGAGTCCGGGGCGCTGTTTTTGTTGTCGCGGACGATGCGTCGCGCGCGACGTAGGTCGCGGAAGGATGACGGGCGATGTTGGCAATCGCCAGTTTCCCATCGGACGATTTGGGTGATGGAACGCTGGACGCGCCGCACCATCGTCCGCCGTGCCCCTTGCGCCGCAACCCTCGCCGAGCCGATTAATATGGGTATGCCAGCGACGATACCTCCGGCGCGGTGGACCGCCGCCATGCTCTACGCCATTCCCGACGACGGGCAGCGGCACGAGATCATCGACGGGGTTCACTACGTGACCCCGTCGCCAGGTTCGTCGCACCAGCTGGTACTCGGTGAATTGTTCGCCGTTCTGCACCCGTACCTGAAGCGCGAGCGCGTGGGGTGGGTGATTCTTTCGCCCTTTGACGTGGACCTCGGCGACGATACCGTCGTCGAGCCGGACATCGTGGTCTTTTCACGGATCGGGCCGCGCCCGCCGGAGGCCGGCGAGGGTGGGGTCGTGCCAATCCTCGCGATCGAGATCATCTCGCCGTCGTCCGTGCGGCGCGATCGAATCATCAAGCGCCTGCGCTACCAGCGCGCGGGGATCGCCGAGTACTGGATCGTCGATCCGAGCTCCCGCCTGATCGAACGCTGGATGGCTGCGGACGAGCGACCGGAGATCATCACCGAGACACAAAAAAAAAATAAAAGATACCATAGATAAGATTGCACCTACAGAAGCAAGAGTCCTCATAACCGGAGAAAACGGGGTAGGTAAAGAACTTGTTGC
>JANMBU010000041.1:0-8085 GCA_031360575.1 Gemmatimonadaceae bacterium
ATCCAGATCTTCAACGTCGGCGCCGAGCGGATGTTAGGCTACACGGCGGCCGACGTGATGAACAAGAACACGCCGGCGGACATTTCCGATCCGGAAGAAGTCATCGCCCGCGCGAAGACGCTCAGTCTCGAGTTTGGGACACCGATCACGCCGGGGTTCGAGGCGCTGGTGTTCAAGGCGTCGCGCGGCATCGAAGACATCTACGAGCTGACGTACTTCCGAAAGGATGGCAGCCGTTTTCCCGCGGTCGTCTCGGTGACTGCGCTGCGCGACGCGACCGACTGCATCATCGGTTACCTGCTCATCGGCACCGACAACACGGCGCGCAAGCAGATCGAAGAAGAGCGCATGAAGCTCGACCAGCGCCTCCGCGACCAGCACTTCTATACGCGCTCGCTCATCGAGTCGAACATCGATGCGCTGATGACCACCGACCCGCGTGGGATCATCACCGACGTCAACAAGCAGACCGAGGCGCTCACCGGCTGCACGCGCGATGAACTGATCGGCGCGCCGTTCAAGAACTACTTCACCGATTCGGCGCGCGCCGAAGCAGGCATCAACCGCGTGCTGAACGAGGGGAAGGTCACCAACTACGAGCTCACCGCGCGCGCCCGCGACGGCAAGCTGACGACGGTGTCGTACAACGCGACCACCTTCCACGATCGCGATCGGCGTCTGCAGGGCGTGTTCGCCGCGGCGCGCGACGTGACGGAGCTGAAACAGTTCGAGCACGAGTTGCAGCAAAAGAACGTCGAGCTCGAGGATGCGAGCCGGATGAAGTCGGAGTTCCTCGCCAACATGTCGCACGAGCTGCGCACGCCGCTCAACGCGATCATCGGATTTTCCGAGGTCCTCAAGGACGGCATGCTCGGTGAGCTGAGCGACCAGCAGCGCGGATTCATCGGCGATATCTTCAGCAGCGGAACGCACCTTCTCTCGCTGATCAACGACATCCTCGACCTGTCGAAGGTGGAAGCGGGGAAGATGTCGCTCGATCTCGAGCCGGTGGACGTGCCATCGCTGTTCAAGAACAGCCTCTCGATCATCCGCGAGAAGGCAGCGGCGCGCCGGGTGCGCCTGACGATGGAGACGGATGGCGACGTGGGATCGATCCAGGTCGATGCGCGCAAGCTGAAGCAGATCGTCTACAACCTGTTGTCGAACGCCGTAAAATTTACCGGCGATGGCGGGCAGGTCACGCTGCGGGCGAGCCACGTGCCGCGCGCGCGCGTCGGTCAGCTGACGAGCAGCTGGACAGGACGCAGCTTCCCGCTGACGAGCGAAGAGTATCCAGTATTTCTCGAGATCAGTGTGCACGACAGCGGCATCGGGATGTCGGCGGAAGATCTCGAGCGGTTGTTCAAGCCGTTCAGCCAGGTGGATAGTGGCCTGGCGCGAAAGTTCGAGGGTACGGGACTCGGGCTGGCGATGGTCAAGCAGCTCGCCGAGCTGCACGGCGGCTCGGTGGCCGTCGAGAGCTCGGTCGGTGAAGGATCGAACTTCACCGTCTGGCTGCCGATCCGCCCGACGCAGGAACGGCGGCGGACGCCGACGCCGATCGCTGGGGTGCCGATCATCGACGAGAACTTCGTGCCTGGCGGCGTACGAACCGCGCTCGTCGTGGAAGACGACTTCAAGTCGGCGGAGCTGGTGCGGGTGCTGCTCGAGGCGGAGGGGTTCGTCGTGCTGCACGCGACGTCGGCCGAGGACGCGCTGACGATGGCCGTGAGGCAGCCGCTGGCGCTCATCACCCTCGACGTGATGCTGCCGAACATGGATGGCTGGGAATTCCTCACCCGGCTGAAGAACATGCCGTCGCTGGCGAACGTCCCAGTGGTCATCATCTCGATCGGGAGCGATCGCGACCGGGGCTTCGCACTCGGCGCGTCGTCGGTGCTCCAGAAGCCGCCCTCGCGCGAGGACCTGCAGGGCGCGCTCGTCGGGCTGCAGCTCTTTCCGCGAGCGCCGCACCAGTTGCTGAAGGTGCTCGTCGTCGATGACGACCCGACCGCGGTCGAGTTGACCGCGTTTCGAATCGAGGGGCTCGCCAATACGGTGCTCCGGGCATCGGGCGGGCGGGAGGCGATCGAGCTCGCGCGGGCGGAGTTGCCCGATCTCATCATCCTCGACCTGATGATGCCGGACGTAAACGGATTCGACGTCGTGACGGCACTTGCCCAGCACCCGGAGACCGCCGGGATCCCGATCATCGTCGCGACTGCCGCGCAGCTCAACGCGGCCGAGCGTGCGAGAATCAGCGGGTCGGTTGCCGCGGTGCTGGAGAAGAGTGTGCTCGACAAGGCACGACTCGTCGCCGAGGTCCGTCGTGCCATGTCTGGTCGCCAACTCGTCAGTTAAGCATGGCAACGGTTCTGGTCGTCGAAGACAACCCCGCCAACATGACGCTGGCGATCTTCCTGCTGCAATCCGTTGGGCACCGCGTGCTCAGTGCGACCGATGCCGAGGCCGGGTTGACACTCGCCCGCGACGAGCAGCCGCACCTCATCCTGATGGACATCCAGCTTCCGGGGATGGATGGGCTCGAGGCAACGGTGCAGCTCAAGCGCGACGAGTCGACGCGGGCCATCCCGGTGATCGCGTTGACCGCACTGGCGATGAAGGGCGACGAAGAGCGCATCCGCGCCGCCGGGTGCGACGGCTACATCGGGAAGCCGATGCGCTACAAGGAATTTCTCGCCGCGGTCGCGGCGCACATCAGCGCGGCATGACGCAAACGGAACGCCAAACGGCCGCGCTGCTACCCCGAGTCCTGATCGTCGACGACGAGCGTCGCAACCGCGACCTCATCGAGGTGATGCTCAGCGCCGAGGGCTACAACCTGCTTACCGCGAGTAGCGGCGAAGAGGCGATCATGACGGTCGCCAGTGAACGCCCCGACCTCGTGCTGCTCGACGTGATGATGCCCGGCATGGACGGTTACCAGGTGGCGATGAAGCTGAAGGGGCATGCCGAGACCGCCCACATCCCGATCATCATGCTCAGCGCGCTCGACGACCGGAATTCGCGCATGCACGGGCTCAGCGCCGGTGCCGAGGATTTCCTGACGAAGCCGGTGAATCGCACGGAGCTCTGCCTGCGGGTGCGGAACCTGTTGCGGCTGATCAAGCCGGAAGAGGCGCGGAGCAGCGACGCGGTGGACCGCCGGCAGCGTTAGGCGCTGACTGCGGTGGGCGCCGGGTCGGCGCGCTGGCGGCGCCCCTGCCTGGCATGCGCCGGACGACGCCAGGCCAGTTGCCCCCTGTTCAACGACAATCGCTTCGCCAAGGCGAAGCGCCGCCCCTCGCCGGGCGGTAGATTGACCGCAGGTCAACGCCGGTGGCGGACTGCGTGCCGCCTCGCTCTTCACGGAGGCGCTGTGTGTTCGTGGTCATCTCGCACCTAACGGTGCCCGAGTCAGATCGACCGGTTCTCGAGCGGCACTCTTGCTGCCATCGCTGGACGCGGGGATTTCCGCGCTGTTCGGGACCGAGCCGCGATGAATGATTGGTACGGGTCATACGTCGGCGCTCTGCGGGCGGGCGATCGCCGGCTTGCCCTCGCGGTCGTCGACGAGGCGCGCGCCGCAAACCTCGATCTCGTGACCCTCTACCTCGAGGTATTCCAGCCATCGCTCCGCGAGATCGGCCGGCTCTGGCAGCAGAACGAGATCACGGTCGCCGAGGAACACCTCGCCACAGCCATCACGCAGATCGCGATGGGGCGCCTCTACGTTGACTTCTGCAGCACGGCCACGCCTAACGGCAGAACGATGCTCGCGGCTTGTGGAGCGGACGAGCGCCACGAGCTTGGACTGCGAATGGTCTGCGACCTGCTCGAGCTCGAAGGCTGGGATGCTCGCTTTCTCGGCGCCGCGGTGCCCGACGATGGCCTGGTCGCAATGGTCCTCTCGTATCGGCCCGACGCGCTCGCGCTCTCGGCGTCGATCGCTCCGCACCTGCCGCCGTTGCGCGCAACGATCCAGGCGGTCCGAGCGGCGTGCGGCGCAGCCGTGCCCTACATCATCGTCGGGGGCAGGCCCTTTCTCGACGACGATACGCTGATGCAGCGTGTTGGGGCGGACGCAATGGGACGCGACGCGGCGGAAGCAGCCCTCCGGTTGCGCGAGCGTTTCTCGTGAATGAACCGCGGGTAGGCGGCAGGCTGCACGCCTCTCTCCAGGGTTTTCCCGGCGCGGTCGTCGAAGTCGGACTGGACGGCGTGGTGGTCGATTCCAACGGGCGACTCGAATCGCTGTTGGCACGCCCAGTCGTCGGTCATCCATTCGCCGATCTGCTCGATGCGACGTCGCAGGCGAAGTGGGCACGGCTGCTCGCGCGCGAAACCGGCTCGAGCAGCTCGCCGCTCTGGGAGTGCGTGCTCGAGCGCCGTGGCGGACTGGAACTGCGCACCTTTGCCGCGGTCTGGGGGATCGATGGAGGCGATGAGCGGCTCTGGCTCTTCGAGTATGCCCGCGACCTGCGGCTTTATCCGCTGTACGAAGAGCTGGCCGCTGCGAACGCGGAGCTGGTGCATACCCAGCGTGAGCTGGCGAAAGAGCAGGCCCGCCTTGCCCAGGCTCTCGCCGTCCAGTTGGGAGCGGTGCGACTGCGCGATGAAGTCCTCGCGATCGTCGCGCACGACCTGCGCGGACCGCTGGACCGGATTTCGAACAGCGCGCTACTTCTCAGCGACGAGACACTCGACGCGCAGAGCCGCCCGAAGTTGCTCGAGGTGATAATCCGGACGGCTGCCGGGATGGATCGTCTCGTCCGCGACCTCCTCGACGCCGCGAGCATCGATGCAGGGCGGCTCGCACTCGATCGGCGCGATCTGGACGCGGCGGTGCTCGTCGCTGCCGCCAACGAGAGCTTCCAGCAGCAAGCCGCCCTGAAGGGGCTTCAGCTGCACTGCTCGGCAGGCGATGTCCCGCCGCTGAACGCGGATCAGCCGCGCATCCTTCAGGCGGTGGGCAACCTGCTCACCAATGCGATCCGCCTGACGGCGACGGGCGGGCGGGTCGAGCTTCGCGTCGAACGCGCGGGCGACGAAGTCGTGCTCACGGTGTCGGACAGCGGACCGGGAATCTCGCGGGAGGATATCCCCCATCTTTTCGAACGATTCTGGCAGGCGCAGCGAGGGCACCGCGGTGGAGCAGGTCTCGGTCTGGCGATCACGAAGGGGATCGTCGAGGCGCACGGCGGCCGGATCTGGGTCGAGAGCGTGCTCGGGGAGGGCAGCGCCTTTCGCTTCACCCTGCCGCTGACCGCGACGAACCGCACCGGCGTCGCCTGACGCCGTTAGGCGCTAGACGTCGCCGTCGCGTACGCCGACGATCGCCCGCGTGCTCGAATCGTCCTCCCCACCGCCGGCGATCGGGCGGAAGAGCAGCTTGACGTTGCCGAACCGCAGGTCGGCCGCGCCATCCAGCGCGCGCTCGGTGACGCGATCGCCGTTCACGTAGGTCCCGTTGGTCGAGCCGAGATCGAGTACCGCCCACTTCGCCCCACGGCGCGTCAGCGTCGCATGCGACGCCGAGACGCTGTCGTCGCTGAGCCGGACTTCGTTGTGCTTGCCTCGGCCGACATGGACCACCGGCCGCTCGATCCGGAACCGCGTCCCGTGCAGCGGGCCGACGTTGATCACCTCGAGCGTCGCGAACAGGCTGCCGCGGCGCTGGACGAGATCGGGGGGCGGAGCGGTCGTCCCGGTGACGCGCTCGTCGCCCGGCGCCGGCGCCTCGAAGACGGCCCGATCGGCCTCGAAGCGCAGCTCGATGTCGCCGACGCGGATCACGTCTCGCATCCCGAGCACGATGCTGATGTCCACCCTCGCGCCATTCACCCGCACACCGTTCGCGCTCAGGTCGGTGAGGACGTAGCCCTGCAGCGACGGTGCGACCGTCGCATGACGCCGCGACACGCTCATGTCGGCCAGCGGCAGCCCGCAGGACGGGTCGCGTCCGATCGTCAGGCCTGACGATGGAATCTCCACCACGCGGCCGTCGTCGGTGATCAGTCGTCCGCCGGTGTCGGCGGTCGGCTCACCGGCGGTCAGTCCGCCAAGCGCGGCCGGCGCGCCCTCGGGAATCCCGGCGAGCGTCGTCGTGCTCCCGTTGGCCGCGATCTCGCCGAAGACCAGCGCGACGCCGCCGACTTCGACGCGCAGTCCATGCTCGATGCGAAGATCGCCGCTCATCGGCGCGCCATCGACCAGCACCGTCCCGCCATACGTCGCGCGCAACGTCGCCGTCCCATCGGGCAACAGCTCGACGATCGCCGAGGGATCCACCGCAGCAAGCTCCGGTGCCGGCAACGCGTCATCCGCACTCCCGCCGAGCAGCGTTTCTCCAATCGGGAGCGCGTAGCGCTCACCGCCAATCACGACGAAAGACATGTGACGAATTGACGATCGACGCGGGCGATCGTGACGCCCGGGGCCGCCGGGCAGTCCAGCAGATGATCCGCCCCCAACCCGCGAGCCCATGACCATACCTCACTCGACCCGCGCGACCGCGAGCACGGCTGATGCACCGGTGCCGACCCGCGTTGCATCGCCCACTGCGACGGCATTCACCGCGATGTTCAAGGGACGTTCGCCGGCGACCGCCGCCGACTCGGTGTGGGTGCCGCTGGTCTCCGGAATTCTCATCCTCGTTGCCGGCGCCATGACGCTGGCGACCGGGAAGCCGTGGCTGTTCGCCGGCCTCGGCCCGACCGCCGTGATGCTCGCGGCGAGTCCGTCGCACCCGACCACGCGCTTTCACAGCATCGTGCTCGGCCACGCGGTCGCGATCGTCTGTGCATGGCTCGCCGTGCTGCTGCTCGGCGCCGGCACGTCGGCCGGCCTGCTCTCCGGGCAGCCCTCGGTCGCCCGGATCTGGGCCAGCGCATTCGCCGTGGCGGTGACGGTGCTCATCCAGCCGTCGATTCGCGCCTATCATCCGCCGGCGGCGGCGACCGCGCTCCTCGTGACGTTAGGCGTCTACCGGCTCACCTGGCAGAACGCGCTGGCGCTGATGGGCGGGGTACTCGCCGTCGCGCTGGTCGGCGAATGGCTGCGCCGCGTCCGTCTCGACGGGCAGCACGGCGTGAAGCGCGCCGCCTGAGCGGATGACGTCAACGCCCGTCACGCCGCGCTCCGACTTCGACCTCGTCCGCGCGGCACTGGCCGCTGAGTACGAGGTGATCGACGAGATCGGCCGCGGCGGGATGGCAATCGTCTATCGTGCCGTCGAGCGTGCCGCCGGGCGCGAGGTGGCGATCAAGGTGCTCCCGGCGCAGTTCGCCTTCGACGAGAGCTTCGTCGAGCGGTTCCAGCGCGAGGGGCGGATCGCCGCGCAGCTCGAGCATCCGTACATCGTCCCGGTCTATCGCGTCGGGCGGAGCGGGCACGTCATCTATTTCGCGATGAAGCTGCTCCGCGGCGAATCGCTCGGCGGCCGGTTGCGGGTGAGCCACCGCCTGCCAGCGGCCGACACGCGACGGATGCTGCTCGAGGTGGCCAGCGCGTTAGGCTACGCGGCGGCGCGGGGGGTCATCCATCGCGACATCAAGCCGGACAACATCATGTTCGACGACGACGGCCGCTGCGTCGTCGCCGACTTCGGCATCGCCCGGTCGGCGGCCGAATCGAAGCTGACCGCGACCGGGATGTCGGTGGGGACGCCGCGCTACATGAGCCCGGAGCAGGCGCGCGCCAGGGACGTCGACGGCCGCAGCGACATCTACAGCCTGGGCATTGTCGGCTACGAGTGTCTGACGGGTCGCACGCCGTTCGACAGCGGTGATGCCTTCGCGATCCTGATGGATCACATCAACGCGCCCGTCCCTGAGCCGGCGCTGAAAACCCTCGATGCGCGGACTCTCTACCGCATCATCGAGCGGATGCTCGCGAAGAGCGCCGAGGACCGGTTCGTCGACGCGGAGGAGCTCGTCGCCACGTTGAACGGGCAAGTCCCGGCGACCCCGAGCGGCACGCACGAGTCGTTCGCGTCTTCCCGGAGCGAATCGCCCGGCGCTGCACCGCTGTACGGCACGCTGAGCAGCGGACCGCGTTCGGCAGCGGCACTCGACCGGGCGCTCG
>JANMBU010000047.1:0-41407 GCA_031360575.1 Gemmatimonadaceae bacterium
GCACCGAGGCGCTGTTCGCGAAGTAGGCGAAGAAGCCGGGGTGATTCCAGTGCGTGATCCCCGGCATGATCACCCGCTCGAAATCGGCGAGGATCGCGTCGAGCGATTCCGCTGCGTCAGGCGGCGCCACGGGCAGCGCCGCCGAGATCTCGCCCGGCGCGACGCGTGAGAGCACCGGGTACTGCTCGGCGTTCGCCAGGTACTCGCCGACCCAGTCGACGAGTTGCTTCCCGTAGCGGACGAACGACTCCGGCGGCAGGTCGACCAGCCCGCCGCTGGCGTCGGTCTGTGCCGGTGCAACCGCCGGCTGCCTAACGGTCACGGTCCGGAGTCGCTGTACGCCGCATCGGAGCGGCTGCCATCACTGCGCGTAGCGGAGGATATCGTAGAGAAAGTGCACGCCGAAGCCGGCATTGGTGACCGAGAGGCGCTCGTC
Organism: Gemmatimonadaceae bacterium; assembly: GCA_031360575.1. Lineage (GTDB taxonomy): Bacteria > Gemmatimonadota > Gemmatimonadetes > Gemmatimonadales > Gemmatimonadaceae > JABFXC01. Next base: position 437 of record JANMBU010000047.1, read on the forward strand.
GTTGCCATGCACTCCCTTCTGCCCGTCAGTAGCGTCGGTCATGAATGGATCGAGACCGTAGGTGATGATGCCGAGCTTCCGGTAGGTCGGCCGGTCGGTCGCTCCGGTGAGCATCGGGGTCGTCACCAGCGCGTTAGGGTCGCGGTCGTGCGCGGCCCGCTCGATCGCGTGAAAGAGGTCGGTGTTGATCGGGCTCTCGAGCGGCGCTTTCGGCGCGAGCTCGTTCTGGAAATGCACGGCGGTGTCGTTGACCACACGCTGCAGCGCAGCCAGCATCTCGGCCGGATCCTGGTCGGGCAGCAGGCGGATGTCGAGCTTCGCCGACGCTTCGGGCGGGATGACGTTCGTCTTGTTCGACCCCTGCAGTCCGGTGAGCGAGATCGTATTCCGCAGCGTCGCATTCCAGTAAACATCGTTGGTTATCCAAGTCCGCGCGCGCGGATTCTTCAGTGCGGTCGCGACGTCGGCCAGCCACTTCCGCTGCTCGCCCTTGTAGTTCACCGAGATGTCGCGGAAGTACTTCGCGACGCCGGGCGTCACGTGCAGCGGCGTCTCGTAGTCGGCGATCTTCGCCAGCGCGCGCACGAGGCGCGGCACCGGGTTCAGCTTCGTCGGACGCGAGCCATGCGAAGGCGTCCCCTTCACGGTGACGCTCTGCCAGAAAGTACGCTTCTCGGCGACGCCGACTCCCCAGTACTCGAGCTTCCCGTTCTGCACCGAATTGTCACCACCCTCGGTGATCAGGAACTCGACGTCCTTGAGAAGATCGGGATGCCTCTCGACGAACTGGAATGCACCGGTCGAACCCAGCTCTTCGTCCGAATTACCGATGAAGACGATGTCGCGGTTGAGCACCGCGCCGCTCCGCTTCAGCTCTATCATCGCCATGAGGTGCGCAATCCCCTCGCCCTTCATGTCGAGCGCACCGCGTCCGTAGATGAATCCGTTCGCGATCTCAGAGGCGAAGGGCGGGTGCGACCAGTACGCCGGATTCGCCGGGACGACGTCCATGTGGTGCACGAGCGCGATCGCCTTCTTGCTCCCATTCCCCTTGAGGCGCGCGTAGAAATTCGCCCGCCCCGCGCCCAGGGAGATGGTGTCGAGGATCTGCGTCTCGAATCCTTCCTTCTCGAGCACAGCCTTGAGCCAGAGCGCAGTCTGCAGCTCGTTGCCCGGCGGATTGGTCGTGTTGATCCGGAAATACTGCTGCATCATCCCGACGGTCTCGTCGCGGACGGCATTCCAGTCGATCGGCGCCGAGGATGGCGAGGGAGCGACCGGTTGCTGGGCAGCGATCGGCAAGGCGATGACGAGGGAGGCGAGAAGTGCGGAGGAGCGCATGACTTGTTGGTTCGGGATGGAAGAGAACCGCCAACTGGAAATGAGATTGGATTGCAGTGACCGCGCAAGCATCGAACGGAAACCCGCTTCGCGGATCTACCGTACTGTCCGATTTCCCTCGTCCCCGCGCGCACATGCTCTCACCAATCCTTGCCCTCCTCTTCCTCGCGGCTCAGCAGCCTGCCGCGGCGCCAACGCGCGACAGCGTTCCGCCGGCGAAGGCAGACACGGCGAAGAAAGGTCGGAGCGTCGGCTTCAGCATCCGGGCCGGTGGCGACACGGCAACTGTCGCGCAGGGAGACTCGGCTCGGCGCGCAGCCAAGCGGATTCGCGTCACCCCCGCGCACCTTGCGACGGCGTACGCGAACGATGCCACCCGCCAGCTCGTCCTCCGCGCTCGCGATGCGAGGCTCGCGGTCGACTCGACGCTGCGGTCGTACGAAGGGCTCACCTATCAGCGACTCTCGCTCGGCATCGCATTGCGGGCGCTCGCCCGCGAGAGACTCGCCGCGCGCGGAGAACAGTCAGCGCACATCACCTGGGACCGCGACCGCGGTGCGCTCGTCCGCATCACCGGAGCGCGCGCGGTCGCGCCGATCGCCGGCGAGGATGATGACGACGATCCCGCGTCGCCGGAGACGATCGAGCTGCCTTACGCTCCGGGCGAGGACCGGCTCTGGCCGGTCGGGGGATTCAAGTTCGACGTCAACGACGAGGAGATCATCCACCCGTTAGGCGCCGGCGCCGAGGCGTACTACAGCTACGCGATGGGCGACTCGGTGGTCATCCGGATCGCCCGCGGAACCGAGTATCACCTCGTCGAGCTGCGGGTGCGCCCGCGCAGCGAACGATGGAACGCCGTCATCGGATCGCTCTGGCTCGACCGCGAGAGCGCGCAGATCGTCCGCGCCGCCTACCGGCTCTCGGCACCGCTCGACGTCTGGCTGGCGGTCCACGACGAGGCCGCGGCCGACACCATGCCTGACGGCAAGCGCCGCAAGAAGCACGATGACGACGAGATTCCCTTCTGGCTCAAGCCGGCGCTGCAGCCGATGCGGCTGTCGCTCACCGCGGTCACCCAGGAGTTTGCGCTGCAGGGCGGCCGCTGGTGGCTGCCGACCTCGCGCACCGCGGAGGGCTTGTTCGAGATGGGGCCGATCCACAGCCCGATTACCTGGGAGGAGCGGTTTACCTACGACGCCGTCCGCGGCACGGCCATGCCTAACGCGACGCTCGATTCGCTTGACGTCCGCTACCACGACCAACTGGCCATGCTCGATTCGGTCGCCGTCCTCCGGAAGACGCTCGGCGATTCCGCGGCGCGTCACTACCGGAAAGGGCTCGACTCCCTCGAGCACGGTGAGCGCGACCAGTGCCGGAAGACGATGCACGGATCGCGGCTCCAGGTCATTCGCCGCGATGGAGTGCGCAGCTTCGTCGTCGTGCCCTGCGACACCGCGCTCCTCGTCCACTCGGCCGATCTCCCCCCGTCGATCTACGCGTCGAGCGACGAAGTCTTCGGCACAAGCGACCGCGAGGAGCTGCGGGCGTGGGCAATGTCGGTGCAGGCCATGAGTGACGAGGGCCGGCTCGCGCCGCCGAAGGTCCTCTTCGGCATCGGGGGCGGGTTGCTCCGCTACAACCGCGTGGAGGGACTCTCGCTCGGTGCGAGGGTCGAGCAGCGGCTGCACCGTGGCTACAGCGCGCACGCGCTCGCCCGTCTCGGATTCGCCGACCTCAATCCCGGCGTCGAGATCGGCGTCGCTCGCGCCGATGCCCAGCGGGTGTACGACGTGACTGGCTACCACCGACTGGCCGTCGCCGGCGACTACAGCGAGCCGTTCAGCATCGGCGCATCGTTAGGCGCGCTGCTCTGGGGTCGCGACGACGGCTTCTACTACCGCGCCTCCGGCGTCGAGCTGACCCGCGCTGCGATTGCCGGCGAGCGCGTGCGCTGGCGGGTGTTCGCCGAGCACGAGGGCGACGCGACGGCGAAAACAAACATTTCACTGGCGCACCTCGGCAACGGACAGTTTGCGCCGAACATCGTCGCCGAGCGCGGGAACGTCGGCGGTGTCGGCGCATCCCTGGCGCGCACGTTCGGGGAGGATCCGCGCGGCTGGCGGCTGCTCAGCGATTCGCGCCTCGAGGCGGCCGCCGGCAGCTTCGACTACACGCGCGCGCTGTTCGACCTGACCGTATCGCACCCGCTCGCGTTAGGCACGACCGGCTCGCTGACTGCGGTCGCCGGCGCGGCCGGCGGGCGTCCGCCGGTGCAGAAGCTGTTCTTCGTCGGCGGTCCGCAGACGGTGCGCGGGATCGATCCGGGGAGCGCGATCGGCGATGCGTTCTGGGTGGGGCGCGGGGAGCTCGGCTTCGGCCGGCGGCTGGCCCGGCCAGTGGTGTTCGGTGATCTCGGGTGGGCGGGCAGCCGCGATCACTGGCGCCACCCCGGCCGCCCGCTCGCCGGCGCCGGCGTCGGCGGGTCCTTCCTCGATGGCCTGGTCCGGGCCGACATTGCGAAGGGGATCAGGCCGTCCGGGGGGGTGCGCGTCTACCTCTACGTGGACGCTCGTTTCTGACTTGGCCGGGCGGAAATCGGTTGCGCGAACAGCTCTGAGGAACGAAAGTTGTCGCGAGCCGATTGATACGTGACCTCCGTCGCGACCCCCCGCCCGCCCCATCGCCGCCATGAAAGCCAACTCGATTCTCGACACCATCGGCAACACGCCCCACGTCAGGCTGAGCCGGTTGTTTCCTAAAAACGAAGTCTGGATGAAGCTCGAGCGCGCGAATCCCGGCGGAAGCATCAAGGACCGCATCGGCTTCGCGATGATCGAAGACGCCGAGCGCCGCGGAGTCCTCAAGCCGGGGATGACGATCATCGAACCGACGTCGGGCAACACCGGCATCGGGCTGGCGATGACCGCGGTGGTCAAGGGATACAAGCTGATCCTGGTGATGCCCGAGTCGATGTCCGTCGAGCGACGACGGATTCTCGCGGCGTACGGCGCGCGAGTCGAGCTGACGCCGCGCGAGGGCGGAATCAAGGCATCGATCGCCCGCGCCGAAGAGCTGATTGCCAGCACGCCGGGGTCGTGGATGCCACAGCAGTTCGAGAATCCGGCCAACATCGCGATCCACAGATCGACGACGGCCGAGGAGATCCTGCGCGATTTCCCCGAGGGACTCGACTACCTGATCACCGGAGTCGGCACCGGCGGGCACATCACGGGCGTCGGCGAGGTGCTCAAGAAAGCGATGCCGAAGCTCAAGGTACTCGCCGTCGAGCCGGCGAAATCGGCGGTGCTCAACGGCGGCCAGCACAGCCCACACAAGCTCCAGGGGATCGGAACCGGCATGATCCCGGTGAACCTCGACCGCACGGTGCTCGACGGGGCGGTCGACGTGACCGAGGAAGATGCGTTCGCCTGGGCGGTCCGCTCGGCGAAGGAAGAGGCGATCTTCATCGGGCCATCATCGGGGGCATCGCTGGCGGCGGTCGCGCAGACGCTGCCTAACGTTCCAGCGGAGAGCCGGATCCTCACCTTCTGCTACGACACCGGCGAGCGTTATCTCTCGGTTGACGGCCTGTTCGTCGCCTGATCGTCCCGTTCACTCGAGTATCTTGCACTACCGGCCCGAATTCGTCGGGCGGATCTGGGCGTGCGCGGAATGGCAACCGCCGCGGCGCCGTCACTCTACCGGAGAGGTTCCAGCATGAAGCCGATCGCGATCTACCACGAGCACCCCGACTGGTTCCGCCCGCTCTTCGCTGAGCTCGACCGTCGCCAGCTCCCTTACGTACGCCTCGACGCATCCGCGCACGCGTACGACCCCGCCGAGAGCGAAGTCCCCTGGTCCGTCGTCGTGAACCGCGCTTCGCCGTCGGCGTACCTCCGCGGCCACGCGCAGTCCACTTTCCATACGCTCAACTTCCTGCGCCACCTCGAGCGGCTCGGCGTGCCCGTCATCAACGGGTCGAAGCCGTACGAGACCGAGATCTCCAAGGCGCTGCAGCTCGACATCCTCACCTCGCTCGGCCTGCCATTCCCGAAGAGCTTCGTCGTCAACTCGGCCGAACGTGTCGCCGAGGCGGCGTCGAAGCTCCGCTATCCGGTGCTGGTGAAGGCGAACATCGGTGGCAGCGGCGCCGGCATCGTGAAGTATGACGACGAGGCCGCGCTGCGCGACGCACTGGCCGCAGGCCGCCTGACGTTAGGCATCGACGGGGTGGCGCTCGTCCAGGAGGCGGCTCCGCTCCGCGATGGCCACATCACCCGCGTCGAGCTCCTCGGCGGAAAGTTTCTCTACGCGATCGACGTCTTCCCGGCCGCCGGCTCGTTCGACCTCTGCCCGGCTGACATCTGCCAGACGACGCGCGGCGAATCGCTCGCTCGCGCCGCCTGCGCGGTCGATGCCCCCAAGAACGGGATGACTGTCGAGGGCGCGACGCCGCCGGCCGCGATCATCGCCGGCGCCGAGCGGATCGCGCAGGCGATCGGTCTCGACATCGGGGGGATCGAGTACCTCGTCGATGATCGCGACGGCAAGCACTACTTCTACGACGTGAACGCGTTGTCGAACTTCGTCGCCGACGCGCCGCGCGTGATCGGCTTCGACCCCTGGCAGCCGTTCGTCGACTTCATCGAAGCGCGGGCCGGTGGACGTCCAACGCCGCGGCGAAGCAGCGGGAATGGCACGTCGCGCGTCTCGCACGAGCCGGCGTCGAGCGGTGCGTACGCTGCGGCGCGCGCCCGCGGGGAGGAGTGACCGTGAGCGACACGCTTCGCTACGGCTACTGGCTTCCGGTGTTCGGGGGCTGGCTGCGCAACGTGCCCGACGAAGGGATGGATGCGTCATGGGAGTACGTGAAGCGGCTCGCCCAGCGCAGCGAGCAGCTTGGCTACGATCTCACGCTCATCGCCGAGCTCTTTCTCAACGACATCAAGGGAATCGACGCGCCCTCGCTTGACGCCTGGAGCACAGCGGCCGCACTGGCCGCGGTGACCGAGACGCTCGAGCTGATGGTCGCGGTCCGTCCGACCTTTCACAACCCCGCGATCCTCGCGAAGCAGGCGGCGAACATCGACCGCATCGCGAACGGGCGACTGTCGCTCAACGTCGTCTCGAGCTGGTGGAAGGACGAGGCGCGCCGTTATGGTGTCCGCTTCGACGAGCACGACGACCGTTATGCGCGCACCGCCGAGTGGCTGACGGTGCTCGACGGCGCCTGGACGCAGCGCGAGTTCTCGCACCGTGGCGAGTACTACGAGGTGAACGAGACGATTCTCGAGCCGAAGCCACTGCGCCATCCGCGGCCGACGATCTACGCCGGCGGGGAGAGCGAAACCGCAAAGAACCTGATCGCGACGCGCTGTGATGCGTACGTCATGCACGGCGATCCGCCGGAGCGGATCGCCGCGAAGATCTCCGACATGCGCCGCCGCCGTGAGGCGGCCGGGCTGCCGGAGATGGAGTACGGTGTCGCCGCGTACACGATCGTCCGTGACAGCGAGCGTGAGGCAAAGCGCGAGTTGGAGCGGATCACCAACGTGACGCCCGGCTCGCCGGGCTACGGCAATTATCAGGATTGGATCGCCAACACGCAGCTCGAGTCGCGCGTCACCCTCGAGGATTACTCGGTGTCCAACCGCGGCCTGCGTGCGGGGCTCGTTGGCACCCCGGAGCAGGTGGCCGAGCAGGTGCAGGCGTTCGAGGACGCGGGCGTCGGGCTGCTGTTGCTGCAATGCAGCCCGCAGATCGAGGAGATGGAGCGATTCTCGGAAGCGGTGATCCGTCCGCTGGCGTCGGTCGAGGCGGCCTAACGCTCGCTTCCGGTGAACCATGCCTGACGGTTATCGCCTAACGCTGGAGACTGCGCCGGAGCCCGCCGAGGAGCAGGTCGTCCTCGACGGGCTCCGCGCCTTCAACGTCGCGGTGATTGGCCAGCCGAACATCCGGCCGGTGGCGGTGTTCGTCCGCGACGAAGCTGGTCACGTCGTCGGCGGGTTGCTCGGCGAGATCAAGTGGCGCTGGCTGTACGTGGACAAGCTCTGGCTGCCCCAAACCCTGCGCGGGTCGGGCACCGGGACGAAGCTGATGCGCATCGTCGAGAAGCACGCCTGGGACGAGGACTGTCTCGGTGTGCACCTGAGCACCTTCGAGTATCAGGCGCTGCCATTCTATCAGAAGCTGGGATACGAGCTGTTCGGAACGTTCGACGGATTCCCGCCGGGGTACAAGCAGTTCTACCTGAAGAAACCGCGGCCGGCGGACGTCGAATTAAACACAAAAGCTACTAAATAACCACAGAGAACTGCCGTGGCGCAGAAGCGGTCGCGGTCGCTGGCGGGCGAAGAATTATTGGCCGTAGGGCGAGCTGGCCTCGCCCCGCTTGCCCCCAGTCAGTTCGAGGCTGGCCACCCCGACTCCAGTCCTCGCGGCATTTCTCTGTGGTTCAATGCCGTTGCGGTCGGGTAGCTGTCCTGCTTGACCCGGTCGCGAACCACGAACGGTTCCGCGATCGCCGCCGTGCTCGCCGGCGGAACGATCCTCGCACTCCTCGCACTCCTCGACGACGACCAAAGGAAACCCTTGAAAAGAGCAGTCCAGCACGGAGCCACGACACGGTCACGGATCGGTGTCACGGTGCGGTTGCTCGCCGCGATCTCGCTATGTGGAGCCGCCGCCTGCGTCCGCACGCGGACGAAGATCATCGTACCACTGACTGCGACGGCGACGGAATCGATGCCGGTTGCGACGGAGCCGGAGACTGCGCGCCGTGAGGCTGAGGGACCGACCGCGCTCCGGATGCATGGGGTGGATCTCCGCATCGCACCCGGCGTCGTGCTGCACGTCAGGCAGCTCGAGGGCGAGATCGTGAGCCTGACTCCCGGCCAGCCGGTGATCCTCGAGGACAAGCGAGCGTACGTCATCCGGATCGGGACCGCCGATGCCGGGCTGACCGTGGCGGACCTGAGCCGCGTGCTCAACCGCAACGTGTTCGCATACGAGAAGACCCCGCTGACCGACCTCGAGGTGAGCGCGGCGGGCAACAAGCTTCGACTGCGGGGGACGCTGCACAAGGGAGGCGACGTCCCCGTCGAGATCGTCGGCGACGTATCCGCGACGGCGGAGGGTGAGGTGCGGATGCGCCCGACGTCGATCCGGGTCGCGAGAATTCCAGCGGGCCCGGTTCTCCGGCTCGTCGGCCTCAAGCTGGACAAGCTGGTCAGCCTGCGCGGTGCGCGGGGGGCGCGGCTCAAGGGAAACGACATCTTCCTGCAGCCGGACAGCATCTTGCCGCCGCCGCGCATTCACGGGCACGTCACGCACGCCCGGGTCGAGGGCAACGAGCTGCGCCTGACGTTTGCCGAGCCGTCAGGCAAAGCGATCGCGCCAATCGCCGATGCCGCGGACGCGCCCCCCGACACGTCAGGCAACTATCTCTACTTCAGGAAAGGGACGCTGCGGATCGGGAAGCTGTTCATGGTCCACGCCGACCTGGAGATCATGGACGAGAACCCGGCTGACCCGTTCGACTTCAGCGCCGACGATTTTCCGAAGCAGCTCGTCGCCGGGTACGTGAAGAACACCGCGGTGCAGGGACTGATCGTCCACGCACCGGACATGAAGCGACTCGAGGCGCCCGCCCCGGAGCGTTAGGACGTGCTTCGCCAGTGTCGTTCGCGATGGTCGCGCACTTGCAGCGATGACCAGTCGTCACCACTGACCGCCCTGCTTCCCCATGGATCCTATGCTCAACACATCGACTGACACCGAGACGCTCACCGCCACCGGGACGCAGACTGCCACCGGCTACGCCGCCCTCAGCGCAAAAGCCCCGCTCGTCCCGTACAGCTTCGAGCGGCGTGCGCCAGGCGAGCATGACGTCGCGTTCGATATTCAGTACTGCGGCATCTGCCACTCCGACATCCATCAGGCGCGCGACGAGTGGGGTGGCTCCATCTTCCCGATGGTGCCGGGACACGAGCTCACCGGAGTGGTGACAGCGGTCGGTGCAAAGGTCACGAAGCATAAGGTCGGCGACCGCGTCGGCGTGGGGTGCCTCGTGAACTCGGACCGCAGTTGCCCGCAGTGCAAGCGCGATCTCGAGCAGTACTGCGCGAGCGGGGTGCCGACTTACAACGGACGGGAACGCGATGGAACACCGACGATGGGCGGCTACTCGAACCGGATCGTCGTCGATGAACACTTCGTGCTGCGCATTCCGGATGCTCTCTCGCTCGACGCGGCCGCGCCGCTGCTCTGCGCCGGGATCACGCTCTACTCTCCACTCCGGCACTGGAACGCCGGTCCGGGAAAGAACGTCGCGATCGTCGGCCTCGGCGGACTTGGCCACATGGGCGTCAAGCTCGCGCATGCGATGGGGGCGACGACGACGGTGCTCAGCCACTCGCTGGGCAAATACGATGACGGGTTGCGGATGGGTGCCGACCACTTTTACGCGACGTCGGACCCGGAAACCTTCAAGAAGCTGCGCGGCAGCTTCGACCTGATCATCAACACCGTCTCAGCGGCGCTCGACTGGAACGCTTATCTCTCGCTGCTCGCGCTGGACGGGACGATGGTCGTGGTCGGCGCGCCGGAGAACCCGTCGGCGGTAAGCGCGTTCTCGCTGATCGGCGCGCGGCGAAGTCTCGCCGGCTCGGGGATCGGCGGCATCAAGGAGACGCAGGAGATGCTCGACTTCTGCGCTGAGCACGGGATCGTTCCGGACATCGAGCTGACGCCGATCGATCGCGTGAACGAGGCGTGGGAGCGGGTGCTGCGGAGCGACGTGCGCTACCGCTTCGTGATCGACATGTCGTCGTTGCCGGAGGTCTGACGACCGCGTCGCCGATGACGCGACGTACTCCCGCGCGGCGAGTGATCGTCGCGCGGAAAATGGCGCTGGCGATCCTTGCCGCGTTCGCGTCAGGCATTGCGGCAGGGCGAGCGGCGGCGCAGTCACCGGGAGCCAGCGGCGCTGTCGGCGGCGCGGTCGCCGCCCCGCCACCGGCGCGCTGGATTGCCGACCCGGCAGCGTCAGGCGACGCGTACGGCGTCTTTCATTTTCGCCGAGTGCTCGAGCTGCTGCGCCGCCCGGAGCATTTCGTCGTGCACCTGTCGGCGGACAATCGCTATCGATTCTTCGTGAACGGGACGTCGGTGTCGGCGGGCCCGCAGCGCTCCGACGTGATGCACTGGCGGTACGAGACGGTGGACCTCGCGCCCTTTCTGCGAGCGGGGCGGAACGTGCTTGCGGCCACGGTCTGGAACTGGGGGGCGTATCGTCCGGTGGCGCAGCAGAGCCGTCGCACCGCGTTCCTGCTCGAGGGCGCAGGCGCGAGCGAAGCGGCGGCCAGCACCGGCGGGCCGGGCTGGCGAGTGCTGCGTGACTCGGCCTACGCAGCGGTGCCGGTGACCGGGGCCGCCACCGGCGGCTATTACGCTGCGCCGCCAGGCGAGGCGGTGGACGCGGGGCGCTATCCGTGGGGATGGGAGACGGCCGACTACGACGACACGAGCTGGCAGGGCGCGGCAAGCCTCGAGGAGGCGCAGCGCGCCGGGACCGACCCGTACGGACTGGTGTCGACCTGGCAGCTGATGCCGCGGACGATCCCGACGCTGGAAGAGACGCCAATCCGGTTCGCGACGGTGCGCCGCGCCGAGGGGGTGTCGCCTAACGGTGCACTGCTCCGGGGCGAGGGAGACCTCGTGATGCCGGCGCGGAGCCGGGGAGTGGTTCTGCTCGATCAGGGCGAGCTGACCACCGCGTTCCTCGCGATGGAAACGAGCGGCGGCGCGGGGAGCATGATCACGCTCACCTACGCCGAAGCGCTTCGCGATGCAAGCGGCAGCAAGGGCGATCGGAGCGCGATCGAGGGCAAGAACATTGTCGGGCTGCGCGACGTGATCCGTCCCGACGGGGGTGGGCGGCGACGCTTCCGCACGCTCTGGTTCCGCGCATACCGATACGTGCAGCTCGAGATCGAGACCGCGGGCGAGCCGCTCCGCGTGCACGACGTGCATGGAATCTTCAGCGCGTACCCGTACGAGGAGCGTGGCCGGTTCACCAGCGACGCGCGATGGATCGACAGCGTGTGGACGATGAGCTGGCGGACGGCGCGGCTCTGCGCGAACGAGACCTACTTCGACACGCCGTATTATGAGCAGCTGCAGTACGCTGGGGACACGCGCATCCAGGCGCTGATCTCGCTCTACGTCGGCGGCGACGACCGCCTCGTGCGGAACGCGATCGAGCAGTTCGACCAGTCGCGGATCCCCGAGGGCCTGACGGCCAGCCGCTACCCGTCGGCGCTGCCGCAGTACATTCCGCCGTTCTCGCTGATCTGGGTGGCGATGGTGCATGACTATTGGATGCTGCGCGACGACGAGGCGTTCGTTCGCCGGTTCCTGCCGGGGGTGCGCGGAGTGCTCGGCTGGTTCGCGCAGCGGGTGGACTCGACTGGGCTGGTGGCGGCGGGGAGCACGCCGTGGTGGGGGTTCGTCGACTGGGCGGGCGGCTGGGAGCGGGGGGCGCCGCCGGGCGCGGAGCGCGGCCACTCGACGACGGTCTCTCTGCAGTACGCCTACGCCCTCGACCGGGCAGCCGAGCTGGAGGACGCGTTAGGCGAGAAGGCACTGGCGTCAATCGACCGGGCGCGCGGGGCATCGCTGCGCGCGGCAGTGAGGGCACGCGCCTGGGATCCGGCGCGGCGGCTCTTTCGCGACTCCCCGGATTCGGCGATGTACAGCCAACAGACGAATGCGCTGGCGGTGCTGGCGGGCGCCGTTCCGGCGAGCGAGCAGCGGGCGTTGATGGCGCGGGTGCTCGCCGACACCGGGCTGGTGCCAGCGAGCTACTACTTCAGCTATTACCTGCTCGAGGCGCTGCGCGAGGCGGGGCTTGGCGACCGTTATGTCGAGCAGCTGGCGCCATGGCGCGCGATGCTGGCGATGGGGTTGACGACGACGCTCGAAGCGCCGGAGCCGTCGCGGTCGGATTCGCATGCGTGGAGCGCGCACCCGGACTATGGTCTGCTGGCCACGGTGCTCGGCGTGCGACCGGGTGGGCCCGGGTTCCGCACGGTGCTGGTCGCGCCGCATCTCGGGCCGCTGTCGCATGCCGAGGGGCGGGTGCCGCATCCGCGCGGCGACATCGAGGTGCGCCTGACGCGCGACGGTACGCGCGGGATGCGGGCGACGGTGACGCTGCCGGCGGGGGTTACTGGCACGCTGGACTGGCAGGGGCAGCGCGTGCCGCTCCATCCCGGGCGCGGGGAATACCGCGTCCAGCGATCGCGACTGGCGGTAGCGGCCCGCGGCACGCCGGACACGACCAGGGCGGCGGCGCTGCCTAACGTGCGGCCCGCACCCCCGGCGTCGCGACCGCGGTCTCTCCGGTCACCATAGCCACCGGCTCGGCGGTCTTCCGCGCCTGGACGAGGCACTCCAGCTCGCGCTCGCGAAGGTTGAACTCGTAGCCGGGGCCGACCATCCCGACGCGCAGGTAGCTCAGCGTCAGGCGGGCGCCGCTGCTCACCTCGTCGGCGTTGTCGAAGCGGACGCCGCGGCCGTCGACGAAGGTCACGCCACCCTTGCCGATGACTTCCCCGAGGTGACCCTGCACGACGAGCGCGGTGTCCTCGTCGATGCCGAGGCCCATCAGGTCGGGGTTGGCGGCGATCGCGACGAACAGGCGGTGCAGGCGGCGGCGCTGCGCGAAGTGGGTGTCGATCATCGCGCGGAAGCCGAGGAGCCCGAGTCCGGGCCCGATGTGCATGTCGCTGTGCTTGCCCGTTTCGTCCACTTCGCCACCGGCGAGGATCGTCTCGGTGAGCGCGGCGGCGCCGGCACTCGTTCCGCAGACGATCGCACCGCGGCGATAGGCGTCGCGGATCGCATTGCCGACGCGCGAACCACCGATCGTCGCGACGAGGTGCACCTGGTCGCCGCCGCCGAGGAAGATGCCCTGCGCCCCTTCGACGATTTTCGCGATGCGTGCGTCCTGCGCGGTGTCGCGCCGGTCGACGATCGGGATCTCGACGTTGGTCGCACCGGCGACCTTGAGGTCGCTGCGCCAGGCGAGCGCCGATCCCATCGGATCACTCGACGCGGTCGTGAAGCCGACGATGCGGCCGCCTTCGTGGCCGCCGCTGCGCCGGACGAAGGTGCCTAACGCTTCACCGTCCGGGCTGCACGCCCCGCCGATGAGGACGAGCGTCCCCGAAGTCTCGCCAGCGCGTCGCTTGGTTGGTTCGATCAGCTGCCTTCCGACCGCTGCGCGGTCGCCTCATGCCAGAGTTGCGCCGCAAGGGCCGCCGCCACCTGTGCGGTGGCCGGAGCGTCGTCGCGCAGCGGGCCGGCATCGCGCCGATCGCCATCGGTGTCGAGCAGGATCCGCCCCCGCTCCACCAGCGCAACCGCCCCGGCCAGCTTCTGGTCGCGGCGGGTCACATCGTCGTCGACCGCAAAGATAGCGACGCGGCACTGCTCGTCGCGCACCCGATCCTGAACTTCCCACGCCTTCGCCGGGCAGACGACGAAGCCATCGCGCCGTACCTCGTCAGCGAGCACTGACATCAGCCGGCTCGCCCGCTCCGGATCCCGATAGCGCTCGGGGACGTCCGTCGGCTGCGTGTCGAGGACGATCGCGAATTCCGAGCGCCAGTACGGAAGCCCCGCCTGCAGGATGTATGAGGGCGCGACGTCGATGATCAACTCGTCGTCGCCGATCCCGCGCTTCAGCAATTCGGTACGCGTCTCGCCGCGCGCATCGCGACCGGTGATCCCGCAGAGCACGCGCTGCCGCGTCGGCGGAACGTCAGGCAGCGCGGCGAGGGACTTCAGCTCGTTGGTGTATTGCTCCACTGTCGCGAGGGTCCCGGCGAAGGCGCGCTGTACCGTCTCGAGCGCGAGGGCCGCCGCGCGAAGCCCGACCTGCTCGTGGATACGCTCGAAGATCAGCGTGTACTCGCCGTCGATATCGCCGCCTCGGGTGCGACCGTAGCCGACGTCATGCCCGATCATCGTCTGCAGCTCGAGCGCGACATGCTCGACGATGTGCGCCGCGTAGGTGCCCTGGCGCAGCCGGCGAATGAAGCCGCCCCGCTCGCCGATGCTGCAACGATGCTCGACCAGCGCAGGCATCGCGCCGAGCAGCGCTTCGATGAAGCCGGGCACCTCGGCCGACGAAATATCCTCGTAGGAACCGACGACGAGATCCATCCGGACGATCGGATCGCGCAGCCAGTAGTTCGCTCCCCGCGTCGCGTGGAGGGAAGTCATCCGGATCTCCGACGCCGGGTCTGGGCGTCCGGTCAGCGCGTTAGGCGCGCCACCGAGCAGCGGCCCGCTCACGCCGGGCGCGACTGATGACGGCTGAGCAGCTCGAGGACGCCGGGGATGTCGTCGGCGAGAACGACGACCACGTCATGATCGGTCAGCATCGACAGCGCCTTGGCGACCGCCTCGAGCTCGTCGAGCACGACTTCCGTCTTCTCGCGCGGCAGCCCGCCCTCGCCGAGTCCCTGGATCATCAGCTCGGCGATCGCGCCCGGCTCTCGGCCGCGGGTGTCCTTGTCCTCCTTCACGAGCGCGTAGTCGAGCGCGCGCGCGGCAAGCTTGCCGACGATGCGGATGTCGTCGTCACGGCGATCGCCTGGCGCGGTGACCACGCCGATGCGCCGATTCGCCGGGGTGTGCTCGACGAACTCCATCAACCCCTCGACGGCCGCCGGGTTGTGTGCGTAGTCGACGATCACGCGATTCGACCCGAAGCGAATCACGTTGAGGCGTCCCGGCGTCAGCGACGGCGAGGGGAAGAAGGAGAGGAGCGCGGCACGGATGTCGTCGTAGCGCATCCCCTGCACGTACGCGGTGCAGATCGCCGCGAGAATGTTCGCGCGCTGGAAGCGCGCGCCCCCGCCGAGCATGAGCGGCACGTCGCGCTCGCTGGCGATCGGAATGCGGAGGCGGCCGCGGCGAATGACGAAGGTGTCGTTCTCGATGCGCGCGCCGATCCCGCCGCGAGCGATGTGATCCTCGAAGATCTCGTTCTGCCCATCCGGCTGCATCGAGAAGAACGCGATGTCGGCGGTGGTCTTGTCGCGCATCGCGGCGACGAGCGGATCGTCGGCGTTCAGCACCGCGTGTCCCTCGCGCTTGACGACACTGGCGATCACCGACTTGACGTCGGCCAGCTGCTCGATGGTGTTGATGCCGCGCAGTCCGAGGTGATCGGCCGTCACGTTGAGGACGACGCCGACGTCGCACTCGTCGAAGCCGAGTCCGGCGCGAATGATTCCGCCGCGCGCGGTCTCGAGGACGGCGACGTCGATCTGCGGGTTGGAGAGGATGATGTTCGCGCTGAACGGGCCGGTCATGTCCCCTTCCATCACCATGCGGTTCTGGAGGTAGACACCGTCGGTGGTCGTGAAGCCGACGGTCTTGCCGGTGTGGCGGAACATGTGCGCGATGAGGCGCGTCGTCGTCGTCTTGCCGTTGGTGCCGGTAACGGCGATGACCGGGATCGTCGGCTCGGTGCCCGGCGGGTAGAGCATGTCGATGATCGGTGCGCCGACATTGCGCGGCGTCCCCTCGGTCGGGTGGGTGTGCATCCGGATGCCCGGCGCCGCGTTGACCTCGATGATCACCGCGCCATTCTCGCGGAATGGCACCGAGACGTCCGCCGTTATGACATCGATGCCGGCGATGTCGAGGCCGACCGCATCGGCAGCCATCTCGCAGGCCGTGACATTGTCGGGATGCATGTCGTCGGTGCGGTCGATCGAGGTGCCACCGGTCGAGAGGTTCGCGGTCGATCGGAGGGCGACCGATTCACTGGCCGCGGGGACCGTATCGAGTGTGCGACCCTGCTCGGCCAGAAATTCCTCGGTGAGCTGGTCCATCGGCAGCCGGGTGAGGATCCGGGTGTGGCCGACGCCGCGACGGGTGTCCTGGTTGCCGCGCTCGATCAGCTGCCTGACGGTGCTCACGCCATCGCCGACGACGTGTGCAGCGACGCGCTCGGCGCAGGCGACGACCTTGCCGTTGACGACGAGCACGCGGTGATCGGCGCCCTGGGCAAAGGTCTCGACGACGACCCGGCGGCCGAGCACGCGAGCGTTAGGCCAGGCCTTCGCGATGTCGGCGGCGCTGTCGAGCCGGCCGGAGATGCCGCGGCCGTGGCTGGCATCGAGCGGCTTGAGGATGACCGGGAAACCGATTTCGTCGGTGATCTCGATCGCCCCCTCGAGCGTGGTGGCGACGTCTCCCTTCGGCACCGGGAGGCCGATGTTGCCGAGGACGCGCTTGGTGTCGTCCTTGTCCTGCGCGATCTCGACGCCGATGGCGCTGGTGAAGTCGGTCATCGTCGCCTGGATGCGGCGCAGGTTCTTGCCGAGTCCGAGCTGGACGAGCGAGTGGTTGTTGAGGCGCCTAACGGGAATGCCGCGACGCCGTGCCTCTTCGACGATGGCTGCGGTCGACGGCCCGAGCCGGACGTCGGCGTAGAGGTTCTGCAGCCGCTCGACGATCTCGGCGGACTGCACCGGCGCGCCGACGAGCGATGCGCGGACGATGTCGACCGCCTCGCGCATGCTCTGCAGCCCGAGCTCCTCTTCCTCGTAGGCGACGATGAGCCACCAAACGCCTTCATCGCCGCTGGCGACGACGCGGCCGAACGAGACGTCGGCACCGGCGAGCGTCTGCAGTTCGATCGCGACGTGCTCGAGGATGTGCGGGATGTGCGTCCCCTCGCGCAGCCGCTCGACGAAACCACCGGCCTTGCCACGGGTGCACGGGTGCTCCTCGAGCGTCGGGATCGCCGCCAGGATGCGATCGCTGAATCCCGGGATGTCAGCCGACGTGACCCTCTCGAGGGCACCGAGGCGGATGTCGCAGGCGATGACGGGCGCGAGGCGCCAGTAGTTCGGACCGCGCAGTGCGCGCAGCCGCGACATGTGCAGCTCGTTCGGGTCGACGGCTGCCGCGGCGGCGGGGGCGTTCATTGTCTCGGTCATGCTCAGTTCCATCACGGAACTTCAATCGTTCCTTCGCCCATCATGACACTCGCCCCGCCGACGCGGACGGCGGTGATCGTGCCGGCGTGCTTGTCGACTTCGACTTCGATGATGCTTGGGCGGTTCATCTCGAAACCCTGCTCGACGATCCATCGCAGGGTGCCGTCCTGGCGCGGGTCACGGGCGGCGAGGTAGCCGCCTAACGCGGCGCAGGCGGAGCCGGTGGCCGGGTCTTCGGGAACGCTGATGCCGGGGGCGTACATCCGCGCCCGGATGTCGGAGCCCTCACGCTGCGGGTCGCGGGAGAAGACCATGATCATCGACGCCCAGGCGTTGCCTAACGTTCGCTCCCACTGCTCGACCTTGATCCGCGAGCGCTTGACGGCATCGCGGTCCTTGAGGGCGACGAAGAGGAAGGGGAGTCCGCACGACACGCTCTGCGGCGAGAAATGGCCGCCGACGAGGTCCTTCGACTCGAGGGAGAGGATGCTGGCCAGCGTCTCCCGTGTCGGCACCGGCGGTCCGACCTCGGGCAGTTTCGCGACGGACAGCTGCGCGAACACCGGCTTGCCGCCACTCGACCTGATCGTCACCGGCACCGAGCCGACCTCCTCCTCGAAAACGATCGACGTCGTCTCGCCCTCGAGCGCGATCTCGCCGATCGACGCGAGCACGTGCGCCGTCCCGACCGTCGGATGCCCGGCGAATGGCACCTCGCCGCCCGGTGTCCAGATGCGGAGCCGCCGCGTCCCACCCTTTTCCGGGGGGAACACGAAGGTCGTCTCCGAGAAGTTGAACTCCCGCGCCAGCGCGAACATCTGCTCGTCGCTCAACCCGCGCGCGTCAGGAAAGACGGCCAGCTGGTTGCCGCCGAATGGCGTGTCGGTGAAGATGTCTGCGGTCAAATATCGAAACTTCATTTCATGTACCGGGCCGGTGTCATGGCCAGTCACTCCTCGAGAAGAAACGCGTACCGATAGTCCGTCGGCGGTACCAGCGTCTCCTTGATCGCCCGCGGACTCACCCAGCGCATCAGGTTCAGCTTCGACCCCGCCTTGTCGTTCGTCCCCGATCCACGCGCTCCACCGAAGGGCTGCTGTCCCACTACCGCGCCCGTCGGCTTGTCATTGATATAAAAATTTCCCGCCGCGTTGCGCAGCGCGACCATCGCTTCGCGAAGTGCCTTACGATCGCGGCTGAACACTGCACCGGTCAGCGCGTACGGCGAGGTTGCGTCCACCTGGGTGAGCATCTCGCTCCACTTCGCGTCGTCGTAGACGCTCACCGTCACCACCGGTCCGAAAATTTCCTCGGACAGCAGGCGGTAATTCGGGTCGGCGGTCTCGACGAGCGTCGGATGAATGAAGTACCCGGTGCTGTCGTCGGTCTTTCCGCCGGCGATGATCCGCGCGTTCTTCCTTGCGTCGCCGATGTACTCGCTGATCTTGGTGAATGCCTTACGGTCGATCACCGCGCCCATGAAATTCCGGAAGTCGCGGACGTCGCCGACCTTGATCTCCTCGATCATCGCGGCGCAGCGGTCGCGCACCTCCGGCCAGATCGACTTCGGCACGTACACCCGGCTCGCCGCAGAGCACTTCTGCCCCTGATACTCGAAACCGCCACGCACGATGCCGACGGCCACCGCGACCGGGTCGGCACTCGGATGCGCGACGATGAAGTCCTTGCCCCCAGTCTCGCCGACGATGCGCGGATACGAGCGATAGCTCGCCATGTTCCCGCCGATCGTCTTCCACATGTTGTTGAACACCGCGGTGCTGCCGGTGAAGTGCACGCCGGCGAGGTCCCGATGCGAGAGCACCGTGTCGCTGATCATCGCTGCGTCCCCAGGGACGAAGTTGATCACCCCCGGCGGCAGCCCCGCCTCCTCGAGAATCTTCAGCGTGTACCACGCGCTCAGCATTGCCGTCCCCGCGGGCTTCCACACCACTGTGTTGCCCATCAGCGCCGGCGCGGTGGGAAGATTCCCGCCGATCGCAGTGAAGTTGAAGGGCGTCACCGCATAGACGAATCCCTCGAGCGGGCGATAGTCGAGCGTGTTCCAGACCCCGGGCGAGTTGATCGGTTGCTCGTGATACAGGTCCTGCGCGAACCCGACGTTGAAGCGCCAGAAGTCGATCAGTTCACACGCGCTGTCGATCTCTGCCTGGTAGGCGGTCTTCGACTGGCCGAGCATCGTCGCGGCATTCAGCGTTGCGCGTCTCGTCGTCGAGAGCAGCTCGGCGGCGCGGAGAAAAACCGCCGCGCGATCTTCCCAGCTCCACGCAGCCCACTCGCGATGCGCCGCGCGCGCCGCGTCGATCGCCTGGCCCACATGTTCGCGCGACGCCTTGTGCCAATCGGCGAGCACGTGCTGGTGGGCGTGTGGCATCGTCGTCTGCGCCAGCTCACCGGTGCGAATCTCCTTGCCACCGATCACGAGCGGAATCTCGATACGCTCGGCGCTCATCGACGCGAGCCGGTCCTTCAGGGCCGCACGCTCGGGTGAGCCAGGCGCGTACGACCGCACCGTCTCGTTCACCGGCGGTGGCACACGTCGCACACCAGCGAACGCGCCGAGGCCTGTGCCCGGCGCGCTGTCAGCGAGCGGCGTGTCGTTGGCGGCGGCGGCCGCCGATCGGGTAGCGGTCTTGGGAACGGTCGGTGCAGACATGGGAGCCTCGTCGGGCGATGAAAAACCTCTCTCCTAAGATTACGCCCTGCCGCTCGCGATGTGTACTCTCTAAAACGAAGCTATGAGCAGTAAACCATCAGCTTACCGCGAACGGCAGCTGTAAGCCGTGAGCCGTTAGCTTACCGCGATGCAAATGACGCAGTCGCTCAACGCCAACGGCTGATGGCCAAGAGCTCATTCTCGTGCGCGATCGCGATCGCAACCGTCGCCGCGTGCAGCGCGCAGCCCCCGCTCGACTGGGACGCGGCAGTCACCGCGAACGGCGGCCCGCGGCCGGGGCGACTCGTGATCGAACGCGGCTCAGCCACGTTCACGAGCGACACCGGCACGCTCGTCGCGCCATCGATGCCCGGTGCGTGCGCGGGGAGCGCGCGGGTCGCGCTCGTTGGCGGGGGTGGCGCCGAGCGGTATGTCGCGTGGTGGGCGCCGCGTAACGACTCGAGCACGGCGCTCGTGCTCGCACGCAGCGTCGATGGCGGCGTGAGCTGGAGCGCACCCGAGCCGGTGGATACCGCCGACCATTCGCTCACCGGCTGCAAACGGCCAGCGCCGGCGATCGTCGCGGATTCGGCCAGCGGTTATGTGCACGTGGCGTACGCCATGCGAGACGCGCAGGGCGCCGGGGTATTCTTTTCGCACTCGATGGCTCGCGGACAGATGTTTCACGCACCAGTCACCATCGTGTACGGCGAACGACTCGTCGACGTCGCGATCGCAGCGCGCGGCGATACCGTCGCTGTCGTCTATGTCGATCCGAGCGCGGACCATCCGCCGCTCGGGCTGGCGCTGTCGCACACCATGGGACACATCTTCGAGCAGCGGTTGAGCGTGCCGGCGACGACTGATGCGGGCGAGCCTGCGATCGCCATCGCGCCGGGGAAGCTCGCCGTCGGCTGGGTACGCCGAGCAAATGGCGGCGCAGGAGCGATCATCACACGCGTCGCCCGTTTCGCGCGCGTTGCCTGGTAACCGGTCACACGGAAAGAGCTCGACACCGAGGAGCGCATGAGCACGAGATTTTTCGGCGCACACACCGTCGACAACGGCGGGATCGACATGGCGGTGAAGCGTGCGGCGGCATCGGGGATGACGGCGCTGCAGATCTTCACCGCAGTGCCGAAGTTCTACAACGAGAAGATCGGTGTTCGCCCCGAGCGGGCGGAACGGTTTCGCGATGCACTGAAGGCATCGAAGATTCCGCCGCGGAACACGATCGCCCACGCGGCGTACGTGCTCAACGTCGCGACGCCGGACGAGGAGAAGTGGGCGCGCGCCAACAACGGACTCACGAAGGAACTCGAGCGCGCGACCACCCTCGGACTCGGCGCCGTCTGCTTTCACCCGGGCGCGGCGACCGATGGCGACCGTGAGGCAGGGACGCGACGCGTCGGCAAGGCGATCACCAACGCACTACGCGCCGTCGAGGGAAGCACCAGGCTGCTGATCGAGAACACGGCCGGTGCGGGGAACTCGATCGGGCGTGCGCCGGGGGAGATTGCGGCGATGCTCGCCGTGATTCCCGATGAGTTGCGCGATCGTACGGGATACGGACTCGACACCTGCCACCTGTTCGCCGCTGGCTACGATCTCGCCTTCGGCCCCGATGCGGCGACGCTCGTGCTCGACGAATTCGAGGAAGCGACCGGGCGCGCACCATCGTTCTTCCACCTGAACGACAGCCAGGGCGCACTCGGATCGCACGTCGACCGTCACGTGCTCATCGGTGACGGCGCGATCGGCAAGGAGGCCTTCGGCTGGCTGCTCGCCGATCGTCGCACCGCGGGAATTCCCCTCGTGCTCGAGACGCCGCAACAGAATTACGACGTCGCGGAAGACGATGCGAGTCCCGATCCATACGACGAAAAAATGATTCGTCTGCTCGAAACATTGGCCGGGAGTTGAGCGTCCCTCACCTCGTGGAATCGTTACGGAGGCGGTTCCACCCCGGGGAATTGCCGCGGCTTGCCCGGAGAATCTGCCTCTGTGTGTCGTTTCTCACAGGGAAAAACAGAAATTCTCCTATGGGAAATTCCAATTTTCCCTATTGCGTCTCGCGTGAGGCGGTATAGTTTGGGCGCGTCGGACCGGTAATTCCGCTGGAGAAAACGCACTCCGATCATCACCAAGGAGACTACGCATGGCAGCCAAGAAGAAGGCCGCGAAGAAGGGCGGCGCCAAGAAGAGTGGCGCGAAGAAGGGTGGCGCGAAGAAGGGCGGCGCGAAGAAGGCGACGCGCAAGGTCGCGAAGAAGAAGCGCAGCGGCGCGAAGCGCACCCCGAACGCGGCGTTCATGAAGCCAATGCAGCCGAGCGAGCAGCTTCAAAGCATCGTCGGCAGCAGCCCGATGCCCCGGACCGAGATTACGAAGAAGCTTTGGCACTACATCAAGCGGAAAAACCTGCAGGATCCCAAGAACCGCCGCATGATCAACGCCGACGAGAACCTCCGCCCGATCTTCAAAAAGGATCAGGTGTCGATGTTCGACATGACGAAGCTCGTCAACAAGCACCTGTCGTAACCTGATCGGGCTGTCACAGGCAGCCGTTACCGGAACGCTTTCGAGCGACTCCTACAGAGGGGTGCGGCCTTGCCGGCGCACCCCTTCGTCGTGCCCGCGTGTAAGTTCTCTCGTCCCCGCTGCGGCGGGATCGCCTCTCCCTCAGTCTCGCTCCTCGTCTCTCCCGTGGCTCCGCGCAAACGCACCCCCGCATCCGGCAAGCCGAAGAACACCGTCGCACAGGCGCGCGGTGGCAAGAGTCCGTCGTCGGGGCGCAGCTGGGAATCCTTCAAGTCGCTGGTCGCACTAATCGCGATCTTCCTCGCGATCCGCGCGTTCGTGATCGAGGCGTACCGGATTCCCTCGGGGAGCATGGTGCCGAGCCTCCTCGTCGGTGACTGGCTGTTCGTCAACAAGTTCATCTACGGTCCGACGATCCCGTTCACCGGGAGTCCGATTCGCATCCGCATTCCGGGCACGCCGATCCGCTTCTATCGCGACCCGCATCGCGGCGACATCGTCGTCTTCCAGTCACCACCGCAGGTCGACCAGCCTGAGGATCCGACGCCGACGCTCGTCAAGCGGCTGATCGGGATGCCGGGCGACACGATCTTCATGCGCAAGGGACTGGTCTACGTGAACGGGATGCCGCAGCGCCAGGGCTACGGCGCGCACGAGCCGGCGCCCGAGGGCGCCGGCGCATCGTACGATCCGCTGTTCGACTGGCAGCATCGCGTCGAGGTGAAGGGCTCGCGGTTCGGCGCGCCCCCGGTGCGGCCGACGCACGATGACTGGGGGCCGCTGCTCATCCCGGAGAGTCGCTACATGATGATGGGCGACAATCGCTACAACTCGAAGGACAGCCGGTACTGGGGTTTCGTGCCGCGCAACAACGTGCGCGGGCAACCGATCTTCGTCTACTACTCCTACGATCCCGAGTGCGGCTCCGGAGTCTGCCCGCTCACCGACATCCGCTGGTCGCGCATCGGGCACCTCATCCGGTGACCTGCCTAACGCGCGGCTGCCTGACGGTGACGCGCTGAGCGCGACCGCCGCTGTCACCGACCGGTCTTCGGGCGCGCAACTCGTCCGCGGGCTTGGGCTCCTCGGCACCGTGGCGCTGGTCGTCGGGAACATGGTCGGGACGTCGATCTACACGCTCCCGGCGTCGCTCGCCAAGGCGACCGGCCCGTTCGGTCTCGTCGCGTGGGCGTTCGTCGCCTTCGGCTATCTCTTCGTCGCGCTCGTCTACTCGCGGCTGGGAACGCGCTTCCCGCGCACCGGCGGACCGTATGTCTACGCCCGCCACGCCTTCGGCGACCTGACCGGTTTCATAACGGCCTGGTCCTACTGGCTGAGCGCGGTGATCGGCAACGCGGCCATCGTCACCGGCGCCGTCGGTTACATCGCCGGCTTCTCCCCGGCGCTGGCGGCGAGCAGCATGCTGCGCTTCGCACTCGCCCTCGGACTGGTCTGGGGGCTCTGCCTCCTCAACATCCGTGGCGTCAGGCAGAGCGGACGGGCGCAGACGGTGGTGATGTTCCTCAACCTCATCCCGCTGGTCTTCGTCGCGTTCGCTGCGCTCAGCCACTTCGATGCTGCCAACCTCCATCCGTTCGCTCCTAACGGTTTCAGCTCGATCGCCGTCGGCGCCTCGCTCGTCGTCTGGGCGTACTCGGGCGTCGAGTCGGCGACGATCCCTGCCGAGGAAGTACAGGCTCCGGAGACGACGATCCGCCGCGGTACCATGATCGGTTACTGGGTGGGCACCGGGGTCTTCCTGCTCACTGCCGTTGCCGTCTCGGGGGCGCTGCCTAACGCGACGATCGCCGGCTCGGCGCGCCCGATCGCGCTGGCCGCCGAGCAGGCGCTCGGTCCCTGGGCGGGCACGGTGGTCGGGATCGCGGCGGTCGCGGCGGCCCTCGGCACGCTCAACGGCTGGATCCTCATGTCGGGGCGCGCGCCGCTCAGCGCAGCGGAGGACGGGCTGTTCTTCCGCCCGATGGCGGCGATCCATCCGAAGTACGGCACGCCAGCGGTCGGCCTCATCGTCGGCGCGGCGGTGACCAGTGCGATGCTGCTGCTCTACTTCTCGCGATCGTTGCTCGCCGTGTTCGATTTCGTCGTCCTGCTCGCGGTGCTGATCACGCTGCTCCCGCACCTCCTCGCCGCCGCCGCCGAGTTCGTGCTCGCCCGCCGCGCTGGATCCACCGGCCGCCACCCACGACTCGTCGCCACGATGGCATTTCTCTTCGTGCTCTACGCGATGTATGGTGTTGGCTGGGCGGTGATCGGGTGGGGAACGCTGGCGATCATTGCCGGATTGCCGTTGTACGTGATACTGAAAAAGGGAAGCCGTTAGCCTTTAGCTGTTAGCAGGAAGGAGCGGCGGTTACCGCAGTCGCTCAACGCTCACGGCTAATGGCTAACGGCTGATTGTTGGTGGCTCACGGCTGATTGTTGAAGTTCGACTCCAACTCGCGGATCGAGATGCCCGTCCACTTCCCCTTCGACCCGAACATCGCTGTCGCGGCGACGATTCCGTCGCGGCTCTACACCGACCCGGTGTACCTCGAGCTCGAGCGGGAGCGCATCTTCGCGCGGACGTGGCAACTCGTCGGGCGCGCCGAGCAGGTGGAACAGTCGGGACAGTTCTTCACCACCGAGGTCGCCGGCGAGTCGCTGGTCGTGCTCCGCGATGCCGACGTCCTCCGCGGCTATCATAACGTTTGCCTCCATCGCGCCGGTCCGGTCGCCTATGGCTGCGGCAAACGGCAGACGCTCCAGTGCAGGTATCACGGCTGGACCTATGACCTCAAAGGCAACCTGCTCCGCGCGCCGGAGATGGAAGGCACCGAACGCTTCTCACCGGCCGACATGCACCTCCAGCCGATCCAGGTCGCGACGTGGGGGCCGCTTGTCTTCGTCAACGTCGATCCGAAGGCGCCGCCGCTCACCGATTTCCTCGAGGATATCCCGCAGCGCGCTGCGCACTTTCATCCCGAGCGGATGCGCTGGGTGATGCGCAAGGATTACGAGATCGCCTGCAACTGGAAGGTCTACGTCGACAACTACGTCGAAGGCTACCACCTGCCGGTCGTCCATCCCGGGCTGAGCAAGGAGCTCGACTACGACCAGTATCGGGTCGAGCCGCACCGCTACTACTCGGTGCAACACGCGCCGCTCCGTCCGGTGCCGCCGCATCTCGCCGGCCAGCGGCAGTACGTGCCTAACGCGCCGGAAGACCGCGCCCAGTATTACTGGCTCTTCCCGAACACGATGCTCAATGTCTACCTCGGGCAGGTCCAGACGAACGTCATCATTCCGCTCGGCCACGAGCGTTGCCGCGTCATCTTCGAATGGTTTGCGCTCGAGCCACCGGCCGACCCGGTCACCGACCCCGCCTGGTCGAAGCTCGTCGCGTTCAGCGACGAGATCCAGGCCGAGGACATCGAGATCTGCGAGGCCGTGCAGAAGAATCTCCATTCGCGTGTTTACGATCGCGGCCGCTACTCGGTGAAGCGGGAGAATGGCGTGCACCATTTTCATTCGCTGCTGCACGAGTTCATGACCTGATCGACGCTCTGCCCCAGTGAAACCCACCCCTCGCTGAGGCGTCAATCAGGGGTGAAGCGAACACGATGGCGGGAGAAATCGGCGAGCGATCAGGCGACGCTCGTTGCACGACTGGTCACTCACCTCGCAGTCGGCGTCGTCGCATTGCACCTGGTCGCGCCGTCGGAAGCGACCGCCACTGCCGGAAGCGTGAGCCTCGGCATTGCGACCATCGCGCTGCTGACTGCGTTCGTCCTCGCTGCGTGGCGCGCAACCGACATCTGCCGGCCGCTCTACGCCGGCGTCGCACTCGCTGCGCTCGGCGGCGCGCTCTCGCAGGTCTATAACATCGCGGCCTATGTCGTCCCCGGACGCACGCCGCCACTGCCCAATCCATCACTCTGGCTGCTCGTCATCGGTGTCAATCCGGTGCTGGCTGGCACCTTCGCCCTTGTCATCGCGCGCCGGCGCCAGCAGTCACTCGGCGTCGCCGAGCTGCTCGACGTCGTGCTCGTAGCCACCGCGGCGGCGGTCGTCGCGTTGATGCTGGCGCAACTGTCCCCTGACGCACTTGGTGGGGCGACCACTGCCGCCCCCACGATGATGCTGATCTGGCGCAGCGGGATGATTGCCGCCATTGCGCTCGCGGCGTTGTTGCTGGCCACGCGCGGCGACACGATCGGCACGCGCCCCGCGGCGACGCTGGTCGCCGGGACGGCCGTGCTCGAGGTAGCGCACGCCGTCATCACGCGTCAGGCAGTGATCGCGGGCCACGTCGATCCGACGAGCGCCGACATCTGGTGGGCGCTCAGCGTCGCGATGCTATCGCTCGCGTTACCGGCGCGCGTCGTGTCGCCGGCGATGTTCGCCATGCTCTTTCCCCCGCTCGCTGGGCGCCAGCAGGCAGAAGTCGAGGTGGCCGGAACGACGGTGATCGACGGGCTGCGCGGACGGGCCGTCGTCGCCGCGATCGTCATCACTGCCGGCGCCGCACTGGTCCTCGCGATCACCGGCGAGCGCAATGTGCTGCTCGGCGGCGGCGTCGCGATGTTCGGCGTCGTACTCGCGATCCGTGCCGCGATGGTGCTCGACGCCGAGCGCAGCGCGCGGGTCATCCTCGCCCACAACGTCACCGCGGAGCGCGAGCTGACCGCCACCCTCGAGCGCGCCGTTGACACGCGGACCGCCGAGCTGGCTGAGGCGCAGCGTGTGCTCCAGCGGATGTGGACGTTGGGCCAGCAGATCTCGCTCGAGCTCGACCCGGCGCGAGTGCTCGATCGCTTCATCGAGGCGGTCGTCGACATCGTCAGCGCGGACGGCGGCGCGCTCGGCTTGATGACCGAAGCCGGACCGTTAGGCCTGCTGGCCGCTGACGGGCGGGTGCGGATCGCCGCGGCGATCGGGATCAGCGCGCCACTCGCCGGCCGCGAGGTCCCGGCCGGCGCGTCAGCGCTCGGCCGGGCGATCCGCTCGGGCAAGCCGTGGACGGAGGCCGATGCGATGGCCGAGCCGGGGCTGCTCTACGAGCCGCCGGGCGCGTCGCTTCCGGTGCGCGGGATACTCATCGTCCCGATTCACCGCCGCCGCGAGCGGATCGGAGCAGTCGCGGTGACCAGCCGCTCGGCGAGAACTTTCACCGCGGTGGAGATCGCTCGCGTCGAGGCGATGGCCGACCTGTTGACGATGTCGCTGTCCAACGCGGAGCTCGTCGAGAGCCTGCGCCAGGCTGAATGGCGGTTTCGCACGCTCTTCCGAGCGGCGCCTGACGTCGTGCTCACCGTCCTCCAGAGCGGGCGCGTGCGGGAGGCCAACGATGCGGTCCGCGAGGTGACCGGCATCGACTCCGTTCACCTCGTTGGTCGCATGCTCGCTGACATCGTCGTCGCCGATGACCAGGCAGCGGTGTCCGATACGCTGGCGCGGGCGATCGAGGGGACGGCGTCGCGCTGCGAGGTACGCATTCCGAGGGAGAATGCGCCGCCACGAGTCGTCG
Source organism: Gemmatimonadaceae bacterium (assembly GCA_031360575.1). Classification (GTDB taxonomy): domain Bacteria; phylum Gemmatimonadota; class Gemmatimonadetes; order Gemmatimonadales; family Gemmatimonadaceae; genus JABFXC01. The sequence goes on from JANMBU010000047.1 coordinate 28,549, forward strand.
CCTTCGCCGCCAGCCGCTTACCCGAAGCCGATCCGCCGGCAGCGCTGGTGATCGGGCGCGACGTGACCTCGGAGCGCGACCTGCGTGCGCGGCTCGTCGAGACCGAGCGGCTGGCCGCGGTCGGTGAGCTGGTGGCCGGTGTGGCGCACGAGGTGAACAACCCGTTGAGCAGCATCAGCGCGTTCGCCCAGCTTCTGTTGCGCGACCCGACACTGCCTGACGCTCATCGCGATTCGATCGAGGTGATCAAGTCGGAGACCGCTCGGGCGAGCCAAGTGGTGAAGGACCTGCTCGCCTTCGCCCGGCGGAGCGAGAATCGGCGTGAGCCCCTCGACTTCGATGCGCTGGTCGAGCGCACACTGCGCCTGCGCAACTTTCAGCTGGCCGACGCCAACGTCACCGTCGAGCTGGCACTGCATCGCGCCCTGCCACCGGTGATCGGCGACGTGCGGCAGCTCCAGCAGGTCGTACTCAACCTGGTGACCAACGCCGTCCAGGCGATGGTGCCGTTAGGCGGCGGCACGCTGCGCATAATGTCGCGCGCGCTCCGCGGCAGCGTGGTGCTCGAGATCAGCGACACCGGGCGCGGAATTGCGCCCGCCGCGCGGCCACACGTGTTCGAGCCCTTCTTCACGACCAAGCGCGAAGGCGAGGGAACGGGTCTGGGCCTGAGCGTGAGCTATGGGATCGTCACCGCGCACGGTGGCTCGATCGGCATCGCCGAGACGTCGGAACGCGGCACGACGATGGTCGTCTCGATCCCCGCGGGTGACGATGCGCTGTTTCCATCGCCGGCGCGCACCGACGAGCCGCCGCCGGCGCTGCGCTCGACGCTGGCCGGCCTGCGCATCCTGGTCGTCGACGATGAACCGATGCTGCGATCGGTGCTCGAGCGCTTCGCCGCGCTGCGCGGATTCACGATCGTCGCGGCCGCGACCGGCGATGCCGCACTGCAGACGCTCGAACACACGAGCGTCGACGCGATCGTCTGCGATCTCCGCATGCCGGTGATGGACGGCGCCGCGCTCTACGCGATCCTGCGCCGCGACCGGCCCGGACTCGCCGCGCGCACCGTGTTCCTGACCGGCGACGTCAGCGGAGGCGCAACACGCGCCAGCGCGATCGGGCGCCAGCCGGTGCTCACCAAGCCCTTCTCACTCGACCGCCTCGAGGAGGTGCTCGTTGCGCTCGTGCGCGGACAGCCGGTGCCGCCGTAATCCGTCGCCTGACGGCAGCGCGGCATTGAGTTGCGCGCGCCGTCGCGACAAGTTGGGTCAATGAAATTCTGCCACGCACCACTCGCCTTGCTCGCCGCGGTGCTCGCACTCGCCTGCTTCAGTGGCCACGACTCGAAGCGCGACGCTGCCGGCCATCCGCGGGCGCCCGATCGCCCGAAGCGCTCGGGCGCGCAGGAGCAGTGTGCGACCGCGCCGACGCCGATCACGGGCCAGGGCATCGGTCCGGTGCGGATCGGTGCCCGGGTCTCCGCCGTCGCCAACGCCTGCGATACCCGCGACACCGCTATCACGTTAGGCGAGGGGCTGGCTGAGCAGTCGCACGCGATCGACGTCGGCGGCGGCCGCCTGGTCGCGATCTCGACAGGCACCGCCGATACCAGCGTGGCGCGGATCATCGTGCGCGACCCGGTGTTGCGCACCGCGAAGGGGATTCACACCGGGAGCACGGTCGCTGCGCTGCGGGCAGCACACGGCCACCTTTGCGCGGCCGCCGATGATGGGAACGTCGTCGCCTTCGCGCAGGACATTCCAGGGGTGTCGTTCGAGACGAGCGTCAATCCCGCCGAACTACATGGCGGCGGTGCCGCCGTCGAGCGCGACGCGAGCGTGATCCCCGACGCGGTGACGATCGTTGCGATCTGGATTACCGGCGTGCCGGCGCCATGCTTGAACAGCAAATGAACCACCGAGAACGACCGCGGGGGTGAGGCTCGCGATGGCACGGCCGTAAACAGCTTTGGGGCAAGCGGGGCGAAGACCATCTCGCCACAGGCCCAAAACAATCCCGGCTCGTGCGACCGCGACGGCTCGATCGGCGTGGCGGTTCTCTGTGGTTAATTCCGTGGAAGGTCGCCTAACGCCAGACTGCGACCGGCAGCACAGCGTCTGCCCGTCGCGGTTGGCGAAGCGTTAGGCGCGCTCCCGGCCGGTACCGCTCGCGTCCCCGCTGGTCTCGCCCCCTACTTCACGTACCGCAGCACGTTCTCCTGGAAGCGATCCGCCCCAACCTCGCCCCCGCTGTTCCCGCCGTTCTCGGCGATCAGCTGGTCGACCAGCGCCAGGCGGTTCGCCGGGTTGGGGTGCGTGCTGAAGAATTCCGGCGCCCGCCCGCCCTTTGATTCCTGCGAGAGGATCACCAGCAGGTCGTGCATTCCCCGCGTGTCGTAGCCCGCTTCCTTCATCAGCCGGACACCGAGGCGGTCTGCCTCGAGCTCGTCGTTGCGACTGAAGCGCAGGCTCACCAGCTGCCCGATTGCCGCGGCGATGGCGGCGTTCTGGACGCTTGATCCGGGACGGTCGGGGTTGTACGACGCGATCGTCGCCGCGCCGACCAGCGTCTGCGCAAACTGCTGCTTCGACAGTTGCGCTGCGCTGTGCCGCGCGACGACATGGCCGACTTCATGGCCAAGCACTCCCGCGAGCTCCGCTTCGTTGTGCAAACGCTTGAGCAGTCCGACCGTGATCGACACCTGGCCGCCGGGCAGCGCGAAGGCGTTGATCGTCTCCGGGTCGGCGAGCACGTGGAAGTCGTACTTGTACGGCCCGCGGCCGGCGTCACTCTTCGCGACGATGCGCTGCCCAACCTGCTCGACGTAATCGTCGACCGCGCGCTGCGTGATCTCGCCCCCGAACTGCTGCGCCATCTCGGGGAACGCCTGCAACCCGAGCGCGACCTCCTGGTCGGGCGCGATGCTGATGTGCTGGACGTCACCCGTCACCTCGTTCTTCGAACTGGACGAGAAGTAGGTGATCGCTCCAATGATCGCCATGATGATGGCGACGATGAGACTTCCTCCGCGACGCACGATAGCCTCCGCTGTTGCCGGCGTAATGACCTGGATTCCGCGACCTTTCCCTGCGGCACTCCAGATGGCAACGCATGTGCCACATGCCGCCGCCGGTTCGCACTGTCGCCGTCCGGTCGAGTCCCGTAGGTTAGGCGCCGTGCCGAACAGCTCTCGATGGTCGCCCGTTGAGCGGCCTGCGCCCCAGCGTGCAATCCGTACGACGCTCGCCGCCGCACTGCTCTCGCTCCTCGCGGTGAACGTCGCGCCGGCGCAATCCGCGTCGACGTCGGCCTCAGTGCCGGTCGCTCGCGTCGCGGGTCGCGTTGCCGACATCAGCTTCTGGTCGCAGATGCTCGGCACGAGCAAGCATGCGCGCGTCTACCTGCCGCCCTCCTACGACGCGGCGACGCGGCGCTACCCGGTCGTCTACTACCTCCATGGCGCGACCGGCCGCGAGACCGACTGGACCGTCAACGGAAGATTGGCCGAGACGATGGACTCGCTCGTCGCCATCGGAATGCCGGAGATGATCGTCGTCATGCCTGACGGTGATGACGGCTGGTACACGACATGGAATGCGCTCGGCAACTTCAGCGAATGCACGCGCAATCCGCCGCAGGGTGAGAGCGCCACGGCGTATTGTGTCCCCTGGCCGAAGTACGACGACTACATCGCCCGCGACGTCGTCGCCCACATCGACTCGACCTACCGCACGATTGCCGACCGCGCACATCGCGGGATCGCCGGGCTGAGCATGGGCGGCTACGGTGCCGTGTCGTTAGCGTTAGGCTATCCCGACGTTTTCTCGGTGGCCGCCAGCCACTCCGGCGTGCTTGCGCCACTGCTCGGGATTGCGCACGACAGCATCCCCCCGCCGAAGCGAGACGCGACCGACATCGATGAGATCCGCGCCCGCTGGCCCGACTGGCTCTGGCCCGCGTTGCGCCTCGCCTTCGGTGGCCGCGACATGTACGGCTGGTGGGCGCGCGATCCGCTCCGCATCGCTCGCCGCGCGACCGACGGCGGACGCATGCTGCCACCGCTCATGATCGACATCGGCGTCGACGATCCATTCCTCGCCGAGAATCGCCAATTCGTCACCGGCGCCCGCGCCCTCGGCGAGAACGTCGAGTATCACGAGTGGCCGGGCGCGCACGACTGGAATTACTGGCGCTTGCACCTGCCGGAGTCGCTGCGTTTTCTCGCCGGTCGCTTGAACTCGCCGGGATCGTGAGGCCCTGACACTGCGAGCGGCACTCAGTCTTTCGCCCGCCCGAGGCAGGACGTATGTTCTGACCCAATGCCGAGTTACTTTCCCCAGCAGACCGTTCACTGGAAGGTCGAGGAACCCGCGGCGTTCCGGAAGCTCACGCTCTCGGTCGTCGAGATGGGGCTCATCACCGGCGTCGTGCTGCGGCTCTATCGAGCGCTCGTGCTCACCCACGGCGCGAACAGCTGGGTGTACTTCGGGCTGACCGCGGCATTCGGTGCACTGCTGCTCTTCGGCATGAGCACCGCGCATCTCGCAAACTTCACCATCAGGCACTGGGTCTGGCGCGCACCGCTATTTGTCGCGCTCGAGATTGCCGGCGAGCTGCTGACGAGCCTCGCGCTCACCGCGGTGCATCGTGAACCGTGGGGCAGCGGCCGCGCGACATTCGGTGACTGGCCACCGATGGCCGCCGATCTCCTCGTCTGGCGCGCGATCCCCGTGGCGGTCTTCACCCTGATCCTGGCGCTGGTCGTCCAGCTCGTGCGCATCCTGCTCCTCCGCCACGACGACCGCGATCATACACTGGCCGCGATCCACGAGGACAACGAAGAGCGCATCGCCGCCGAGGAAGCCGGGCACTAGGTCGCTCCTCCCGCCGGGCGTTATCATTCGTCATGAGGATTCATAACAAGCGGCTCATCGTCGTTGGCGATCGCGTCCTCGTGAAAGTCGAGGAGGGCGAAGAGCGCACCAACGTCGGCCTCATTCTCCCGGCGACCGCGGTCGACTCGCAGGCGGTGCAGGGCGGGAAGATCGTCGCCACCGGCCCCGGCCTTCCGATGCCCGACCTGGGCGAACATGCCGACGAACCGTGGCGAATGGGAACGGGACGGCGCGAAACGAAGTTTGTCCCCATGCAGGCGCGAGTCGGCGACTACGCAATGTTCTTCCGCAAGGCGTCGGTCGAGATGACGTTCGAACAGGAGCGCTATTTGGTGGTGCCGCAGTCGGCGATCCTCGCCTTGGTACGGCACGCCGAGAACGATGAGTGAGACCCCAGTAGTGGTAGGGCAGGATCACAGGCATTCCGGAGGATGGACCGATGTATGACGAGAGAATGATCACGCCGATGCGCCAGGAGCTCACGCGCGTCGGCGTCGAAGAGCTGAAGACCGCCGAAGCCGTCGACGCGAAGCTGAAGGACGCCAAGGGGACGACGCTGGTCGTCGTCAATTCGATGTGTGGCTGCGCGGCGCGCAATGCGCGTCCAGCTGTCACCAAGGCGCTGCAGCACCCCGCGAAGCCCGACACGCTGACGACCGTATTCGCCGGCCAGGACACCGCCGCCACGGCGCGCGCGCGCGCCTACTTCACCGGCTACGCCCCGTCGTCGCCGTCGATCGCGCTGCTCAAGGACGGAAAGCTCGTCTACATGCTCGAGCGCCATCAGATCGAAAGCCGCACTGCCGACGCGATCGCCAAGGATCTCGAGGGTGCATTTGAGAAGTACTGCACGCCGCAAACAGCAGGCGTTAGCCATTAGCCGTTAGCGTTGAGCGACGGCGCCAGAGCGGACGGGGGTTGAGACAAATCGTCTCAACCCCCGCTGTCGTCGTGCCGCTGTTCCTTGCTGCTAACGGCTAAAAGGCTAACGGCTGACGGTAGCGCGGCGGACTTCAGTTCGCGAGCAGGCGCCCGACGTAAATCACGGCACGCCCCCTGCAAATACACTCCCGCACACGGGGCGACGGAGGCCCCGCGCAGCACACCTAACGGAGGATGCACCGATGGAACGGAACCCGAACGACAATCTCAATTCCCAGACTGGGTCGAGCAGCACGGGCGCAGGCCCGGAGTCCGGCTACGAGGCGGGCGCCAGCTCCGGCTCCACCAGCGGTGGATACGGTGGAACGAGCGACAGCTCGAGCTTCGGATCGGCACCCTCGGCCACCGGAAATTTCTCCGGCAGCGCTGATTCGTTCGCCGACAAGGCGAAGGACAGCCTGAGCGATGCGAAGGAGAAGGCAAAGAGCGGCCTCGCCGGCGCGAAGGACAAGGCGACTGAACTCAAGGCGACGCTTGCCGACAAGCTCGAAGCGGGTGCCGAGAAGCTGCGTGCGAAGCAGACGGGCACCGACAGCTACGCCGGTGCGACGGGGAGCGGCTCGACCGCCATCACCGCCGACAACGGCCAGCTCGGTCAGCTCAGCGACAAGCTCGCGACCGGGATGCAGGGCACGGCCGACTTCCTCCGCAACGCGGATCTCGACCAGATGAAGTCCGGGATCGAGAAGCAGGTGAAGGAGAATCCGGGCCGCTCGCTGCTCGTCGCGGCAGGCATCGGCTATCTCCTCGGCAAGGCCTTCCGCAAGTAGGACCGAGCCGTGGCTGTCGACCAGCACGACGGCCGCAGGGGCGTCGGTGGTCTCCTCCGCGATCTCGCGGAGGGGAGCGCCGCACTCGTGCGAAGCGAGTTGAAGCTCGCCCGGCTCGAGCTCCACAAGATCATCAGCAGCGTCGGTCTCGGAACGGCGATGGTCGCCAGCGGCGGCGTGCTCGCCCTGCTTGGCGCCCTCTCGTTGTTCACGGGCATCGTATTGCTCGGCGGCGATCAGTGGCTGCACGACCGCTACTGGCTCGCCGCGCTCTTTTTCACCGTGATCGCGTTCGCGGTCGCATTCGTCTTCGTCAGGCGGGGACGTGCTGCACTGTCCCCCGCCAACCTCGCCCCGGACCAGACGGTGGCATCGCTCAAGGAGGACAGGGAATGGCTGAAACAACGGCTGACGTCCGGCGGGACATCGAACTGACGCGCGAGCGGATGTCGGACACGCTCTCGCAGCTCGAGCAGAAGCTCAACGTGGTGCAGGTGGTCAAGGACAATCCGTGGCCCGCACTTGCAGTGGCGGTCGCCGCCGGAGCATTTCTCGCCGGCTCACGCTCCGATGTAAAGGCCGCTGCCGCGACGGCGGCCGCAACGGTCGGCGCAACCAAGGGCGCGAGCAACAAGATCGGTGAGATGCTCGACGACGTTGTCGCCAGCCTGGTCGGCGGCATCCACGGCGCGTTCGAGAGCAAACTCGAAGGCTGGGTGAACGACCTCAAGTCCTCACTCGGCGCGACGAACATGACGGGCAGTGGCAGCAGCCGCGCATCCGCGCAGCTCGGTGCCGGTAACGGCTCCACCCCGACCCGCAGCTTCAGCGCATCGTCGCCCACCGCGTCGGACAGCACAGGAATTCGCGCCGACTGATCACGCGACTTCGCCACGCGCGAAAAAAACCCGGCCAGGAGCATGTCGCTCCTGGCCGGTTTTTTACGTTAGGCATCCGGCAGACGGTGAACCACAGAGAACCGCCGCGCCGGTCAGCGGATCGCGGTCGCGCGCCGGCAATGAAAATTATTTAGCGTTAGGCGGGTTGGTCGCCGCCTGCCGCTTCCCCAAGATCTGTTGAGCTCCAGTATGGCAGCAGTGATTGCCATTACCAACCAAATGCCGTAGCCAATTCCCCTGAACCAACCGGCCCTCCCCCCGCTTGCACCAAGAGCTGTTCACGCCCCCGCACCCCGACCCTCACCCCCGCGGCAGTGCTCTGTGGTTCATTTGGTTTTGCTTTTCACCGGGTCCGGCGACCCCGCATGCGACGGAGTGGTTGACGGCGGATCGCTCGCCGGAAAGCTCTCCTGCGACGCCTCATCCACCTCGTCGTCCAGGCCCGACTTCCCATCCGCGTCGCGCCCGATGCTCTGCTTCTTCGACTGCTCGCTCATCGTCCGCTCCTCGCAAGACCCGCTCGTTCACGCGCTCGACCCGTCCGCCGTTCCTCAACCAGCAAATCGAAGTCCACGTCGCCCGCCGCTCAGCTCCGCCGCAGCCAGCGCGCAACTTCGCCGAACGAGGGGCGCTTGCCATACATCAGCAGCCCGGTGCGATAGATCCGCGACGCGATCCAGATCGAGATCGCGATCATCACCACCATCGACAGCAGCGACGCGACGACCTCCGTCCACGGCACCGAGATGAGGCTCAGTCGCAATGGCATCAGGATCGGCGCCGAGAAGGGAAAGATCGCCGCGATCTTCGCCAGCTTCGTCCCCGGGTTGAGCAGCACCGGCTGGATGAGGATCGCCGTCGCCACCAGCAGCAGCGTCACCGGCTGCTGCGCCTGCTGCGCTTCCTGATCGCTGTTCACCATCGCGCCGACTGCCGCGAACAGCGCCGAGTAGAGCATGAAGCCGAGCACGAAGAACAGCAGCAGCAGCGCGAGCACGCCAGGCGCGATGCTCGGCAAGGTGATGGACGGCGATGAGATCTTGAGCGCGTGCATCACCGGTTCGCGGATCTTCATGATCACCAGCGACCCGATCACCCAGAGAATCTGCTGCGTGATCCCCACCGCGCCGACGCCGAGCACCTTGCCGGCGAGCAGCGTGTCGGTGGAGACGCTCGACACCACCACCTCGGCGACGCGCGTCTGCTTCTCCTCGAGCACCCCGCGCAACACGTTCTGCCCGTAGATGAAGATCGACATGTAGAGCAGGAAGGCGAGTGAGAAGGCGAAGATGTACTTCACCAGTCCACCCTTGCCCTCGCGCCCGCGATCGCCGATCTGCTCGGCGTCGATGTCCACCCCACGAACGCTCGTCAGGCTGGTCACCCGTTGCGCGTCCATCCCCGCGCGCTCGAGCCGCGTCGCCAGCACGCCCTGCCTGACGGCGGACCTGATGCGCTCGATGTCGGGCAGCGACGAGCCGTTGCGCCCCGCGTAGCGCGTCTCGGTTGCATCGAGGATGTGGGGGCCGAGCACGAGGTAGCCGCGCGTCTCCTTCTTCACCACTGCCTGGGTCGCCGCCAGCTCAGCGGCCGCCAGCTGCGCGGTGTCGAGCACGATAATCTGCGTCGAGGTCGTGTCGCTCGACTGGATGCCGCCTCCGCCTAACGCGAGCTGGACGCGCTTGCCCAGCCCCGAGCCCGATGCGTCGAGGATCACGATGTGCGCGATGTTCTCCGAGTCCATGCTCTTGCTCGCCAGCCAGATCGGGAGCAGCGTCAGTGCGCCGAACAACAGCGGTGTGAACACCGTCGAGAAGATGAACCACTTGGTGCGAACACGCTCGAGATACTCGCGCTTGATGACCGCCCAGAGTCTAGCCATGTCCGCTCATCCCCGCTTCGACTCCGGTTGCGCTGACTTTCTCGAGGAAGATGCTGTGCAACGACGGCTGCACGCGCTCGAAGCGGCGGATCGGTGCGCCCGCTTCGACCAGCCGCCGGAGCAGCGCGCTGGCATCGGCGCCCGGCGCCAGTTCCAGTTCGTAGAATCGGTTCGAGTCGTCAGCTTCGCTGATCACCGACGTGTCAGCGAGGATCGCCTTCACCGCTGCCGATGCATCACCGTCGAGCGCGAGCGCGACGGTTCGCTCGCCGTGCGCCGAGCGAACGTCACTGACCGCACCATCGAGTACCTTCTCACCCTTCGCGATGATGCACACCGAGTCGCAGAGGCGTTCCGCGTTCTCCATGATGTGCGTGCTGAAGATGACCGTCTTCCCGCGCCGCTTGAGGTCGACGATCGTATCCTTCAGCGCCTGCGCATTCACCGGATCGAGTCCGCTGAATGGCTCGTCGAGTATCACGAGGTCGGGGTCGTGCAGCAGCGCGCCGATGAACTGCACCTTCTGCTGCATCCCGCGCGACAGCTCGTCCACCTTCGCCAGCCCCCAGTCCTTGTCGGCGGTGCGCAGGTCGAGCCGCTCGAGCCAGCTCGTGATGCGCGTGTCTGCCTCACGGCCGGTCAGGCCTTTGAGCTCACCGAGAAAGCGCAGCACCCGGCGGACCTGCATCTTGCGATAAAGCCCGCGCTCCTCCGGGAGGTAGCCGACACGATCCTGGATCGATCGGTCGCGATGCGCGCTGCCGAGCACCGAGATCGTCCCGCTGTCCGGTTCGATGATGTCGAGGATCATTCGGATCGTCGTCGTCTTCCCGGCACCGTTGGGCCCGAGCAGTCCGTAGACGCTGCCGCGTGGAATCACGAGCGAAAGGTCGCGCACCGCAACGTGCGCGTCGTATCGCTTCGCGACGTTGCGTATCTCGATTGCTGGTTCAGTCATCTGGGCTCGGATGCGGCGCTGGAGTGCGTGACAAGCTACCACCCCCGCCCGGTGGCTGCAGCGGTGCGACTCGTAAAAAGAGCGTAAACAGTGGCGTCGCTTGTGACTCGAGTGGCGAGCGTGGATATTGGCGCGCATGGGACGATCAACTCTGATCCTGATCGCGACGACGTGTGTCGCCCTCGGCTGCGGCACCCGAGACACACGCGCTGCGTCAGGCCGCGATGCGGACACGCGTGCGAACGCATTGCCCGGCGCGAAGACGACACTCACCGTCCTGCACGCCGGCAGTCTGGCCCGGCCGCTCCGCGCGGCGCTCGACAGCTTCACCGCGCGAACCAGCATTCCAGTCGCGACGATCAGCAGCGGCAGTCTCGAAGCGGCGCGCCGCATCACCGAGCTGCATGACATCCCCGATGTCATCGCCCTGGCCGACGAAGAAGTGTTCCCTTCGCTTCTCATGCCGCGTGACGTCAGCGGTTACTTCGTGTTCGCGCGGAACCGAATGGTGATCGCGATCGCTCCAACCCGCGCCACGATCAACATCGACTCGACCAACTGGTATCGCGTCATCGCCGCGCCTGATGCCGAGGTCGGACGCTCCGACCCGAACCTCGATCCGGCCGGTTATCGCGCACTGCTCGTACTGCAGCTCGCCGAGCGAGCGTATCATGCACCCGCGCTCGAGCGCAGCGTGCTGGCACGCTCGCCGATGCGAAACGTCAGGCCAAAATCCGCCGACCTGACCGCACTCCTCGAAACCGGTGCGCTCGATTACGCCTTCGTCTACGAATCGTCCGCCCGATCGGCGAAGCTTCGCTGGATCCCGCTGCCGCCATCGATCGACCTCGGCGACGATGCGATGGCGGCGGAGTATGCGCGCGTCAGCCTGCGCGTGACCGGGCGCACGCGCGGTGATTCGATCACCGTTCGCGGTGCGCCGATCCGTTACGCGCTCGCTGTTCCGATTACCGCACCGCACCCGGGTGGCGCGAGCCAGCTTGCCAGCTTTCTCATCTCACCCGACGGACTGCGCGCGATGCGCAATGCGGGGCTCGACGTCGTGACGCCGCACTTCGTCGGTGAACATCCGCCCGCATGGTTCGTCGCACTGCGCGCGCCGTGACGCAACGCGCGCGCGAACGTATCGCGACGGTCGTCGCCGCGGTTGCCGCTTCGCTGCTTCTGCTCTTTCTCGCCGTGCCGACGCTCGCCCTCGTCGCCCGCGGCGGCACGACCGGTGTGCACGGGCTGTTCGCCGACGCCGAGCTGCGCGACGCGATTGCCCTCACGATGCTCGCGGCCACCTCGAGCACGCTGATCGCGATGCTTCTCGGGACGCCGCTCGCCTGGTGGCTGGCCCGCCATGAGTTTCGTGGCCGCTCGCTGATCGATGCGGTGCTCGACCTGCCGCTGCTCATCCCGCATCCGGTCGCCGGTATCGCGCTGCTGCTCGTGCTCGCTCGCGGCTCGCCGTTAGGCGCGGCACTGCTCGGCGCTGGCATTCGCGTGGTCGGCACGCCGATCGGGATCGTCGCCGCGATGCTGTTCGTGTCGGCGCCCCTCTACGTCAGCGCCGCCCGCGAAGCGATCGCCCGGGTCGACGCGCGCTACGAGAGCGTTGCCCGCACCCTCGGCGACACCCCATGGCGCGCGTTGCGGCGAGTGACGTTACCGCTGGCGCGACGGGGCCTGCTCGCCGGCGCTGTCGTGTCGTGGGCGCGCGCGTCGAGCGAATTCGGCGCGATCGTGATACTCGCCTACCACCCGCGCGTTGCCAGTGTCCTCAGCTACGACCGGCTCACCAGCTACGGATTGCGCGAGGCGCTGCCCGTCGCCGCCGCGCTGGTGATCGTTGCGCTCGTCCCGTTGTTGCTGCTGCGAGCGTTAGGCAGCCGTCCGCACGGCGCCGGCCCGCGCACGACGTGACGCGACCGATGCGCGCCGGATGACCGACGCATGAGCATTGCGCTCCGCGGCGTCACCGTCCGCCAAGGCGGGTTCACGCTCGACCAGGCATCGCTCGAGGTGCCTGACGGCGCTTACGGCGTCGTCCTCGGTGCCGCCGGCTCCGGCAAGACAACGCTGCTCGAGACCGTCGCCGGAATCCGCGCGCCGGTCGGCGGTACCGTTGTGCTTCGCGGCCGCGATGTGACCGCGATGCCTCCGGAGGCGCGTGACGTCGGGATGGTCTACCAGCATTCACTGCTGTTTCCACATCTCGACGTCGCCGCAAACATCGGGTACGGCGCGACGAACCCTGCCGCCGTGCAGGACGCTGTCGCGCGCACCGGTACGCATTCGCTCCTCACCCGCTCTGTCGCAACCCTGAGTGGCGGCGAACAGCAGCTCGTCGCTCTCGCGCGCGCGATCGCCAGCGAGCCGCGTGTGCTCCTCCTCGACGAACCCTTCGCCGCCCTTGACCCCCCGCGCCGCGCCGCGATGCGCCGGATGACACGCGCCCTGCAGCGCGAACGCGCCATCACGGTGCTGCACGTGACGCACGA